>NZ_JAALEG010000070.1 GCF_011058165.1 Rhodococcus aetherivorans
GTCCCCACCCTGCTGCTGCCGCCGCAGTCCGGATCGCACTCGTGCATCGTCGACCTCTCCCCCGACCGCAGCCAGGTCTCCGCCCTGCGCAGCGGCGGGTTGTCGCGGCTGTACTGCCTGGACTGGGCGCCCGCCGGCCCGGTCACCGACGGCGCCTCCCTCGACGACCATCTCGCCGTCCTCGCCGAGGCCGTCGAACTGCTCGGCGGACGGGTCAACCTGGTCGGCGGCAGCCAGGGTGGCTGGCTCGCGGCGATGCACGCCGCACTGCATCCGCGGACCGTGCACAGCCTCACCGTCGCGGGGGCCCCGATCGACTTCCACGCCGACCGTCCCGGTGCCGGCGCCCTCGAACACGTGCCACGCTCGGTGTCCGCGTCCGTGCTGAACCTGTGGTACGACGCCTCTCGGCTGTTCGGGGTGCTGCCCACCGACCCGGTGAGCGAGGTCCAGCGCAGCCTCGAACTGCTGGGCCTGCTGAACGACCCCGACACCCTCGGACAGGCGATCGACGAACGACGGTGGTTCCTCTGGCGCCAGGAGATCCCCGCCGCATTCCGCACGTGGATCCTCGAGCACCTGTTCGTCGGCAACGACCTCGTCGCCGGGGCCGTCACCACCGCGGCCGGTCCGGTGGACCTGGCCGCGATCGAGTGCCCCGTGCACATCGTCCTCGGCCGGCACGACCTCGTGGTGCCACCGGGACAGGTCCTCGCCCTCGCCGACCACGTCAGCACACCCGCCGGCGACATCACGGTGCACGACGTCGACGCCGGCCACCTCGGCTTGTTCGTCGGCCGGCGCGCCCTCACCGAGCTGTGGCCTCGGCTTGCGGCCGGGATCGCCGCGCACTCCCGATGAGGACCGCCGTCGCGGCGGTACGGAGGGCTGCTGCCGCCGTGGTGCTGACGGCCGCCCTCGCGGCCGCCGCCGCGGCGGGGTCCTCCCCGCCCGCCCACGCCGCGGGAGACGGGTTCCTGTGGGGCGTGTCGAGTTCCGGCTTCCAATCCGAAGGCTCCCCGCCGGACAGCAACTGGACCAGGTACGCCGCGTCGGGCCGCACCCACGAACTCGTCGGCACCTCGGTGGATTTCCGTCACCGCTACCGGGAGGACATCGCCGCGGCCGCGGACCTCGGGGTGGACGTGTTCCGGTTCTCGGTCGAATGGTCCCGCATCCAGCCCACCCCGCACGGCTGGGACGAGGCCGAACTGCGCTACTACGACGACGTCGTCGCGACGGTGCGCGGGCACGGCATGATCCCGATGATCACCCTCGACCACTGGGTGTACCCCGGGTGGATCGCCGACCGCGGCGGTTGGCGCGATCCCGCCACGGTCGGGGCATGGCTCGCCAACGCCGAGCAGGTCGTCGCCCGGTACGCCGGGCTGGGCGCGATGTGGGTGACGATCAACGAACCGACGATCTACGTCCAGAAGGAACTCGCCTTCGGCGGGATCGACGCTGCCGACGTCCCCCGCATGTTCGACGCCCTGGTCGCCGCGCACCGCTCGATCTACGCCCGGATCCACGAACTGGACCCGGGCGCGCGCGTGACGTCCAACGCCGCGTACATCCCCGGGGTGCAGACCGGACTCGACGCCCTGTTCGTCGACCGGGTCCGCGACACCCTCGACTTCCTCGGGCTCGACTACTACTACGGAGCCACCCTCGCCAACCCGAGCGCGATCCACGCGCTCACCGACGACTTCGCCTCGATCGTCCCGCATCCCGACGGGATGTACGAGGCGCTGATGCACTACACCCGCCGTTTCCCGGGGCTGCCGCTGTACGTCGTGGAGAACGGAATGCCCACCGCCGACGGGGCGCCCCGCGCCGACGGCTGGACCCGGGCGCGACACCTGCGCGAGCACGTCGACCGGATGCGCCGCGCCGCGGCCGACGGCGCCCCCGTCTTCGGGTACAACTACTGGTCGATCACCGACAACTACGAATGGGGAAGCTACACACCACGTTTCGGCCTGTATACCGTCGACGTGCGCACGGATCCGAACCTGACGCGCCGTCCCACCGACGGGGTCGACGCCTACCGGGCCGTCACCGGTGAGCCGTGGCCGGTGCCGGTGCCGGGCTGACCGGCCCGGCCCGGTCGTAGAATCGCCCGATGACCTGGCAGACGTGGGTGGCCCTGCTCGGCGCCGCCTGGGTGATCAGCCTCTCCCCCGGCGCCGGCGCGATCGCGTCCATGTCCTCGGGCCTCGCCCACGGACTGCGGCGCGGCTGGTGGAACATCGTCGGGCTGCAGTTCGGCCTGCTGCTGCAGATCGTGGTGGTCGCCGCCGGCGTCGGCGCGGTCCTCGCCGGGTCCGCGGCGGCATTCACGGTGATCAAGTGGTTCGGCGTGGCCTACCTCGTGTACCTGGGGGTGCGCCAGTGGCGCACTCGCCCCACCGAGGTCGACCCCGGCGCGGCGCCGGGACTCGGCTCGGCGCCGGCGCTGGTGGCGCGCGGGTTCCTGGTCAACGCGAGCAACCCCAAGGCGGTGGTGTTCATGCTTGCCGTGCTGCCGCAGTTCCTCGATCCCGCAGCCCCGCTGCTGCGGCAGTACCTGATCATCGCGGCGACGATGGTGACCGTCGACATGATCGTCATGACCGGCTACACGGGCCTGGCGGCGCGGGTGCTGACGCTGATGCGCTCGCCGCGCCAGCAGCGCATCACGGGCCGGGTGTTCTCCGGGCTGTTCTTCACGGCCGCCGCGTTCCTGGCCACCGTGCGCCGCGCGGCCACCGCGGCATAACGGCCGGTCAGTGCGGCCGCGGCGCCACCCCGAGCCGCTCGCACGCGGCGTGATACAGGGCGACCACCGCGGTGCGGATCCCCGCCCGGTCGGAGACGGGCTCGAGCCACGGCACCCGCACCGTCGTCTCGATGCCGCCGACCTCGACGACCCACTCGCCGAACTCGGTGTGCACGCCGGTCATGCGGGCGGCGCCCGCCGTGGGTTCCGCGAACGCGCGGACCACGAGCAGGTTGTCGTCGGCGTGGTCGTCGTTCATGTGCCCGGTCACGGCCGCGACGACGGCGGCGTCGAAGGAAGTCACGCCGGCGAGCCTAGCCTCACCGATCGCCGTCGGCGCCCGCCACCCCGACGGTGCGTTCGAGCGCGGCGAGCTCGTCGTCGAGGTGCGCGATCAGGCGATCGAGCTGCGGGACGCTGCGGCTGCACGAGGTGAGCCCGAACGCGATCCGGTCGTCGGTGCTGGTGCAGGTGATGTTCAGGGCCTGCCCGTCGACCGGCACCGACAGCGGGTACAGGGCGTCGACGCGGGCGCCGTTCCAGTACAGCGGCTCGACCGGGCCCGGCACGTTGGAGACGATCACGTTGAACGGCGGCCGCACCACGGCCCGGTTGCCGGTGAGCACCCCGACCGCGAGCGGAGCCATGCCGAGAGCGCTCGTGGCCAGCAGCGCGGTCTGGGACCGGCCCCGCATGGACTCCTTGCCGTCGACCATCGCGTCCCGGATGGCGGCCAGGCGGGCCGCCGAATCGTCGACGTGGGTGGCGAGCGGGCACATCAGCACGCCCACGTCGTTGCCGCCCTCGGTGGTCTTCCCGCGACGCAGCGACACCGGCACCATCGCGACGAGCGGATCGTCGGGCAGGGCCTCGTGGTCGAGCAGATAGGCGCGCAGCGCTCCCGCGGACATCGCGAGGACGACATCGTTGACGGTGGCGCCGGCGGCCTCGGCGACGCGCCGCAGCCGCGTCAGCGACCAGTCGTGCGCGGCGAAGCGGCGGCCACCGGCGATGGACACGTTGAGCATCGTGCGCGGCGCCGTGAGCGACACCGCGCCGCCGCGGCCCCGCAGGGCCCGGTCCACGGTCCCCACCAGCGCGGGCACCATCCCGGCGGCCTCGTCGACGACGCCGCGCACGGCCCGCACGGTCATGCTCGGCAGGTCGAGCGCGGTCCCGACCGCGGAGTGCGGCGGGTCGGCGGACGGGAAGCGCGCCCAGGGCGCCGGCATGTCGGTGCGGTCCGCGTCGGAGCTCAGGGCCCGGTGCAGCAGCCGCATCGCGCCGACACCGTCGGCGAGGGCGTGGTGGATCTTCGTGTAGATCGCGTACCGCCCGTCGGCGAGGCCCTCGATCAGGTGCATCTCCCACAGCGGCCGGCTGCGGTCGAGGAGGGTGCTGTGCAGCCGCGACACCAGGGCGCGCAGTTCGGCGATGCCCCCGGGGCGTGGCAGGGCGTCGCGACGGACGTGGTGTTCGAGGTCGAAGTGCGGGTCGTCCTCCCACGCCCACATCCCCAGGGTGGCGAGGGAACGGACCGCGCGCCGGCGCCACAGGGGCGCGACGTCGTCACCGGCGAGGGCCGCGTCGAACAGCGCGCGCAGGGAACGGGCGTCGCCGCCCGGCGGCGGCTGCAGCAGGATCAGCCCCCCGACGTGCATGGGATGCTCGCGCGACTCGCCGAGCAGGAACATCGAGTCGATCGGGGACATCGGCAAACGCATGCGAGGTCTCTCCGTTCCCCGGCGACGGGGAACTGGTTAGTGGCGGACCCCCTGTGACCCGCCGGACGCGCGCCGCCGCCGTGAGGTGCCTCACGGCGGCGGATACGTAGCCAGTTGTACGCGATCGATGCGGCCGGTGCCAAGCGCGGCCCCGGCGTGGCGTCACATGTCGAGACCGAGGTCGAGGACGGTCACCGAGTGGGTCAACGCGCCGACGGCGAGGTAGTCGACCCCGGTGCGGGCGTAGTCCGCGGCCACGTCGAGGGTCAGGCCCCCGGAGGACTCGAGGCGGGTCTGCGGCGCGTGCGTGTTGCGCCGTTGGACCGCGATCTGCGTCTGCCACAGCGGGAAATTGTCGAGCAGGATCAGCTCGACGTTCTCGGCGAGCACCTCGTCGAACTGCTCGAGGCTGTCGACCTCCACCTCGCACTCGAGGTCGGGGGCCTGGGCCCGCACGGCCCGCAGCGCCGCGACCACCGAACCGGCGGCGACGACGTGGTTGTCCTTGATCAGCGCGGCGTCGCCGAGACCCATCCGGTGGTTGACACCGCCGCCGACCCGCACCGCGTACTTCTGCAGCGCCCGCAGGCCCGGCAGCGTCTTGCGGCTGTCGCGGATCTTCGCGTCGGTGCCGGCGACGGCGTCGACCCACTGCGCGGTGGCGGTGGCGATCCCGGACAGGTGGCACATCAGGTTCAGCATGGTGCGCTCGGCGGTGAGCAGGCCCCGGGTGGGGGCCTGCACCGTGAGCACCGCCTCCCCCGCCGCGGCGCGATGCCCGTCGACGGCCCGGTCGAGCACCTCGTAGTCGCCGGCACCGAGGACCTCGTCGAGCACCAGCAGACCGATGTCGATCCCGGCGACGGTGCCGGGGCTGCGCGGCACCACCGACGCCGTGGCCACGGCGTCGGCCGGCACCGTGGCGGCGGTGGTCACATCCGGGCCGTAGCGCAGGTCCTCGTCGAGGGCGACGCGCACCAGCGCGAGCGTCTCGTCCCGATCGAGTCCGGCGGGCAGCTCGGTGCTGGCCATTCAGTGTGCTCCTGTGAGTTGTGGTGTGCGCAGCGTGATCTCGCCGTCGGCGTCGAGACGCGTCTCGAGGCTGCGACGCTGCGCGGGGTCGGATTCGGGATGGTCGTCGCGGGTGTGGCACCCGCGGCTCTCGGTGCGGGCGCCGGCCGCGAGGGTCAGGGCCCGGGCCGCGACGGTGAGCGCGGCGTCCTCGAGCGCCGCCGCGTCGGTGCACCGGCCGGTCGGGGCGGCGGTGAGGCCCGCCCCGGCGACGGCGAGCCCGGCGGCGTCGCGGACGACGGAGGCGTGCCGGGTCATCAGCTGCTGCAACGCCGCCCGGTCCGCGCGGGGCCGGACGGGCAGGTCGGCGTCGGCGGTCTCGACGCGCAGCCCCCCGCGCTCCTCGGCCGCGGCCAGACCGGCGCGCTCGCCGACGACGAGGCCCTCGAGCAGGCTGTTGGAGGCGAGCCGGTTGCCGCCGTGCAGGCCGGTGCGGGCGACCTCGCCCGCCGCGTACAGCCCGGGCACACCGGTGCGGCCGCACACGTCGGTGACGACCCCGCCGCACGAGTAGTGCGCGGCCGGAGCGACGGGAATCAGGTCGCGGGCCGGGTCCAGGCCCACCTGCGCCAGGGAGGCGGTGACGGTCGGGAAGCGCCGCGCGAACCCGTCCAGGTGCCGGGCGTCGAGCAGAACGTGGTCGTCGCCGAGCTCGGCGAGCCGGGTGGCGATGGCACGGGAGACGACGTCGCGCGGCGCGAGGTCGCCGAGGGGGTGCACCCCGGCGGTGACCGGGCGGCCGGCACTGTCCACGAGGCGGGCACCCTCGCCGCGCACGGCCTCGCTGACGAGCGGGCGGCGGCCGACGGATCCGGCCGCGAACAGCACGGTCGGGTGGAACTGGACGAACTCGAGGTCGGCGACGGCGGCACCGGCGTGCAGGGCCAGCGCGATACCGTCGGCGGTGGCGCCGGGCGGGTTGGTGCTGCACGCGTACAGCTGCCCGAGGCCGCCGGTGGCCAGCAGCACGGCCGGGGTGTGGACGACACCGAGGCCCCGGTCGTCGAGGACGAGCAGGCCGGTGACGCCGCGCGTGTCGGTGAGGACGCGGGCGGCGGCGGCACCGAAGAGCACCGGCAGTCCGGCCGCGCCCAGGGCACGCTGGATCTCGGCACCGGTGGCGTCGCCGCCGGCGTGGATGATGCGGCGGGTGCTGTGGCCGCCCTCGCGGGTGCGGGCGATGCCGCCGTCACGGCCGCGGTCGAACACGGCTCCCAGGTCGGTGAGGGCCGCGACGGCGTCCTGCCCGCCGGAGACGATGGACCGCACGGCCGTCTCGTCGCACAGGCCGGCGCCGGCGGCGCAGGTGTCGGCGACGTGGGAGTCGACGGAATCCGCCGGCCCCGGGGCGACGACGGCGATGCCGCCCTGCGCGTACTGGGTGGCGGTGTCGGTGGGGCCGCCCTTGCTGACGGTCAGCACCCGCAGTCCGCGCCGGGACGCGGCGCGGGCGGCGGTGAGGCCGGCCACGCCGCCCCCGACCACCACGAGGTCGGCGCGGGCTTCCCAGCGGATCGTGTCCCGCCGCTCCGCTCGACCCGCGCCGACGCCGGAGGACATCGTCACTCCCCGCCGCCGGGGTTGCCGATCGCGATCATCCGCTGCACCGACTGCCGGGCCCGCTCGGCGACGGCCGGGTCGACGTGGACCTCGTCCTTGCCCTCCTGCAGGCAGCGCAGCAGCGCGGCCGGAGTGATCATCTTCATGTAGGGGCAGGACGCGCGGTCGTTGACGGCCTGGAAGTCCACGCCGGGCGCCGCCTTGCGCAGCTGGTGCAGCATCCCCACCTCGGTGGCGACGAGGACCTGCTTGGCGCCGGTGGCGCGGGCCGCGTCGAGCATGCCGCCGGTGGACAGGATCTTGACCTTGTCGTCGGCGACGAAGCCCTCACCGGCGAGGTACAGCGCGGAGGTGGCGCAGCCGCACTCGGGGTGGACGAACAGCTCGGCGTCGGGGTGCGCCTTGGACTTGGCGGCGAGCTCGTCGCCGTTGATCCCGGCGTGCACGTGGCACTCGCCCGCCCAGATGTGCATGTTCTGCCGGCCGGTCACGCGCTTGACGTGGGCGCCGAGGAACTGGTCGGGCAGGAACAGCACCTCGCGGTCGCGGTCGATGGAGGCGACGACGTCGACCGCGTTCGAGGAGGTGCAGCAGATGTCGGTCAGGCCCTTGACCTCGGCGGTGGTGTTGACGTACGAGACGACGACCGCGTCGGGGTGGTCGGCCTTCCATTCGCGCAGCTGGTCGGCGGTGATCGAGTCGGCGAGCGAGCACCCGGCCCGCTCGTCCGGGATGAGGACCGTCTTGGCGGGGCTGAGGATCTTCGCGGTCTCCGCCATGAAGTGCACGCCGCAGAAGACGATGGTGTCCTCCTCGGCCTCGGCGGCGATGCGCGAGAGGGCGAGGGAGTCGCCGACGTGATCGGCGACGTCCTGGATGGCGGGCAGCTGGTAGTTGTGCGCCAGCAGCGTGGCGTTGCGTTCGCGCGCCAGTCGCCGGATCTCCTCGGCCCACTCCGGGGTCGCCTCGACGCCGGTGTAGCCGCCGGGTCCGTCCTGGATCGGGGTGTGCGCGCCCGCCCACGTCGTAGTGGTCATGGCCTGCTCCTTCGCCGTGCACCGGGCGGGCTTTGCCCGGATTTCCGTATTCGGGGGTTTTCGACTTAGGATCGAAAACATGACACATGGTAGCACCCTTCACGAAGTGCTCATCGTCGTGTTCCAGGTTCGCCGATTTCCGGACACCCAGGGCGGCACGAAGACCGAGCTCGGGGTGCTGTTGTGGCAGCGCGCCCTCGACCCGGAGGCGGGCACCTGGTCGCTGCCCGGCGGCCGCCTCCGCGACGACGAGGACCTCACCACCTCCGCCCGTCGCCAGCTCGCCGAGAAGGTCGACGTGCGCGAGGTGGCGCACCTCGAGCAGCTCTCGGTGTTCTCCGATCCGCACCGGGTGCCGGGACCGCGCACGATCGCCTCGACCTACCTCGGGCTGGTGCCGATCACCTCCGATCCCCACCTGCCCGAGGACACCGCCTGGCATCCCGTGTCGGACCTGCCGGCGATGTCCTTCGACCACGGGGTCATGGTCGAGAACGCACGCACCCGCCTGGCCGCCAAGCTCTCGTACACCAACATCGCCTTCGGGCTGGCCCCCGCCGAGTTCGCCATGTCCACGCTACGTGAGATCTATTGCGCGGCACTCGGATACCAGGTGGATGCCACGAACCTGCAGCGCGTGCTCAAGCGCCGCGACGTCCTGACCCCCACCGGCACCACCGCCCCGCCGGGGCGTGCCGGCGGCCGTCCCCCGGCACTGTTCCGCTTCACCGAGTCGCGCCTGCGCGTCACCGACGAGTTCGCCGCCCTGCGCCCGCCGGGCTGACGGTGTGGTTCTCTGCTTCGGTATCGGCAACTGCAGGACGGCCCAGCCGAGTGGACGGTGGCGGCGAGCGCGTAGTGAGCTACCTCGAGGAGGTCGGTGCCGGCAACCGCGCCGAATCCGCGGAGCCGCTCGTCGCGGTGGCACAGGGCTGCGGCGAGCCGGCCGAGCCGGTTCGGGGCTCGGCGAAGAATCGCAGGCGCGCGCCTCGCGTTCACCGAGATGTTCGGCGCCGTCGCCGGCCGTTGGGGGCTCCGGCGGCAGACGGCGGCTTCGGCCGGCAGCGGGTGCCCGCAAGTGGGCCCGCTCGAAGGCCTGAGAGTCGTCCGGGCGGATGCGGACCGCGTCCCCCTCAGGGGCGACATCGAGAATCCGGTAGGTGTCGTCGATCAGCGTCATCGCCACGGCAGTGCACGGTAGAAGATCGACGTCAACGCTCGGTCACACGCCGATGAGCATCGCCTCCGCCTCCGTCGGTGGTGACCCGCTGGGATCCAGGGCCACCACCGACGGAGTCCGTCAGTTGAGGCGCTGCGGGACGCCGTAGGTGACCACGGTGTCGTTGTTGGCGGTGATCGCGCGGGCGAACGGCCGGACCGTCACCGGCCCGACGGCACCGGAGACCGAGCCGTGTACGCCGGCGATCCGGACGGTGACCGAATCCCCGTCGAACTCGTGATCCTCGACGATGGCGACCTCGGTGATGCCGCCGGGGGCGAGTTCGACCTCGATCTCCTGCTCGGGAATGATCGAGCCGCCGATCGTCGCGCCGGTGCTCGCGTCGAGGCCCAGCGCGAATTCGGGTGCCAGTTCGACGTTGACGCCCACCTCGTTGCCGACCTCCCAGTCCAGGCTGGGGGTGAAGATGTGCACCACCGCACCGGGCACCGCGACCGGGTAGCCGATCTGATATCCGAGGGTGAGCTTGGTGCCGGTGTAGTCGGCGGCACCGGGCCCGGTGATGTTCACGGTGGCGGAACCGTCGTGGAAGAACTCGACACTGAGCGGGGAGCTGTCGAGCGGGAGAACGCCCTGGATGGAGGTGTCGGCCTGCAACACCTCGATCGCGTTGCCGTCCGCGAGGGGCAGCACGCGGGCGTTGTCGACGGCGGCGGTGGCGGCGCCCGGGCCGACGAGCACGCTCAGCGCCACGGCTGCGGTGAGCGCGGTGCCCCGGACGACATTCGGACGGAATCGGTTGCCGGAGAAGCGGTGGACCATCGTGACGACCTCGTTCCTGGAGGGTGGGAAGTGGCGTGACCTCCGACACGCACGCACAGCCCAGAAGCAGCACACGCGATTTCGCCGGACGAACCGGGGCGCGGCGTGTCCTGAACGTGACGCCACCACGGGCGGGCAGGCAGGATCCACGCAGGCAGGATCACAGCACTCCGGCAGCGCCTGGTTCACACCGCTGTGGCACCGACCGGCCGCCCATAGATGACAAGTTCCGCGAAAACCTACAGCGAGGTCCGGCACATGCCGGCCTTACGTATACCGGGCGTCGGCCGGGTACCGGGGGAAGCCGTCGCCGGCCGCGCGCCAGTCGGCCAGCCACCGCTCGGTGAGTTCCGTGCCCTCGGCCCGCAACGCCGCCAGGTGCCGCGGACTCCGGTCGAGTTTCGAGGCGTGGTCCAGCGTCCACGCCGAGTCCCGGCTCATCTTGATCGTGCGGACCACGACGGTCTTGCGGTCCGTCAGGGGCGGGGCGTCGTTGCCGTACTTGTCGATCCACCGGTTGACGGTGAGGATGTGGTCGAGTTCCTGGTTCAGCGACAGGTTGCCGGCCAGATCGTTCTCCCGGTCGCGGATCTCCTCGAGACCGACGCGCAACGAGGTCGGCGAGTACTCCTGCGGGTTGATCCGCACCACCCAGATCTCGTCGGGCTTGTCGTCGCAGGTCTCGGTGTCCAGCAGGTCCCGCACCGGCGGGTTCTGCGAATACAGGCCGTCCCAGTAGTAGCCGGTGCGCCGGATGGTGGTGCCTTCGTCCGCAGTGGGGAACTCGAGGTTCTCGATCGGTTGTGCGGGCAGCAGCTCGGGCAGCGTGCCCGACGCCGCCACCCCGTCGAGCGACAGGGCGCGGCGCATCCGCCACCGCGTCGCGCCGTACTGGTCGCGCTCCGGCGGGGGCTTGAGCCCCAGTTCCTCCAGGGTCTTGTCCGAGTCGAAGGTCTCGAAGTTGCCGCTGAGCACCTCGATCGCGCCGGCGATGACCCGGACATTGTTCTGGGCGAGGAGCTTCCAATCGACCGAGTCGAAGTCCGGGCAGAGCGAGGCGAGCAGGCCCTGGAATCCGAGGTACTCCGGGCGGGCACCCACCGATCCCAGGCCGAGCAGCCCGAGGCGGCCCGCCGCGGCGTACGGACTCGATTCGGGGAGGGCCACGCCCGCGGCCTTCCAGCGCAGCAGCACCTGCCCGGCCAGGTTGTGCAGCGTCTCGGCGGGGTTGGTCGCCGCGAACACGGTCCACAGGTGGTCGAGTCGTTCGACGGCCTTGTCGACGGTGCCGCAGTCCGGGTCGGATCCGTTGGGGGCCAGGCCGTACCAGGTCGCAAGCGCGCACAACGCGCCGGCGGACGTGCCGCTGAGCGAGACCAGATCGAAGGAGGTGCCGCCGTCGGCGTCCCATCGCTGCTTGGCCCGCAGAATCGAGGTGAGCGCACCCCAGGTGAAGGCGACGTGCGTACCTCCCCCCTGACAGGCGATGGCGATCTTCTTGCGCCGCACGGACTGCACCGACACGTTGATCCTTCCGGAGGGGACGTCGCGCTGATTGTGTCGCATCTCCGGCCGCCTGTCCGCGCGGGCCCCCGGGCGCGGCGGTCCCTCCCCGGCCGCACCCGCCACGGTCGGCGGGCGCGGCCACGCTCAGCGACGTTCCGTCAGGCTCGAGTCGAGCGTCCCGTGCCGGGAGCACCGGGCCCACCAGCCGTCGGGGGCGACCTGCACGATCATCCGGCGCCCGCACTGCTCGCAGAACCGGGGCGGCTCGAGACCGAGCCGGGCCGCGGCCGGGACCGGGGCGTTCTCGTCGACGGGCCGGCCGGTGAACGGGTTGAACACGCCGGCCTCCTAGAGGGTCTCGCCGAGCGCCTTGATCGGCATCTTCAGCTCGCCGAGCAGGTCGATGTCGGACTCGGCCGGCCGGCCGAGGGTGGTGAGGTAGTTGCCGACGATGACGGCATTGATGCCGCCGAGGATGCCCTGCTTGGCGCCGAGGTCGCCGAGGGTGATCTCGCGGCCGCCGGCGAAGCGCAGGATCGTGCGCGGCAACGCGAGCCGGAACGCGGCAACGGCCTTGAGCGCCTCCGCCGCCGGCAGGACCTCCAGATCCCCGAACGGGGTGCCCGGGCGCGGGTTGAGGAAGTTCAGCGGCACCTCGTCGGGCTCGAGCGCGGCCAGGTCGGCGGCGAATTCGGCACGCTGTTCGAGGGTCTCCCCCATGCCGAGGATGCCGCCGCAGCACACCTCCATGCCGGCCTCGCGGACCATCCGCAGGGTCTCCCACCGCTCCTCCCAGCTGTGGGTGGTGACGACCTGCGGGAAGAAGGAGCGGGCGGTCTCGAGGTTGTGGTTGTAGCGGTGCACTCCCATCGCGGCGAGCTGGTCGACCTGCTCCTGGGTGAGCATGCCGAGCGAGCAGGCCACCTGGATATCGACCTCGTTGCGGATCGCTACGACCCCGGCGGCGACCTGGGCCATGAGCCGCGCGTCGGGCCCCCGGACGGCGGCGACGATGCAGAACTCGGTGGCACCGGTCTTGGCGGTCTGCTTGGCGGCCTCGACGAGGCTGGGGATGTCGAGCCATGCCGAGCGGACCGGGGAGGCGAACAGCCCCGACTGGGAGCAGAAGTGGCAGTCCTCGGGGCAGCCGCCGGTCTTGAGACTGATGATGCCCTCGACCTCGACCTCGGGGCCGCACCAGGTCATGCGGACCTCGTGGGCGAGGCCGAGAAGATCCTCGAGCCGCTCGTCGGGCAGCTGCAGCACCTCGAGGACCTGCTCACGGTCGAGTCCCTCGCCACGCCCCAGCACCTGTTCGCGGGCGAGGGTGAGGATGTCGGCACGGGCGGGGGCCTGGGTCACGGTCGTCTCCTGGAGGGTGCGGGTTACGGCGAACTTGAACACCGTTCACTTGAACGCTGTTCAGGCTAGGGTGGCGGTGGTCTACTGTCAACGCGACGGATGGTCGGGAACCAGGTACGACGGGAGCGAACGGTGCAGTTGCGACGCGGCGACGTCCTCGACGGCGCGATGACGATCCTCGACGAGTACGGTCTCGGCGACCTGACGATGCGCAAGCTCGCCACGTCGCTCGGCGTCCAGCCCGGGGCCCTGTACTGGCACTTCCCCAACAAGCAGACCCTGCTCGGCGCGATGGCCGACCGCATCCTCGACGGCGTCGACGCCCCGTCCACCGCCCCCGCCTGGGACGGCGCACTCACCGAACTCGCGCACCGCTTCCGCGCCGCACTGCTCGCCCACCGCGACGGCGCGGAACTCGTCGCCGCGACCTACGCGTCGCGGCTGACCACGTCGCGCGTGCGGGAGGCGTTCGTCGCAGCGGGCCTGCGGGCGCGGTTGTCCCGCGCCCACGCCGAGCTCGCCGGGTACGCGCTGCTGCACTACGTCCTCGGCCACACCGTCGACGAGCAGTCCCGTCTGCAGCTCGCCGAACTCGGGGCGCTGACCCGCAAGCCCGTCTCCCCCGACGTGTCCACCGAGACAGCGGCCGGCTCGGACGTCGACCTGCTCGACGGGGATCCGTCCGTGCGGTTCGACTTCGGCCTGACCCTGTTCGTCGACGGCATCCGCAGCCGCCTGCGCGAGGGCGATCCCGCTGCGTCGCGGCCGAATGTCACACCGGTGCAACCCACCTGAACGCATGTGACATTCGGCCACCAGGACGGACGGGGGTCGGCCGCGCGGTGGCCTGCTACCGGTGGGCCGAGCGGGTGGGGTCAGCGCCGGAACAGCTTGTTGCCGAGCCAGACGATCGGGTCGTACCGACGGTCGACGACGCGTTCCTTCATCGGGATCAGCGCGTTGTCGGTGATGTGGATGTTCTCCGGGCACACCTCGGTGCAGCACTTGGTGATGTTGCACAGCCCGAGTCCGTGCTCCTCCTGCGCGGCGGTGCGCCGGTCGGCCACGTCGAGCGGGTGCATCTCGAGTTCGGCGATCCGCATCAGGTACCGGGGACCGGCGAACGCCTCCTTGTTCTCCTCGTGGTCGCGCACCACGTGGCAGACGTTCTGGCACAGGAAGCACTCGATGCACTTGCGGAACTCCTGCGACCGCTGCACGTCGATCTGCTGCATCCGGTACTCCCCCGGCGCCAGGTCGGGCGGGGGCGCGAACGCCGGTATCTCCCGGGCCTTCTCGTAGTTGAAGGACACGTCGGTGACCAGATCGCGGACCACCGGGAACGTGCGCAGCGGGGTCACGGTGACCACCTCGTCCTCGGCGAAGACCGACATCCGGGTCATGCACAGCAGCCGCGGACGGCCGTTGATCTCCGCCGAGCAGGACCCGCACTTGCCGGCCTTGCAGTTCCACCGCACCGCCAGGTCGGGAGCCTGGGTCGCCTGCAGTCGGTGGACGATGTCGAGGACGACCTCGCCCTCGTTGACCTCGACGGTGTAGTCACGCAGTTCACCGCCACCGCCGTCGCCGCGCCAGATCTTGAATGCCGCCCGGTACCCCATGGCTACGGCCTCCGTCCCGGATGTTCCGCGAGTTCGTCGTCGGTGTAGTACTTGGCGAGTTCCTCGAAATCGAACAGCGCCAACAGGTCCGGTCGCATGGGCACCTGCTGTTCGGGTGCCACCGTGACATCCGGGATCGACTCGTCACCACCGTCCGTGCGGCACACGAGCAGCGTCCGGCGCCAGTTCGGGTCCATCGACGGATGATCGTCGCGCGTGTGCCCGCCGCGGCTCTCGGTGCGCAGCAACGCCGCCCGGGCCACGCACTCGCTCACGAGCAGCATGTTGCGCAGGTCCAGGGCGAGGTGCCAGCCGGGATTGAACTGCCGATGCCCCTCCACGGCGACGTTCCGGATCCGCGCCCGCAACGCGCCGAGGACGTCGAGGGCACGGGCGATCTCGTCGGCGCGCCGGATGATGCCCACCAGGTCCTGCATGGACTGTTGCAGCCCGGTGTGCAGGGTGTAGGGGTTCTCCGCCGTCGCGGGCTCGGCGGGATCGAACGGGGCCAGCGCCGTACGCGCCGCGGCCGTGACGTCCGCCTCGGCGACGCGCGGGCGGTGCCCGAGGCCCTGCACGTAGTCGGCGGCGCCGAGGCCGGCGCGCCGGCCGAACACCAACAGATCCGACAGGGAGTTGCCGCCGAGCCGGTTCGACCCGTGCATGCCGCCCGAGCACTCGCCGGCGGCGAACAGTCCGGGCACGGACGCGGCACCGGTCTCCGGATCGACCTCGATGCCGCCCATCACGTAGTGGCAGGTGGGGCCGACCTCCATCGCCTCCGCGGTGATGTCGACGTCGGCGAGCTCCTTGAACTGGTGGTGCATCGACGGCAGCCGCCGGACGATCTCCTCGGCGGGCATGCGCGAGGCGATGTCGAGGAACACCCCGCCGTGCGGGGTGCCGCGACCGGCCTTGACCTCGGAATTGATGGCGCGGGCGACCTCGTCGCGCGGCAACAGGTCCGGGGTGCGGCGGTTGTTCTCCTGGTCGGTGTACCAGCGGTCGGCCTCCTCCTCCGTCTCCGCGTACTGGCCTTTGAACACCGGTGGGATGTACGAGAACATGAACCGCTCGTTCTCGGAGTTCTTCAGGACCCCGCCGTCGCCGCGCACCCCCTCGGTGACGAGGATGCCCTTGACGCTCGGCGGCCACACCATCCCGGTGGGGTGGAACTGGACGAACTCCATGTTGATCAGGGCGGCCCCGGCCCGCAGCGCGAGAGCGTGACCGTCGCCGGTGTACTCCCACGAGTTCGACGTCACCTTCCAGGACTTGCCGATCCCGCCAGTGGCCACGACGACGGCGGGCGCCTCGAACAGCACGAACCGGCCGGACTCGCGCCAGTACCCGAACGCACCGGCGATGCGGCCCTCGGCGTCCTTCAGCAGTTCGGTGACGGTGCATTCGGCGAACACCCGCACCCGGGCGTCGTAGTCGCCCGTGGCGGCGTGGTCCTCCTGCTGCAGGGACACGATCTTCTGCTGCATCGTGCGGATCAGCTCGAGGCCGGTGCGGTCACCGACGTGCGCCAGCCGCGGATAGGTGTGACCGCCGAAGTTGCGCTGGCTGATCCGGCCGTCGGGGGTGCGGTCGAACAACGCACCGTAGGTTTCGAGTTCCCACACCCGGTCGGGCGCCTCGCGGGCGTGCAGTTCGGCCATGCGCCAGTTGTTGAGGAACTTGCCTCCTCGCATGGTGTCCTGGAAGTGCACCTGCCACGAGTCGTGCGGGTTGGCGTTGCCCATCGCGGCGGCGCAACCGCCCTCCGCCATGACGGTGTGCGCCTTGCCGAACAGCGACTTGCACACGACCGCGACCCGCAGTCCGCGTTGACGCGCCTCGATGACGGCGCGCAGCCCCGCCCCGCCCGCGCCGATGACCACCACGTCGTAGCTGTGCCGTTCGACGTCCGCCATCCAGTCCTCCTTCGCTGCCGAGTCGGCCCGGGGCCGGCGCCCGGGCCGTCGTCGTGGCTCAGCCGACGAACCGCAGGTCCGAGATGGTGCCGCTCGCCACGAGCATGATGTAGAAATCCGTGATCATCAGGGTGCCCAGCGTGGTCCACGCCAGTTGCATGTGCCGGGTGTTGAGCCGGGAAACCGCCGTCCAGATCCGGTAACGCAGCGGGTGTTTCGAGAAGTGCTTGAGCCGGCCGCCGGTGACGTGCCGGCACGAGTGGCACGAGACGGTGTACGCCCACAGGAGCAGCACGTTCCCCACCAGGATGAGGTTGCCGAGGCCGAAGCCGAACCCGCCGCCGGAACCGTGGAACGCGACGATCGCGTCATAGGTGTTGATCGCCGAGATGACGAGCGCAACGTAGAAGAAGTAGCGGTGCGAGTTCTGGATCAGCAGCGGCAGCCGCGTCTCCCCCGTGTACCGGGCGTGCGGCTCGGCGACGGCGCAGGCCGGCGGCGCCAGCCAGATCGAGCGATAGTAGGCCTTGCGGTAGTAGTAGCACGTCAGCCGGAATCCGAGCAGGAACGGCAGCGACAGGAACGCCAGGGGGATCCACATGGGCAGCTCGCCCACCCACGTCCCGAAGTGCCGGGCGCCGGGCACGCACGACGCGCTGACGCACGGCGAGTAGAACGGCGTGAGGTAGTGGTACTCCTCCACCCAGTACGCGGTGCGCACGAAGGACCGAATCGTCGCGTAGACGACGAAGACGGCCAGCCCGAGCGTGGTGAGCACGGGCGGTTGCCACCACCGGTCGGTGCGTAGCGTGCGCGCCGCGATCCGGGCCCGCGTCGAGGACCGGACGCCGGCGCCTGCCGCGGGGGCGCTCACCGCGAGCCGTGCAGGCCGCCGAGCCCCTCGTCGTCACAGTCGACGCCGCGGAAGATCTCGTCGTACGGGGTGTCGGGGATCGGAATCCGCTCGCCGGCCGGCCGGGACGTCTCGCGCGGCGGCGAGGCCGCCAGATCCTGCGCGTCGATGTCGAGCCGGTCCACGTCGTTGATCAGGCGGCGCACCGCAGCGGCGTCGCCGTACCTCGACCGGAGCGAGGTCAGGCAGTGCCGAAGGTGACCGATGGTGCGGTGCAGTTCCTGCATTTCGGTGGTGGACATTCGTACCTCCGAGAGGGCGGTCGGCACGTCGACACCTGCCGACTCGATGTGACAGCTATCACAGTACGACATTCGCGCGGCAACACATGCGAATCCGGCGATCGGCGCGTAAACGCCCCGCCGGGCGGCCTATCCGCCCCGGATCCGGACATTTCAGTCCAGGAAATGTGAAATCTCTGCTACAGGTTTCGAAAATCCCGCATCCGGGAAAGCTTTGGTGCCAGTGTGAAAACAGCTCGCGCTGAAGAGAGTAAGGACCGAAACCGTCATGCAGACCACCTTGTTCGCCTCCGCCGCTTCCCGTCGCGCCACGGCCTCGGCCGGCTCGGCCATGAGTACCGAGGAGATCAAGCGCCGCATCGAGGCGATGTTCGCCGAACCACGCACCGACGAGCGGTCGGCGAGCACCGGGCGCGCATGAGGTCGACGACGTCGATGTGGAAAGCAGGGGATCAGATGAGTTCAGGATCGATCGAAGGGGTACCGGCCGGCGAACTGCTGATCGTCGGTGACTGCTCCCGGGTGCTCGACGGCGCCCGCGGTGCCGAGCTGCGGACGTGGGCGCGTCACCACGGACTCGGTTTCACCGACACCTTCGCCCCGGGCCGGGTGGTGTGCGCGATCGTCACCGAGGAGGTGCTCGACGGCGCCTGCTCTCCCGCCGAGGCGATGACGATGCAGTCCGTGCGCGCCGCCGGCATCCCCTGCGTCTGCGTGCACGACGCCCCCGAACGGATCCTCGAGGCACTCGTCGAACACGACCTGCTCGGCGACACCGTGACCCGGTCCCGCGGGGACGTCACGGTGCCCGCCGGGACCGTGTGCACCTCGGTGTTCGCCCTGAACGGTGACGCCGGGGCCCGCCGGGACCCGCAACCGGCCTGACTCCGTCCACGAAATCGACTCCGGCCCCGGCGCGTCGTGCGCCGGGGCCGGAGTCGTTCGGTCGACCAGCCGTCGGGCGAGCAGGAGACGCCGCCCCGGCGGCCCGGATCAACCCGAGAAGGCCGAGGCCTCCTGCGGCAGGTGCCAGCGCATCGCCACCACGGTGCCGTCGGAATTGACGGCCAGGTCGGTGTCCGCGGCCAGGTTCCGGATCAGCGTCAGGCCGTGCCCGCGCGAGCTCCCGGCGGTCGGCACGGCCGATTCCCGCCAGTGCCCGCGATCGGTGACGACGATCTCGACGCACCGGTCCTGAGGCGAGTACTTCGCCTCGAGGTCGACCGTGCCGTCACCGTCGGCGTAAGCGTGCTCCACCGCGTTCGCGAGCGCCTCGTAACTGGCCAGCAGCACATCCTGGCCACCGACCTCGGCGAGCCGCAGGCCGCTGAGCCACCGATCGAGAGCCTGCCGCAGCATCGTCACCTGCGAGGCCTCGGCGCGTACGCCGCGGTAGTACAGTCCGGTCGTCAGAAAGGCTGGTGCTACGCCTCGCGTCTGCATCCTCGTTCCCTCGTCGTCGACAGGTCCCCGACCGGTTCGTGTCCGGCGTGCCAGGTCTCCGCCCGGCGCATGCCTCCCTGCCGCCCTTGTCGGCTCATGCCTCCCTGCCGCCCTTGTCGGCTCATGCCTCCCTGCCGCCCTTGTCGGCTCATGCCTCCGTGCCGGCCTTGTCGGCCTGCAGGGCGGCCAGCGCCTCGTCGAGGCGGCTGTGGATCGGGAACACCTCGTCGAGCCCGAGCAGCGACAGGGGCCGCGCGGTGGCCGAGCCCTGCGCGACGACGGCGTAGGGGATCGTGCCGGCGGTCTTCTTCGACAGGTCCACCAGCACGGCGATGCCCACCGAGGCAAGGAAGTTGACGGCACCCAGGTCCACGATCAGACCCCGGCACTTGTCGTTACCCAGGGTGGCGACGGCTTCCTCCTCGAGCTGCGGGACGCTGACCAGATCCACGTCACCGGCCACCGACAGCACCGCGATGTCGCCGCTCCACGTCTGGGATACGGCCATGATCGGCTGTTCGGAAGTCGCTTCGTTCATCTGTCCATCATGCAAGACTCTGTCCTCCTGTGCGATAGCGGGTCCGATCCGGGGATCGGAAGTCAACGGGGTACACCCACGGCGAGCAGGGCGATGTCGTCCTGCGCCCGCAGGCTGGGAATCAATTCGGAAAGCTCGGCGACGAGGCTGATCGGGGTGGCGTCCGGCACTCGCGCGGAGAGGAATGCGACGACGTTCTCCTCCCCGAAGATCTCCCGCCCGTCGGGGCGGGCCTCGGTGAGTCCGTCGGTGTAGAGCAGCAGCGTCTCCCCCGGCTCGAGGTCGACGGTGCACGCTCCGAAGCGGGCCTCGGACAGCGCGCCCACCAGCATGCCGCGCACGCCGACCGCAGCGCAGACCGCCCCCGAGCGCCGCAGCAGCAGGGCGGGCGGATGCCCGCCGGTGGCGAGGGTCACCCGGGCGCCCTCGCGACCCTCGAGGTTCGGTTCGATGATCCCGAGCATCACGGTGCAGAACCGGTGCTGCTGCGGGTCGAGCAGCAGGACGGTGTTGAGTTCGGCCAGCGCCAGCCGCGGGTCGGAGAATCGCACGGCGGCCGCCCGCAGCGTGTACCTGATCAGCGAGGTGACCGAGGCCGCGACGGGCCCGTGCCCCTCGACATCCCCGAGGAAGAACGCCCACCGGTCGTCACCGAGGTGGAACACGTCGTAGAAGTCGCCGCCGACCTGCTGGGAGGACGCCGCATGGTAGTGGCACGCGAGCTCTATGCCCTCGATGGCCGGCAGCGACGGCGGCAGCAGGGTCCGCTGCAGGGTCGTGGCGAGTTCGGCGAGCACGTGCCGGTCGCGCTCGGCCTGCAGCCGCAGGTCCCGTTCGGCCCGGACGGTGGCCAGCGCCGACAACCGCAGCTCCAGCTGATCCATCACCACCGACGCGAGGTCCTCGAGGACGGACAGGTCCGCGGCGGAGACCTCCCGGGGCCGGGTGTCGAGGACGTTGACCGTGCCGAGCCGGTAGCCGTCCGCGGTGGTGATGGGGGCGGCGGCGTAGAACCGCACCCCCAGCTCGCCCTGGACGAGGGGATTCTGCGCGGTCCGCGGGTCGGTCCGGGCATCGGCCACCACATAGGGACGGTCGCAGAGAATCGCGGAGGCGCACAGGCCCGGGTCGCGGTCGATCTGCCGCACCCCCTCGAGGCCGTGGGCGGCCTTGAACCAGATGCGGTCCTCGTCGACGATCGTCACCGTGGCGATCGGGGTGCCGAACCAGGACGCAGCCAGTCGGGCGATCCGGTCGAACGTGCCGTCGGCCGGGGTGTCGAGAATGTTGTAGCGGGAAACGGCCCGCATGCGGGCAGTCTCCCACTGCTGGTGATCGAGCACCGTCATCGCCTGCGCTGTCTCCTACACCGACTTCCGGTCCTGCCTCGGTCGGTGAAACGCAGCAGTCGACACCCAACGCGACGAGCACTGCGTAGCACTGACGTAGGGACGCGTAGTCGGAACGCGTACCTCACAGGCACTACGGCTGGTGTCTCAACCGCATCGGACACCCTACCCGAACTCGCCGTCTTCGCACATTCGTTCACCTGCAGGAAACGTGCCGGGGCGCCGACCGGGGGCCGCGACGGGCGTCAGGATCGCATCGGCAGCCCGGTCCGGTCGGCCGGCAGCCAGCGTGCGGCCTGCTCGCCGAAGGCCACGGCGTCGAGGGCGCCACTGTCCGCCGGGATACGCCCGAGGACGGGCACGCCGGTCACCTCGGGCAGGTCCTGCAGATTGCACCGCTCGGCCAGACCGGGCTGCTCCGGCCACGCGCCGATCACCAGGCCCGCGCACTCGACGCCGCCGGCCTGCAGCGCGGCGACGGTCAGCGCGCTGTGGTTCAGGGTGCCCAGGGCGGGGGCCGCCACCACGACGGTGGGGGCGCTCAGCGCGGCGGCGACGTCGAGGAGGGTGAACCCGTCCGCACCCAGCCGGACGAGCAGCCCGCCGGCCCCCTCGACGAGCACCAGGTCGTACGCGTCCGCGAGTGCCCGCACGGCGGTGACGACGTCGGGCAGGTGCAGCGGCGACCGCCCGCTGCGCCGCGCCGCGGTGTCCGGTGCGAGCGGCTCCGGGTAGCGGGCCAGTTCGACGGTGTGGACCCGGTGCCCGGTGAGCCGGGCGATCTCGGCGAGGTCGCCGGGTGCGTCGTCGGCGACGCCGGTCTGCGCCGGTTTGCACACGGCGACCCGCAGGCCCGCCGCGGCGGCCACGGCGGCGTAGGCCGCCGTGACGACGGTCTTGCCCACCTCGGTGGAGGTGCCGGTCACACACAGGACGGTCATGCCCGCACCCCGGCCAGCACGTCGGTGAGGACGCTTTCGATGCGGGCGAGCTCGTCGGCGCCGAGATTCGCGCGCGCGGTCAGCCGCAGCCGGGACGTGCCCTCGGGGACGGACGGCGGCCGGAAGCAGCCGACGTGGACGCCCCGGCTGCGGCACGCCTGGGCGGCGTCGAACGCGACCTGCGGGTCACCGAGGATCACCGACACCACCGCCGACGTGGGGGCGGCGACGCCGGTGATCCGGGCCAGGTCGGCGGCCCGTTCGAGCACGGCGGTGGCCCGTTGCGGCTCGTCGCGCAGCACGCGCAGCGCACCGCGGGCGGCGCCGACGGCCGCGGGCGCGAGACCGGTGTCGAAGATGAAGGTGCGGGCGGCGTCGATCAGGTGGGCCCGCACGCGGGTGTCGGCGAGGACCACGCCGCCCTGCGAGGCCAGGGACTTCGACAGCGTGGCGGTGACCACGACGTCGGGTTCGCCGGCGAGACCCGCCTCGTGGACGAGTCCGCGGCCCCCCTCACCGCGGACTCCGACCCCGTGGGCCTCGTCGACGAGCAGCAGTGCGCCGTGCGCGCGGCACGCCGCATGCAGTTCCGGCAGCGGCGCGAGGTCTCCGTCGGCGCTGAACACGGAGTCGGTGAGCACGAGGGCGCGCCGCTCGGTGCGGGTGGCGAGGGCCGTCCGCACGAAGTCGACGTCGGCGTGCGGGGCGACCTGCACCCGCGCGCGGGTCAGCCGGCATGCGTCGACCAGGGACGCGTGGCAGCCCGCGTCGGAGACCACGAGGGTGTCGCGGTCGGCGAGGGCGGTGACGGCGCCGAGGTTGGCGGCGTAGCCGCTGGCGAATACGAGGCCGGACTCGGCGCCGGTGAACTCGGCGAGTTCACGCTCGAGCAGTTCGTGCTCGCTGGTGGTGCCCGTGACGAGGCGGGATCCGGTGGCGCCGCCGCCCCACCGGCGCAGCGCGGCGGTCGCGGCGGCGAGGACCTCGGGGTGCCGGACGAGCCCGAGGTAGTCGTTGGAGGCGAGGTCGACGGTGCCCGGTGCCGGGGTGCGCGGATGCAGGGTGCGGCGCAGGCCCGCCGCGCGACGGGCGTCGGCGACGTCGTCGAGCCACTGGAGGCTGGCGAAGGCGGTCATGTCGGCAGACCATACCTGAACACTGTTCAAGTGACGCTTCGGGCGGCCGATTCCTCCCCGTGCGGTGGCTGCCGGCGGTGACCGCCGCCCCGCGAGTTCCCCGCTCGTGACCCGGCGTGCCGGGCCGGATCAGGCCCGGGCCGCTGCGCACATCCCCGCGGCGATCCTCTGCACGTCGTCGGCGCTGCAGACGTAGGGCGGCATCGCGTAGATCAGGTTGCGGAACGGGCGCAGCCACACTCCGGCCGCGACGGCGGCCGCCGTCGCGGCGCCCATGTCCACCGGCCGGTCCAGTTCGAGCACGCCGATGCCGCCGAGCACCCGCGCGTCCACCACGCCCGGCAGCTCCCGCGCCGGCGCCAGGCCCGCCTCGAGGCCGGCGGTCAGCGTGGCCACTTCGCCGCGCCAATCCCGTGACAGCAGCAACTCCACGGCAGCGACGGCAACCGCGCACGCGAGCGGATTGCCCATGAACGTCGGGCCGTGCATGATGCCGCCGCCCTCGCCCGCGCTGACCACTTCGGCGACGGCCGATGTGCACAGCACCGCGGCCAGGGTCAGATAGCCACCGGTCAACGCCTTGCCGACGCACATGACGTCCGGCGCGACGGCCGCGTGGTCGGCGGCGAACAGCTCCCCGGTACGGCCGAACCCGGTGGCGATCTCGTCGAAGATCAGCAGCAGCCCGTGTGCGTCGCACATCCGGCGCAGCTCGTTCAGATAGCGGGGGTCGTGGAAGCGCATCCCGCCCGCCCCCTGGACCACCGGCTCGACGATCACGGCGGCCAGCTCGTCCGTATGGGCTTCGAGCAGCGCTTCGAACTCGGCGACGTACGCCGGATCGAACTCGCGGGGCGGCGCCGGGGCGAACACCTGCCGCTGCAGCACGCCGGTCCACATCGAGTGCATGCCGCCCTCGGGGTCGCACACGCTCATCGGCGCGAACGTGTCGCCGTGGTAGCCGCCGCGCCACGTCATGAGCCGGTGACGTCCCGGCCTGCCGGCCGCGCGCTGATACTGCAATGCGAGTTTGACCGCGACCTCCACCGACACCGACCCGGAATCGGCGAGGAAGACCTTGTCCAGACCGTCGGGGGTGATCTCCACGAGCAGCTCCGCGAGCCGCGCGGCCGGCTCATGGGTGAGGCCCCCGAACATGACGTGGCTCATCCGGCCCAGCTGCTGCGTGACCGCCGCGTCGAGGACCGGGTGGCGGTATCCGTGCACGGCGGCCCACCACGAGCTCATGCCGTCGACGAGTTCCCGGCCGTCGGCCAGCCGCAGCCGGGTCCCGTGCGCCTCGTCGACCACGAGCGGCGCGGTCGATGCAGGGACGGCTCCGTAGGGGTGCCACAGGTGCGCCGCGTCGAGCGCGGCGACCCGGTCGGGACTCAGACGACGAACGGTCACGAGGATCGACTGTAGGCGTCCCCGCCCCGGGGCCGATCGTCGCCTGTGCCGGGGAGGATCGCTCGCCCCGTACGCGACCGTCGATCCGGTTAGGGTTGCGGTCATGGAACCCACCGAGCCGAGCACGTCCACGGAGGCCCTCCCGGCCGACATCCCGGTGTGGCCGGGGAGCGCATATCCGCTCGGCGCGACCTACGACGGGGCGGGCACGAACTTCGCCCTCTTCTCCGAGGTCGCCGAGAAGGTCGAACTGTGCCTGATCGCCAAGGACGGCACCGAGACCCGCGTGCCGATCGAGGAGGTCGACGGCAACGTCTGGCACGTCTACCTGCCCACGGTGACCCCCGGCCAGCGCTACGGCTACCGGGTGCACGGCCCCTACGACCCGGCGCAGGGTCTGCGCTGCGATCCGAGCAAGCTGCTGCTCGACCCCTACGGCAAGGCCTACGACGGCGCGTTCGACGGCGATGCGTCCCTGTTCTCGTACGCGATGGTCGGGGCCGAGGACGCACCGTCCGAACCGGAGCATTCGGCAGGAGCCGAGGAGGCACAGTCGGCACCGGAGCCGGCGGCCCGGGCCGCGGAGGACGCCGGCGCCGAGGCCGCCGGGGACACGGCCGGCGCCGAGGCCGCCGGGAACACGACCGCCGACGAGGCGGACGACTCGGACGGGACCGGGTCCGGCGAGACCGGGGACGACGGGACCGGGGACGACGGGACCGGGGACGACACGGCGGCCGAGTCCGCCCCCGAGCCCGCCGCACCGGCGAATCCCGATTTCCCGCAGCTCGATTCGCTCGGGCACACGATGACGACCGTGGTGATCAACCCGTTCTTCGACTGGGCCTCCGACCGGCACCCGCGCCGGCCCTACTACGAGACCGTCATCTACGAAGCCCACGTGAAGGGCATGACCGCGACCCATCCCGGCGTGCCGGAGCAGCTGCGCGGCACCTACGCCGGACTGGCGCACCCGGTGATCATCGACCATCTGCAGAGCCTCGGGGTCACCGCGATCGAACTGATGCCCGTGCACCAGTTCATGCACGATCAGGTCCTGCTGGACCGTGGGCTGCGGAACTACTGGGGCTACAACACCTTCGGCTTCCTGGCCCCGCACCTGGACTACTCGTCGGCGAGCAACCCGAGCGGCGTCGTCGCCGAGTTCAAGGCGATGGTGCGCGCCTACCACGAGGCAGGCATCGAGGTGATCCTCGACGTGGTCTACAACCACACCGCGGAGGGCAACCACCTGGGACCGACCATCTCGTTCCGCGGCATAGACAACGCCGCCTACTACCGGCTGGTCGACGACGACAAGTCCTACTACATGGACTACACCGGCACCGGCAACAGCCTCAACGCCCGCCACCCGCACACCCTGCAGCTGATCATGGATTCGCTGCGCTACTGGGTGACCGAGATGCACGTCGACGGCTTCCGCTTCGACCTGGCCTCCACCCTGGCCCGCGAACTGCACGACGTGGACCGGCTGTCCGCGTTCTTCGACCTGGTGCAGCAGGATCCGATCGTCTCGCAGGTCAAGCTGATCGCCGAACCGTGGGACGTCGGCGAGGGCGGCTACCAGGTGGGGAACTTCCCCGGCCTGTGGACCGAGTGGAACGGCAAGTACCGCGACACGGTCCGCGACTACTGGCGCGGTGAACCGGCCACTCTCGGCGAGTTCGCCTCCCGGCTCACCGGCTCGTCGGACCTGTACGAGGCCACCGGCCGCCGCCCGAGCGCCTCGATCAACTTCGTCACCGCGCACGACGGCTTCACCCTCGCCGACCTCGTCTCCTACAACGAGAAGCACAACGACGCCAACGGCGAGAACAACATGGACGGCGAGTCGCACAACCGGTCGTGGAACTGCGGCGCCGAGGGCCCCACCGACGACCCGGAGGTGCTGGCCCTGCGGCAGCGGCAGAGCCGCAACATCCTGGCGACGCTGATGCTCTCCCAGGGCACCCCGATGATCGCGCACGGCGACGAGTTCGGGCGCACGCAGCAGGGCAACAACAACGTCTACTGCCAGGACAACGAGCTGTCCTGGATGGACTGGTCGCTCGCGGAGACGAATGCGGACCTGCTGGACTTCACCCGCAACGTGATCGCCCTGCGCCGGTCGCACCCGGTGTTCCGGCGGCGGCGGTTCTTCGAGGGCCGGCCGATCCGCAGCGGCGAGCAGTCCCGCGACATCGCCTGGCGCACCCCGGCGGGCGAGGAGATGACCCCGGAGGACTGGGACAGCGGGTTCGGCAAGTCGCTGTCGGTGTTCCTCAACGGCGAGGGCATCCACGAGCCGAACCAGCGCGGCGAACGCGTCGTCGACGATTCGTTCCTGCTGTGCTTCAACGCCCACGACGAGCCGATCGACTTCGTCACCCCCGACGGGCCGCACGCACAGGAATGGTCGGTGGCGCTGGACACGGACGTGCCGGACGGACTGCGCGAACAGGTCGTGACCGCCGGGGGGTCGGTGCGGGTGCAGGCCCGTTCGCTGCTGGTGCTGCGGAGGACCGCATGAGCCCGCGCCCGGTGTCGTCGACGTATCGGCTGCAGCTCACCGGCGACGGGACGACCTTCGCGGACGCGATCGCGCTCGTGGACTACCTCGAGGCGCTCGGGGTCTCACACGTGTACCTGTCCCCCGTGCTCAGCGCCGCGGCCGGATCGACCCACGGCTACGACGTGGTGGACCCGACCACGGTGTCGGCGGCGCTCGGCGGCCGCGCGGGCCTCGAGGCCCTCGCCCGCGAGGTCCGCTCCCGCGGGATGGGTCTGCTGATCGACATCGTGCCCAACCACGTCGGCGTCGGCGATCCCCGCGAGAACCCGTGGTGGTGGGACGTGCTGCGGCACGGCCGCGACTCGCGGTACGCGACCTACTTCGACGTCGACTGGGCCGCGGACAACGGCACCGACGGCCGGATCGCCCTGCCCGTGCTGGGTTCGGCGGCCGACGTCGAGGAGCTGACCGTCGACCGCACCGGCGACGAGCCGACGCTGGCCTACTACGAGCGGCGCTTCCCCGTCGCCCCGGGCACCGACGCCGGGACCGGAGCGGAAGTACATGCGCGGCAGGCGTATCGGCTGGTGCCGTGGGACAGCGGCCTGATCGGGTACCGCCGGTTCTTCACCGTCGACGACCTCGCCGCGGTGCGGGTGGAGGATCCCGCGGTGTTCGACGCGGTGCATGCCCAGGTGGCGTCGTGGATGGACGACGACCTCACCGACGGCGTCCGCGTGGACCATCCCGACGGCCTGGCCGACCCGACCGGCTACCTGCGGCGGCTGCGCGGGCTCGTCGGCCCGGACCGGTGGCTGGTGATCGAGAAGATTCTCGGCGACGGCGAACCGCTCGACCCGACCCTGCCCGTCGACGGCACCACGGGCTACGACGCGCTCGGCGAGGTCGGTGCGGTGTTCCTCGATCCGCGGGGCGAGAAGGACCTGAACGCGCTGTCACTCGACCGCACCGGCACCCCCGGCGACGCGGAGTGGCTGCACGCGCAGGAGAAGCAGATCAAGCGCGCGGTGCTGCAGACGGGGCTGGCGCCGGAGGTGCGCCGGCTGGTGCGGGCCGTGCGGCGAGATGCCGCCGATGCGACCTGCCCGGACGAGCGGCTGCGCGACGCCGTGATCGCGGTGGCGGCGGAACTGCCCGTGTACCGGTCGGACTATGCGTCGCTGGGCGGGATGCTGCCCCGCATCCTGGGTGACCGCGCCCGCGCCGACGTCGCGCTCGAACCCGCCCTCGAGGTGCTGGCCCGGGCCCTGGCCCGCGGCGGAGAGGCGGCGGCCCGGTTCGGCCAGGTGTGCGGCGCCGCGACGGCGAAGGCCGTCGAGGACTGCCTGTTCTACCGGGCGGCGCGGCTGGTGTCGCTGCAGGAAGTCGGTGGCCACCCGGGACGGTTCGGGTTGCCCGTCGCCGAGTTCCACCTGGCGTGGGCGGAGCGGGCGCGGCGGTGGCCGCGGGCGATGACGTCGCTGTCGACGCACGACACCAAGCGGGGCGAGGACGTCCGCGCCCGCATCGGGGTGCTCTCCCAGGTGCCGCAGCTGTGGGCGGCGTGCCTGTCCGAATGGGAATCCGTCGCCCCGCCGCCGGACGCCGCCACCGGGCTGTTCCTGTGGCAGAACCTGTTCGGCGCGTGGCCGCGCGACGGCGTGGTGACCGGGGAACTGCGGTCGCGGCTGCGCGAGTACGCCCGTAAGGCGTTGCGGGAGAACGGCTTGCGCACCACCTGGACCGAGGTGGACGAGGAGTTCGAGGGCGCGGTGGCGGCCTGGCTCGACGCAGTGTGCGACGGGCCGGTCGGCGCGTCACTGACCGAGTTCGTCTCGTCCCTGACCCCTCATTTCTCCGCGGATTCGCTCGGGCAGAAGCTGCTGCAGCTGCTCGGACCCGGCATCCCCGACGTGTACCAGGGCACCGAACTGTGGGAGGACTCGCTCGTCGACCCGGACAACCGGCGGCCCGTGGACTTCGCCACCAGACGCCGGCTGCTCGCACAGGACGCACCGCCGGCCGTGGACGACGCCGGCACCGCGAAGCTCGCCGTGGTGCGGACGGCGCTGCGCCTGCGCCGCGAGCGGCCGGCGAGCTTCGTCGGCGGGGCCTACGTTCCGCTGTCCGCGTCGGGGCCGGCCGCCGGTCACCTGATCGGGTTCGGGCGGGGCCCGGCGGCCGAGGAGGTCGACGTGGTGGCGCTCGCGTCGCGGCACACTGTCACGCTGGAGGAAACCGGGTGGGGCGACACGACGCTCGACCTGCCGCCGGGACTCTGGGTCGATCGGCTCACCGGGCGGCGGCTGTCGGGAACGGTGTCGCCGGCGGAGGTGTTCGCGGATCTTCCCGTTGCGGCGCTGGCCCGCGATTAGGAATTCTCCTCCTGGGGATGGACGGCCCTCGGCCGGCGACGCCGGCCGAGGGACCCGGCGACCGGGACGAGCCGGCGGTTCAGCTCACACCGGTCGGCGGTGGCCCCGTGGGGGTCTCGAGGCCTGTGCGCCCTTGCGCGAGGAGGACGCGCGTCACCTTACGCAACAGCCATCCCTTGATCCCGGGAAGACTCGCGGCGATCTGCTCTTCGATGGCCAGCTTGTCGTAGTACGAGCGGAGCCGGTGGATCCGGGCCGACCCATCGAACTCGTAGACCGTGACCACCGGAGCTCGATATGCGATCCCCCGGTACGTCTGGGTCATCCGACCTGGGGTTACCCCAGGGTCGTGTGGCGGGAGGGGTCACCCCCTTCGGCGTGGCGTGGCCCGGACCGAGCGGTGCTTGTCACCGGTCGGGGCCACGGCCGAGGTACTGCGCGACAGGGGCGCTACAGCGCTGGTAGAGGAGCTGACGGAGGACGTCGTGGCAGTGTCGGCCTCGCTCTCCGGCAGGGGCAGGAGGTAACCGATGAGTACCACGGGAGATCGTCGGTCTGCCCGGAAAGCGAAAGCCCGTGCCGATCGCGCGTTGTGCCCGGTCGCGGTATCAGCCACCTTGGGGCTTCGGGTCGCTGATGTGGCGGAGGCGATGCGCGCCCACGCCGTCGCGAGGCCACTCGACGTCGCGACCGCCGGGCGCCGGCTCCGCGGCGCGGAGCCCATGCCGGACCGGGTCTGTGAGCTGCTCACTCGCAAGGCCGTACGAGCAGCTCGGCGGTGCGCCGGCAACGGAGCCGGCGTTTCGAGGAGGAGCATGCGAACCTGCTCCGGTCCGAGCGGGTGCACCGGCTCCTCGAATCCGGCAGGCGCCGACGCTTCGACGAGCCGGCGACGATCACGGTGCGGGACGTCGCCTTCCGCGCGGCGAGACCTTGCGCGCGGCGCGACGGCGGGCGATCTCTCGGACGGCGAGCGCGCGGCCCTGCGGATTGTGGGTGTGGACCCGGGACTGCCCCGCACCGCTAACGCAGGCGCAGCAGGACCAGGGCCAGGGCCGTGCCGTCCTCGCCGAGCTCCGCGGCGTATCGGCGGATCACGCTCATGTCGTGGGCGTGGGTGACGCGGGGCGCGCCCGTCCCGACCCGGAGCTGCCCGATCCGTCGTTCGAGCGCGATGCGGCGCCGCACCACGGCGAGGATCTCGGCGTCGAGGCCGTCGATGTCGGCGCGCAGACGGGGCAGTTCGGAGTCGGTGGTGCCTGGTTCGGCAACGGCGGTCATGATGCCTCCCTTCGGGATTCGGTGTGTTCGCTGCATCGATACTCCCGCGCGGGCGCGGCGGGTAACAGCCACCCCAGGTGGCGGATTCGCCACCCCGACGGGGGTCACTGTCACCGGCGCGCCGACGGATCCGGTCACAGTGCCCGCCGGTAACCGCGGATCACCGGCACGGCGCACACCGCGAGCAGGGCGACCGACCAGGCCACGGTGCGCAACAGCGGCCCCTGGACGGCGCCACCGAGGGCGAGCGCCTGCATCGTCTCGACGGCACTCGTCATGGGCTGGTTGCGGATCACCGGCGCAAGCACCTCCGGGTACGCACCGATCGGCACGAACCCCGGGTTGAAGAACAGCATCAGCGTGCACAGCAGCGAGATCGATTCGATGACAACGGTTTTCGCGGCCATGAGCGCGGCCGCGGTGACCAGCGCGGCGAACGCCACCCCGAACAGCACCGGCACCGCCAGGAAGCCGATCGCGGCGAGCGGGCCCCGCTGGAAGCGGAAGCCGAGGACGAAGCCGGCGGCGACGATGACGACGGTGGTCACGGCGATGCGCACCGCCTCGGCGAGGAACCGCGACGCCAGCGCCGACGCCCGGTGGACGGGCAGCACCCACAGCCGCGCGGGCAGCCCGGCCGCGCATTCGCGGCCGAGCGTGACGGCGCCGGCCAGCGAGCCGAGCAGGGCGCTCATCACGACGACCATCGGCACCGTCCCGTACAGGGCGTCGTGCCCGGCGAACGCCGAGACCTGCCGGCCGAGCACCGCCTCGAGCATGAGCAGCAGCAGCACCGGGTAGGCGAGGCTCTGCAGCATCGTCATCGGATCCCGGCGCCACCGGGTGAGCAGGCGCCCCGCCTGCAGCCAGGTGTGCCTGACGAGAGCGGGTACCGAGTTCTCGGGTGCGGTCACGGTGGTGCTCATCGCTGTCTCCGATTCGTGCGGGCCGCCAGGGGGACGACGACCAGAAGGATCCCGCCGAGCCACAGCAGCGTCGGCGTCAGCGCGGTGGCGGTGGCGGTGCCGTCGGCGAGACCGCGCAGGCTCGACGCGAACTGTGAGACGGGCTGGTTGCGGACGAACGGCTGGATCCAGGCCGGAAACTGGTCGATCGGGACGAAGCCGCAGGAGAGCATCCCGAGCACGAGCTGCGGCAGCATCAGTGCCTGGGTCGTGGCTTCCGGGCTGCGGAACAGGGTGCCGATCACGTCGGCGCCGAGCGTGAGGACCATCCCGACGGTCAGCGCGAGTGCGCAGAACCCGACGGCTGCGGCGATTCCGGCGAACCGGAACCCGATCACGTGCCCGCAGCCGATCGCCGCCGAGAGCGACAGCGCGCACTTGACGGCGCTCGCGGACAGGCGCGCGGCGAGCGGCACGGCCGCCGCGATCGGCATCGTCGCGAAGCGGCGGTCGATGCCGTGCACCGCGTCGGTCGCGGCCAGGAAGGCGGCGGAGATCGCGGTGAAGGACACGGCCTGCAACGCGATCAGCGGCATCAGGAACTGCCCGTAATCGACGGTTCCGCCGGTGAACAGGGCGATCACGCGTTGCAGCGGCACGTAGAACCCGACGGTGAACACGAGCGGCGCGACGAGCGCGGTGACGAGTTCGCCGCCGCGAATCGCCGGGATCAGGGTGCGTACGGACAGCACCCACCACTGGTAGAGCGGCGAGGGAACCGGTGCGACGGTCGTCGTGGTCATGCCACCACCTCGAATCGCGGCCGGGCGGCGGTGAGGGCGAGGAAGACCTCGTCCAGCGACGGTCGCCGCAGCGCGATGTCGGAGACGGCGACGCCGTGGGCGGCGACGGCGGTGGCGACCTGCGCCAAGGTGCCGGCGCCGTGCGGCGCGGGGATCGTGACACGGTCGGCGGCGACCTCGATCGCCGCGGCCGGCGCGAACCGGCCGAGCACGTGCGCCACGGCCGGCACGTCGGCCACCCGCACCGGGACGACCTCGCAGAAGGTGGCGCCGACGCGCTGCTTCAGCTGGGCGGGGGTGCCCTCGGCGACGACGGTGCCCCGGTCGATGACGACGATCCGGTCGGCGAGCAGGTCGGCCTCCTCGAGGTACTGCGTGGTGAGCAGCGTGGTGACGCCCTGGGATTTGAATCCGGCGATCAGGTCCCAGACCCGTTGGCGGCTGCGCGGATCGAGCCCGGTGGTCGGCTCGTCGAGGAACACCACCTGGGGCGGGACGACGAGCCCGCAGGCGATGTCGATGCGGCGGCGCATGCCGCCGGAGTACTTGCCGACCCGCCGGTCGGCGGCGTCCTCGAGGTCGAATTCGGCGAGCAGTTCCCGCGCCCGGGCGCGGGCCGCGCGGCGCCGCAGCCCGAGCAGCCGGGCGAACAGGACCAGGTTCTCGAAGCCGGTGAGCATGTCGTCGAGGGCGGCGTACTGGCCGGTGAGCATCACCGCGCGGCGCACCCCGGCCGCGTCGGCGACGACGTCGTGGCCGGCGACGACGGCGCGACCGGAATCCGGCCGCAGCAGGGTGGACAGGATGTTCACGGTGGTGGTCTTGCCGGCGCCGTTGGGGCCGAGGACGCCGAGGACCTCGCCGGCCTCGGCGGTGAAGCTCACGCCGCACAGGGCCGGGACCGGCCCGAAGCTCTTGGTGACGGCGTCGACGAGGACGGCTGGGGTCGAGGGGGACATGGTGCTCCGTTCGGAAGGGGTGGACTGCGGGATCAGGACGCGGCGAGGTACCGGTCGTCGCCGAGGTGCCGATCGAGCACCGCGGCCAGGGCGGGCACCGCGTCGGGTGCGGTCATCCGGTCGTGCTCGACGTCGAGCAGGTGGTTGTGCATCGCGCCGGTGACGTAGGGCCCCCAGCCGGCGAAGCCCCCGGCATGGTGCGTCTTGTCGGCCGTCGCGGTGACGAAGACGAGATCGCCGTCGTAGAGCGGCGGCCGGTACCCGGCGAGCAGCGATGCCGAGCCGTTGTAGGCGGCGGTCATCCGGTCGAGGTGACCGGCGTCGACGGGGGCCCCGGTGTGGGTCCGGATCAGCGCGGCGGCCTCGGCCGCCGTCAGCGCCGGATCGGCGTCGGGCAGGCCCAGCGACGAACCGAGGGTGGCGACGAGTTCGCCGACCGTCAGCGGTTCCGGCGCGGCAACGTCGCGGGCGATCAGGTCCGCGTCGAGCAGCGCGAGCAGCGCCACCTCCTCGCCGGTCTCGCGCAGCCGCGCGGCGACGGCGTGGGCGATGAATCCGCCGAGGGACCAGCCGAGCAGGTGGTACGGGCCGCTGGGTTGGACCGCGCGGATCTCGTCGACGTATCGCTCGGCGTACGCGGCGATCGTTTCCGGGGCGTCCTCGAGGCCTTCGAGATGCGGGGACTGCAGTCCGTACACCGGCCGTCCGGGGGCGAGTTGCGCGGCGAGCCCGGCGTAGCACCAGGCCAGTCCGGCCGCCGGATGCACGCAGAACAGCGGGGCGCCGTCGCCCTCGGTGCGCAGCGGCAGCCGCACCGCGAACGGTGAGTCCGGCTGCCCGGCGGTGTCCGCGGCCTCGATGCGGGCGGCCAGGGCCACCGGGGTGGGCGCCGAGAACAGCTGGATCACCGGCACGGTGGTCCCGAGGGCGGCGCCGAGCCGATCGCAGACCCGGGTGGCGTCGAGGGAGTTGCCGCCCAGGTCGAAGAACGAATCGTCGATCCCGACCTGCGCGAGGCCGAGCACCTGCGCGAACGCGGCGACCACCGCCTCCTCCGTCGGTGTGCGCGGTGCGCGCCCCGAGCCGGCCGCGAACACCGGCTCGGGCAGCGCCGCCCGGTCCAGCTTGCCCACCGGGGTCAGCGGCACCTCGTCGAGCACGACGACCGCCGCCGGCACCAGGTGTCCGGGCAGCAGCTCGGCCGTCCGGCGCTGCACCCGGGCCGGGTCGAGTTCCTGCCCCGGAGCCGGGAGCACGTACGACACGAGCACCTGGGCGCCGGACGGGCCGGGCCGCCCCACGGTGACCGCGTAGTCGACCTCGGGCAGTCCCGTGAGCGCCGCGTCGATCTCCCCGACCTCGACCCGCATCCCGCGGACCTTGACCTGATGATCACCCCGGCCGAGGTACTCGAGTTCGAGCCGGCCCCCGGCCCGCACCCACCGCACCAGGTCGCCGGTGCGATACATCCGCGCCCCCGGGACCTGCGGATGCGCCACGAACCGGCCCGCGGTCAACCC
>NZ_JAALEG010000071.1 GCF_011058165.1 Rhodococcus aetherivorans
GCTCTTTCGTCGAGTCGAGTTGGTAGCTCTCTCGAAGAATCACGCGGTGACCGTCTTTCGTTCGGTTACGACACGCCGGTCATCGGGATCCGATCCGGCTCGTACACCATCCTGATGGACGCAACCAAAAGTACTTCTGCCGGGCCGCCGTCAGATCGGCGTTCTCCAGACAAATCATCCCTGATCCGTTGTGATTGGCCGAGTCGGTCTTTGGACCCGGGTCCTGCATGAGCGTGAGCAACTGGGCATGCACACCGCCGTATGTCGGTGCAATGTAAGGAATAAATGCACCGGGACGCTGCGATCTCAGCAGGTCGACATACTCGTTGATTCGTCGAACGTTCGGAGCGGTCCGTCTGCGATAGAGGTCATCGCGATAGGTCTTGTCGCTGCATCGTTGTCCTCCGATCAATTGGTCAGCCTCACTGGCGGTGGGCACGGGCTGCGTAGCCATGCGCTGAACGCACCCGCCCGGCGCCTCGGATTGGAGGAATTGAGTGCGGTCGGTGTGTGGATCAACCCGAAATCCGGGGGAAATCCCAACAATGGTCAGCTGCGCTCCCGCTGGTAGTGACACCTTGTCACCGACCTTGCGGCGCTTGACTGCGCTACCAATCGGTGACTCGTAAGAGACGGTCTCGTACTCAGTGTCGAGTGGCCGTTCGGTGAGCACGAATGTGTCGCGATGGCCGTCCAAGTACTGGATCGTTACGATTGATCCGGCGACTACCCAGTCGTCGGTTGGGCCCCACGCAGCGAGGCGATCGCGGTCTGCGACGTACCGGCGGCGGCTGTTTGCCAGGTCGGCCAGCTGCTCCTCCAGCCGCCGGACTTGGCTGTGGTAGCGCTGGTAATCCACCGACAAGTCACCCCCGTCGCGGCACTCAACCATCCTTGCTTGGAGCGTCCGTATACGCTCGGTCAGCATGTTCTCGACGATTTGGTGCTGCTCGAGTTCACGGTCGAATTCGAAGAGTGGATTCTCGGAAATCGTCCGATCTTCGAGCGGGTGAGTGGTGTTGATCCGTGTGCTGACCGGCGGCGCTACTGTGACCGATTCACTCGACGTCGTTGTATCGGTATTTTCGTCACGCGCGCCAGGTTCAGCCGAGGAGCGACTGCCCACCCTACGCCGCAAGCTCCACAGGCGGCCGAGCCGTTCTTTCACTCCGTGATGGTATCGCGCAATACGGTCAGATCGAACGTTGGAAGCGTGGACCCCCTCAGTAGTAGGGTTCGGGACAACGAGCATCCGCCAGGTTGAGGATGTGGGTTTCTCCTCCCGTTGTCCGGCGGTCGCAGTGTCGGATTGCGGAAGCCGCGCGGGGCTCGGCTCTACGTCAGCCCCGCCCGTGACTCGTACGGTGCGTGATGCGGCACCGGGACAGCACGGCATTGATCGACGATGAAGTTGCCCCGAGTCATTCAACGGCGAATGATCGACGAGGTGTCCGACCGCAGTGTGACCGAGCAGGATGATTCGTGACCGACGACGCCTTCGGCCTTCTTCATCCAGGAATCCAGTACCACCTCGTCAACACGCTCCGTTGGGACGGGTTGCGTCCCACTCAGGCAGCAGCGGTCGCTCCGATCCTGGCCGGCGATGACGCCCTCGTGCTCGCCCCCACTGCAGGTGGCAAGACCGAGGCCGTCGCCTTCCCGCTGCTCTCGGCCATGGCCGAGCACGACTGGCAGGGCACATCGGTGCTTTACGTCTGCCCACTGCGGGCGCTGCTCAACAACCTCCAACCACGCCTGCACAGCTACGCGCAATGGCTCGGTCGCACCGCCGAAGTGTGGCACGGCGACGTCGGGCAGTCCGCGCGGCAGAGAATCCTTCGCGAGCGCCCCGACCTCCTGCTCACTACCCCCGAATCGCTCGAAGCGATGCTTGTCTCCACGAAGGTCGACCCGCGGGTGCTGTTCGCAGGGCTACGAGCCGTCGTCGTCGATGAGGTACATGCGTTTGCCGGCGACGACCGGGGCTGGCACCTCCTCGCCGTGCTGGAACGGCTCGCGCGCATCGCCGGCCGTCCCCTGCAACGAATCGGGTTGTCGGCGACGGTCGGTAATCCCGACGAGCTATTGCAATGGTTGCAGGGTGGGACTCCGGGACGTCCTTGTCGAGTTGTCGACCCCGCAGTTCCCGCTGCGGCCACGCCACCCGAGGTCACCGTCGACTACGTCGGCTCGATCGACAACGCCGCCAAGGTCATCGCCGCCCTGCACCAAGGGGAGAAGCGCTTGGTGTTCGTCGACTCGCGACGCCGCGCCGAAGAACTCGGTGGGGCCCTGCGGGAGCGGGGAGTGACCACCTTCCTGTCGCACTCGTCGCTCTCTGCTGCCGAGCGACGCCGATCCGAAGCGGCGTTCGCCGAGGCGCGGGACACGGTGATCGTCGCGACCTCCACCCTCGAACTCGGCATCGACGTCGGCGACCTCGACCGCGTCATCCAGATCGGTTCGCCTCGCACCGTCGCGTCGTTCCTGCAGCGTCTCGGGCGCACTGGCCGCCGCCCGGGCAGCGTCCGCAACTGTCTGTTCCTCGGCATCGACGACGAACAGGTGCTGCGCACCCTGGGCATGCTCGAATGCTGGTCGCGCGGATGGGTGGAGCCGATTGTCCCACCCCCATCCCCGCGGCATATTGCTGCGCAGCAGATGCTGGCGCTGTGCCTGCAGGAACACCGACTCGGGGAGAAGAGTTGGCGGCAGTGGTGGGGTTCTCTGCCCATCTTCGACGAGCACGCCGACGAGATCATGGCGTTCCTCTGCGCGCAGGGCTTCTTCGAGCGCGACGGGAGCTTCCTGCACATCGGACCCGAGGCCGAGCGCCGATTCGGACGGCGATACTTCTCCGACCTGACGGCAGTCTTCAGCGCCCCGCCCGAATTCGCCGTGCTGGCCGGACGCAATGAAGTCGGCACCGTGGGCACCGATCTGCTGGTCGAAGAGGTCGATGGCCCCCGCGTACTGTTGCTCGGTGGTCGCTCGTGGATGGTGACTCATATCGATTGGCAACGGCGCCGGTGTTTCGTCGAACCCGTGGATGGCGGGGGGAAGGCCAAGTGGTCCGGCACCGGCGGCGGGCTGTCCTACCACATCACACAGGGCATGCGCGCAGTGCTGCTCGGCGCCGCACCTGCAGGAGTGACCCTGACCCGACGCGCGGATACGGTGCTTGCGGAACTACGGGAGGGCTACGCCGACAGCGTCGATCCGGATGCCTCCGTGCTCACAACGCCGTCGGAAGGCTCCGGACGGTGGTGGACCTGGGCCGGCACCGCCGCCAACCGCACCCTACAAGCATCGCTTCCGGCGCTGGTCGATCCCCGTCAGCGGGTCGCCGAGAAGTCGTTGCGTCTCCTTACGAACATTGCGCCGGCCGATGTGAGTGCGGCCCTGGCCGACCCTCGTTGGGCCCTCCCGCACGTCGCGCAGAGCGCCGTGGCCGGACTGAAGTTCTCCGCCGCGCTCCCACCGGGACTCGCCGAGAGAACCCTGGCGGTGAGGCTCGCGGACGAACCCCATGCCCGAGTCGTCGTTGCGACCCGTCGCCGGATCCATCGGACCGACCACGACGAATAAGCACCCGTCCGAGTCATGCACTACTCGCATACAGCGTCCGGTGAGTGCGGTCGTGGGCAGCGCGAGGATCGGCCCGCCTGCGAGCGCTCGGCACCCCGATGGGTGCTTCCGGCCACTCGAATCCGGTGCGGCGGCACGGGCAGCGAACTGCTCTGCCGAGTTCGTCGTCAGGTCGCCAGCCGTAGTCGTCGCAGTTGCCGCAGGTGGGTGGAAGTTTCGGCCGCGGCGGACGCAGTTCCTGCCAGGTCGGGATCCACGCTGCCGCCGAGCGGGCGGGATCTTGTGGTCGATGGCGTTCGAGTGCCGCGCGCACGAGCGCGTCGATGCCGTGGACGTCGACCGCGTGCGCGATCATCGAGGCCTTCTCCGCGGTGAGGGTGTCGAACCGGGCGGTGAGACCGGCCCGGCGGCACGCCACGGCCAGTTTCTCGACCTGCGGATGATGCTGCCGCCCGCGCCGCCTTCGCGGCGCGGGCGGGAGGCGTCGGGCGCGACGCAGCAGGTTCAGCTCTTGGTTCAAGGACGGTTCGGGTGACATGCGTGTCACCCCGTGGCCGCTCGGCTGTCACCCCGTCGGGTGCACACTTGTCACCCCGTGCGCGGGAGCGGGGTGACGATGTGTTGCCCCGCCGCATCGTCAGGTTGTAGCAGGTGGGGCGACGGTCTTCGCGAGCGATGGTGGCGGCGACGCGCTGCTGGTCGCCGCGGGAGATGAGACGGAGCTGGGCGAGGGCGGCGAGGCAGCGTTGCACCTGCCGCCTCTGATGGCTTGACGCGGTCATGCTAGTTGGATGCAGCGACTGCACTGGAGCGGTCTACGCGGTTGTCTGGTCAGCATCATGTAGTTTGCGGTGAACTGCATGCGTGTTCGACGGAGTTCGGAGGTCAAGATGGTCCGTGCGCGCCGAGCAGGGGTCCATTTGCATACCGGTGCTCCCGCGAGCAAAGCACGTACGCCCGTGTGGGGTGCCCGAGACATCAAGAGTGCCGTCGTCGATCCGGATGCACCTCGAAAAAGTGCACCGCGAGCGCGGCCCGCGAAGTGCAGTTGGTGCGGTTCACCGAACGCTGTTGCCGGATCCGATCCCAAACGTTGCAAACGTTGTGTCAAGCACGAACGCACCATCGCTACAGCGGAGAAGTACCTGGCCTCCAAGGGGCTGCGTCCGCTCAGTGGTTCCTTCGCTTCGGACAGCCCGGAAGAGGAACAGCACCGCAGATCCGCTGCGAAGGCACGTACCGCGCTCAACAATGTGCGTCGGCAACCGTCGAAGAAGAAGTCCGGCAAGAGCGCTGAGAAGTCTCGTTCAAGTCAACCCGAGGCCATGCGTACCGCCAAGGTGCCGGCGACCACCGGCACGACACCCAAGAAGAAGCCGACGAGGAAAACGAAGACTACGGGGAATGCGGCGATACCCGATCCGACGGACGACCGACGACTTCTCGCATCGGTGCAGTTGCGCATTCGAGACGAAAAGAAGCAAGGCTACGACCAAACGGCGAGCGGTCGAGCGCGCCTTGCCGAACTCCGCGAAATGGAACGCAGATTGCAGCGCCGTCTTGCGAACCGAGGTGACAATTCCGGTGTGACGTATCGACACTGAGCAATGCACAAGAGTGCCGGCCGTCGTCGCTGTGTACCGCTGCCGTCAAGTGTTCTTCCTGGTCATCCGCGATACACGACGTCGCGCCGCACAACCGGTACATCTTGGCTTCATGTTCGGCGATCGACACTGGTCGATCTTTCCGGGGAGAGCGGTGCCACTGGTTCCGTCAGCGGCCCCTGCCCACCGAGCGCGTTACTCGCGGCCCTTGGGCGCCGGTGGATCGGTCCTGCACGACCGGCAGGACGAATTCTCGAGAGTCCGGTGCGGCCCGTATTCCGTCTTCGGAAGCCATTGTGTGCCAATGTGTCTGAGTCGATCACACGCCTGTCACCGTGCATCCCGGTGAGTGCGGACAGGCGTGTCAATGCGTACCGACCGGGCAGCTCTTCGGTGTGCCCGTCGCCTTTGATTCGAGAGCGTGCAGCGCCGGCGCCCGGTAGCGACAAAATTCTCCGAATCCGGCCCGGTGCTCCTCCGGTATCTGCCGCAGTCGGGAGCCCCGACTTGGGTGTCGGCGGGCCACCGGTCCGCGACGCGACACAACGTCACCGGCAAAATCCGACCACAGCGGAACATTCAAAAAAAGCCGAAAACGAGGCCACTTCCCTGGCTGAACCGCTCACGCAGCCCAGAGACAGGACCCGCCGCCCGGCGTATCCGAGCAGAGGTGGATACACCGACTCCCGCATCGATCCGGTAGGGGAGCGCCCGCACCCCTACGCGAACTCGAGCGCCCCCTCCACCGGCGCCGGCACCCGCCGCGTGCCCGGCGACCCCAGCGCCGCCGCCAGATCCGACCCGTCGTGCTCGGCGAGCAACCCGCCCTCCGACCACACCAGCAACGTCGCCCCGACCGTGTGCTCGGCCACCGAATGCGCCAGATCGTAGTGCGCACACGCCGGCACCCCGGCATACGTGATCCACAGGTCGTAGCCCGTCATGAACAGATCCAGGTCGAACTGCACGCTCAACCCGAGCAGCTCCGCCCGGCCGTTGTCGTCCACCCCGGCGAACGCCTCGTCCAGCGCCAGCAGCCGCGGCGCCTGCGGATCCGCCGAATCCAGCATCACATGCGCCGCCGCGAACAACGGCAGATGCAGCGACACCGACTGCTCACCCCCCGACAACGCCGAATGCCGCGCCACCGTCAGCCGATCCTCCGCGCCGTCCGCCCCGATCAACCCGAACGCGAACACCCGCCACCGCCGGTAATCCAGCGTCGTCGCCAGGATCTCCGGATACGACCGCTCCGGATGCGCCGCCCGCTCCGCCCGGATCCGCGCCGCGAAATGCGCCCGGACGCTCGCCAGCTCCGCCGGCCCCAGCGTCGAGACCTCCCGGTCCAGCAGCCGGCACACCGCCCGCGCCTGATCGTCGAGATGATCGGCCGGCACCCACCGCACCCCCACCGTCGTACCGGACGACATGCGCCGCTGCCGCATCTCCGCCCCCATCCGGGCAATGAGATCCCGCGCGTCCTCGGTGCGCTCGTGGATCTGCTGCGCCAGCCCCGCCAGCAGCGCATCCTCGAGGATGCGCCGCTCCGCGTCGGTCAGCAGCAGCTCCTGATCCCGCCGCGCCGCCGAGATCCGCACCGCGAACTCCGCCACCGACGAAAACCCCTGCTCGTCCTGCACCCGCACCACCGTCAACCCGTCCGGCGCGTCCCACTGCAGCCGATAGTCCTGACCGGCCGCCGCGAGCTGCCCGTCGAACTCCTGCAACGCCGACGTCAACGCCGACCGGGCCGCCTTGCGGGCACCGTCCCCGCCCTTGATCGTCGCCGTCGCCGCCGCCAGCGCCGCGTACAGCGCCCCCACCTCCGCGGGCACCGCAGGCACGTCCCCGCCCGCCCGGGCGAGCCGGTCCACCACCTGCTCCGGCGCCGGCCACGCCGCCGCCGACGGCCACCGCAGCTCCTCCGAGATTCCCAGCAGCGACAGCACATCCGGCCGCGCATACGGCGCCAGCTGTGCGGCGTCGGCCCGCGTCTCGGTCAGCGCCGACCGCAGCGCCTGCTCCGCCGCGACGTGCGCCGCCTCCGCCTTCCCGAGCCGCTCGACCGCGTCGTCGTGCGCGCGGCGCGCGGCGCGCTGCTCCACCCGCGCCGCCTCGATCCGCTCGCGCGCCTGCGCGAGCTGCGCGTCGATCTGCTGCGCGTCGGCACCCAACGCCTCGCGCAGCGTCCCCAGCCGCTGCTGTTGCTGCCCCAGCGACTCCTCGGCCGTCACCGCCCGCTCGGCGGACTCCTCCGCCGCCAGCCGGGCGTCGTCGCGCCGCACCTGCGCCTCCCGCGCCCGCTCGGCCGCGGCGACGTGCTCACGCCGGGCCCGCAGCACCGCCTGGCCCTGCGACTCGAAGAACCGGATCGCCGCCGCCAGATGCTCGAGCTCGCGGGCCGTGTGCGGCGCCCGGTGCCGGGCCGCGACCGAGCGCACCCGCTGCTCCTTCACGGCGCACTCGGCGATCACCTGATCGAGGTCCCGGTCCGCCGCGGCCGCCGCCTCCCCGGCAGTGCGCAGCGCACCCGCGCACTCGCTGACCTTCCGCAGCGCCGCCAGCACCGCGCCGGTGCGCGGCACCGCCGCCGCGGCCCGCTCCAGCTGCGCGAGCCGTCCGTCGAGCTCCGCCCGCTCCGCCTCCGCGCCCGCCATCCGGTTCTGCGCCGCGGCGATCTCCGCGTCGAGCTCGGTCACCCGCAGGCGACGGCGACGGGCCCGCGCGGTGGCCCCGATGTACTCGACCTCCGCCTTCGTGTGCCGACCCAGCTGCACCCCCTGGCGGTAGCCGCCCCGCTCGTCGACGGCCGGGCCGGTCTCGTCCGTCACCGCATCCCGCACCGCGACGGACGCCAGCACCGCCCGCACCCGCTCGGCCGGCACCCCGGTGTCCGGCTCCACCACCAGCACGTCGGCCAACGTCCGGCCGGTGGGGCGCTGCGCCGGCGGCACCGGCATCAGCGCGACCGCCCCCGCGGGCACGTCCCCCGCACCGCAGCACACCCAGCCCGTCAGCAGGTTCGCCGCCTCCAGCGCGGCCTCGAGTCCCGCGGCCGCCTCCGCGCTCACGTCGTCCGCGAACCGCACCAGCCGCCACAGCGGCGCCCCCGACGGGTCCGACGACCCGGTCGGCCGCATCGGGAACGACGGGGGAGCGTCGTCGCGCTCGGCCTCGACCAGGTCCCGTTCGGCCCGCAACACCGCGATCCGCTCCCGCGCGTGCGTGATCTCCGCCTCCAGGCCGCGGCCGCGGAACCGCAACTCCTCGACCACCGGGGCCGTGCGCTCGGCCAGCGCCGCCGCCGGCGTCGCGGCCTCGTCGTCGCCGGCCGCCGCGATCGCCGCGGCCAGCGCCTCGACCAGCTCCTCCGGCAGGCCGAGCACCGACCACGTGTCCCGGTGACCGACCCACCACTCCCGCAACAGGTTCGACGCCTCCGCGCGGGCCAGCTCCACCACCGCGTCCGCCGTGGCCACCGCCGCCCGGGCCGACTCGAGCTGCGCCCGGCCCCGCTCGGCGGTCGTCTCGGCCCGCACCCGCGCCGCCGCCGCGCCCTCCGCGGCCGCCACCGCCGCCCGCACCGCCCGCACATCCGCGGCCCGCTCCTCCGCACACGCCGCCACCGTCACCGCGATCTGCTCGCCCAGCGCGTCCTCGGCCGGCGGCGCCCACTCCACACCCGCATCCCGCGCCGCCGCGGCGAGTGCGTCCTCGGCGCGGCCCACCGCGGCCGCCGCGTCCGTCGCCGCGGCCGCGGCCCGCCGCGCCTCCTCGTCGCGCTGCGCCAGCTCCGCCCTCGCGCGCTGCGCCTGCTCCGCCTGCCCGGCCGTGGTGCGCTCGAGGTCCGCCACCACCTGCGCCAGATCGTCGAGCTGCTGCTTGCCCTCGTACGCGCTCGACCGCTGCAGCGCCTCGAGAGTCGCCCGGGCCTGCTCGAGGTCCCGCTCCGCGAGCTCGAGCCGCTCGTGGGCCTGCGCCCGCTCCACGCCGGCCCGGTCGAACGCCGTCATCGACGCCGTCCACTCCGCACTCCCGCCCTCGACCGCCGCCAACCGCGCCCCGAGCCGGTCGACGTCGGCGCGGGCCTGCTGACCCAGGTAGGTCGCATACACCGCGACGAACCGCTGCGCCGCCTCGTCCGCCGCCGCCAGCGACTCCAGCGCGCGCGAGACCTCCTCCATGTCGGCGAACGACCGCGCCGCCTCGAGCACCAGCTGCTCGTCCAGCGGCCGCAACCCGTCGGTCAGCGCCTGCGACAACCCCTTCGGGTCCAGGTTCTTGGCCAGCTGCGGCCGGCGCAGCGTCAGGATCAGGTTGATCAGCTGGTCGTACCGCTCGATCCCGAGCCCGAACAACCGCGCATCGATCGCCGCCCGGTAGTCCACCGGCCGGTCCGTGACCGCGTCGGCCCCGACCTCCTCGATCAGCTGCCGTCGCGTCAGCGGGCGATCGGCCGCATCCAGCAGCGAGAAGTCCACACCGACCCGGCCGTCGACGACGAAATACCACCGCGTGACCTTGTCGTTGCCGCGCGCCGCCCGCATCCCGACCCCCACGGTCACCGCCTCCGGATCGTCCCGGCGGCCGCGGCAGAACTCCATCCACACATACGAATACGCGCTGTCCTGCCCCTGGTACAGCAGGTTGGACCGCATCGTGCGCTCCTCGCCGGCGAACGGGTTCAGCCGCCGCGGCTCGATACGCCCGTCGAACACGAACGGGAACAGCACCTCGAGCGCCTTGGTCTTGCCCGACCCGTTGGGCCCGCGCAGCACCAGCCGGCCGTCCGCGAACGAGAACTCCTGGTCCCGGTAGTCCCACAGATTGATGATCCCGGCACGTGTCGGCCGGAAATGGGCACTGCTCACGACATCTCCGCTTCGTTCGAATCCTCACCGGCCGGCGCGAGGCGCGGGTCGCGTTCGCGCACCGTCACCACCACTCCCCGGAACCGGGCCAGCGCCGGCAACGCCAGCACCCCGCCCGGCACCCGTGCCACCAACCGTTGCCGCTGCAACAACGTCACCGCCGCCTCCAGCAGGCCCGCCGGGTCGGCCTGCCACTGCGCGGCGAAGGTACGGCCGAACTCGTCGACCAGCTTCGCCGCCGTCTCCGCCAGCCAGCTGTCCTCGACCAGCGGATGCGTCGGCGCCGGCTGCTGCGCCGGTGTCGTGTCCGCCGGCCCGGCGCCGGCATCACCGGCCAGCGACGCGAACACCCCGGCCGCCGGAATCGCCGCGTCCAGTCCCGCCTCGAGTTCCGCCTCCGCATCCGCCGGCCTCGGCAACCGCACCGGCACCGACTCCGGATCCGACACCCGCGCACAGATCTCCCCGGCCAGCAACAACGCCACCTGCGGAACCGTTCCCACCCCCGGGAACCGCAGATCCGACATCCGCCCCGACGAATCGACCAGCGCGACGCCCTCCGCGCGCCGCTCGGCCACCAGCCCCGTCAGCAGCTCGATCCCCGCGGTCGTCCGTGGCAGCGCCAGCTGCAGCCGCGCGTCGTCGTCGAGTTCCTCGGCGTACACCACCGGTCGCTGCACCAGCGCCCGCCGTACCCGCCGTGCCACCTCGGCGGTGTCCGCGATCCGGTCCCCGTCGCGGCCGTCACCGGCGGCGAGCAGGCCCCGCACCGAGCGCAGGTGCTGTAGCGCGCGCGGCGGCCGGAACAGCGCCGCCACCACGGGCCGGTCGATGTCGTAGAGCGCCTCACCCCGGTCCGGATCCGACACCCAGCCGCCGGCGTCGCCGTCCGCCAGCGTTATCGCCCCCCGCGCGGCGAGCCACGCCACCGCGTCGACGAATGCGTCCCGGTCGGTCGCACGCTCGGTGGCCAGCTCCACCCCGGGCACCTGGCCGGCCTCGGACGCGACCTGCTCGGCCAGTTCCGACAGCGTGATCTGCCCGCCGGCGCGTCCCAGCGCCGCCAGCGCCAGCGCCAGGTAGGCGTACCGGCGACGGTCGAAGGGCCGGTCGGTGACCGTGCGCGCGCCGCCCCCGGGATCGAGCCGGTCCGCGACGGTGAACAACCGCGCGGTCGTCTCGGTCACCTCCAGCCGGTATCCGAACAACTCGAGCAGGTCCTCCCGCAGCTCCGTCGCCCACCGGCGCAGCAGCGGCAGCGCGGCCCGGTCCGGGTACTGCGCGGTCACCAGATGGTGCGACAGGATCAGGCGCGCCGCCCGCTGGTACGAATCCCGGTCGAGCGGCGAGATCCGCCGGGCCCTCACTGCACGCTCACCCGCAGCCCGTCCAGATGCAGCCGGCCCCGCGCCGTGCGTACCACCGTGCCCTCCGCGGCCGGGCTCAACGTCAGCCGCACCCCGTTCTGCGTGCCCGTCGCCCCCGGCACGGTGCCGCTGACCGGAACGCGCGCCGACAGCGCCGCGTCGAGCAGGCTCAACAGCACCTCGGTCTCCGGCTCGGACAACTCCCGCTCGTCCACGCCGCCCGCCGCCAGGGATCGCGCCGCCTCGGCCCGCGCCCGCTGCGCCGCCAGCTGCCGCTCCCGCAACCGCCGGATCCCGGATTCGTTGCGCTGCACCCGCGCCGGCGCCCCCGCCGACGGGGTGCGCCCGGTCTCGGCCAGCGTCCGGGCGATCGGGACGGGTGCCGCTTCCCACCACGACGTCGTCACCGGGATCGTCTCCGGGTCGGGATGCACGGCGGAGAAGTGACGCGGGCGGCCCAGGTCGAACACCGCTCCGAACAGCGCGTGCGCCGACTCCTCGCTCGGCGCGGCCGCGAACCAGCCGGCCAGGTGCCGCAGCTGCGACTCGCGGCTCACCCCGCCGCGCCGGGTCTCCGTCACCCGGCGCAGCAGCGCCAGCACCGCCGCGATCGCGCTCATCGTGCCCTCCCGCAACCGCTCCGACTCGCTCGGCACGTCCCCGGCGCCGACGAACCACCGCTCGAGGCCGCGCCATCGGGCTCGCCAGTCCGCCTGCCGTTCGGGTGCGGGCAGCAGCACCCGCTCGTCGTGCGCGGCGGCGAACCCCAGCATGCGGTCGATCCCCGTCTCCTGCACCCGTGCCAGCGCGGCCGCCAGCTTCGGTGCGTAGCGGGCCAGGTCCGTGCTGAACTCGCGCATGTGCGCCAGCACCGCATCCTTGTGCGCCAGGAACGACTCGGGCGTGACCTCGGTGGTGCGCACCAGGTCACCGAGCATCAGATAGAACCCCGCGGCCCGCTCGGCCATGTCCGACAACGTCGTGTCCAGCCGCGACAGCTTGCGATAGATGAGCTCTCCGTCCCCGGCCGCGTTCGCCGCCGCCAGCTCGGTCAGGTCGGCCAGCAGATCCGCCAGCGCGAGACGCGACAGCGACGCGTCCTCGCCGCGCGCCCGCAGCACATCCTCCACGGCCCGGAAGGCGTGATAACCGGCCCGGCCGAACTGATACACGTAGTGCCGGTTGCGGTACTCGGCCAGCGACGCCGCCCGGGTGCCGTCGTAGCTGCGCTCGAGCACACCCCAGGCGTGCAGCTGCTCGAGCAGCGGTGCGACGTCCTGGGCCGACAGCGCCGCCGCCGGATCCGCCGAGCCGGTCCGCTCGAGGATCGCCGCGACCTCGGCGGCGTGCAGCAGCACCACGTAGTTGGCGCGGGCGAGGTCGAAAGCACGCAGCACCCAGAGGTATTCGGCCCGCTTCTCGGCCGTCGCGAACGAGAACAACCGGAGCCGGTCGTGTTGCACCCCGGCCCCCGGATCGGTGGGCCCGGCGGGCGGCTGCGTTTCGTTCACCGTGACAGGGTAGGCGGGGGCGGCCCTCGTGCCGCGCAACCCCCGGTGCCGTGCGCGCCACACCCGGGCGGAGGTGCAGCCCGTGCCCTTCATGGGCGTCCGGCCGCCGCCGGGGTCGGGGATCCCGCCGCCCGGTCAGCTCTCGGCCGGCGCCGTCTGCGTCGTGTCCGCCTCGTGGCGGGACTCGGCCGCTGCGGCGCGCGCCGCGGTGAGGTCGACCCGTAGCCGATCCCGCTCGCCGCGCAGGTCGACGATCTCGGCCCGAAGTTCGTCGCCCCGGTCGCGGGCCGCGGTCTCGGCGGCCTGGGCGGCCGCCGCCGCGATGCGGGCCTCTTCCAGGGCGCCGCGCAGCTTCTCGACGCGGGCGCGTTCCGCGGTGAGATCGGTGTCGAGCCGGGCGGTGGCCGCGGCGGCCGTGGCTGCCTCTTTCTCCGCGGCGGCGCGGGTGTGCACCAGATCGTCACGCAGGGTCGCGAGTTCCGATTCGAGCCGGGCGAGCTGCTGTTGCTGGGTGGTGACGGTCGACCGGTACTCGGCGAGCTCCGCGGCGTGCGCGGCCGCGGTGGCATCGATGCGTTCCTGCCAGGCGCGCAGGGTGTCCGCGTGCTCCTGGGCCGCTCGCGTCGACTCGTCGCGATGTGCGGTCTCCAGTTCCCGGATCCGGGTGTCGTGCGCCGCGCGGGCGTCCGCCAGCTCCCGGTCGACGGCCTCGACGGCGGCCTCCGCGTTGTCGCGGTCCTCGGTCGCCTGGGCGAGTTGCTCGCGCAGGCGGGCGATCCTGGCGTCCGCGTCCGCCTTCACCTTCGCCAGCTCCGTGGTGGTCCGGTTCATCTGCGCCTCGAGCGCGTCCGGGTCGGTGAGCTTGTCGACGGCGGCGGTGATCTGCGCGGCGACGGCGCTGTACTGCTCGAGCGTCGTCGCGCTCAGGGTGCGGAGTGCGGCGACGGCGGACGCCAGGTTGGTGGCTGCTTCGGCCGGGCCCGGGGGAGTGGTCGGCTCGGCCAGCGAGGCCGCCTCCCTCTTCTGTCGTTCCCGTTCCCGGTAGGCCCGGACCCGGTCGGCGGCGGACGCGTACTTCCGCGGTCGTCCCGGCTTCGGGCGCTCGTCGGGTAGGGATTCGCCGGTGCTCGCTTCGCTCACGGAGTCCTCGTCTCGGGCAGTGGTTGCAGCCATATCTATCAGGTGGGGGAAGGGGCCGAAACACGGTTACGGAATCGGATTCATACGGAATACATTAATTTACCGAATACTCCATCCCGGTCGCTTCTCGAGCGAAACCATCCGCCACACCCACGAGGAGAGGGGGCGTTCCGCCCGGGCCTTCGCGGGCCCGATATCGGACTCCGGAGTGTTCATCCGGGTTATCCGTACGTATCACGAAATGAAAATAATTATGAAATGAAATGAATTAAATATAGTAATGCCAGTTCAAGAGGTTAGTGAGGCGATGCGAAACTCGAAACGCTACGAGCAATCGGTCCAATCGTTGCTCGGGAGAGGCAGAGGTACGCACATATGCATGGGTTGGCTTGATCGTCATAACTCCCCCTTATGGTGAGTCAGGGGTGCGGGGGGTTCGAAAAGTGGGGAGGGTGCCGCGACGGACTCGGCGGTGGCCCGTCGGCCCTTCCGGGCCCACCGCCGGGGCGGGGCGCACCGGGTGCCCGGCTACGGATCAGTCTGGTGCGGAATGATTTTCGAGGCCGGTCGGGCACGAAGGTGCGCCCGTTCGCCCTGCTTGCCGAACAGGCTGGGGAACTCGACCGGTGCGGCATCGGCGGCGCCGAACCAATGCGGCACGCGAGTGTCGAACTCGGCCGCCTCCCCGGGCACGAGAACCAGGTCGTCCTCGCCCAGGACGAGTCGCAGCCGTCCGTTGCGGACGTAGAGCCACTCGTAGCCCTCAGGGGTCTGGGGATCCGGTTCCCCACGGCCGCTGTCGGTGGGGATCACCAGCTTGTACGCCTGGATGCCGCCGGCGCGCCGGGTGAGCGGCACCATGGTCATGCCGTGACGAGTGATCGGACGCAGATGAATGCGCGGGTCGCCGGTCGGTGGGGCGCCCACCAGCTCGTCGAGCATCACCCCGTGCACGCGGGCCAGGGGCAGCAACAGTTCGCGCGTCGGTCGGCGGGTGCCGGACTCGAGTCGGGACAGGGTGCTCACTGAAATGCCCGTCGCCGCCGAGAGATCGGCCAACGTGGTCTCGCGTTTGCGCCGCAGCGCGCGAAGCCGGGGCCCGACCGTCTCGAGCGCTCGGTCGAGGTCGTCCATGTCCCACGCTTTGCCATATCGGCAAACAACTTTGCGGTTTCTTCCCGTCGGCTCGCATAGTCGTCGTGGAGGTGATCGAGATGAGCGATCTGCTCGGAAACGAATACGACGTGGTGGTGATCGGCGGCGGGGCTGCCGGACTGAATGCGGGGCTGATGCTCGCCCGGGCGCGGCGGTCGGTGGTCGTCATCGATGCGGGCGCCCCACGCAACGCTCCGGCTGCGGGCGTGCACGGATTGTTGGCCCGGGACGGGATCCCGCCGGCCGAACTGCTCGGCCGCGGCCGAGACGAGGTCCGCGGCTACGGCGGTGACGTGGTGCACGCGGACGTGACCGCCGTGACCCGCCGCGAGAGCGGGTTCGAGGTGACCCTGTCCGACGGCCGGGTGACCCGCGCTCGCCGGCTGCTGGTGACCACCGGGCTGGTCGACGAGCTTCCCGACGTGCCCGGGCTGCGGGCGCGTTGGGGGCGAGATGTGCTGCACTGCCCGTACTGCCACGGCTGGGAGGTCCGCGACCGGGCCATCGGTGTGCTGGCGAGCGGACCCATGTCGGTGCACCAGGCCCTGCTGTTCCGGCAGTGGAGCGCCGACGTCACATTCTTCACCCACACCGCGCCGGCGCCTGCCGCCGAGCAGGCGGAGCAGCTGGTCGCCCGTGGCGTCCGGGTGGTCGACGGCGAGGTGACCGCCGTGGAGATCGTCGACGACCGCCTCACCGGGGTGCGGCTGAGCAACGGCGGGACGATCGCCCGGGAGGCGCTGGTGGTCGCGCCGCGGATGGTGGCGCGCGCCGGTTTCCTCGCGGCGCTCGGCCTGCGGGCCGTGGAGCACCCGGCCGGGGTCGGAGAGCACATCCCCGCGGATGCGACCGGACGCACCGACGTCCCCGGAGTGTGGGTGGCGGGGAACGTCACCGATCCGGCCGCCCAGGTCGGCGCGGCCGCAGCGGCGGGCGCGGCCGCCGCTGCCCAGATCAACGCCGACCTGGTCGCCGAGGAGACCCGCCGGGCGGTCGACGCCTACCGGGAACGGTTCCCGGCCCGGTCGCAAGCGCGCGTGCCCGAACCCGTGGAGGGTGACCCCCGCTGCGGCGTGTGAACCGCAACGGACCGGTCCCTCGCGCGGCGCGCCCGAGCCGGGCGCGCCGCGCTGATCGGCGTCGCCGAGGCGGGGTTTCCGGCCGAGGCGCGTATCGTCCGTTCCGCGAAGGCGGTCGACTCGGCATGAGGAGTGGTGTCACCGTGACGAATCAGTTGCCGGGCAACGCGTCCCTCGAGGCGTCGATCTCCACGCCGGTACTTCCCGCCGGTGTGGAGGAGGCGATGCGCCGACTCCGAGCCAAGGCCGCGTCGGACAACACCCGAGCGGCCTTGACCAGCGACTGGAGCAAGTTCGCCCGGTGGTGCGACGCCGTGGGCCACGTGCCGCTACCGGCGCCACCCGAACTCGTGGGCTGGTACCTGACCGAGAAGGCGGGCGAGCTTCGACCCGACGGGCGCTGGGCCTACGCCCCGTCGACCCTCGCGCGGTGGGTCGCGACGATCAACAAGGTGCACGCCCTCGCGGGCCTGTCGAAGCCGGGACACCACGAGGCGGTGCGCGACGTGGTGCGCGGCATCCGGCGAACCCGTGCGACGCCCCCGGCACGGCGCACCCCACTGCTCACCGACGACATCCGTGCGATCGTCGGAGCGATGCGCGCCGGCGCCACCGAGTGGCCGGACCGCGTAGCCGAGCGCCGCGACTCCGCCCTGCTGCTGCTCGGACTGGCCGGCGCGATGCGGCGGTCGGAGCTGTCCGCCCTCACCACCTCCGACGTCGTCGCTCATCGGTCCGACGGGCTGTACGTGACGATCCGCCGATCGAAGGCGGACCGCGACGCCCGCGGACGCACCGTCACGCTTCCGTACGGCCGCGATCCGCGGACCTGTCCGGTGTGCGCCTACCGGCGCTGGCGCGAGGTGCTCGACGTGTGGGACGCGGACGGTGGGGCGGCGGTCCGGGAGCTGTTGACCGACGATCGTGCCGCCGGCGACGAGCACTGCTGCCGCGGTGTGGCGCCGGGGGAGGGGCGTGCCGAGCGGCCCCTGTTCCGCACGATCCACCGCACCGGTGCCGTCGGGAGCGGTGCCCTGAGCGGGCAGTCGGTGCACTCGATGATCCAGCGGCGGGCGCGGCAGGCCGGGTTCGCCGCCGAGGTGGTCGCCACGCTCGGCGGGCACAGCCTGCGCGCCGGGTTCGTCACCCAGGCCGTCCGCAACGGAGCCACGACTCAGACGATCATGACGCAGACGGGGCATTCCGACGAGCGGATGGTGGCGCTCTACAGCCGCCAGCACGCCGGACTCGTCGGCAATGCCGTCACCACGCTGGGCCTCTGACCGCGGTCAGGTGCGACCGACGGGTCGGCGCCAGGCGCTCTGGTCGGCGGTGAGCGCCGCCAGTAGATGTTCGGCGGCGTTCAGGTTGCGGAACGGTCCGGCCAGCAGGTCTGCATAGACCTGGGACGGTGCCGCGAAGCGCAGGCCGTCGCGCCGCTGCATCCGCTCGAACACCACCGACGACCACGGCGTGGCCACCACGACGTCGGCTCCGCGATCGACGGGGCGCAGACCGAGTGCCTGGGCGAATGCATCCGGGTCGTCGGCGTACACCTCGAGAAGATCGGCGGCCGCGTAGTCGGTGGCGCCGAGGCCGGTGATCGCATAGCTCAGGTCGAGCGGTTCGGAGAGATCGGCCCGTACGGTGCCGACGCCGTCCGGTGCGGCGAACCCCCTTGTGGTACAGGGTTTGCGGTCCGCTGCCCAGGCTCGCAGCATCTTCTCCCAGTGCACCATGGTGATCGGACCGCGCGGAATGCGGCGGATCAGCTCCCGCTCCCCGAGTACCTCGACGACACGGTAGGTGGCGCCGGTGGAGGCGCCCGACAGCCGGATCAGTTCCGGCACCGACATCTCGCCGGTGAAGTCGGCAAGTGCCCGGACGACTCGCTCGGACGGTTCACCGGTGAGCACGCCCGACGGACGGCCGGGCCCGCGCCACGGGTCGGCGTCGGCGCCCCGGTTGCGCACCCAGATCGCCGGCCGGGACGCGACGAGCGTGAGATTCCCGGTCGCGTCGGAGTACGAGATGCCGTGCTGGTCGAGCTGGCGCCGCACCGGATCGGAAAGGTAGTGCGCGCACACGAATCCCCGGTCGGACTCGGACAGTTCGGCGGCGATGCGCGCGACGTCCCCGCTGAGCACTCCGCGGGACGCGATGACGGCGTACGACACCGACTCGCCGTCGGGTGCGGTCACGAGGATGCGCTCGGGGGCGGCAGGGGAGCGGGGGCGGTCGGACGTGGCAGTCCAGCCCAGGGGCAGACACGCTTCCACCACGGCGATCGAGCGACGGTAGATGTCGATGGGGCGCTCCGGGCGGGGCCCCAGCGCGCTGTCGACCGGTTCTGTGGGCTGGGCGGATGCTGTCATGTCTTCACAATAGGTAATCGGTACGACACGGAAGCTCTTCAATTCACGAACACACCGCCATCCGGCCGACCCGGCCAGGGGAGGAGACCGCGACACGCACCCCACCACGACATCTTGATCCGGAGGGCAACCCGATTCGATCGGGGGAGACGGAACGGCGGAACGGACGCGTGAGGAGGGGGTCGGGCCGCCGGCTGGGGTGAGTCGAGGGGTCCTGCTCTCGACTGGCGCTTTGTAGTATCCATATTCTGAGTCTGACGGAAATAAAAAAAATACCGAAATCACCCTCACTTCACGACAAAACCGCACCCAAATACGCCAAGAACAAACGAGTCGGCAGCGGCCCAGCGGGCTACAGTCCGGGAATGCCTGCGCCACGTCCGAATCGCCCGTCTCGCCGGACTCTGCTGGTGTCGCTCGGGGCGGCGGTGACGGCCGCATACCTGGGCGTACTCGTCCTGTTCGGGGTGAGCACGCACGAGTCGCGGGAATGGCGGCCGGTTAACGTCGATGCCGACTCGGTGCTCGTGGTGGTGACGATGAAGTCGCTGCAGCCGACGGTCGACCGGGTGCATGCGGAGGTCACCATCTATCCCGGGGACTCGTTTCTCGATGCGAACGGGGCCACGCTCGCCGTGCCGCTGAGTGTGTTGCTCGTGCCGGCCGTCTCACAGTCGGAGTTGTTCTTCCCGGCCCATTCCGTGCCCGTCGGCTACCCGGTGGAACTGCTTGCGCGCGGCCAGGCGATCCGCTGGCCGTTCGACACCTTCGATGTCACGCCGGTCGTCGTGGAGGCCGATGTGGGGGAGGGGTCGGAGCGAGAACCGGTGCCGTCGGACGTGTTGATCGACGGCCGCATCGACGGGTGGGCGATCGACCAGGGGACCGTCGTCGCCGCTCCGGAGCTCGGCTTTCCCGATGGCGTCGACGGCACCGAGGTGGTGTTCACGCGCACCGGAGGCACTCTCGTGTACGCGGCGATCCTGCTGCTGATGATGGTTGTCCTCGCGGTCCTGGCCGCGTTCGTCGCGGTACAGACGTTCCGGCGGCGCCGCGCGGTGGAGACCGACATGCTGGCGTGGATGGCGGCGATGCTGTTCGCGGTGGTGCCGCTGCGGGGCATCCTGCCGGGCTCACCGCCGATCGGGTCGTGGGTCGACGTGGCGGTGACCATGTGGGTGGTCACCGCCCTCGTCGCGGCTCTGACGCTGTACGTGTTCTGCTGGTGGCGCGACAGCCACCCCTCGCTCACCCGACGGTGACGACGATCCGCCCGTCGTGCACGCGCGCCGGGTAGGTGCGGACCGGGTCGATGCCGGGCGCGGTGCATCGGCCGGTGTCGAACACGAACGCGTACTGGTGCAGGGGGCATACGACGAGGTCGTCGTCGATCTGTCCGTCGGCGAGCGGTCCGCCCCGGTGCGGGCACACCGCGTCCAGGGCTCGGACGGCGCCGTCGCCGAGCAGGAACACGGCGATCTGCCGTCCGCCCACCGTGTACGTGCGGCCTTCGCCCGGGGTCAGGTCGGTCAACGCGCCGACCGCGTACTCCATTGCGGTGGTCCGGCTTTCGGTCGTGGTCATCGGACCGGCACCAGCGGCAGCGGGAGCAACGGCAGCGCGGGGCTGAACTGCGCCGGCGACTTCGGGGTGGTCCGTTCGAGCCAGGGGTCCCGGTATCCCGCCACGGCCGTGCCGACGCGTTCGTCGAGTCCGGTCACGATGTCCTCCTCGTCTCGGACCAGCAGTGCCTGGAGCCGGTCGATGCCGATGCGGGGCACGAAGTCGTAGGTCCGTTCGAGCCACTTGGCGTTCTCGCGGTAGTGCTGGATGAACCGGCCGGCGAGGGCGAGGACTTCTTCGCCGGAGCCGACGGTGGCGAGCAGGTCGCCCTTGCGGACGTGGGCGCCGGCGGCGCCGCCGACGTAGATCTCCCAGCGGCCGTCGCCGACCGCGACGACGCCGAAGTCCTTGCACAGCGCCTCCGAGCAGTTGCGGGGGCATCCGGCCACGGCGAGTTTCAGCTTGGCGGGTGTCTCGAGCCCCTGGAAGCGCTCCTCGAGCGCGATGCCGAGGGCGGTCGAGTCGCCGAGACCGAACCGGCAGAAGTCGCTGCCGACACAGGTCTTGACGGTGCGGAAGCTCTTGCCGTAGGCGTATCCGGAGGGCATGTCCAGGTCGGCCCACACCTTGGGCAGGTCCTCCTTGCGGATGCCGAGCAGGTCGATGCGTTGGCCGCCGGTGACCTTGACCATGGGCACGCCGTACTTGTCGGCGACGTCGGCGATGCGGCGCAGCTGGTCCGGGGTGGTGACCCCGCCCTTCATCTGCGGCACCACGGAGAAGGTGCCGTCGCGCTGGATGTTGGCATGGACACGGTCGTTGATGAACAGCGCACCCCGTTCGTCGACCCAGTCGGGGCCCCACACGGTACGCAGCAGCGACGCGAGCGGCATCTTGGCAGTGGCATCCTCGCGACCGCCGGTGGCGAGTTCGGCGAGGACCTGGGAGACCGCGCGCAGGTCGCGGCGGCGGATCTCGGCGATCAGGTCCGGTTTGGCGAGCGGGATGCACGGCACGTACCAGTTCGCGGCGGGGTCCTCGGCGAGGGCGCCGCCGGCGGCGCAGGCGACGATGTCGGCGACCAGGCCCTTGCACGAGCCGCAGCCCTTCCCGGCGCGGGTGCGGGCGCACACCTGCACGAGGGTGTCGGCGCCGTCGTGGACGCACGCGACGATGTCGCCCTTGCTGACGCCGTTGCAGTTGCACACCTGGGTCTCGTCCGGCAGGTCTGCGGCGACGTCGGCGCCCTGCGGGTCGCCGAGGTCGAACAGCAGCGCCGCGCGGTCCGCCGGGATCTCGAGCTTGCCGTCGAAGGCCTGGGCGAGGGTGGCGGCCTTGCTCACGTCGCCGAGCAGCATCGCGCCGACCAGCCGGCCGTCGCGCACGACGATGCTCTTGTAGATGCCGCTGCGCGGATCGTAGAACTGGACGAACTCGTCGTCCTCGTGCTCGGGTTCCTTGACCCCCATCGAGGCGACGTCGATGCCGGCGACCTTGAGCTTGGTGCTGGTGCGGGATCCCTGGTAGGCGGCGTGCGCATTCGCACCGGTGAGGTGCTCGGCGAGGACGACTGCCTGCTCCCATACCGGGGCGACGAGGCCGTACACCTCGCCGCGGTGCTGGGCGCACTCGCCGACGGCGTAGATGCTCGACTCCTCTTCGCAGCGCATCTGGTCGTCGACGACGATGCCGCGTTCGACGACGATGCCGCCGGCACGGGCGAATTCGGTGTTGGGGCGGATGCCGGCGGTGACCACGACCATGTCGGTGTCGACGACGGTGCCGTCGGCGAACTGCACGCCGGTGACCCGGCTGTGGTCGTCGCGCAGGACGGCGGTGGTGCGGGTAGCGGTGTGGACGGTGATGCCGAGTTTCTCGATCTCGGTGCGCAGCACCCGGCCGCCGCGTTCGTCGAGTTGCTGGTTCATCAGGTGGGTGGGCGAGTGCACCACGGTGACGGTCAGGCCCTGGGTGCGCAGCCCGTAGGCGGCTTCGAGGCCGAGCAGGCCGCCGCCGACGACGACGGCGCGGACGTCGTCGTGGGCGTCGGCCATCTGCAGCATGCCGTTGGTGTCGGCGAGGGTGCGGAAGCCGAAGACGCCGCGGCCGAGCCGGCCGTCGGGTTCGCGCAGGCCGTCCATGTTGGGGAAGAAGGTGTTCGACCCGGTCGCGACGACGAGCAGGTCGTAGGGGACCTGCCGGCCGGATTCGCACGTGACGACCTTGCCGAACCGGTCGAGGTGGGTCGCGCGGTCGCCGGCGTGGAGGGTGACTCCGTTCTCCCGGTACCAGCTCATGGGGTTGAGGACGAGTTCGGCGTCGTCGACGTCGGCCTGGCCGGCCAGCACGTGGGAGAGCATGATCCGGTTGTAGTTGCCGTACGGCTCGTCGCCGATCATCGTGATCTCGAACTGGTCCCGGCCGCCGCGCGCGAGGATCTCCTCGACGGTGCGGGCGCCGGCCATCCCGTTGCCGACGACGAGCAGCCGTCGGCGCGGGCCGTGGGGGTGCGACGCGGTTGGGGTCATGCGTCCAGGGTTGCCGGGGGCGGTGACGGATCGGCGGCACCGGGGTTACGCGGCGGTCAGGAAGTGCTCACCGCCGCCGGGGTGGGGGTGTCAGCCGGGGGCGGTGTCGCGGCGTGGCATCGCCAGCGGGGCGACGACGGCGAGCACGAGGGCGGGCACGACGAAGCTCGCGACCGGCGCCGCGGCATAGAGCGGCGTCAGCGCCAGCGGGGCGACGGCGCCGCCGGAGAACCGGAAGGCCTGCACCACGGAGACGGCGCCGCCGCGGTTGCGGCCCCGGGAGCCGAGGACCGCGGCGTTGACACCGACGAGCACGCACTGCGAGGCGATGCCGGCGACGAACCAGGCGGCCGCGACCAGCCACAGCAGTCCGGCGGTGCCGGCGACGACGACGAGGGCGGCGCCGGCGAGTGCGCCGAGCAGGACGGTGCGGCGGGCGCCGATGCGGTCGATGAGGGTGCCGACGCGGCGGGCGGTGAGGATGCCGGCGACCCCGAATCCGGTCAGGAGCAGGCCCCGCTGGGTGGGGGCCAGGCCGAAGACGTCCTCGGCGCGGAAGGCGAGCAGGAAGTTCAGGCCGCCGAGGGCGCCCCAGCCGAGCAGTGCGACGACACCGATGCGCAACACGTCGGGGCGCAGCGCGTCGCGCAGCCGCGGCGGCGGCTCTCCGGTGGGGGCGGTCAGCTGTTCGGGCAGCCCGATCACGGCGAGGACGGCGGCGGCGGCGGCGATCACGACGAACGCCCACCGCCAGTCGACCTCGGCGGCCAGGCCCCCGACGAGCGGGGCCGAGGTCTGCCCGGCGGCCTGCATCGCCCCGAACAGGCCCAGGGCGCGGCCCAGCCGCGCCCGCGGCACGATCGCGGCGAGCGCGGCAAGCAGCAGCGGGGTGGTGAAGGCGTTGGCCACGCCCTGCAACGCGCGGGACGCGAGCAGCAGCCCGAGGGTGGGGGCGAGCGCGGACGCCAGCGACGCGCAGGTGTAGGCGATGTACGCCGTGCGGACGGTGCGGACCCGTCCCCACCGTGCCCCGAGGGTGCCGGAGACGAGCATGGTCAGCGCGAACGGCCCGAGGTACGCGGTGAGCGTGCTCGCGGCCGCGCCGGCGCTCACGCCGGTGGCCGCGCCGATCTCCGGCAGCACGGACGCCACGACTCCACCGCCGAAGGGTCCGAGGAATCCTCCGGCGTAGAGGGCGGCACGCTGCAGCGAGGCGCGTGCCGCGCTCACTGGGTGAAGCCGCCGGGGCCCCGTCGCCGCAGGTAGCGTTCGAATTCGGCGGCGAGGGCGTCGCCGTCGATCTTGGCGATGACCTCGGAGATGTCGGATTCGGCGTCGCCGCGTTCCTCGAGGGCCCGCACGTATTCGGCGATCTCCTCGTCGTCCTCCGTCATCGCGGTGACGGTCTGTTCCCACTCCTCGGCGAGGATCGGCAGTTCGCCGAGAGGCACCTCGAGGTCGAGGACGTCCTCGACACGGCGCAGCAGCGCGACGGTGGCCTTGGGGTTGGGGGGCTGCGACACGTAGTGGGGGACGGCGGCCCAGAACGACACGGCGGGCACGCCGGCGCGGACACACGCATCCTGCAGGACCCCGGCGATGCCGGTGGGGCCCTCGTACCGGGAACCTTCCAGGTTGAAGCGTTTGGCGGCGTCGGTGCTGTAGGCGGTGCCGGTGACGGGGACGGGCCGGGTGTGCGGGGTGTCGGCGAGCAGGGCGCCGAGGATGAGGACGGTGTGCACGCCGATCTCGTCGGCGAGCTCGATGATGGCGTCGCAGAAGCTGCGCCAGCGCATGTTGGGTTCGATGCCGCGCAGCAGCACCACGTCGCGGTCGCTGCCGGGGGGCGAGCACACCGACAGGCGGGTGGCGGGCCATTCGATCTCGCGGGTGACGCCGTCGACGAGACGCACCATGGGGCGGTTGACCTGGTAGTCGTAGTAGTCCTCGGAGTCCAGTTCGGCGAACGGTTCGGCGTCCCAGATGAGCTCGAGGTGTTCGACGGCGCCGCTGGCCGCGTCCCCGGCGTCGTTCCACCCTTCGAACGCGGCGACCAGCACCGGGTCACGCAGGGTCGGCACGTCCGGTTCCGGGGTCTCGGCGAACTCGCTTGCACTCACCTGTCCAGCCTACGGCGAGAGCCGGACGGGCCGCCCACTAGTCTGGAACGCATGTCCACCCCATTGCACTCTGCCTTGCTCGATGCGCTTTCGCAGCGCGTTGTCGTGGGAGACGGGGCGATGGGCACGATGTTGCAGGCCGCGGATCTGAGTCTGGACGACTTCCGCGGCCTCGAGGGGTGCAACGAGATTCTCAACGACTCCCGGCCCGACGTCATCCGGGGGATCCACCGGGCGTACTTCGAGGCCGGGGCGGATGCCGTCTCCACCAACACCTTCGGCTGCAACCTGCCCAATCTCGCCGACTACGACATCGCCGATCGCATCCGTGACCTGTCCGAACGCGGCGCCCGCCTGGCCCGGGAGGTGGCCGACGAGATGGGTCCCGGCCCGGACGGCATGGGCCGGTTCGTGCTCGGCTCGATGGGTCCGGGCACGAAGCTGCCCACCCTCGGTCACGCCCCGTTCGCCACGCTGCGCGACGCCTACACCGAGTCGGCGTTGGGCATGCTCGACGGCGGCGCCGACGCCATCCTCGTCGAAACCTGTCAGGATCTGCTGCAGGCGAAGGCCGCGATCGTCGGCAGCCGCCGCGCGATGGAGCGGGCGGGCCGGCGCATCCCGATCGTCACCCACGTGACGATGGAGACGACCGGCACGATGCTGCTCGGCAGCGAGATCGGGGCGGCCCTGACGGCGCTCGAACCCCTGGGCATCGATCTGATCGGGCTGAACTGTGCGACCGGCCCGGAGGAGATGAGCGAGCACCTGCGGCATCTGTCCAAGCACGCCCGGTTGCCGGTGTCGGTGATGCCGAACGCGGGTCTGCCGGTGCTGGGAGCGAACGGCGCCGAGTACCCGTTGACGCCGGAAGAGCTGGCGGAGGCGCTGAGCGGATTCGTCGCCGAGTTCGGTCTGGCGCTGGTCGGCGGCTGCTGCGGCACCACCCCCGAGCACATCCGGCAGGTCGCCGAGGCGGTGCACGCGACCGAGCGCGCCGAGCGCGGCCCCCGGCCGGAGCCGGGCGTGTCGTCGCTGTACTCGGCGGTGCCGTTCGAGCAGGACTCGTCGATCCTGATGATCGGGGAGCGCACCAATTCGAACGGGTCGAAGGCGTTCCGGGAGGCGATGCTCGCCGGGGACCACCAGAAGTGCCTGGACATCGCGAAGGACCAGATCCGCGACGGCGCGCACCTGCTGGATCTGAACGTGGACTACGTGGGCCGCGACGGCGCCGTCGACATGGCGGACCTGGCGGGCCGGCTGGCGACGGCGTCGACGTTGCCGATCATGATCGACTCGACGGAGCCGGACGTGATCCGGGCCGGCCTCGAGCATCTCGGGGGCCGGTGCGCGGTGAATTCGGTGAACTACGAGGACGGCGACGGCCCCGGTTCGCGGTTCGAGCGGATCATGGAGCACGTCGTCGAGCACGGCGCCGCGGTGGTGGCGTTGACCATCGACGAGGAGGGCCAGGCCCGCACCGCCGAGCACAAGGTGCGCATCGCCGAGCGGCTGATCGCGGATCTGACCGGCAGGTGGGGGCTCGGCGAGGAGGACATCATCGTCGACGCCCTGACGTTCCCGATCTCCACCGGTCAGGAGGAGGTCCGCCGGGACGCCATCGAGACGATCGAGGCGATCCGCGAGATCAAGCGGCGGCATCCGCGGGTGCACTTCACCCTGGGCATCTCGAACGTGTCGTTCGGCCTGAACCCCGCGGCGCGGCAGGTGCTGAACTCGGTGTTCCTGCACGAGTGTGTGCAGGCGGGGCTGGACACGGCGATCGTGCACGCGTCGAAGATCCTGCCGATGGCGCGGATCCCGGACGAGCAGCGCGAGACGGCGCTGGATCTGGTGTACGACCGGCGGCGCGAGGGCTACGACCCGCTGCAGAAGCTGATGGCGCTGTTCGAGGGGGTGTCGGCGGCGTCGTCGCGGGAGTCCCGCGCGCAGGAGCTGGCCGCGCTGCCGCTGTTCGAGCGGCTCGAGCGGCGGATCGTCGACGGCGAGCGCAACGGGCTCGAGGCGGATCTGGACGAGGCGATGCAGACGACCCCACCGTTGGCGATCATCAACGACACGCTGCTGTCGGGGATGAAGACGGTCGGGGAGCTGTTCGGCTCGGGGCAGATGCAGCTGCCGTTCGTGTTGCAGTCCGCCGAGGTGATGAAGGCGGCGGTCGCGCATCTCGAGCCGCACATGGAGTCCACCGGCGACGAGGGCAAGGGCCGGATCGTGCTGGCCACCGTCAAGGGCGACGTGCACGACATCGGCAAGAACCTCGTCGACATCATCTTGAGCAACAACGGCTACGAGGTGGTCAACCTCGGCATCAAGCAGCCGATCGCGACGATCCTGGACGCGGCGGTGGACAAGAACGCCGACGTGATCGGCATGTCCGGGCTGTTGGTGAAGTCGACCGTGGTGATGAAGGAGAACCTCGAAGAGCTCAACCATCGCGGGGTGGCGGAGCGGTTCCCGGTGCTGCTCGGGGGTGCCGCGCTGACCCGCTCCTACGTGGAGAACGACCTGGCCGAGATCTACGAGGGTCAGGTGTCCTACGCGCGTGATGCGTTCGAGGGCCTGCATCTGATGGACCGGGTCATGGCCGTCAAGCGCGGCGAGGGCCCGGCGGCGGACAGCCCGGAGGCGATCGCGGCGCGGGAGAAGGCCGCCGAGCGCAAGGCCCGGCACGAGCGGTCGCGGCGGATCGCGGAGAAGCGTAAGGCCGCCGAGACGCCGGTCGAGGTCCCGGAGCGCTCCGATGTGGCCGCCGACCTCGAGGTGCCCACCCCGCCGTTCTGGGGCACCCGGGTGGTCAAGGGGGTGGCGCTGGCCGACTACGCCGGCCTGATCGACGAGCGGGCGCTGTTCCTGGGGCAGTGGGGGCTGCGCGGGCAGCGCACCGGGGGCGGTCCCACCTACGAGGAGCTGGTGGAGACCGAGGGCCGGCCGCGGCTGCGGTACTGGCTGGACCGGCTGTCCACCGAGGGGATCCTGGCGCACGCTGCGGTGGTGTACGGGTACTTCCCGGCGGTGTCGGAGGGCGACGACGTGGTGGTGCTGGCGGAGCCGCATCCGGATGCCGCCGAGCGCTACCGGTTCACGTATCCGCGGCAGCAGCGCGGCCGGTTCCTGTGCATCGCCGACTTCGTGCGGTCGCGGGCGGATGCGCGGGCCGAGGGGCAGGTGGACGTGCTGCCGTTCCAGCTGGTGACGATGGGGCAGCCGATCGCGGACTTCGCGAACGAGTTGTTCGCGTCGAACTCCTACCGGGACTATCTGGAGGTGCACGGCATCGGTGTGCAGCTGACCGAGGCGCTGGCCGAGTACTGGCACCGGCGGGTCCGGGAGGAGCTGGTGCTCGCCGGCGGCCACACCCTGGCCGAGGAGGATCCGGCGGACGTGGCCGAGTTCTTCAAGCTCGGCTACCGCGGGGCGCGGTTCGCGTTCGGGTACGGGGCGTGCCCGAATCTCGAGGACCGCGTCAAGCTGGTCGAGCTGCTCGAACCGGGCCGGATCGGGGTGGAGCTGTCGGAGGAGCTGCAGCTGCATCCGGAGCAGTCCACCGACGCGTTCGTCCTGCATCACCCGGAGGCGAAGTACTTCAATGTCTAGTGCGGTGACCACGTCGACGCTGCGGGCCGTCCTGTGGGACATGGACGGCACCCTGCTCGAATCGGAAACGCTGTGGGACACCGGGATCCGGGAGCTGTCGCTGCGCCTGGGCGGGCCGATGACGGACGAGACACGGCGGGCGACGATCGGGGCGTCGAGCGCGTTCGCGTTGCGGACGGTGTTCGCGGCGCTGGATCTCGAACCGGATCCCGACGCCCTGGCCGCGGCGAAGGCGTGGCTGTACGGGCGCATGGGGGAGCTGTTCGCGCAGGGGCTGCCGTGGCGGCCCGGGGCGCGTCGGACGCTGGGGGCCGTGCGTGCCGCCGGGCTCGGGTCGGCGCTGGTCACCAACACCGACCGGACGTTGTGCGAGTTCGCCCTGGACACGCTCGGGCGTGAGCACTTCGACCATTCGGTGTGCGGCGACGAGGTGCCGGCCGGCAAGCCGGATCCGGCTCCGTACCTGCGGGCGGCGCAGCTGCTGGGGCTCGAGCCGGCGCAGTGCCTGGCGGTGGAGGACTCGCCCACCGGGGCGGCGGCGGCGGAGGCCGCGGGCTGCACGGTGCTGGTGGTGCCGTCGCTGACGGAGGTGCCGACCTCGCCGCGGCGGGTGTTCCGCGAGACCCTGGACGGGCTGACCGTCGCGGACCTGCACGCGCTGCACCTGCCGGGGGTGTGCTGAGGTGGCGATCCCGAAGATCGTGTTGTTCTACCGGTTCACGCCGCTGGCCGATCCGGAGGCGATCCGCTTGTGGCAGCACACCCTGGCGGCGTCGAACGATCTCACCGGTCGCATTGTGATCTCCGAGCACGGCATCAACGCCACCGTCGGGGGCGACATCGCCGACGTCAAGCGGTACGTGCGCGGCACCCGCGCGTACGCGCCGTTCGCCGACGCCGACATCAAGTGGTCGGACGGCACCGGGCGGGATTTTCCGCGCCTGTCGGTGCGGGTACGGCCGGAGATCGTGACCTTCGGGGCGCCGCACGAGCTGAAGGTCGACGAGCACGGGGTGGTCGGCGGTGGGGTGCACCTGTCGCCGCACGGGCTGCACGAGCTGATCGGCGAGCGCGGCGACGAGGTGGTGTTCTTCGACGGGCGCAACGCGTTCGAGGCGGAGATCGGCCGGTTCCGCGGGGCGGTCGTGCCGGATGTGGGGACCACGCGCGAGTTCGTGTCGGTGCTCGACAGCGGCCGCTACGACCACCTCAAGTCACGTCCGGTGGTGACCTACTGCACGGGCGGGGTGCGCTGCGAGGTGCTGTCCGCGTTGATGCGCAACCGCGGGTTCGAGCAGGTGTATCAGCTCGACGGCGGCATCGTCCGGTACGGGGAGACGTTCGGCGACGACGGGCTGTGGGAGGGTTCGCTGTACGTCTTCGACGGCCGCACGAACGTCGAGTTCTCGGACGCGGCGGCGGTGTTGGGCCGGTGCACGCTGTGCCGGGCGCCGACCTCGCGCTACCGCAACCACCCGGACGTCAACGGCCGGGAGCTGAGCCTGGTGTGCGAGGCGTGCGTGCCGGACCCGGTCGGGCCCTGACGGTGGCTGCGCCGCCGCTGCCGGTACGCGACGGTCTCGGCCCGGACCGGCTGCGGCTGCCCGTCACCGATCCCGCCCCCACGATCCTCGGGTTCCTGCGCGGCGCCGAGCCCGGCGAGGACTGGCACCGCCACGTCGCGGCCGGTGAGCTCGTCGACGAGCACGGCCGGCCGGTGACCGCGCAGACCCGGTACCAGCCGGGCCGGTTCGTGTACTTCTACCGGGAGCCGCCGCCGGAGGTGCCGGTGCCGTTCCCGGTGACGGTCCTGCACCGCGACGAGGGGCTCCTCGTCGCGGACAAGCCGCACTTCCTGGCGACGATCCCGCGGGGCGCGCACATCCGGGAGACGGTGGTGGTGCGGCTGCGCCGGGAACTCGGGCTGCCGGACCTGGTTCCGGTGCACCGTCTGGACCGGATGACGGCGGGCGTGCTGCTGTGCACCACCGATCCGGGATTGCGGGGGCCGTACCAGCAGCTGTTCGAGCGGCAGCGGGTGCGCAAGGTGTACGAGGCGATCGCCCCGTACCGGCCGGGACTCGAGTTCCCCCGCACGGTGCGCAGCCGGATCCGTAAGCGGCACGGCGAGCTCACGGCCGTGGAGGAGCCCGGCGAGCCGAACTCCGAGACGCGGATCGAGCTGCTCGACCGGCGCGGGGACCTGGCCCGGTACCGGCTGCATCCGCGGACCGGGCGCACCCATCAGCTGCGGCTGCACCTGAGCTCGCTGGGGGCGCCGATCGTCGGGGACAACTTCTATCCGCGGTTCCGGCGCCGCGCGCCGGACGATTTCTCGGATCCGCTGCGGTTGCTGGCGCGGACCGTCGAGTTCGACGATCCGCGCACCGGGCGGCGCCGCCGGTTCGACAGCGGCCTCGCCCTCGAGTTCTGACGGTCCGGGCCGGGCGCCCGGGGCGGTCGCGGCACTGGGTGCGGGAGCACGCCGCGGTCATGAAACAATGAACCCCCGTGAAGACCTTCGATTCCCTGTTCGCCGAGCTGTCCGAGCGTGCCGTCACCCGTCCCGAGGGGTCCGGCACCGTTGCCGCCCTGGACGCCGGCGTCCATGCACAGGGCAAGAAGGTGATCGAGGAGGCCGGCGAGGTGTGGATCGCCGCCGAGTACCAGAGCGACGAGCAGCTGGCGGAGGAGATTTCGCAGTTGCTGTACTGGGTGCAGGTGCTGATGGTCGGGCGGGGTCTGAAGCTCGAGGACGTCTACAAGCATCTGTGACGGCTCGCCGTCGGGCATCTGTGACGGCTCGCCGTCGGGCATGTGTGACGGCTCGCCGTCGGGCAGCCGCCCCGGGGCCGGCCGTCGTGCCCGCGAGACCTTCCGCCTGTTCCTTCCCTGCTCTTCGCACCGTTGCCGAAAGGACCGTCCATGCTGCGCGTCGCAGTTCCGAACAAGGGCTCGCTGTCCGAGTCCGCCGCCGAAATCCTGCGCGAGGCCGGATACCGGCGCCGCACCGACTCGCGCGACCTGACCGTTATCGACCCGGTCAACGACGTCGAGTTCTTCTTCCTGCGCCCGAAGGACATCGCCATCTACGTCGGTTCCGGCGAGCTCGATCTGGGCATCACCGGCCGTGACCTGGCGCTGGATTCGGCGGCGCCGGTCACCGAGCGGCTCGCTCTGGGGTTCGGGTACTCCTCCTTCCGCTACGCGGCGCCGAAGGGCCGGGACTGGAAGATCGAGGACCTCGCCGGCCTGCGGATCGCGACGTCGTACCCCAACCTGGTCCGCCGTGATCTGACGGCGCGGGGGATCGAGGCGACGGTCATCCGCCTCGACGGCGCGGTGGAGATCTCCATTCAGCTGGGGGTGGCCGACGCGATCGCCGACGTCGTCGGCTCCGGCCGGACGCTGCGCCAGCACGATCTGGTGGCGTTCGGGGAGTCGCTGTGCGACTCGGAGGGCGTGCTGATCGAGCAGGAGGGCGCGAGCCGCGGCGATTCGGCGCGCAACCAGCTCGTCGCCCGCATCGAGGGCGTGGTGTTCGCGCAGCAGTACGTGATGCTCGACTACGACTGCCCCAAGCCGGTTCTCGACGAGGCGGTGCAGATCACTCCGGGTCTGGAGTCGCCGACGATCTCACCGCTCGCCGACGACTCGTCGGTGGCGGTGCGGGCGATGGTGCCGCGCAAGGGCCACAACGCGGTGATGGATCGGCTCGCCGAGATCGGGGCGCGGGCGATCCTGGCGACGGACATCCGGTCGTGCCGCGCGATGCGCGGCGCCGAGTAGCCGCGGCCGAGCGTCCGGCGCGTCAGCGCCCGGGGCAGGTGCCGGGGGCGGCGATGCCGGCGAGACGCTGTTCGGTCCAGGTGAGTAGTTCGGGTACGAGCGGGGAGTCCTCGGCGACGAGCCCGAGGTGGTCCCGGCCGGGATAGCTGCGGTAGTCCAGGGCCCAGTTCTCGGCGCAGCGGTCGCGCACGTAGCCGTCCTGCACGGCGGCGGTGACGAGGGAATCGGTGGCGCCCTGCGCGAGCAGGACGGGCACGGCCGTCGTGCCGGTGGGGACGTTCTCCGCGAGGCGGCGGCCGAGGGGTCCGGTGGTGGGGCCGGTGCGCAGCACGGACCGGTCGCGACTGAGCGAGAGTGCCGACAGGACCGAGACGTAGACGGCGGGTTCGGACAGGCACCTTGTCGCCATCTCGCGCACGAGGGTGCGGGCGGCGGGCCCGACGTAGGTGTCGCCGTCGACGTCGTCGTAGACCGCGGTGTAGGCGGCGAGGACGTACGAGGCGAACACGCTGCCGCCGGGAACGGTGTCGAGTCCGGTGGTCAGCGCGACAGTGTCGCTGGCGGGGGCCATCGCGGCGATCCCGGCGACGGGTGTGTCCGGGGCGTAGGTGGGGGCGAGCAGCCCCGCCCACAGGGCCGCGTGCCCGCCCTGGGAGTGCCCCCAGACGACGGTGCGGTCGGCGAGGTCGAAGTGGTCGAGGTGGTGGGCCGCACGCACAGCGTCGAGCACCGAGCGTCCTTCGCCCTGCCCGATCAGGTACGGGTGCGGGCCTGCGGTGCCCAGGCCGACGTAGTCGGTGGCCACCAGGGCCCAGCCGCGGTCGAGGAGCGCGGACGCGGCGGGCAGGGCGCCGGCGCCGAGCGGGTCGTCGAGGAGGGTGGGCGCACAGGGTTCGGCGAAACCGGTGGTCCCGTGGGCCCAGGCGATCACCGGTCGAGGTCCGGGCGGGGCGTTCTTCGCGACCACGACCAGGGCGCTGGCCACGGCGGGCTGGTCGTCGTCGCGGGTGGTGGTGTAGAGGATGCGCCAGGCCTCGGCGCCGTCGGGGACGGCGCGGGTGAACGGTTCGGCGCGCAGAAGCGCGCCGGGATGATCGGGCATCCGGTGCGGTGCGGTGTAGAACGCGTCGACGACGGGGGAGCCGGCGCGCAGGCGGACCGCCACGCCGGCTGCGGCGACGGCCACGAGCAGCGCGAGAACCGCCACGGCCGGTCGCCGGTACCGGGCCGGGGTGCGGCGGGGCGCCGTC
>NZ_JAALEG010000072.1 GCF_011058165.1 Rhodococcus aetherivorans
ATACAGCTCACCGGCCACCCCCACCGGCACCGGCCGCAACCGCCCGTCGAGCACGAACACCCGGCTGTTCCACACCGGCGCCCCGATCGGCACACTCGCCACATCCGCATCGCCCACCTCGTGCCAGGTCACCGACACCGCAGCCTCGGTCGGCCCGTACAAGTTGAACAACCCCACCCGCGGATTCACCGACCGCACCGCCGCCGCCAGATCCGCCGGCAACGCCTCCCCGATCGCCAGCACCCGCCGCAGCGACCCCGGCAACGCCCCACCCGCAGCCGCGTGCAACGCCTCGAGCATCGACGGCACCACATGCAGCGTGCTCACCCGCCCCGCCTCGATCAGTCCGAGCAGGTACTGCGGATCCCGATGACCCTCCGGCTCGGCGACCACCACCCGGCCGCCCGACACCAACGCCGACCAGAACTCCCACACCGACAGATCGAACGTCGCCGCCGTCTTGAGCAACACCGCATCCTGCGCACCCAACCCGAAAGCGGCCCGCTTCCACACCAACTGATTCGCGATCGCCGCATGCGGCACCGCCACACCCTTCGGCCGACCCGTCGACCCCGACGTGAAAATCACATACGCCGTGTGCGCCGGCAACGGCACCGCCACCGACCCGCCCGCCGAGAACGTCTCCGGCTCGGCCACGATCACCACCGGCCGCGCCCCCTCGACCCCGAACCCGTCCCGCCCGGTGGTCAGCACACACACCGGATCCGCGGTGCCCAGGATGTACTCGGTGCGCTCGGCGGGCTGCTCCGGATCCACCGGCACATACGCCCCCCCGGCCTTGGCCACGGCGACCATGCCCACGATCAGCTCCACCGACCGGCGCATCCCCAACGCGACCCGCGCCTCGGCGCCGACCCCCAGCTCGACCAGCCGCCGCGCCACCTGCGCCGCCCACTCGTCGAGCCGGCCGTACGTCCACGACCGGCCCCCGAACTCCACCGCCACCGCATCCGGCGCCGCCGCCACCTGCGCCTCGAACAACGACACCAACGTCGCCGACCCGTCCACAGCACGCGCAGAATCGTTGAACGACTCCAGAATTCGCGTACGCTCGTTCGCCGACAGGATCTCGATCCCACCCACCGGCACCGACACGTCCGCGGCCACCGCCTCGAGCACCCGCCCGAACCGCTCCACGAACGAGACCACCGTGCCCTCGTCGAACAACGCCGTCGCATACGTCACGAACCCACCGATCCCGCTGGGAACGCCGGACTCGTCATAGGTGTCCTGCACGATCCAGTGCAGATCGAACTGGGTCGTGTGGTGTTCGAGCCGGAACTCGGAGATGGAGACACCCGGCAGCTCAAGGCTCGTCTCGCCCTGGTTCTGGAAGGAGAAGCCGACCTGGAACAGCGGGTGCCGCGCCGTCGACCGCTCCGGGTTGAGCACCTCCACCAACCGCTCGAACGGCACATCCGCATGCGCGAACGCCTGCAGATCACCCTCGCGCACCGACCCCAGCAACTCCCCGAACGAGACACCCCCGTCGACCCGCGCCCGCAACACCAACGTGTTGACGAACATCCCGATCAGCTCGTCGAGCGCCCGCTCCCCCCGACCCGCGATCGGCGTGCCCACCGCCACATCCGACGACCCCGACAACCGCGCCAACAGCACCGCCAACGCCGCATGCACCACCATGAACAACGTCGCATTGTGCGCCCGCGCCACCTCCACCAACCGACCGTGCAGCCGCGCATCGAGCACCACCGGCACCCGCGCCCCCGCAAACGACTGCACCGCCGGCCGCGGCCGATCCGTCGGCAGCCCCAACTCGTCCGGCAACCCCGCCAGCGCCGACGCCCAGTACGCCAACTGCTGCGCCGCCAACGACCCCGGATCGTCCTCCGACCCCAACACCGCCCGCTGCCAGACGGCATAGTCCGCGTACTGCACCTCGAGCGGCGCCCACGACGGCACCTGCCCAGCACTGCGCGCCGCATACGCCGTCATCACATCCCGCACGAACGGCCCCATCGACGACCCGTCCGCCGAGATGTGATGCACCACCAGAGCCAGCACGAACTCACCCGGCGCCACCGCGAACACCCGTATGCGCACGGGCACACGATCGGTCACGTCGAAAGGCTGCGCCACGAACGCGACGACCTCGTCGGTCAGCGATGCCGGGTCGACGTCCACAACCTGCAACTCCGGAAGCGCTTCGGTGGCAGGGAGAACCACCTGCACCGGCCCGTCTGCGGTCTCCGGGTAGACCGTGCGCAGCGTCTCGTGCCGCGCCACCACGTCCACGACCGCGGCGCGCAGGGCCTCCACGTCCAGGTCGCCCGAGAGCCGCAGGACGGTCGGCAGGTTGTACGCCGTCGACTCCGGATCGAACCGGTTGAGGAACCACATGCGCTGCTGCGCGAGCGAGAGGGGCACGCGCCCAGGACGGGGCTCCGCCACCAGCGGGGCACGCGCGCCCGTGCCCACGTGCGTCTCGACCGCGGCCGCCAATGCGGTTACCGTGGACGCCTCGAACAGCTCGCGCACCGGCACCCGCGCGTCCAGCGCCGCCCCCAACCGCGACACCACCTGCGTGGCGACCAGCGAGTTGCCGCCGAGGGCGAAGAAGTCGTCGTCCGCACCCACCCGGCCGACGCCGAGCACCTCCGCGAACACACCCGCCACGATCTCCTCGATCGGCGTGGCCGGCGCCCGGAACTCACGCGCCTCGAACACCGGCGCCGGCAGGGCCTTACGATCCAGCTTGCCCGACGCATTGAGCGGGAACTCGTCGAGCACCACGAACGCCGACGGCACCATGTACGACGGCAACGCCTTGCCGAGACCGGACCGCAACTCCTGCTCGTCGATCTCGGCGCCGGGCACGGGAACCACGTACGCCACTAGCTGCTGGCCCATGTCGGTGTCGACGACCCGCGCGACCGCCGAGCGAACGGCTGGGTCTGCGAGCAGGACCGACTCGATCTCGCCGAGCTCGATCCGCTGGCCGCGGAACTTGACCTGGAAGTCGGCGCGGCCGATGTAGTCCAGCTCCCCGGTCGCGGTCCAGCGCACGAGGTCCCCGGTGCGGTACATACGCTCACCGGAACCCGACGGGTCCGCCACGAACCGGTCGCTGGTCAGATCCACCCGGCCGTGGTAGCCGCGCGCGAGCTGCACACCCGCCAGGTACAGTTCGCCCACCACGCCCGGAGGAACTGGGTTGAGCCGCGAATCGAGCACGGCGACAGACGCATTCGACACCGGAAGTCCGATGGTGACGGGTTCGCCGGGCAGCACCTGCGACGCGGTGGCGTGGACGGTGAACTCGGTCGGGCCGTACAGGTTGTGCAGCTCGACGTGCGGCAGTGCGGTGCGGACCTGCGCGGCCGCGGAGGACGGGAAGTCCTCGCCCGCCACGAGAATCGCGCGCAGCGACCGGCAGCTGCCGTCGGCCAGTGCAGACACGAAGGGCGCGAGCATCGACGGTACGAACGACAGCAGGGTCACCGACTGCTCGTCGGCGAGCTCGACCAGGTACGCCGGATCACGGTGTCCGTCGGCGACTGCGACCACGAGCCGGGCACCACGCGTCAGGCTGGCGAACAGCTCCCAGACCGAGACGTCGAAGGTCGCCGGAGTCTTCAGCAGCACGGCGTCGTTCTCGTCGATCCCGAACCGATCCGAGATCCAGCGCACCTGGTTCACCACCGAGCGATGCGACACCGCAACGCCCTTGGGACGGCCGGTCGATCCGGAGGTGAAGATGACGTAGGCGGTGTGGTGGGGTTTTAGGGCACCGAGGCGGTCGTCGTCGTGGAGAGGCGTGTCCGCGACGTCCGCAGCGGTCGCGAGCAGCATGTCGACACTCAGGACAGGCAGGATTCCGGACGGACGCACACCGTCGGCGTCACGGGTGAGCACGCACACGGGAGCGGCCGTGTCCAGGATGTGCTCGATCCTCTCGGTGGGCTGGTCCGGGTCCACCGGCACGTAGGTGCCCCCGGCGGCGAGCACCGCGTACATCGCGGTGACCATGTCGGCCGACCGGCGCATCGCCAGCGCCACGCGCGTCTCCGGCCGCACCCCGGCCTCGACGAGTCGGCGCGCGAGTTGGTTCACGCGGGCGGCGAAGTCCCGGTAGGTGAGGGTGCGCCCCTCGAACACGAGGGCCGTCGCGTCCGGCGTACGTGCGACCTGCTCCTCGAACAGCGCCGGTAGCGTCGCGTCCCCGTCGTACGCGCACTCGTCTCCTCGTCCGAGGGTGCGCAGACGATCGTGCTCGGCGATGTCGAGCAGGTCGATGTCCCCCACCACCACGTCGGGGTCGGCCGCGATCGCCTCGAGCACGCGCAGGAAACGCTCGGCGACGGTGCGGACGGTGTCCTCGTCGAAGAGGTCCTTCGCGAAGGACAGCTCGCCACTGAGCTCACCGGAGCCGTTCGAGGACTCCGAGTTCTCCGCGATGGTGACCTGCAGATCGAACTTGGCTAGGTCGTAGTCGAATTCGACACCGCTCACGGTCAGGCCGGGGAGTTCGAGCTGTGTCCGGTCCATGTTCTGGAACGCGAGCGCAACCTGGAACAGCGGATGTCGCGATTGCGAGCGGGGCGGGTTGAGCACCTCTACGAGCCGCTCGAACGGTACCTCGGTGTGCGCAAACGCCTGCAGGTCCGAGTGCCGAACCTGCTCGAGGAGCGCGGTGAAGGGGGCCGAGACGTCCACCCGGGTGCGCAGCACGAGCGGGTTGACGAACATGCCGATGAGATCGTCGAGCGCGGCCTCGCCGCGGCCCGCCACGGGCGAGCCGATCGCGATGTCGTCCACCCCCGACAACCGGGACAGCAGCGCAGCCAGGGCGCCGTGCACCACCATGAACAAGGTGGCGTTGTTCTCCCGCGCCACCGTGTCGAGCCGGCGACGCAGGCCCGTGTCCACGGTGAAGCGGAGCAGCCCGCCGCGGCTGCTCGAGACGGCGGGGCGGGGGCGGTCGGTCGGCAGCGGCAGTTCGTCGGGCAGATCCGCGAGGGTTTGCTTCCAGAATGCGATCTGCCGGTGCGCGAGGGATTCCGGATCGTCCTCGGAGCCGAGCAACTCCCTCTGCCAGATGCTGTAGTCGGCGTACTGGACCGCGAGCGGAGGCAGGTCGGGAGCGTGCCCGGCCGACCGCGCCGCGTAGGCAACCATGATGTCCCGGGTCAGCGGACCGATCGAGAATCCGTCGGCGGCGATGTGGTGCACCGAGAACACGAGCACATGCTCGGTGGCGCTGATTTCGTACAAGCCCGCCCAGAACGGCACCGTGCGGGTCACGTCGAACGGCGCCGAGATCTTCTCCGCGATGCGAGCGCCAATCTCCTCCTCGGACACCGGCTGCGGCGTCAGGTCTGGAATGACCTGCCGGGTGGGCACAACCTCCTGGTATCCAACGCCGTCGACCTCCGGATAGACCGTGCGCAGCACCTCGTGTCGGGCGAGCACGTCCGCGACAGCCACCTGCAGGGCGTGCCGATCCAGCAGACCCGACAACCGGAGCGCGAACGGGATATTGTTCACAGCGGAGTCGGGCTCGAGCTGGTTCAGGAACCACATCCGTTGCTGGGCCAGCGAGAGCGGCACGCGGTCCGGCCGGACCATCGGCCGCAACGGCAGCCGCTTGCGCGGCTCGCTCCCCTCCGCGCCCTCCACCAACCGGGCCAGATCGGCGACCGTGGGGGCGTCGAAGAACTCGCCCACCTCGAGGTGTACTCCGAAGCGAGCGTTGATCCGGGCCACGGCGCGCGTGGCGATGAGCGAGTTGCCGCCGAGCTCGAAGAAGTCGTCATCCGCGCCCACGCGGTCGGTGCCGAGCAGCTCGCCGAAGATCTGCGCGATCGTCTCCTCCGCGGCCGTGGCGGGTTCGCGGAACACCCGCGCGGACGCGAAATCCGGAACCGGCAGCGCCTTGCGGTCCAGCTTGCCGTTGGCGTTGAGGGGGAACTCGGCGAGTTCCACGAACTGGGTCGGCACCATGTAGTCCGGCAGCGCCTCGCGAGCCCGGTCGGCCAGCGTGTCCGGCGCCAGTGACGCGTCCGACGCGGCGACTACATACGCGACGAGGTGGTCCCCCGTCACCGGGTCGGAGTGGACGACAACGACCGCCTGCGCGACCTCGGGGTGGGAGAGCAGCACGGTTTCGATCTCGCCGAGTTCGATGCGCAGGCCGCGGAGTTTGACCTGGAAGTCGACGCGGCCGATATAGTCCAGCTGCCCGTCCTGCCGCCACCGGACGAGGTCGCCCGTGCGGTACATCCGGCTGCCGGGAGGACCGGCCGGGTCGGCGACGAACCGTTCCGCGGTCAGATCGGGCCGGGACGTGTAGCCGCGCGCGAGCTGGACGCTCGACAGGTACAACTCACCCGGGATCCCGACCGGTAGGGGACGCAACGCGTCGTCGAGGACTTGCAGTTCGGTTTCGTCGACCGCAGCACCGATCGGCACCGTGCGGTCGTCCGCCGCGGTCGCGTAGTAGGTGACGTCGACGGCTGCCTCCGTCGGACCGTACAGATTGTGCAGGACCGCGCACGGCACGACCTCGTAGAAGCGCGCGACCGTCACCGCGGGCAGCGCCTCGCCCGACGCGAAGACGTACCGCAGCGATTCGGTCTGCGCCGCAGCAGGTTCCGCGAGGAACACCGACAGCATCGAGGGCACGAAGTGAAGCGCGGTCACCTGTCGGTCGGCGATCGTGCGTGCGATGTAGCCGGGGTCGCGGTGGCCGTCGGGAACGGCGATCACCAGTCGCGCACCCACCTGCAGGGGCCAGAAGAACTCCCACACGGACACGTCGAAGGTGAACGGGGTCTTCTGCAGGACGACGTCGTCGGCGGTGTATCGGTATTCGCGCTGGCGCCAGCGCAGGTTGGCGACGATGGCCTCGTGTTCGACCGCCACGCCCTTGGGCAGGCCGGTCGATCCGGACGTGAAAATCACGTAGGCCGTGTTCTCGGGGCGTAGCGGCGCGAGCCGCTCAACGTCGTCGATGCGGACGTCGTCGAAGCGAGACAGGTCGACGTGGTCGACCTCGAGGACCGACGTCTGCTCGGGTACCGCGAGGCCCGTGTCTGAGGTGGTCAGCACCACCACGGGCCTCGCCGCGGCGAGCACGTGCGCGATGCGGTCGGCCGGGTGGTCGAGGTCGAGCGGCACGTACGCGCCGCCGGCCTTGACGATGCCGTACATCGCAACCAGCAGGTCGATCGAGCGGCGGATCGCAAGACCCACCGTGCACTCGGGTCCGACCCCGGCGGAAATCAGGCAGCGCGCCATCCGGTTGGCGGCGGCGTCGAACTCCGCGTAGGTCAGGGTTGTCCCCTCGAACTCCAGGGCGACGGCGTCGGGGGTACGGGCGACCTGCTGTTCGAACATGCCGACCAGGGTGTCAGCGATGACGTCGCGGACGGGCGTCGCGTCGGTTACGGTCACCGCGTCGGCGAGCAGGCGGTCGACGACGCCGGCCAGACCACCGCTCTCCGGGTCCTCGAGCAGCGCCGGCACGAGGTTGGACAACACGACCGGCACCAACGCGTCCGGACCGAGCGCGCCGCCCATCGCGGCGTCGAGCGAGGCGATCTCGCCGTGCAGCGCTGCATAGGTGAGGACGGTGCCGCCATGCTCGAGCACGACCCGGTCCGGGAAGGCCGCCGCCCCCTCCGCGACGAGCCGGGGCAGGTCCTCGATCGTCAGCGACTCTCGGCCGGACTTACCAATCGCCATCTATGCATTCCTCCGCGTTGCCAGGTCCTGCGCCTGAGAGATCAGTGATTCGATCAGTGCCGCATAGCCGTCTACCCCCAGTGCCGGCAGAATGCCCGGCACGAGTCCCGACAATGCGACGGACACCTTGGCCTCGGGCTTGAGCGTCGCGCCCATCGTCCTGGCGACCGAAAGCAACTTGTCGTGCAGTTGCCCGACAGTGATCTCGACGTCCCCGTGGACGACGGCGACCGTGTCGGGTTTCACCTCGGCGGCCGCTTCGATCAGCTCCGGCAGATCTGCCACCGTCGCCTTGCGTTTCGGGGCGAGCTGGGCGCGTTCCTCCACACCGAGGATGTCCACCGCCCGCACCACGATGGCCGGATTGCCGGTGACCGTATCGACGACACGCACGAGACGCTCGGCGAACTTCTCGATCGTCGCTTCGTCGAACAGGTCGGTGGCGTAGGTGAACAGCATCCGGATGCCGGTCAGCGCACCGTCAGCGTCGAACAGCTCGGTGCCGCTGAGCTGAAGATCGAACTTGGCCTGGTCGAAGTTGTCCTCGAGCAGGGAGACCTCGAGGCCGGGGAGCCGGAGTGACTGGCCGCCGAGGTTCTGGAAGGCGAACAGCACCTGCACCAGCGGCGAGTACGCGGTCGACCGCTTGCGGCCGAGTACATCGACGATGCGCTCGAACGGCACTTCGGTCCGGCCGAACGCCGACAGGTCCGTGTCCCGGGCCTGCGCGAGCAGGTCGACGAAGGTTGAGGCCGGTTCCACGGCCGTGCGCAGCACGAGCGTGTTGACGAACATGCCGATCAGATCGTCGAGGACCTTCTCGCCTCGCCCGGCGATCGGGGTGCCGATCGCGATGTCCGACGTACCGGACAACTTCGACAGGAGCACGGCGAACGCGGCGTGCAGCACCATGAACACAGTCGAGTTCTGTTCGCGCGCCAGCTCGGCGATGCGGGCCGCATGCTCGGCGTCGAGAACGAACTGGTACTCGGCCCCGCGCATGGACGCCCGCGCCGGCCGCGGTCGGTCGGTGGGAAGTTCGAGCAGCTCCGGCAGGCCGGCGAGTTCCGCCGTCCAGTACGCGAGCTGGTCGGAGAGCAGCGAGTCGGGATCATGCTCGTCGCCGAGGATCTCGCGCTGCCACATCGCGTAGTCAGCGTACTGCACCTCGAGCGGCGCCCACGTCGGGATCTCACCGTCCACCCGCGCGGTGTAGGCGGTCACCACGTCCCGCGTGAGCGGAGCCATCGAGAACCCGTCCGCGCTGATGTGATGGATGACCATGACGAGCACGTGCTCGGTGGGGCTCACCTCGAACAGTCGGCCGCGCACCGGAGCGGCCTGCGTGACGTCGAATCCTTCCGACACCAGTTCCACGACGCGCGACGGCAGCGCCTCCTCGGTGACCTCCACAGAGGTCAGCAACGGCGCGGCCTCCGCGAGCGGGAGCACCTCTTGGACAGGGCCCTCGTCCGTGTCCGGGTACCGGGTCCGAAGCACCTCGTGCCGGTCGATTACGTCCCACACCGCGGCCTGCAGCGCGGGCACGTCGAGCAGGCCCGACAGGCGCAGCGCGAGCGGGATGTTGTACGCCGCCGACGACGGGTTCATCTGGTTGAGCACCCACATCCGCTGCTGCGAGAGCGACAGCGGCACCCGCTCCGGTCGCGGCCGCGCGACCAGAGCCGCCCGCGCACCCGAACCCGCGTGCGACTCCAACCGTGCCGCCAGTTCGGCCACAGTCGATGCCTCGAAGATCAGCCGCACCGGAACCTGCGCGTCGAGCGCCTGACCCAGCCGTGCTGTCACCTGCGTCGCAACCAGCGAGTTGCCTCCCAGAGCGAAGAAGTCGTCGTCCGCACCGACCCGTTCCGCACTCAGAACCTCGGCGAACACGCCCGCCACGATCTGCTCGATGGGCGTCGAGGCCGCCTTGAACACGTTCGCCTCGAACCGTGGTTCCGGCAGCGCCTTCCGGTCGACCTTGCCGTTGATGTTCAGCGGCAACGCGTCGAGCACCACCCACGCCGACGGCACCATGTACGACGGCAGCGCCCGGCCGACCTCGGTTCCGAGCTGGGCCGGGTCGGCCGTGGAGCCGGACGCCGACACGACATAGCCGACCAGCCGGTCCCCGGTGCGGGGATCGCGCCGGGCCACCACGACGGCCTGAGCGACCTGTGGCAGCGCGCGCACAACCGACTCGATCTCGCCGAGCTCGATACGGAAACCACGCACCTTGACCTGGAAGTCGGAACGGCCCAGGTATTCCAGGTCGCCGGAGCGGTTCCAGCGCACCAGGTCACCCGTGCGGTACAACCGCGACCCGTCCCCGTGGAACGGATCGGCCACGAAGCGTTCCGCCGTGAGATCGGGCCGGTCGTGATAGCCGCGCGCCAACTGGGCGCCCGCGAGGTACAGCTCGCCCGGTACCCCCACCGGCACGGGCCGCAACCGGCCGTCGAGCACGTACACGCGGCTGTTCCATTCCGGCACACCGATCGGCACCGACGTCACGTCGGCGGCGCCGACCTCGTGCCACGTCACCGAAACCGCAGCCTCGGTCGGCCCGTACAGATTGAACACCCGCAGTTGCGGATTCGCCGACCGCACGGCCTGCGCCAGATCGGCGGGCAGCGCCTCGCCGATCGCCAGGACCCGCCGCACCGATTCGGGCAGCCGGCCCGCCCCCGCGGTCAGCAGCGCGTCGAGCATCGACGGCACCACGTGCAGCGTCGTCACCGACCCGGACTCCAGGAGTTCGCGCAAGTACTGCGGATCCTGCTGTCCGCCGGCCTCAGCGACGACCACCCGGCCACCGGACACCAGCGCCGACCAGAACTCCCACACCGACAGGTCGAACGTCGCGGCCGTCTTGAGCAGCACCGCGTCGTCGGTACCGAGTCCGAATGCGGCCGTCTTCCACAGCAGCTGGTTCGCAATCGCGCCGTGCGGCACCGCCACGCCCTTTGGCCGGCCCGTCGAGCCGGACGTGAAGATGACGTACGCCGTCTGCCCGGCGCGCACGGGTGCGCCGCGTTCCGCCGGCGTCAGCGGTCCCTGCGGGACGTCGCCCGCCCGCACGGCGTCCTCGACGAACACTACGCGGTGACCGTCCGCGGCGAATTCGTCGGCACGCGTGGTCACCACGCACACCGGGTCCGCCGAGTCCAAGATCAGTGCGGTCCGTTCGGCTGGCTGCTGCGGATCCACCGGCACGTATGCGCCGCCGGCCACCGTCACCGCGTACATGCCGACCAGCAGCTCGACCGAGCGGCCCATCGCCAGCACCACCGGCGTCTCCGGTCCCACACCGTGGGCCGTCAGCACCCGCGCGAGGCGGAACACGCGCTGCCCCAGCTGCTCGTACGTCAGCCGGTCCGCGCCGAACTCCACCGCCACCGCATCCGGCGTCGCCACCACCTGCGCCTCGAACAGCGACGCCAGCGTTGCCGACTCGTCCATCGGATGTGCGGAGTCGTTGGAGGACTCCAGGATCCACGCGCGCTCGTCCGCCGCCAAGATCTCGATCCGGCCGACCGGCAACGAGACGTCCGACGATACCGCCTCGAGCACCCGCAAAAAACGGTCGACGAACGACCGCACCGTCGATTCGTCGAACAGGTCCGTCGCGTAGCTGAACACGCCCTCGATACCGGTGGCGATCCCGGCGTCGTCGTACCGGTCCGTGAGGAAGAGGTGCAGGTCGAACTGGGCGATCGCGGTGTCGAGGTCGACCGCGGACACCGTCAAGTCGGGCAGCTCGAGCGTGGGGCGGGCGAGGTTCTGGAACGAGAAGCCCACCTGGAACAGCGGGTGCCGGGCCGTCGACCGCTCCGGATTGAGCACCTCCACCAGCCGTTCGAACGGCACGTCCGCATGCGCGAACGCCTGCAGGTCCGCCTCCCGTACCGCCTGCAGCATCTGTGTGAAGGAGGCGTCGTCGCGCACATCGGTGCGCAGCACCAGTGTATTGACGAACATACCGATCAGGTCGTCGAGTGCGCGTTCGCCCCGACCGGCGATCGGGGTACCGACCGCGACGTCCTGCAAGCCCGAGAGCCGGGACAGCAGCAGCGCGAAGGCCGTGTGTGTCACCATGAACAGCGTCGCGTTGCCGCTTCGGGCCAGCTCGACGAGCCGGCGGTGCAGGTCGGCGTCGATTTCGAAACGGACCCGGCCACCGCGGAACGACTGCTCCGGCGGCCGGGGCCGATCGGTCGGCAACTCGAGCTGATCCGGAAGCCCAACCAACGTGTTGCGCCAGTAGGCGATCTGCCGGGCCGAGAGCGAGGTCGGGTCGTCCTCGGAACCGAGTAGGCGGCGCTGCCAGACGGCGAAGTCCGCGTACTGGACCTCAAGCGCAGTCCACGCCGGCGCCCGACCCTCACGGCGAGCCATGTACGCGGTCATCACGTCTCGCGCGAAGGGGCCCATGGAAGATCCGTCCGCCGCGATGTGGTGCAGCGCGAGGGCGAGCACGTGCCGGTCCGGTTCGAGCTCGTACAGCCGGATCTGCAGCGGCACCGCAGCCGTGACGTCGAACGCGGTCGCCGCCAGTTCCGCCAGGCGTCCAGGCAGCTCGTCCGAACCGACGTGCACCGGTCGCATCTCCGGTACCGCCTCAGCGGGCGGCAGGACGACCTGGACCGGCCCGTCGGGAGTCTCCGGATAGACCGTGCGCAGCACCTCATGCCGGGCGACGACATCGCCGACGGCGGCGCGCAGCGCGTCGACGTCCAGCGGACCGGTCATCTCCAGCGCCATCGGGATGTTGTAGGCGGTCGACGAGCTGTCGAACCGGTTGAGGAACCACATCCGCGACTGGGCCAGAGAGAGGGGCACCCGATCCGGCCGACGCTGCGGGGTCAGCGGTAGCCGCCCGCCGCTGCCGGCGCGAGTCTCGAGCCGCGCGGCGAGATCCTGCACGGTCGAGGCCTCGAACAGCTCGCGGACGCCGACACTGGTATCGAGTGTCTGCCCGAGCCGGGCAACGACCTGCGTGGCGACCAGCGAATTGCCGCCGAGGGCGAAGAAGTCGTCGTCCAGGCCGACCCGGTCGACGTCGAGCACCTCGGCGAAGGTGCCTGCCACCAGTTCCTCGATCGGAGTCTGCGGTGCGCGGAACTGCCGGACCTCGAACACCGGCTCCGGAAGGCGCCTGCGGTCGAGTTTGCCGTTGGCGGTCAGCGGCAGCTCGTCGAGGACCATCACCACGTCGGGAACCATATACCCGGCGAGGAAGGAGCCGACGGACTCGCGCACCTGCGACGGATCGACGGCACTGCCCCCGCGGGGCACCACATAGCCGATCAGGCGGTCGCCGACCCGCGCGTCAACTCGCACGACGGCAACGGCCTGCGCTACGCCCGGGCACCGGGTGAGGGCCGATTCGATCTCGCCGAGTTCGATGCGGAAGCCACGCAACTGCACCTGGAAGTCAGACCGGCCGCCGTATTCGAGGAGGCCGTCGGGGTTCCACCGGGCAAGGTCACCCGTGCGGTACATCAGGCCGCCGGGCTGCGGTGCGTACGGATCGGCCAGGAAGCGCGCGGCAGTAAGGTCGGGGCGGCGGAGGTAGCCGCGCGAGAGCTGACCGCCGGCGACGTACATCTGTCCCTGCACACCCACGGGCACGGGATGCAGCCGGTCGTCGAGGACGTAGACCCGCAGTCCCGGCAAGGCGCGCCCGATCACGCTCGAGCTGGCGGCTCGCGCCATCTCGGCGGTCAGGGCGAGGAATGACACGTGCACCGTGGTCTCGGTGATGCCGTACATGTTGACCAGTCGCGGCGCGTCGTCCGCGTGCCGCTCGAACCATCCGGTCAGCTTGCCCAGTTCGAGGGCTTCCCCGCCGAAGATCACGTGGCGTAGCGCAATCCGGCCGGAGTCGGAATCCTCACTCGCGGCCCGGTCCGCCTCGGCGAACTGATAGAACGCCGACGGCGTCTGGTTGAGGACCGTGACCTGTTCTCGCACCACGAGTTCGCGGAACAGGTCCGGCGACCGCGAGGTGAAGTAGTCGACGACGACGAGTTTGCCGCCGAACAGCAGCGGTCCCCACAGTTCCCAGACCGAGAAGTCGAAGGCGTAGGAGTGGAACATCGTCCACACGTCCGTCTCGTCGAAGCCGAACAGCGGAACAACGTTCGCCATGAGCTCGACGACGTTGCGGTGTGCGACGGTCACGCCCTTGGGCCGGCCGGTCGAGCCGGAGGTGTAGATAACGTAGGCGACGTCCGACGGACGCAAAGGCGCGCGCCGTTCTGCGTCGGTCACCGGATGTCCCGGGTACTCGGCCGGATCGACCCGATCGAGCATCAGGAACTCCACCCCCGGCACGTCAGGAATGACGTCCCGGTCGGCGGAGGTCGTCACCACGGCCGCCGGGGCGCCGTCCTCGAGCATGTACCGGATGCGATCCGACGGATAGGTCACGTCGACGGGCAGGTAACCCGCACCGGCGGCGAGCACACCGAGAAGGGCGGGAACGAGCAACTCGTCTCGGGGCAGCGCCACCGCGACGAGAGAGCCCGGACCGACACCGGCGGCGATCAGTCGGCGCGCAAGGCTGTTGGCCCGCTCCGACAGTTCCGCGTACCGCAGCGAGGTCGAACCCGCCACCACCGCCTCCCGGTCGGGCCACGCGGCGGCCGCCGCGTCGAACAGCGCGGGCAAGGTGACCGACGGATCCACCGTCGCGCCCGGTGTGGACCACTTCTCGAGCACGCGGGCGCGCTCGGCGGCGTCGAGCAATTCCACGTCCCCCACGACCACCGCAGGGTCCGCCGTCGCGGCGGTGAGGACGCGGTCGAACCGACGCGCAAGCTCGACGATCGTCGACTCGTCGAAAAGGTCTGTGGCATAAGTCCACTCGACCGTGTATCCCCCGTCCTTCAGTGAAGTGAGGGTCACCTGCAGATCGAACTTCGCGACGTGCGGATCAACATCGACCGACGTGACGGTGAGTCCCTCGAGGTCGAGCGCCGCCGGGGGCAGGTTCTGGAACGTCAACACCACCTGGAACAGCGGATGGCGCGCCTGCGACCGCGGCGGGTCGAGCACCTCGACCAGCCGCTCGAACGGCACATCCGCGTGTCCGAACGCACCGAGGTCGATCTCTCGCACCCGGGCGAGCAGATCCGTGAAGGACTCGGCGGACTCGACCCGGGTACGCAGGACGAGGGTATTGACGAACATGCCGACCAGATCGTCCAGTTCGGGCTCGCCGCGGCCAGCGATCGGCGTGCCGATCACCACGTCGTCCGTGCCGGCCACGCGTCCCAGCAGCAGCGCGAGCGCGGCGTGCACCACCATGAACGGCGTCGCGTGCCGGGCCAGCGCCACCTCGTCGAGACGGGCGGCGACCGACGCGTCGATCCGCGAGATCCACGTGGCCCCGCGGTTCGACGCGCGCGCCGGGCGCGGCCGGTCGCCCGGGAGTTCGAGTTGCTCGGGGATCCCGGCGAGCATCGCGCGCCAGTACTCGAGCTGCCCCGCGGCGAGGGAGTTGGGATCGGACTCGTCGCCGAGGACTTCGCGCTGCCACAACGCGTAGTCCGCGTACTGTACCGGCAGCGGCTCCCAGCCCGGCACTTCGCCGCGGCAGCGCGCCGCGTAGGCGACCATGACGTCGCGCGTGAGCGGAGCCATGGAGAAACCGTCCGCCGCGATGTGATGCACCACCAGCACCAGCACGTGTTCGCATTCGCTCAGGCGCAGCAGGCGAATGCGCAGCGGCACCGCCGTCGCGACGTCGAAGCCGGTCGCCGCGACCGCCACCACGGCGTCGAGCAGCCCCTCCGGGCTGACCTCCTCGACGATCTGATCGACCGTGGCCTCCTCGACCGTCAGCACCCGCTGGCAGCCGACGCCGTCGACCTCGGGGTAGACGGTGCGCAGCACCTCATGCCGGGCCAGCACGTCGCAGATCGCGGTGCGCAGCACGTCGACGTCCAGTGCGCCGGAAAGCCGAACTGCCGCAGGGATGTTGTTCGCCGACGAGGACGGGTCGAACCGGTTGAGGAACCACATCCGCTGCTGCGCGAGCGAGAGCGGCACCTGCTCCGGGCGCGGCCGCGCCACCAGCGGCGTCCGCGCACCCGAGCCCGCGTGCGACTCCAACCGGGACGCCAGGACCGACACAGTCGATGCCTCGAACAGCACCCGCACTGGCACCTGCGCGTCGAGCGCCTGACCGAGTCGCGCGGTGACCTGGGTGGCGATCAGCGAGTTGCCGCCGAGACCGAAGAAGTCGTCGTCGACACCTACCCGCTCGACCCCGAGCACCTCGGCGAACACCGAGGCCACGATCTCCTCGACCGGCGTAGCCGGTGCCCGGAACACCTTCACCTCGAACACCGGTGCGGGCAGCGACCGCCGGTCGAGCTTGCCCGAGGAATTGACGGGCAGGGCCTCGAGCGCCACGACGGCGTCGGGCACCATGTACGACGGCACCAAGCGTCCGACCTGGTCCTTCAGCGCCGGGACGTCCACAGCCGCTCCGTTGTCCGGCACGACGTAGCCCACCAACTGCTGTCCCAGTTCCGAGTCGCGGACCACCACGACCGCCTGAGCGATGCCCGGCTGCGTGGACAGTGCTGACTCGATCTCGCCGAGTTCGATGCGCAGGCCTCGGACCTTGACCTGGAAGTCCGTGCGACCGAGGTAGTCGAGTTCGCCTTCCGGCGTCCAGCGGACCAGGTCGCCGGTCCGGTACATCTGTGTGCCCGGGTCACCGAACGGATCGGCCACGAACCGTTCCGCCGTCAGGTCGGGCCGACCCACGTAGCCGCGCGCCAGCTGCACACCGGCCAGGTAGAGTTCGCCGGCGACACCGACGGGCACCGGGGACAGACGCCCGTCCAGGACATACACATGTGTGTTCCACACGGGCGCGCCGATCGGCACGCTCGCGGTGTCCGCCGCTGTCACCTCGTGGAAGGTCACGTCGACCGCCGCCTCGGTGGGCCCGTACAGGTTGTGCAGGTCCGCGCCGGGAAGCAGCTCGCGAACCCGGTTCGCCGAAGACGGCGGCAATGCCTCACCCGAGGCGAAGATCCGCCGCAGGCAGGCGGCGTGAGTCACGGACGGTTCGGCCACGAACACCGACAACATGGACGGTACGAAATGCACCGTGGTGATGGAATTGTCGGCGATCACGCGCACCAGGTACGCCGGATCCCGATGTCCTCCGGGTTCTGCGATCACCAGACGGGCGCCCACCTGCAGCGGCCAGAACAGTTCCCACACCGAGACGTCGAAGGTGACCGGGGTCTTCTGCAGCACCGCGTCGGAGACGTCGAGGCCGTACTGCGCCTGCATCCACAGCAGGCGGTTGACGATCGCCGCGTGGGCGACCTGCACGCCCTTCGGCCGTCCGGTGGAGCCGGAGGTGAAGATGACGTAGGCCGCGTGCGCCGGGCGCACCGGGCCGCCCCGCTCGTCGTCGGTGAGGGAGGCGTCGGAGCGACCGGACAGGTCCAGCGCATCGACCACGACGACCGAATGGTTCCCCACGCCGTCCACCGGGACGTCCGCGGCGGTCAGCACGACCGCCGGATCGGCGGTGTCGAGAATGTGGCCCACGCGCTCGGCGGGCTGATTCGGGTCGACGGGCACGTACGCGCCGCCGGCGGCGAGAATAGCGTACACCGCCGCGAGCATCTCGATCGATCGCGGAATTGCCACGGCAACAAGCGATTCTGGACCCACCCCGAAGTCGGTCAGGTGCCGGGCGAGGCGGTATACCCACGATGCGAACTCGGCGTACGACAGTTCCACGTCCCCGAACGCCACCGCAGGCGCGTGCGGCGTGCGGCGCACCTGGTCCTCGAAGAGCGACAGCAGCGTCGCCGTCGAGTCGACCGGATGGTCAGTCGCGTTCCAGTTCTGCACCACCTGCGCGTGCTCGGAGCGGTCGAGGATGGGCACCGCGCCGGCGGCGGTGCCCGGGGCACCGACCACGGTGCGCAGAACCCGCAGGAACCGCTCGGCGAACACCCGCACGGTGGACTCGTCGAACAGGTCCGTCGCATACGTCAGCTCGGCCGCCATGCCGGCCGGAGAGCCCGCATCGTCGATCGACTCTGTGAGGGTCAGCTGCAGATCGAACTTCGCCACGTGGACGTCGAACGCGACCTCGTTCACCGACAGTCCCGGTAGCTCCAGAGTGGTCCGGGCGAGGTTCTGGAACGAGAGCATGACCTGGAACAGCGGATGGCGTGCCTGCGACCGCGCCGGGTTGAGGACCTCGACCAGTCGCTCGAACGGCACGTCCGCCTGGCCGAACGCGCCGAGGTCCACCTCGCGCACGCGCGCAAGCAGGTCGGCGAAGGACTCGTCCGGCGCGATGTGCGTTCGCAGTACCAGGGTGTTGACGAACATGCCGACCAGGTCGTCCAGCCCGGCCTCGCCGCGGCCGGCCACCGGGGTGCCGATTGCGATGTCGTCGCTGCCCGACAGCCGCGCCAGCAACACCGCCAGTGCGGCGTGCATGACCATGAACAGCGTGGCGCCATTCTCCCGGGCGACGATGTTCAGCGCGGTGTGCAGGTCCGCGTCGATCGTGAACCGCACGCTGTCGCCGACATAGGAGGCGACGGCGGGGCGGGGGCGGTCGCTCGGCAGGTCGAGCTGGTCCGGCAGGTCGGCGAGGGTCGTCTTCCAGTAGTCGAGTTGGCGGGCGATCAGCGAGTCGGGGTCGTTCTCGTCGCCGAGGACCTGTCGCTGCCACAGCGCGAAGTCTGCGTACTGCACCGGCAGGGCGGGCCAGGCCGGAGCTTCCCAGGACGAACGCGCCGCGTACGCGACCATCACGTCGCGAGCGAGCGGACCCATCGACCACCCGTCGGCAGAGATGTGGTGGACCACCAGGCCGAGCACATACTCGCTGTCGCCGATCTCGAAGAGCCGGGCGTGCAGCGGAACCTCGGTGGTGACGTCGAACCCGACCGACGCGAGCTCGAACAACTTGTCGTGCAGCTCGTCCGGGGAGACGCGCACGGGCGTCAGGTCTGGCACTGTCTGCGCCGCCCCGAGCACCCGCTGGCACGGGCCTTCGGTCGAATCGGGGAACACCGTACGCAGGGATTCGTGCCGTTCCGTTACATCCATCACGGCCACCTGGAGCGCAATGATGTCCAAGTCGCCACTCAACCGGATCGCCACCGGGATGTTGTCGACCGCCGATTCCGTGTCGAATCGGTTGAGGAACCACATGCGCTGCTGCGCGAGCGACAGTGGGATCCGGGCGGGGCGTTCCATGGGGACCAGCGGCTGACGACCGCCACCGCCGGCGTGGTGTTCGACCCGAGCGGCAAGCGCCTCGACGGTCGACGCCTCGAAGATCGTGCGCACCGGCACGGTGGTCTGCAACGCGGCCCCGAGGCGGGAGACCACCTGGGTCGCGATGAGCGAGTTGCCGCCGAGTTCGAAGAAGTCGTCGTCGACACCGACCCGGGCCACACCCAGCACGTCGGCAAACGTGTTCGCGACGATCTCTTCCACCGGGGTCGACGGCGCGCGGAACCCCTTGGTTTCGAAGACGGGCGCCGGAAGCGCCTTGCGGTCGAGCTTGCCCTGGGGCGTCAGCGGCACCTCGTCCAGCACGACGATCGCCGCCGGCACCATATGCGACGGCAGCGCGCGCGCCACGAACTCGGTGAGCGCCACCTCGGTGACGATGGCACCAGGGGCGAGCCGGACGTACGAGACCAGTTGCGTGGTGCCGGACGGTCCGGTGCGGCCGAGTGTCGCGGCGAAGTTCACGTGCGGGTGCGCGGACAGGGCCGTGTCGATCTCGCCGAGTTCGATGCGGAAGCCGCGGATCTTGACCTGGAAGTCGGTGCGGCCGAGGTATTCGATCCGCGGCGTGGGGGCGCCGGCCACCCACCGGGCGAGATCGCCCGTGCGGTACATCCGCTCGCCCTTGGCGTACGGATTCGCGACGAACCGCTCCGCCGTCAGGCCCGGACGGCCGTGGTACCCCCGCGCGACGGCGGGACCGGCGATGTAGAGCTCGCCAGTGACGCCGGCGGGAACCGGGTGCAGCCGCGGGTCGAGCACGTAGGTGGTGACGTCGCGAATCGGGCCGCCGACGGTGATCGGCTCGTTCGGGACCAAGGGATCGGAGATGTTGGACGCGACGGTGGCCTCCGTCGGCCCGTACGCGTTGAACATTTCGTGCTCGACGGTCCACCGGACCACGAGTTCCGGCGACGACGCCTCGCCGCCGACCACGACGACCCTCAGGTCCGGCAGACCGTTCGGATCGACGGAGCCGAGCGCCGCGGGCGTGACGAAAGCATGAGTCACCCGTCCTGATTCGAGCACCGCAGCCAGGTCGGCGCCACCGTAGACCGTGGTCGGTGCCACGACCATCCCTGCGGACGCCCCGATCGCCATGAGCAGTTCGAGAATCGACGCGTCGAAGCTCGGAGACGCGAAGTGCAGGGTGCGGGACTCGTCCGTGATACCGAACCGTTCGCGTTGTTCCTCGGTGAACGCCGCCAGCCCGCGGTGCGTGACGACCACACCCTTCGGCATGCCCGTCGAGCCCGATGTGTAGACGACGTACGCGATGTTCTCCAGTCGAAGCGGTCGGATCCGATCCGCGTCGGTGAGCGGGGCCGGGGACTCGACGGCGCGGTCGGCCAGAAACTCGGACTCGTCGACGGCGAGCCACTCGACATTGCCGGGCAGGACCGGCTGGAACAGCTCCGTGGTCAGGCCAAGCAGCGCACCGGAGTCGCGGACCATGTGCTCGATCCGGTCGGCCGGATAGGTGGGGTCCACCGGCACGAACGCCGCACCGGTCTTGGCGACCGCCCACCAGACGACCACTGAATCCAGCGAGCGTGGAACCGCTGCGGCCACAGTGGTTTCCGGTGCCACGCCGCGGCGAACGAGCATCCGGGCGAGCTGCGACGAGACGGCGTCGAGTTCGCTGTAGCTCAGCACGCGGTCCTCGTAGATCACCGCCTCGCGGTCGGGATTGCGGGCGGCAGCACCGGTCAGCAGCTCCACGAGCGTTCTGGGCTCGACACCGCTTCGGCCGGTGGTGGATTCGAGCGCAGCGCGTTCCTCGGGAGCGAGGATATCGATGTCGCCGACCGCCCGGTCGGCGTCGGCGACCACCGCGTCGAGGATCCGCAGGAACCGGGTGGCGAAGTCGCGCACGGTATTCGCATCGAAAAGATCTCTGGCATAGACGAACTGGACATCGATGCCGCCCGAGGCGTCGGTACGTTCGGACAGGGTGAGCTGCAGATCGAACTTCGCGACGTCGACCTCGACCTCGCTCGCCTCGATCGACAGCTCCGGGAGATCGAGGGCGGTGTCACCGAGGTTCTGGAAGGCCAGCACCACCTGGAACAACGGGTGACGCGACTGGGAACGGACCGGCTTGAGGACGTCCACCAGCCGCTCGAACGGGACGTCTGCGTGCTCGAACGCCTCGAGGTCGACCTTGCGCACATGGGCCAGCAGATCCGAGAACGTGGCGTCCACCGACACCTGCGTTCGCAACACCAGCGTGTTGACGAACATGCCGATCAGGTCGTCGAGCGCCTCCTCGCCGCGTCCGGCGATGGGGGTGCCGATGACGATGTCGTCTGTCGCCGATAGCCGCGCCAGCAGCACGGCCAGGGCGGAATGGACGACCATGAACAACGACACGTTGTGTTCGCGGGCCAGCGTGGTCAGCGCGCCGTGCGTCCGGGCGTCGATCTCGAAGTCGATGCGGTGGCCGACGTACGACTGCACCGCCGGGCGCCGGCGATCCGCGGGCAGATCGATCTGGTCGGGAATTCCCGCCAACTGACGCGTCCAGTACTCGATTTGCCCAGCGGCCAAAGATTCCGGGTCCGACTCGTCACCGAGGACCGCGCGCTGCCACAGGCTGTAGTCGGCGTACTGCACCGGCAGAGGCGTCCACGACGGGGCTGCGCCGCCGGCTCGCGCGACGTAGGCGCCGGCGAGGTCCCTCGCGAGCGGGCCGAACGACACCCCGTCGGTGGCAATGTGGTGGACCACCATCGCCAGGGCGAAGTCGTCGTCCGCGAGCCGGAAGAGCCGGTACCGGATCGGCACCTCCTCGCTGACGTCGAACCCCCCGGAGGCGAATTCGGCCAGGGCCGAGTGCAATTCGGACATATCGACCAACTCCACTGCGAGCGGTCGCTGCACCGCGGAGAGGTCGAGCACCACCTGATGGGCGTCGCCGTCGGACTCCGGGAAGACGGTACGCAGGACCTCATGCCGCGCGAGGACGTCGTGCAGCGCAGCGGTCAGCGCGGCGACGTCGACCCGGCCCCGCATCCGGAGCACGAAGGGCAGGTTGTACGTCGGCGCCTGCGGATCGAACTGGTTCAGGAACCAGATCCGCTGCTGGGCGAGGGCGAGAGGGATCCGCTCCGGGCGTCGCTGCGGCACGAGCGCGGGCCGATCCCGGCGACGCGTCTCCGACGACTCGATCAACGCGGCGAGGTCCGCCACCGTCGACGCCTCGAACAGGGTACGGACGCCCAGCGAGGTGTCGAGCGCGTGACCGAGCCTCGCAACGACCTGCGTGGCGATCAGCGAGTTGCCGCCGAGAGCGAAGAAGTCGTCGTCGGCACCGACGCGTTCGATCCCGAGGATGTCGGCGAACACACCCGCCACGATCTCCTCGACCGGAGTGGTCGGGACGCGGAACCGGCCGGCCTCGAACACAGGTTCGGGCAGCGCTCTGCGGTCGAGCTTGCCGTTGGAGGTGAGCGGGAGCTCCTCGAGCACCGTGATCGCGTCCGGCACCATGTACTCCGGCAGCCGGGAGCTGAGCGCGTTCTTGACGGCGGCGACCTCCACGGTCTGCCCCGGCAGGGGAACCACGTACGCGACGAGTCGCTGACCCAGCGCGTCCTCGTGGAGGGTCACGACGGCCTGGGCGATCTCCGGCTGGTCCGTCAGCGCGGCCTCGATCTCGCCCAGCTCGATCCGCAGACCCCGGATCTTGACCTGGTAGTCGGTCCGGCCGATGTACACGAGTTCGCCGGAGGCGTTCCAGGACACGAGGTCACCCGTGCGGTACATCCGCTCTCCCGCCGAGAACGGGTTCGCCACGAACCGCTCCGCAGACAAGTCCGGCCGCGCCACGTACCCGCGCGCGAGCTGGACGCCCGCGAGATACAGCTCGCCCGCAACCCCCACAGGAACCGGCCGCAGCCGGGAGTCGAGCACGTACACCCGGGTGTTCCACACCGGCGTACCGATCGGCACCTCATGCACGTCCACGTCGGTGACCTCGTGGAAGGTCACGTCGACGGCGGCCTCGGTGGGGCCGTACAGGTTGTGCACCGCGACGCCGGGGACGAGGCCGCGCATCCTGGCGGCGACGGGCGCCGGCAGCGCCTCACCCGAGGCGAAAACCAGGCGCAACGACCCCAGGTCAGCGGAATCGGCCTCGGTCACGAACACCGCCAGCATCGACGGCACAAAGTGCAGCACCGACACCCCGGCATCGCGGATCAGCCGCGCAAGGGCGACCGGATCGCGGTGCACGTCCGGCGTGGCCACAACCAGAGTGGCACCGATCTGCAACGGCCAGAACAACTCCCACACCGACACATCGAACGTAAACGGAGTCTTCTGCAGCACCACGTCCGCATTCGTCAAACCGTATTGACCCTGCATCCACAGCAGCCGGTTGACGATCGCCGCATGCGTCACCGCGACACCCTTGGGCCGCCCGGTCGAACCCGACGTGAAAATCACGTACGCCGTGTGGGCACCACCCAGCGGTGCCGTGCGTTCCGCGTCCACGATCGGTGCGTCGGACCAGCCGGACACGTCGAGGGTGTCGATCGCCACGACGGTCCGCCCGACGCTCGTGAAGCCCTCCCGCTCGGTGGTGAGGACCACCACCGGCGCCGCCGTGCCGAGGACGTACTCGGTGCGCTCCGCCGGCTGGTCCGGATCGACCGGCACGTAAGCACCGCCGGCGGCCACGACCGCATACATGCCGACCAGCAGATCCGTCGACCGCCGCATCGCCAGTCCGACGAACGTGTCCGGTCCGACCCCCCGCTCGATCAGGTATCGGGCCAGGCGATGCACCCGCGAGGCGAACTGCCGGTAGCTGAGGGCGTCGCTGTCGAACACCACCGCGTGCGCATCCGGGCTGCGCTCGACCTGCGCCTCGAACAACGACACCAGGGTCGCGTCCCCAGCGACGGGGCGATCCGTCGCGTTCCACTCCCGCACCACCAGGGCTTGCTCGGCCGGGTCCAGTAGTGCGCACTTGCCAATCGCTGTGGACGGGTCCATGCTCACGAAGCGGTCCAGGTAGGCCAGGAAGCGGGCGTGCAGCGCGGCGTTCTCTCCGGACGTGTACCGGGACGGATTCGCCTCGAAGTCGAGGTTGAGGCGCGTGCCGCTGACATTCTGGTAGAAGTTCACGCCCATGTCCTCGACCGTGCCGGTCGAGAGGATGTTCAGTTCCCCGAGGATCGGCCCGAACGGGATGCCGCTGTGGAACAGCATCACGTTGACCAGGGGACCGAAAAGACCGCCGTTGGGGTCGTCGGAGATGCGGCGGATGTCCTCGTGCCGATACAACTGGTGACGCAGAGCCCCCGAAACCGCCACCTGGACCTGCTCGAGGAACTTCCCGACCGCCATGTCGTCGGCGACGTCGAGCCGCAGTGGCACGATGTTCGACATCATGCCACCCGACCGCCGGGCGAGCGCTGTCGTACGGGCCGTCACCGGGAGGCTGAGGACGACGTCCTCGCGTCCGGTCATCCGGCCGAGGAACGCCGCGAACGCCGCGATAAGCACAGTCGACCGAGCGGTCCCGGACCGCTCGACAGCACGGTCGAGAGCCGCGGTCATCGCGGCCGCGAGCGTCGCCGTGGCCACCTCCTTTCGAGGGGCTGGCGGAGCGACGCGCGAGCTGAGTGTGGTATCCGATTCCAGGCCGGAGATGCGTTCGCCCCAGTACCGGCAGTCGCGGTCGAATCGGGGGCTCGCGCGGTACGTGAGTTCGGCCTCACGGAGGTCGTCGAGATCGCCCACTACAAGCGGCTCGGGGTCGCGTCCCTCGACCGTGGCCGAGTACAGCTCGGCCACACGGGTCATGAAGTTCATCGCGCCGAAGCCGTCGAGGACGACATGGTGGACGCGGGCGTACCAGTAGTAGCGGGAGTCCTCGAGGCGGAGCGCGGCCGCGACGATCAGCCGGTCCGACACCATGTCTACCGGCGCGCTGTACTCGACCTGCATCCAGTCGAGCGCCGCCTTCTCCGGGTCCGGTGCGTCACGCAGATCGACGAGCTCGAGCGGGGTTTCCAGCGAATAGTCGACTACCTGCTGCGGGACACCGTCGATCTCCAGCAGACGCACGAATCCCGACCGGATCTCGGCTGCGGCGATGCGGCTCATCCGCTCGAGGACGTCGGTGTCGAGATCACCCCGGAGGTCGACGTACTGGGCGATGTTGATCGCCACGTTCGGCGTGCGGTGCTGGGCGTACCAGATCCCCAGCTGTGCCGGCGACAGAGGGAAGAGGTCCTGCGCCGTCCCGGCCAGCATCGGATCCGCCCCGTCGATTCCGTCGATTCCCCGCGGGTTCAAACTGTCACCTCGTTTCCGGAACACCTAGCCGGTTCCCAGTCCACCAGGTCGTGTTCCCATGCCCCGCATCCCGGCAGCGAACCGACCCCTACTCGCAATATCAGGTAGTACTCACCGTCTATAGCTGGTCAGTCCCGCTCCGTTTCACGCTCCACGTCCTCCGACGCCCCACATCGGGGCGAGGGCAACATCCCGCTCACGCAGACGGCCGCCCCGGAATCCAGGGCGGCGCGGTCCACGGCTGCAGTTTGCATACCCATCCAATCTACCGCCTCGTAACCATGCGTCTCGACGCCCTGCTTCCAGGCCCTCCCTGTACATCGAGCCGGAAGCCCGAAATGCTACCTGGCGGTAGCAGGCGAGCCACGCATCGGATCGCGGACCGAACATGGGTGACCATCACCAGAGCACGGCGATGATCACGTTCACCACACCCAGGAGGCCAGCCGCGTGTGCGAGGGCCGCGGTCGAGCCCGGGTTCTGCCGTTCCTTCTTCATGCCGACGATCGCGAGGACGAGGATGACGACGGCGACGACGAGCTTGATACCGATCTTCATGTGGTTCAGGTCGGCGTCGTTCGCCTCGTTGAGCCCGACCAGTGCGAGACCGGTCACCACCTGCAGGATCGCGCCGTGCAGCATGCCGGCCACCACGCGCGGTTCCTTGATCACGGCGAGCCAGGAGCCGATGATCCCGGCGAGGCCGATGAAGTGCAGGATGAGGAAGATCTTGATCGCGACGTCCATGCGGCCATCGGATCACCCGAGCAGGACGGATGTCCAATCAGGCTCACCCCACCGGATGCGCCGTCCGGTGACGCGGGTCACCGCGGCTCCTTCCGCTGCCCCGCGTACCAGTCGAGCAGCTCCGGCGCGTCGACCGCGCTGCGATCCACCGTGCGCGCCACGTCGGCGCCCTGGAAGAGCCGCTTGATCGGCACCTCGAGCTTCTTGCCGGTGCGGGTGTGCGGCACACCGGGGGCGGCGACGATGTCGTCGGGGACGTGCCGCGGCGAGGCCTGCTCCCGGATGACCGCGCGGATCTTCTCCCGCAGCTCGTCGTCGAGCTCGACCCCGTCGGCGAGCACCACGAACAGCGGCATCCAGTAGCCGCCGTCCGGCTGCTCGGCGCCGATCACGAGCGCCTCGACGACCTCCGGGAGTTTCTCGACGGCCTGATAGATGTCGGCGCTGCCCATCCGGACGCCGTGCCGGTTGAGCGTCGAGTCGGAGCGCCCGTGCATCTCCACGGTCCCGCGCCCGGTGATCGTGATCCAGTCGCCGTGCCGCCACACCCCGGGATAGACGGAGAAGTACGCCTCGCGGTAGCGGTGCCCGTCCGGGTCGTTCCAGAAACGGACCGGCATCGACGGCATGGGTGCGGTCACCACGAGCTCCCCCACGTCGCCGCGGACCGGGCGGCCGTGTTCGTCGTACGCGTCGAGTGCGACGCCGAGGTACGGCACCGACAGCTCGCCCGGCCACACCGGGACGGTGCGCACCGCGCCGACGAAGGCCGACACCACGTCGGTGCCGCCGGTGATGGACATCACCGGGACGTGTTCGCCGACGTTCTCCGCCAGCCACCGCGACGAGGACGCGGGCAGCGTGGACCCGGTGACCCCGACGGCCCGCAACGCGGACAGGTCGTGGTCCCGCCGGGGTACGACGCCCGCCTTGATGCAGGCGAGCACATAGCCGGGACTCGTGCCGAGGACGGTGACCCGTTCCTCCGCGGCGATCCGCCACAGCCGGTCGACCCGCGGGTGCGACGGGCTGCCGTCGTAGCAGACGATCGTGGCCCCGACGAGCAGCCCGGCCGCCTGGAAGTTCCACATCATCCAGCTCGGGCTGGTGTACCAGAAGAAGGTGTCGTCGGGCCCGAGGTCGGTGTGCAGCGAGACCGCCTTGAGATGCTCGAGCACCACCCCGCCGTGCCCGTGCACGATGCCCTTCGGCAGGCCGGTGGTCCCGGAGGAGAACACGACCCACAACGGATGGTCGAACGGCACCGGCTCGGGGTCGAGGGGATGGGCCCCGACGGTCGCCGCCTCCCAGGTGAGCGCGCCTTCGAGGTCCTGCCGCGGACCACCGAGCCGGGGCACCACGACGGTCAGCGCCAGCGACGGCAACCCCTCCCGCAGCCGGGCGACCGCCTCGGCGCGGGGGTGGGTGCGCCCGGCGAACCGGTAGCCGTCGGCGGTGATCAGGGCAGCGGGGTCGAGTTGCCCGAGCCGGTCCAGGGCTGCGGGGGCCGAGTAGTCCTGGCCGCAGGCCGCCCACACGGCGCCGATGCTCGCGGTGGCGAGCAGCGCGACCACGGCCTCCGGGATGTTCGGCAGGTAGCCGACGACGCGGTCACCGACGCCGATGCCGTGCTCGCGCAGCGTGGCGGCCAGCGCGGCCGCCTGCCTGCGCAGTTCGGCCCAGCCCAGCTCGGTGCGTTCCCCGTCCTCACCGACGTACACGATCGCCGGGCGGTCGTCGCGCGCGTGCCGCAGGGCCTGCTCCACGTAGTTCAGTCGCGCCCCGGGGAACCAGACCGCCCCGGGCATCGAGGCGTCGGCCAGCGCCGGTCCCGGATCGGTGCGCGACCGCACGTCGAACCAGTCCCACACGTCCTGCCAGAACCGCCCGAGGTCGTCGACGGACCACCGCCACAGAGCGTGGTAGTCGGGAAGAGAGAGGCCGTGGCGCTGCTCGACCCACCGGGTGAAGGCGGTGATGCGGGCGTCGGCGACGTCCTGTTCGGTGGGGGTCCACTGCGGCGGCACCGGGGTATCGGTCATGCCGTCGCACCCCCTCGGTGATCGCCCGAGCGGGCCTCGACGGAGCGGTGCAGGATCTGCTCCGCGTGCCGCAGCACCGGCGCGTCGACCATCCGGCCCTCGAACTGGAACACCCCCCGCTCCTCCGGCACCGCCGCCAGCACCCGCCGCGCCCACGCCACATCCTCCGCGCTCGGCGCGTACGCGGACCGGATCACCGCCACCTGACCGGGGTGGATCGCCACCTTCGCATCGAACCCGACCGCCACCGCGTCCAGCGCCTCCGCCCGCAACCCGTCGTGGTCCCTGATGTTCAGATACACCGAGTCCAGGGCGAACCGCCCGTACGCCTTCGCCGCCAGCAACGCCTGCGACCGCACGTGCCGCGCCACGTCCCGATACGTCCCGTCGCCCCGGCGGGACGACTGCCCACCCAGGCCGACCACGAGATCCTCCGCACCCCACATCAGACCGACCGTGCCCGCCGCCAGGGCGATCTCGTCGACCTTCAACGCCCCCAGCGGGGACTCGATCAGCGCGATCACCTCCCGCGGCGCCAGCGACGTCACCTGCTGCGCCGACTCGCACTTGGCCGGCATCACCCGCATGTAGTCGGTGGCCGCCAGCGCCTTCAGGTCCGCCTCGTGCTCGTCGGTGCCGACGGGGTTGACCCGCACCACCGTCCGGGCCGGATCGAGCGGGGTGTCCTGCAGGCACCGGCGCGCGTAGTCCTTGTCCCCCGGCGCCACCCCGTCCTCGAGATCGAGGATCACCACATCCGCCGTCGCGGCCGCCTTACCGAACCGCTCCGGACGATCGGCCGGACAGAACAACCACGCCGGGCCGCCGACGCTGTACATAGAGACCTCCTCCATCGGGTGATCTCTTCGATAATGCTGGCCGGGCACCGCGCTGTCAGGGCAATTGCGAGCGCAGATCCGTGCCGGCCGCGAGGTCGCCCTGCGCTGGACCAGATACACCTGTGCCCCGTCCTCGATCGAGAACGGGGCACAGGCAGCGTTCGAGCGAACGCAGGTGCCTCACTTGCAGCACACCGTTGGATATCTGGAGGCAACCCGACCCTACATCGACCCCGGGGCACCGCCCGTTACGTTGATGGCCCGAGAACACTCAGGCGCAGCTGGCACATACCCATCAGGCGCCGGCCGCGCCCTCCGACTGCCCGGAGCGGTGCAGGATCTGCTCCGCGTGCCGCAGCACCGGCGCGTCGACCATCCGGCCCTCGAACTGGAACACCCCCCGCTCCTCCGGCACCGCCGCCAGCACCCGCCGCGCCCACGCCACATCCTCCGCGCTCGGCGCGTACGCGGACCGGATCACCGCCACCTGACCGGGGTGGATCGCCACCTTCGCATCGAACCCGACCGCCACCGCGTCCAGCGCCTCCGCCCGCAACCCGTCGTGGTCCCTGATGTTCAGATACACCGAGTCCAGGGCGAACCGCCCGTACGCCTTCGCCGCCAGCAACGCCTGCGACCGCACGTGCCGCGCCACGTCCCGATACGTCCCGTCGCCCCGGCGGGACGACTGCCCACCCAGGCCGACCACGAGATCCTCCGCACCCCACATCAGACCGACCGTGCCCGCCGCCAGGGCGATCTCGTCGACCTTCAACGCCCCCAGCGGGGACTCGATCAGCGCGATCACCTCCCGCGGCGCCAGCGACGTCACCTGCTGCGCCGACTCGCACTTGGCCGGCATCACCCGCATGTAGTCGGTGGCCGCCAGCGCCTTCAGGTCCGCCTCGTGCTCGTCGGTGCCGACGGGGTTGACCCGCACCACCGTCCGGGCCGGATCGAGCGGGGTGTCCTGCAGGCACCGGCGCGCGTAGTCCTTGTCCCCCGGCGCCACCCCGTCCTCGAGATCGAGGATCACCACATCCGCCGTCGCGGCCGCCTTACCGAACCGCTCCGGACGATCGGCCGGACAGAACAACCACGCCGGACCACCCACGGAGTCGACGGAACCCATGCTTGTCCCCTATCCCTTCTGCGTGTCGTCGGCGGGCCGGCACTGCACGAGTGTCTGGCGCACCGCGACCGCGACGACGTCGCCGTGCTGGTTGCGGGCCGTGTGCTCGAGCGTGACGATCCCCTGCCCCGGACGGGACTTGGACTCGCGCTTGTCGGTGACCAGGGTCTCGGCGTACAGGGTGTCGCCGTGGCGGACCGGCGCGGGGAACTTGATCTCCGAGAAGCCGAGGTTGGCGACGATCGTGCCCTGGGTCAGCTGCGCCACCGACAATCCGACGAGGGTGGACAGGGTGAACATCGAATTCACCAGGCGCTCACCGAATTCGGTGCCCTCACTGTAGGCGGCGTCGAGGTGCAGCGCCTGCGTGTTCATCGTCATCGTGGTGAACGCGACGTTGTCGGCCTCGGTGACGGTGCGCCCGGGGCGGTGCTCGTAGACCGTGCCGACCTCGAACTCCTCGAACCACAGTCCCCGCTGGGTGACGCGTCGCTGAGCGCTCACAGGCCGAGCTCCCGCGCCACGAGCATGAGCTGGACCTCGGTGGTGCCCTCGCCGATCTCGAGGATCTTGCTGTCCCGGTAGTGCCGGGCCACCGCGTACTCGTTCATGAAGCCGTAGCCGCCGTGGATCTGCGTCGCGTCGCGCGCGTTGTCCATCGCCGCTTCCGACGCGACCAGCTTGGCGATGGCAGCCTGCTTCTTGAACGGCTTGCCCGCCAGCATGAGGGCCGCGGCGTCGTAGTAGGCGGCGCGGGCGGCATGGGCCCGTGCCTCCATCCGGGCGATCTTGAAGGCGATCGCCTGGTTCCGGCCGATGGGACGGCCGAACGCCTCGCGCTCCTTCGCGTACTTGACGGACTCGTCGACGCAGCCCTGCGCCGCGCCGGTGGACAGGGCGGCGATCGCGATGCGGCCCTCGTCGAGGATGCGCAGGAAGTTCGCGTAGCCGCGGCCGCGCTCGCCGAGCAGGTTCTCCGCCGGCACCCGCACGTCGGTGAAGCTCAGCGGGTGGGTGTCCGAGGCGTTCCAGCCGACCTTGTTGTAGGCGGGCTCGGCGACGAAGCCGGGCGTGTCGGTGGGCACGACGATCGTGGAGATCTCCTTCTTGCCGTCGCGTTCGCCGGTGACGGCGGTGACGGTCACGATCTCGGTGATGTCGGTGCCGGAGTTGGTGATGAACTGCTTGCTGCCGTTGATGATCCACTGGTCACCGTCGAGCTTGGCGGTGGTCTTGGTGCCGCCGGCGTCGCTGCCGGCGCCGGGCTCGGTCAGGCCGAACGCGCCCAGCGCCCGTCCCGCGGCGAGCTGCGGCAGCCACTTCTGCTTCTGCTCCTCGGTGCCGAAGCGGTAGATCGGCATCGCGCCGAGCGAGACGCCGGCCTCGAGGGTGATGGCCACGGACTGGTCGACCTTGCCGAGTTCCTCGAGCGCGAGGCACAGCGCGAAGTAGTCTCCGCCCTGCCCGCCGTACTCCTCGGGGAACGGCAGCCCGAACAGGCCGAGGTCGGCCATGCCCGCGACGACCTCGTACGGGAACGTGTGGTTGGCGTCGTGCTCGGCGGCGACGGGTGCGACGACGGTCTGCGCGAAGTCTGCGACGGTGTTCTTCAGGTCCCGGTAGTCCTCGGGAAGCTGTCCGGTGGAGAGGTAGTCGGTCATCGGGGTGTCCTAGCTGTCGGTGGTGTCGGTGGGGGCGGGAACGGAGTGGG
>NZ_JAALEG010000073.1 GCF_011058165.1 Rhodococcus aetherivorans
GGGCGGTCATGAGGGCGGCTGCGGCGGCGACGTCGCGGGAGACCCCGTCGGCGACGTAGGTGGTCTCGGACGCGGCGGTCACGGGCTCGGCCACCGCTTCGGTGTCCTGGACGCCGAACAGGGTCTTCGGGCTCGCACCGGCGCTGGTGGCGGCGGCGACCACGCCGACCGGAACCAGTCCGGTGAGGGCGATGACCGAATTGCGGCGAAGCTTGGACTCCGAAGGCTTTCTGTGCCGGCCCACTCGATACCTCCTGGGCGCCTACCCCGAGACGCTTTCGTTACATGGCGGTATCGACCATACATGAAGTGATGCGTTTCCGTTACCCTACCGTGATGTAACGCGCTGAGCTGGGCATACGGTGGCAGGGAGGGGTTACGGGGAGATCGAGTCGTGACCGGATCAGGGCACGGGCGGCGCCGGGCACAGCGCCGGGACGAGACACGGCAGCGGCGGCAGCACCGGCGCGGGCGGCGGTGTCCCGACGACCGGCGCGGGGGCGGGGTCCGGCTCGACCGCGGGCGCCGGGACCGGCCCCGGTGGGGGCGCACCGGTGGTCCCGGCGACGGGAGCCGGGACGGTCTCGGCGACGTCGACGGTGTTCGGCAAGGCCGGAACGGCCGGCGTGGCCGACGGCATCGGGGGTGGCACGACGATCCCCGGCGAGACCGCGGCGCCCTTCTCGTAGGCGGCCGACCAGGCCTGCACGTTGGAGACGAACTCGGGCGACGGGTCGAACCGGGCCGCTGCCCGGGCGCGGGCGTCGGGCTCGGCGAGGCGAGCGTCGTCCGAGCACAGCCAGGTGCCGGCCGCCAGGGTGGCGTCGAAGACGTTCTGCGGGTCGGCGGCGCCATCCGCATTGCCGTCCGCCGAGAACTGCGACCACACCGCCGGGGGCAGCTGCATCGGCCCGAGCCTGCCGGTCCCGGGGGCCACGCGCGCGGTGGTGAGGGTGCCGAGCACGTCGGTGCGTCCCGAATCGGCGTGCTGCGAGGTGATCCGTCCGATCGCCGCGAGCAGATGCCACGGCAGCGCGCACCCGGGCTCGCTGATCGCGAGCTGCATCTCGGCCGCCCGGTACGCGTAGAGCACCAGTTCGGGGATCGCCAGGGGGCCCTCACCGGCCATCACGGGAGACGGCTGTCCGGGAGCGACCGTGACCGCGGGCGGTAGGTCCGCGGCGGGATCGGGAGCCGTGCCCGCGGCTCCGCGCACGGGCCGCGGCGACGCCGGATCCGCCGGCAGCACCCCGATCCCGGTGCTGCCGTCCGCCGCCGTCACGACGACCGGCTCCGTGTTCTCCGTCGCGGCCACCGTCGCCGGCGACGACGCGACCGCCGCGAACCCCGCGCCGAGCACCACCGGCACCGCGATCAGACCCTGCCAGCGCACGCCATCACCCCACAGACCTACTCGTCGCGGACCGTTACCCCACCGACACCATCGACCGGCTGTGATGAACGTTACAGCGAGTCACGTCTCAGCGGCGGGGAGGGCGCGGTTTACCGGCCGTCGTCGTTGCCGTGTCCTCCTCCCCCGGCTCGATCAGCAGTGCGCGCAGATCGTCGAGTTCGCGGCGCAGATAGTCGCGGGTGGCCACCTCGCCGACGGCCAGCCGCAGCGCCGCCAGCTCACGCGCGAGGAACTCGGTGTCCGCCTTGGTCTGGGCGGCGCGGGCCCGGTCCACCTCGAGGGAGACCCGGTCCCGGTTCTCCTGCCGGTTCTGGGCGAGCAGGATCAGCGGCGCGGCGTACGCGGCCTGCGTGGAGAACGCGAGGTTCAGCAGGATGAACGGGTACGGGTCCCACTGCAGCGCGACGGCGAAGACGTTGAGCAGGATCCACACGATCACCACGACGGTCTGGATGGCCAGATAGCGCCCGGTGCCGAGGAACCGGGCGATCGACTCGCTGACGCGCCCGACGGCCTCGACGTCGAAGTTGACCCGGAAGCGGCCGGTGCGGGGGGTGTCGAGGCGCTGCCGGGCCACGGCGGAACGGTCACTCATCGTCGGCCTCCTCCTCGCGCCAGTCCTCGGGCAGCAGGTGGTCGAGCACGTCGTCGACCGTCACGGCACCGAGCAGGTGCCCCTCGTCGTCCAGCACGGGCCCGCACACCAGGTTGTACGTCGCGAAGTACCGGGTGACCGCGGTGAGCGAGTCGTCCGGGTCCAGTCGCGGCAGGTCGTTGTCGACGATCCCGCCCACCAGGCCGGCCGGCGGCTCCCGGAGCAGCTGCTGCAGGTGCACGCAGCCCAGATACTTGCCCGTCGGGGTCGCGGTGGGCGGCCGCACCACGAACACCATCGACGCGAGCGCCGGCGTGAGGTCCGGGTCGCGGACCCGGGCCAGCGCCTCGGCCACCGTCGTCGCCGGGGTGAGCACCACCGGCTCGGGGGTCATCAGGCCGCCGGCGGTGTCGGGGGAGTGCTCGAGCAACCGCCGCACCGGCTCCGAATCCTCCGGATCCATCAGGCGGAGCAGCGACTCGGCCTCCGAGTCGGGCAGCTCACCGAGCAGATCCGCGGCGTCGTCGGGATCCATCGCCTCGAGCAGGTCCGCGGCGCGTTCCACCTCGAGGTGCATCAGCAGATCGGTCTGGTCGTCGGTGGGCAGCTCCTGCACGACGTCGGCGAGCCGCTCGTCGTCCAGCGCGACCGCCACCTCGTGCCGGCGCTTCTCCGGCAGCTCGCGGAGCGCGTTCGCGACGTCGGCGGCGCGCATGTCCTCGAACTGCAGCAGCAGCTGCGAGACGCCCTGGCCGGGCATCCCGAGGTTGGTGTAGGTCAGACCGTGCACGTGCTGCCAGTCCACGACGTGGATCGCGGACCTCCGGCCCAGCCGGCCGCGGTGCGCGCGCACGGCCACCCGCGAGACCAGCCAGTCCCGGGTGCGGGTCAGTTCGATGCCGAGGTCGACGACGACCACGTCCACGCCCGCGAGCTCGCCCAGCTCGGGATCGTCGACCCGGACCTTCGAATCGAGCACCTGCGCGAGCGCCAGCACCTCGGTCGGCCGCTGCGTGAACCGGCGCAGGCTCACGTTGCCGGTGTTCAGGGTGACGGCGCCCGGCTCGATCGCCGTCACCCGCAGCATCGGCACGAATATTCGCTTGCGCGTTGGCAGTTCGACGACCAGGCCGAGCACCCGGGGCTGCTGCCGGCCGATCCGGATGGTGAGCACGACGTCGCGCACCCGGCCGATCGACTCGCCGTCGGGCCCGAGGACCACCAGACCGGCGAGCCTCGCCGCGAATACCTTGCTCACTGCTGCCATGATGGTCAGGCTAGAACGTGCGGTCGTCGATTTCGGAACACGGAGGTCTGCCCAGCCCATGTCGTTCGACTTCAGGCCCCGAAGGTCCGTGCTCGCCGTTCCCGGCAGCAGCCGCAAGATGATCGACAAGGCCAAGGGCCTCGCCGCCGACGAGGTGTTCCTCGACCTCGAGGACGCCGTCTCCCCGCTGGCGAAGGAGCAGGCCCGCACGACGATCGTCGAGGCCCTCAACGAGGACGGATGGGGCGAGCAGCTGAAGGTGGTGCGGGTCAACGACTGGACGACCGACGCCACCTACCTCGACGTCGCCACCGTGGTGGGCGGCGCCGGCGCGCACCTCGACGCGATCCTGCTGCCGAAGGTCCCCGACGCGAGCCACGTGCAGGCGCTCGATCTGCTGCTGACCCAGGTGGAGAAGGCCCACGGGCTCGAGGTGGGCCGCATCGGCATCGAACCGCAGATCGAGGACGCACTCGGGTTGACCAACATCAACGCCATCGCCACGGCGAGCCCGCGCGTCCGGACCCTGGTGTTCGGCCCGGCCGACTTCATGGCGAGCATCAACATGCGCACCCTCGTCGTCGGTGAGCAGCCCGACGGCTACGACCGCGGCGACGCCTACCACCACATCCTCATGACCATCCTCATGGCGGCCCGGGCCCACGGCCTGCAGGCGATCGACGGGCCGTACCTGCAGATCCGCGACGTCGAGGCGTTCCGGCGCTCGGCGCAGCGGACCGCTGCCCTCGGCTTCGACGGCAAGTGGGTGCTGCACCCCAGCCAGATCGACGCCGCGAACGAGGTCTTCAGCCCGCGGCAGGAGGACTACGACAAGGCCGAGATGATCCTCGACGCCTACGAGTGGCACACCTCCGCGGCCGGCGGCGCGCGCGGCGCCGCGATGCTCGGGGACGAGATGATCGACGAGGCCAGCCGCAAGATGGCGCTGGTGATCTCCGCGAAGGGCCGGGCGGCCGGGATGACCCGCACCACGAAGTTCGAGCCGCCGCAGTAGGCGGCTGCGCCGCCGGTGCGTCCTTCGGGCGGCGGAAACAACCCAAAGGACGCACCGGCGCCGAAGGCGCACACGGGCAGAATGGACAGGTGCGCCGGATCGGGGCGCGCAGTCACGAGAAGGAGCCGAAGATGACCAACCCCCTCGGACAGCCGGGACGCGCCACGCCGGGCCTGCCGACTCCGCCGAGCGGCTGGCCGGTCGGTTCGTACACCACCTACGCCGAGGCGCAGCGGGCTGTCGACCACCTCTCGGACCAGTCCTTCCCGGTCGAGGACGTCACCATCGTGGGCGTCGACCTCATGCAGGTCGAGCGGGTCACCGGCCGGTTGACGTGGGCGAAGGTGATCGGGGGCGGCATCGCCTCCGGCGCCTGGCTCGGTCTGTTCTTCGGCCTGCTGCTCGGGATCTTCTCGACCGACTTCCTCGGCCCCCTGCTCGTCGGCATGGTCGGCGGCATCGTCTTCGGCCTGATCTCCACGACGATCCCGTACGCCGCGACGCGCGGCCAGCGTGACTTCTCGTCGACGATGCAGCTGGTGGCCGGCCGTTACGACGTGCTGTGCGCGCCGCGCAACGCCGAACGGGCCCGGGACCTGCTCGCCAAGCTCGCGTTGTAAACCGTTCGATCACAGTTCCGCTCCGGGCGGCAGTTGGGTCGCGCGTCGGCGCCCGGTGCGTTACGTTCGCACCAAGTGTGACGGAAGTCACCGTCGCGCTGGACGACGGGCGGAGGCTGCGGTGCGGAGACGGGCGGTGAGGGTCGGACTGGTGGGTGCCGCGGCGGTGCTCGCGCTGTCGTCGGTCGCGGCGTGCGGCAGCGAGTCGAGCGGGACGGTACTGAGTTTCTACACCGCTGCCGACGGTGCGGAGCAGTACGCCGCCGCGGCGGCGAACTGCACGGCCGCCGCCGGCGGCAGGTACACGATCGAGCAGCGCACCCTGCCGAAGGGCGCCGACGACCAGCGGCTGCAGCTCGCGCGGCGGCTCACCGGCGAGGACGACACGCTGGACCTGATGACCCTCGACGTGGTGTGGACGGCCGAGTTCGCCGAGGCGGGATGGGCGCTGCCGCTGCCGCCGGACGTCGCGGCCTCGGTGTCCGAGGGCACCCTCGCCGGGCCGCTGGCCTCGGCGACGTGGCAGGACACCCTGTACGCGGCTCCGCTGAACACGAACACCCAGTTGCTCTGGTACCGCAAGGACCTGATGCCCGGCGGCCGCCCGCCGCAGACGTGGGACGAGATGATCGACATCGCGAGCGGGCTCGCGGACGAGGGCCGGCCCAGCTGGATCGGGGTACAGGCCCGCCAGTACGAGGGCCTGATGGTGTGGTTCAACACCCTGCTCGCCAGCGCGGGCGGATCCGTCGTCGCCGAGGACGGCACCACCGTCACCGTGGCCGACGGTGACGCCGCCGTGACGGCCCTCGACATCATGAAGCGCGTGGCGACGGCGCCCGGTGCGGACCCGTCGCTGAACCAGTCCGACGAGGCCGCCGCCCGCCTGGGCATGGAGAGCGGCAAGGCCGCCTTCCAGGTGAACTGGCCGTTCGTCTACCCCGGCATCCTCGAGAACGCCGAGAAGGGCTTCCTGCCCTCCATCGACGACAACGGCAACGTGACCGCCGAGAACACCGGCAACACGGTGCTGACGGTGAACGGCGAGCAGAACTTCCTCCCCGCGCCGTACCCGGCGGTGATCGCCGGCACGCCCGCACGGGTCACCATCGGCGGGTTCAACATCGCTGTCGCCCGCACCACCCGCAACCCCGACCTGGCGTTCGAGGCGATGCAGTGCCTGCGCAACGAGGAGAACCAGCGCAACAACGCCGTCGACGGCGGCGTTCCGCCCACCCTCGCCTCGCTCTACGACGACCCGGAGTTCCAGCAGGCGTATCCCGTCTGGCGGGAGGTGCGCGAGAGCCTCGAGAACGCGGCGGTGCGCCCGGTCTCGCCCGCCTACCAGAGCATTTCGACGCTCATCACCGCCACGCTCAACCCGGTCGACCGGATCGATCCGCCGCGCACGGTCGACGAACTCGCGGAACAGGTTCGCAAGGCGGTCAATTCGGAAGGGCTGATCCCGTGACCACCACGCCCGCAACCAGACCCGTCCCGCCGGCCGAGGGCGCCCGGACCGCACCGTCCCGGCGCGAGAAAGCCCTTCTCTCCGAAGGGAAGAAGGCCGAACGCCGGCTCGGGCTGTGGCTCGTCGCACCCGCGGCGCTGCTGATGCTCGCCGTCACGGCCTACCCGGTGGGGTACGCGGTCTGGCTGAGCCTGCAACGGTACGACCTGCGGTTCCCCGACGAACGCGAGTTCGTCGGACTGGCCAACTACGTCTCGGTCCTCACCGACGCGTTCTGGTGGCAGGCGTTCGCCGTGACCGCCGGGATCACCGTCGTGTCGGTGGCGATCGAGTTCGTCCTCGGCCTGACACTGGCGCTGATCATGCACCGCACCATCGTCGGCAAGGGCACCGTCCGCACCGTGGTGCTGATCCCGTACGGCATCGTCACCGTCGCCGCGGCCTACAGCTGGTACTACGCGTGGACGCCGGGCACCGGTTACCTCGCGAACCTCCTGCCCGAGGGCAGTGCCCCACTGACGCAGCAGCTTCCGTCGCTGGCGATCATCGTGCTCGCCGAGGTGTGGAAGACCACCCCGTTCATGGCGCTGCTGCTGCTCGCCGGGCTGGCCCTCGTCCCGGACGACCTGCTGCGCGCCGCCCAGGTCGACGGCGCCGGCGCATGGACGCGGCTGACCAGGATCATCGTGCCGCTGATGAAGCCGGCGATCCTGGTGGCCCTGCTGTTCCGCACCCTCGACGCCTTCCGCATCTTCGACAACATCTACGTCCTCACGCGCGGATCCAACGGCACGGGCTCGGTGTCGATCCTCGGATACGACAACCTGTTCAAGGCGTTCAACCTCGGGATCGGGTCGGCGATCAGCGTCCTGATCTTCCTGTGCGTGGCCATCATCGCGTTCGTGTTCATCAAGCTGTTCGGGGCGTCCGCACCGGGCTCCGATCCGGAAGGGAAACGGTGACATGACGACGACCGAGACCCCGCGCCGCAAGCTGAGCTGGTCGGTGGTGAACCTGCTCGTCCTGCTGTACGCGCTGATCCCCGTCGTGTGGATCGCCAGCCTGTCGTTCAAGCCGGCCGGCACCATCAAAGACGGCCGGTTCATTCCCCGGGAGTGGACACTCGACAACTACCGCGGGATCTTCCGCACCGACGCGTTCACCAGCGCACTGATCAATTCCATCGGTATCGGGCTGATCGCGACGGTGGTCGCGGTGGTCATCGGCACCATGGCGGCCTACGCCATCGCGCGGCTCGACTTCCCGGGCAAGAAGATCCTCGTCGGCGTGGCGCTGCTGATCGCGATGTTCCCGCAGATCTCCCTCGTCAGCCCGCTCTTCGACATCATCCGCAAACTCGGGCTGTTCGACACGTGGGCCGGCCTGATCATCCCGTACATCACCTTCTCGCTGCCCCTGGCGATCTACACGCTCTCGGCGTTCTTCAAGGAGATCCCGTGGGAGCTCGAGAAGGCCGCCAAGATGGACGGCGCCACACCCGGGCAGGCGTTCCGGAAGGTGGTGGCGCCGCTGGCGGCGCCGGGCATCGTCACCGCCGCGATCCTGGTGTTCATCTTCTGCTGGAACGACCTGTTGTTCGCGATCTCGCTGACCTCCACCGAGCGGTCCATCACCGCGCCCGCGGCGATCGCCAACTTCACCGGGGCCTCGCAGTTCGAGGAGCCCACCGGCTCGATCGCGGCGGCCGCGGTGGTCATCACCATCCCGATCATCGTGTTCGTGCTGATCTTCCAACGTCGCATCGTGGCCGGCCTGACGTCCGGCGCAGTGAAGGGATGACCCAGATGGCTGAAATCGTGCTGGACAAGGTGACCAAGCTCTACCCCGACGGGGCGAAGGCGGTCAGCGACGTGGACGTGACGATCGCCGACGGGGAGTTCATCATCCTGGTCGGTCCCTCGGGCTGCGGGAAGTCGACGACGCTGAACATGATCGCCGGGCTCGAGGACATCTCCTCCGGCGAGTTGCGCATCGGCGGCGAGCGGGTCAACGAGAAGGCGCCCAAGGACCGGGACATCGCGATGGTGTTCCAGTCGTACGCGTTGTACCCGCACATGACGGTGCGGGAGAACATCGCCTTCCCGCTCACCCTCGCCAAGATGCCCAAGGACGAGATCGAGCGGAAGGTCACCGAGGCCGCCAAGATCCTCGACCTGACGGACCATCTCGACCGCAAACCGTCGAATCTGTCCGGCGGGCAGCGTCAGCGGGTGGCGATGGGCCGCGCGATCGTGCGCAACCCCAAGGCGTTCCTCATGGACGAGCCGCTGTCCAACCTCGATGCCAAGCTGCGGGTGCAGATGCGCACCGAGATCGCCCGCCTCCAGAAACGGCTGGGCACCACCACGGTGTACGTCACCCACGATCAGACCGAGGCGATGACCCTCGGCGACCGGGTGGTCGTCCTCCGCGGCGGGCTGGTGCAGCAGATCGGCGCGCCCCAGGAGCTCTACGACCGGCCGAGAAACCTGTTCGTGGCCGGATTCATCGGCTCTCCGTCGATGAACTTCCTGGCCGGCCAGCTCGAGTCGAACGGCGTGCGCACCGTGATCGGCGACTTCACCCTGCCGGCCGAGCGGTGGGCGGCCGTGCAGAAGCACAATCCGGGACGTGATGTCGTCGTCGGCGTCCGGCCCGAACACTTCGAGGACGCCACGCTCCTGGACCCGGCCCAGCGTGAGCAGGGTACGACCTTCACCGTGGACGTCGACGTGCTCGAATCGATGGGGTCGGACAAGTACGCGTACTTCACCGTCGCGTCCCCGGACCTGCATTCGAGCGACCTCGACGACCTGGCGGCCGACGTCGGCGTCGCCGACCTCGCCGGCGGGTCGATGGTCGCGCGGCTGCCCGCCGAGTCCGGCGTCGCGAAGGGCCGGCCCGTCCAGCTGTGGTTCGATCCGGCGAAGATCGCCCTCTTCGACCAGGCGACGGGGGAGAACATCACCCTCTGACCGAGCGGTGCATAGTAGGCCGGTGGACCTCGACGACATCGCCGACGAGCTGTACGGGCTCGATCCGGGCGAGTTCACCGCGGCCCGCAGCGAGCACGTCGCCCGCGCCCGTGAGGCCGGAGACCGCGAGCTCGCGGCGGCCGTCGGCCGGTTGCGCAAGCCGACCGTGTCGGCCTGGCTGGTGAACATGCTCGTCCGCGAGAAGTCCGAGGAGGTCACGGCCCTGCTCGGGCTCGGCGACGCCCTGCGCTCCGCGCAGCGCCAGCTCTCCGGGTCCGAGCTGCGGCGGCTGTCCACGCAGCGACGGCGGGTGATCGGTGCGCTCGAGAAGACCGCGGCCCGCCTCGCCGCCGAGCATGGCCGGCGGGCGTCGGAGGCGGCCCTGCGCGAGGTCGGCCAGACCCTGCACGCCGCCCTCGCCGACGCCGATCTGGCCGAGCAGGTGCACGGAGGCCGGCTCGAGGCGCCCCTGGACTACAGCGGCTTCGGCCCGGTGGGGCTGTCGGTCGTCCCGCCCCCGCCGGCACGGACGGACACCGAGGTGGACGAGGCCGAGCGCACCCGGCGCGCCGCCGCCCTGGAGACCGCCGTCGCCGAGGCGGAGGCGGCGCGGAACACCGCCGACGAAGCGCAGTCGGTGGCGGCGCGGGCACGCGCGGCGGTCGAGGAACTCGACGGGCACGTCGCGCGGTTGCGCGAGGAGCTGAGCCGGGTGGAGCAGCGGCGCGAGTTCGCGCGACGCACCGCCCGGTCGGCCGACGAGGACGCCGCGAAGGCCGAGGACGCGGCGCGGCAGGCGGAGGAGGCGGTGCGCGCGCTGCGGGAGCAGGACTGACGTCGCCCGATCAGCCCCGACGCGCCGCGGCGGCCTCGGCCTGTTCGTCCGCGACGACGGGCGTGGCGGCGAGGCCGGACACCGATCCCCATTCGGCGGCGAGGGCCGTCGCCTCCACCTCGTCCTCCTCGCGATCGCTGAGCGGACGCGTCGCCGGTTGCCCGCCGACGAGAACGAGCACCGCGGCGGCGGCCGCGGCCGCGGCGCCCAGCGCGAACGCCGCGACGAACGCGCTCTCGCGGACGACGCCGCCGGTGCCGGCGACGGTCAGCGTGGCCAGCAATGTCGTCACCACTGCGCTGCTGAGCGAGCTGCCCGCCGTGCGGGCGATGGAATTGATGCTGTTCGCGACCCCGGTCTGATCGGGGCGCACCTCGGCGACGAGGAGCGCCGGCAGCGCCGCATAGGCGAGACTGACGAAGGTGGTGACGAGGATGCCGGAGACGATCAGCTGCCAGCTCCGGTCGTGCACGACCGCCACCAGGGCGAAGCCGGCGATCCCGAGAACGCACGCTCCGATCAGCACCCAGCGGGCGTCGAACCGGTGGATGAGCCGGCCCGCCAGTGCCGCGGCGACCACACCGACGAGCGCGCCCGGGAGCATGTACACCGCGGTCGCCTCGAGCACGGTGGCGCCGAACCCGTATCCGGCGACGGCGGGCGGGGTCTGCACGAAGTATGCGGTGGCGAGGAAGCTGACGAACATGGCCATGCCGACGAGGAACGCGGCGCCGTGCACCACGAACACCGGCCGGTGGGTGAGCATCCGCGGCGGCACGAGCGGCTCGTCGACGTGCCGTTCGAAGAGGAACCACCCGGCGAGCACGGCCAGGCCGAGGGCGGCGCTCGCGACGGTGGGCGGCGCCGCCCACCCCCACGTTCCGCCCTCGGACAGGGCGAGCAGCACCAGCGCCAGGCCGACGGCGAGCAGGGCCGCGCCGAGCCAGTCGATCCGGCCTCCCTCGGCCCGCCGCCGCTTCGGCACGACGAGGAAGGCGCTCAGCAACGCGACGACGTTGAACGCCGCCACCAGCCAGAACACCCGGCGGTAGTCGCCGCCCGAGACCATCAGGCCGGTGAGCACCATGCCGATCGCACCACCCACGCCGAGCGTGCCCGAGAACAGGCCCATCGCGCCGATCAGCCGCTGCGGCGGCAGTTCGGCGCGCAGCACGGCGATGCCGACGGGGAACAACGCGAACGACACGCCCTGCAGTACCCGGCCGAGCAGCAGAAGCGCGAACGAGTCCGTGGCGGCGCACAGCAGCGAGCCGACGAGCACTACGGCGAGGACGGTGAGCAGAACCGGGCGTTTGCCGCGCAGGTCGGCCAGCCGGCCCAGCAGCGGCGTGGTGACGGCGGCGGCGAGCAGGTTCGCGGTCAGCACCCAGCCGGCGGCGGTCGTGCTCACGCCCAGCTGGTCGCGGATGGTGCCGACGATCGGCACCACGGACGTCTGCATCACGGCGATCGTGGTGATGATGAAGCACAGCACGGGAACCAGCAGCCGCGCACCTCTCGGATCGGACATCGGCTCTCCTCGACGCTGCAACATGAAACTAAATTCAACTAAACATCTACCGGACGCTCGGTCTCGCCGTCCAGGCACATGCGAAACCCGGGCCGCCGTCGGACCGCCGTGGCAGGGTGTCCCCGTGACGCCGCGCACCCTCACCGCCCGCGCGCTCGGCCGCGCCACCCTCGCCCGGCAGCACCTGCTGCGGCGCGGCGACCTGCCCGCGATCGAGCTGGTCGAGCATCTGCTGGGCTTGCAGGCCCAGGCGCCGAGCCCGCCCTACTTCGCGCTGTGGGCGCGGTTGCGGCGGTTCCGGCCGACGGCCCTGGCCGACCTCCTCGAATCACGCGACGTGGTGCGCATCGTGCTCATGCGCGGCACGGTGTTCGCCGTCTCGGCGGCCGACGCGGTGGCCCTGCGGGACTGGATCCAGCCGCTGCTGGACCGGGACCTGACCACCAACACCCAGTATGCGGCCGGTCTGGCGGGGCTGGATCTGCGCGAGCTCGCCGCCGTGGGCCGCGACCTGCTCCGCGACGGCCCGCGCAGCCTGCAGGAACTGCGCCCGCTGCTCGCCGAGCGGTTCCCCGGCCGCGACCCGGCCGCGCCCGCCTACGGGCTGCGGAATCTGCTTCCGCTGGTGCAGGTGCCGCCGCGGGGGCTGTGGGGGCGCTCCGGGCAGCCGAGACTCACGCCGCTCGACGAGTGGATCGGTCGCGGCCCGGCACGGGCGGACCCGGCCGTCGTCCTCCGGCGATACCTCGCCGCGTTCGGGCCGGCGAGCGTGCGCGACGCGCAGACCTGGTCGGGGCTGACACGGCTCGGTGAGGTCTTCGAGCGGTTGCGTCCGTCGCTCGAGGTGTTCCGTGACGAGAACGGTGTCGAGGTGTTCGACCTACCCGACGCCCCGCGACCCGAACCGGCGACGCCGGCGCCGGTGCGGATCCTTGCGCCCTACGACAACGTGCTGCTCTCGCACGCCGACCGGACCCGGATCGTCCCCGACGAGCACCGTCGCCGGATCATGACGCAGAACGGCATCGTGCGCTCGACCTTCCTCGTCGACGGGACCGTCGCCGGGGCCGCGAACCTCATCGTCACGAGGAATTCGGCCGTGCTCGAGGTGACCCCCTGGCAGCGACTGACGGCCACCCGGCGCGCGGCGGTCGAGAAGGAAGGTCTGCGGCTGACGAGATTCGCTGCTGCGACCGCCGAAGTGCACGAGGTGCGGTTCGTCGAACAGTAGGCGCGCGGCGGCAGGCGTGGCCCGCCCGCGGACGGGGTATCCGGCGGGCGGACCGAACTACCCGCAGGAGCAGCAGATGAGCAATCAGACCGACACGTCCCTCGACCTCGCGGAGACCGCCCGCAGGCACGCCCGCGAATACACGGCGGGTGAGGACCTCCCGATGCGGGGGTACGCGACGGTCCTTGCCGGGTACAGCACGCTCGTCACCGTCGCCGTGATCGGCGCGCTGGTGACCGGCCGGCGGCTGCCCGACCGGTTGAGCGGCGAGGACCTGATCGTGCTCGCCCTGGGCACGCACAAGCTGTCGCGGACGGTCACGAAGGACGCGGTGACCAGCCCCCTGCGGGCGCCCTTCACCCGGTACACGGGACGGGGCGGCCCCGCCGAGGTGACGGAGGAGGTGCGCGGAACGAACACCCTGCGGCACAGCCTCGGGGAGCTGCTCACCTGCCCGTTCTGCTTCGACGTGTGGGTGGCGACCTTCTTCACGATCGGGATGGTCTTCGCGCCGCGCCCGACGCGGCTCGTCGCCGGGCTGTTCGCGGCCCTGGCCGGCGCGGATTTCCTGCAGTTCGCCTACGCGAAGGCGCAGCAGAGCGTCGGGTGAGCGCCGCGGCCCGTCGCCCCCCTGTGCCGTCTCGGGCAGGACGGGCCGTGCAGGATCCACGCGCCGGTTCGGAATCCGCCCGTGCTGCGGCGTGGGCGGATTCCGAAGTCGCGGGCGGATCCACCGGGCGCATCCGCCCGGCCCGCCTGGGGGACGTCAGGCGATGTCGGGCTCCGGCTCGGGCTCCGAGTTCTCGGGGCGCAGCAGGTCGTGCTCCTCGACCGCCTCGAGCGAGAGGGTGCGGTAGCCGTATCCGTCGAACAGCACGGTGATCCGGTCCGTCTCCGCGCTCATCACCTCGCCGGCGCCCCACTGCGCGTGCACGACCCGGGTGTGTAGCGGAATCGATTCGTGACGAACATGATTCGCCGGCTCGGGCCGGCTCTCGGGGATCCCCTCGCGGTAGCAGTCGCAGTGGCCGCACGGTTCGGGCAGCGACTCGCCGAAGTACCCGAGCAGGAACTGCCTTCGGCAGCCGCGGGTTTCGGCGTAGCCGCGCATCATCTCCACGCGGGAGCGGTCCATCCGTTCGCCCACCGCTGCCACCTCCGCCGCGCGCCGGACGGCGATCTCCACCTCGACGGTGCGTGCGGTGAACCCTTTGCGTCCCGAGGAGACCACCCCGGCCCGTTCGAGCAGGTTGACCGCGTTGGTCAGGGTCCGGCCGCGGGTATCCAGTTCGGCGCGTAGGTCTTTCAGTCGCGTCGGGGCCTTCGCGCGCCGCAGTGCGGTGAACGCCCGGCCGAGCAGTTCCTCGTCCGGGCGGTGGGTCGTGAAGAACTTCGCGAGCGAGAGGTCCTCGGGCCGGTAGAACAGCAGCGCCTTCGCCTCGAGCCCGTCGCGCCCGGCCCGGCCGATCTGCTGGTAGTAGCTGTCCACGGAATCCGGCGCGGAGGCGTGCGCGACGAACCGCACGTCGGGCTTGTCGATGCCCATGCCGAACGCGGAGGTCGCCACCACCACCTCGTACTCGCCGTCGAGGAACCCGTGGTGTACCCGCTCGCGCGTGGCCGACGCCAGGCCGGCGTGGTACGCGGCCGCCAGCAGTCCCCGTTCGGCCAGTTCGGCCGCATAGAACTCGGCGTCCTTGCGCGTCGCGGTGTACAGCAGCCCGGGCGTCTCGAGTCCGGCGACCGTCTCGATCACCGCCCGGCGTTTCTCGGCGTCGGTCGTGTACCGCTCGACGGCCAGATCGATGTTGGGCCGATCGAATCCGCTGGCGATCACCACCGGGTCGCGCAGGCGCAGCTCCTCGACGATCTCCTGCCGCACCGGCGGCGACGCGGTGGCCGTGAGCGCCACCACCGGGGGCCGGCCGAGCCGGTCGAGCGCGTCGGCCAGGCGCAGGTAGTCGGGCCGGAAGTCGTGGCCCCACGCGGACACACAGTGCGCCTCGTCGACCACCACGAGGGAGACGTGCGCGTCGGCGAGACGGGCCACCACCTCGTCGTTGGCGAGCTGCTCCGGCGCCAGGAAGACGTACTCCACGGTGCGCTCCCGGATCGTCTCCCACGCGGCCGCGGTCGCCGAGGCCCGCTGCCGGGAATTGATCGCGACCGCGTCCGGCGCCGAGGTGGCGTCGAGACCTGCGATCTGATCGTTCTGCAGCGCGATGAGCGGGGAGATCACCAGGGTCGTGCCCTCGATCAGCAACGCCGGCACCTGGTAGATCGCCGACTTGCCCGATCCGGTGGCCATCACCGCGAGCACGTCCCGGCCCCGCACCAGCGGTTCCATCGCGTCGAGCTGGCCGGGACGCAGTTCCTCCCAGCCGAACACGCGGCGCGCGGCCGCCCGTAGCTCGGCCCGGATGTCACGCGGTCCGGTCGTGTCGGCTGCGTCCTGCACGGTCGCCGTCAAGCGTGTCCTCCTGTCGTGGGCCCGGTCCTCCCGACCAGGGTACGGAGCGCATGGAGTCCCCAACCCCAGCGCGGACCGGCGCCGGCACGCTTCTCGACCGGCCCGAGGCACCCGGGCGTTCGGTGGGCGCCCTCGGTGGCTGACCGGGGATACCTCCGGCGCCCCGGGATCAAACCGGTGGGCGTGCGCTCACCGCGGGGCCCGCCGCCGCAGCCGCTCGATGATCTCCTCGTTCCACACGTGCCGCCGCACCAGCCGGTACCGTTCGCCGGCCAGCCACAGATACGCCTCGGCGTCGGTGCGGGTGCGCAGCATCCCCGCCGCCCGCACCATGTCGACCACCGGTACGAACTCCTCGTCGAACCACCGCTGCGCCACCACGTCGCGGGTGAGGAACTCGCCGCGCTCCTGCATGAGCCGGAAGCCCCACGCCTCGATGCACTCGGCCAGTTCCGCGTAGTCCCACGGGTCCCGGACGGTCACCGCATCACGCCGGCTGCCGGTGAGCGGCACCCGGCTGAGGAACATCCGGTAATGGTCCTTGCGCATCAGGTCCGAGTGCTGGGTCACGCCCTCCGGCGAGATCCGGGTGACGATCTCGGTCACGTAGGCGTCGATGGTCGCGTCACCGCGGGCGTAGGCGATGGAGACGCGGTGGTGCCCGTCCACCACGAAATGCATCGTCCCGATGCGGTACACCGTGATCGGCGGCACCGCCTCGCCCCGGCGGCGGGCCGTGGCCAACTTCTCCCACCGCTGGCGCAGCCGCGCCGACGTGGGCCGGAACCGCCGGTCGAAGTCCTCGGTGCGGTCCACGCTGCCGACGATCGAGGCCACGTCGATGCTCTGCAGGCCCAGGCGCCGTTCCCCGACCCGGCCGAGGGCCCGCACCACGGCGTCGAACGGCAGCACGGCGTTGACGTCCTCGGGTTCGCGGCGCAGCCACGCGATCAGCCGCGCGTACTCGGCGCGCCGCCGCTGCCGGGAGAAGTCGTCGCCGGCGTCGGCGCCGGGGAAGCCGGTGTCTCGCACCATTACACGACGGTACCGGCGGACGGGGCCCCGGTCGGCCGGATCGGCGCAGGCCGCACCGGCGGCGCGGGACCCGCCTCGGGTCTACATTGCAGGGGTGATCGACGCCGTGCTGCCCGCCGTCCGTGCCCATCTCAGCGCCCGCCTCGGGGGCGGCGAGCCGGAGACGGCGTCCGTGACGTTCCTCGGCCTCGAACCCATCGAGGTGCTGCGCTTCCGCGTGGAACAGCCGGACCTGGTGCGGTTCGCGACCCTGGGGTGTTCGCGGCACCCGATGGGCGACCCCACCGCGACGGTCGCCGACCCGACCCGCGGGCCGCGCGCCGAGCTGATCCTCAGCGTGCGCGGCCTCAGCGGCAGTCTCCCGGGACTGGTCCGCACGCTCGCGACGCTCGCCGCCCTGCCCGCGGTGGAGGGCGTCGTCCTCACCGACGACGCCCTGCTCGACCTGGGGGAGCCGCTGTGGCAGGGCGCCACCTTCACCGCGGTGATGCTCGAGCCGAGCGACGTCCCCGACCTGGTGCTGCCCGAGCCCGCCGACCCGGTGCGGTTCTTCGAGGTGATACCGCTGACCGGCACCGAGGCCGCGTGGAAGCGGTTGCGCGGCGGCGCTGCGCTGCGCGAGGCGTGGTCGGAGGCCGGCATCGACGTGCGGGACCCGAACCGCGCCCCGGCCCGCATGTGAATCGCGCCGTCAGCGGGGCACGACGACCCCGATCGGGCCACCGGCGAGGCAGACGTCGAGCCCGGCCGACGCGGAGCGGGCCTGCAGCCCGGTGCCCGCGCCCGGGACCCGCGCGTACACCGTGCCCAGTCCCGCGGTGACCGGCACCCGCACCCGTGGCGCGGCGGGGAAGCCCACCTCGATCTCGCCGTCCGCGGAGGCACGGTAGTTCAGCTGCACCGTCCATTCCCCGCCCACCAGCGCGGTGTCGGCGGGGAGCACGGTCGTCGTCGACGCGGTGAGCAGATGCCCGCAGTCGGGCACCGGCCCGGGCAGCACGTGCCGCACCGGGACGAGACCCGCCGGCACCAGCCGTCCGCCGTCGTCGAGCACCTGCAGTTCGGTGGTGACGGCGCCGATCTCGGCGCGTCCCGGCAGCGGCGAGAACACGCGGCTGAGCAGATTGTGGGGGTGGGTGACCGGCAGGAGCACCCACACCGAGACGGGATGATCGAGGATCGGCATGTCCGGCCGCGCGGTGAGCGCGGACTTCGCGGCGGCCAGGTACGCGCCGGTGGGGTTGTCGGCCCAGGTGCGGGCGAACGTCGCCGTCGACCACAGGCTGCTCGCCGCGAAGGTGACCGCGCACCCGGCCGCGACGAGCCGTCGTGCCGGTTGTGCGGGGGGCGCGTCGCCGCGCGACGGAGCGCGCAGGATCAGTGCCGCGGCGATCGCGACGACGACGGCCGTGTCGGTGTGGTAGCGCAGGGTCTGCGCCAGTTCGTACGTCGTGTCCGGGCCGAAGCGGGTGCTGATCATCGCGGCCGTCGAGGCCGCCACGTAGAGGGCCGTCGCGGCCCACACCCAGCCCGTGCGCCGGTTCCGCCGCAGCGACCACACCAGGACGGCGAGCACCGCCGCCCAGGCCGCCACGACCAGCCCGGCCGGCGGATCCGCCCACGGCGGGCCCGGATTCCAGCGGTCCCATCGCCACGGCCCGCCCAGCAGGGTCGGCAGCACCCCGAACGAGACGCCGTGGTGCGTCAGCCCGCGCACCACGTCGGCCGTGGGCGCCCCGAACCGGGACTCCACCAGGGACGGGTAGGCGGCCGCCCACCCGGCGAGGGAGAGCGCCGAGCCGAGCCACAGCGGCGCCCCGCGCACCGCCGCGGTGCGCACCGGCCGGCGGCGGCCGTCCAGCCGGTACATCAGGGCGACGGTCGCGAAGGCCACCGCCGGCACCAGCACCGACTTCTCGAAGAACAGCAGCGCGACGACGGTGACCGCCGTCCCGCTCAGCGCGTAGCGGATCCGGCCGGTGCGCACCAGCCGGATCGCGTCGCCGGCCACCCACGCCAGGGCCGCCTGCAGCGGCAGCGAATTCAGCCCCGCCGCCCACCACGCGAACGACGGCAGCGTCAGAGGGGTGAACAGGTAGAACAGCAGCGGGCCGAGCAGCGCCGGCCGCGGCCCCAGCAGCAACCACAGCACGCGCAGCACGGCCAGCGACGCCAGCGCCTGGCCGGCCACCAGCGTCGCCGCTGCGGGCCACCACTGCAGCGGCGCGAGGGCCGTGACGACGCCGGCCACCAGGAACCCACCCGGCATGAGATGGCCGTCGTGGTCGTAGCCGAGGAGTTCGAACGACAACAGCGGGTGCATGCCCGAGCGTCCGACCAGAATCAGGTCGTCCCAGTAGAACTCCCCGCGGAAGGCGAGCAGCGAGCGCACCGTCAGCTGCAGGGCGATCAGGACGAGTGCCGCCGCGAGCACCGCCGGGCCGGGTGTGCGCCCGTCGGGGGAGACCGGCGCGAGGCGCTCCCGGGCCGCGGTGATCAGAGCCATTTGTTGCGGCGGAACGTGACGAACAGGCCGACGGTGATCGCGACGATGGCCCCGATGACCACGAAGTATCCGTGCTCCCAGTGCAGTTCGGGCATGTTGTCGAAGTTCATCCCGTAGATCCCGGCGATCATCGTGGGTACGGCCGCGATCGCCACCCATGCCGAGATCCGGCGCATGTCGGTGTTCTGCTGCACCGTCACCTTCGCGATCGCGGCATCGACGAGAGTGCTCAGCGTCTCGTCGTAGTCCGCGATGCGCTCGGCCACCTTGGTGTGATGGTCGGCCACGTCCCGGAAGTAGCGCCGGACCTCCTTGGGCACCGGATTGCCCGCGCCGCGGGTCAGCTGGCGCAGCGGCGTCGCGAGGGGGAGCACCGCCCGCCGCAACTCCACGATCTCCCGCTTGAGCAGATAGATCTGTTCCACCGCGATGCGGGTGTCGGGCGTGAACACCAGTTCCTCGAGGTCGTCGATGTCCGGCTGCACGGCGTCGACCACGGCGAGGTACGTGTCCACGACGTGGTCGGCGACGGCGTGCAGCACCGACGACGGCCCCAGCGCCAGCCGCTCCGGGGCCGCCTCGAGCCGATGCCGCACGTCCGCCAGCGCCGAGTGGTCGCCGTGGCGGACGCTCACGACGAAGTCCCGGCCGCAGAAGAGCATGATCTCGCCGGTCTCGACGATCTCCTTGGTCGTGGTCACCGACTCGTGCTCGACGTAGTTCACGGTCCGCAGCACCAGGAACGTCACGTCGTCGTAGCGCTCGAGCTTGGGCCGCTGATGCGCGTGCACCGCGTCCTCGACCGTCAGCTCGTGCAGGCCGAACGTGCGGCCCACGCTCGTCATCTGCTGTTCGTCGGGCTCGTGCAGGCCGAGCCACACGAAGCCGGCGCCGCGCCGGCGCACCTCCGCGAGCGCCGCGCCGTGGGCGTAACGGCCCGGCAGTCGCATGCCGTCGACGTAGACGGCGCAGTCCACGACGGCCCGCTCGGCGGGGATCCGCAGGGCGGGCGCCGCGGCGCCGGTCCGTCGCGACGAGTGCGAGGGCAGGTTCGGCATCGGTTCCCTTCCGCGCGGCACGCTCCGGCCCGAACCGGGCGGTCCGGGCCGTCACAGCGTCATGCTAACCCGCCCCGGGCCGTCCGCCGGGGCTGCGCGACGGCACCTGACACACTGGTGGGGTGCGTATCGACCTGCATGCCCACTCGCTCGCCTCCGACGGGACCGACACCCCGGCGGGGCTCGTCCGCGCCGCCGCCGAGGCCGGGCTCGACGTCGTCGCCCTGACCGACCACGACACCACCGCCGGCTGGGACGCTGCGGCCGACGCCCTGCCCGGGGGACTGCGGCTGATCCGCGGCATGGAGATGTCGTGCACCGGGCGCGGCGAGGACGGCCGGCCCGTGGCGGTGCACCTGCTCGCGTACCTGTTCGACCCGCGGGACGAGGCGTTCGCGGTCGAGCGGGAGCGCCTGCGGGCGGAGCGGGTGGCCCGCATCCGGGCGATGGCCGAGCGGATGGCCGACGACGGGCTGCCCGTCGACCCCGAACGGATCGTCACCGCTGCCGGCCCGGTGGCCGGCCGACCCCACCTGGCGCGTGCGCTGGTGGAGGCGGGTGTCGTCCCGAGCATCGACGCCGCCTTCGCAGACCTGCTCTCGTCGCGGGGCCGCTACTACGTCACCAAGGCGGACACGCCGCTGTCGGACGCCGTGCGCATGGTCGCCGCGGCCGGCGGCGTCACCGTCGTGGCGCATGCCCGTGCCCGCTCGCGCGGGCGGCTGCTTGCGCTCGACCACATCGAGGAGCTCGCCGAGCTGGGCCTCGGGGGCCTCGAGGCGGACCATCCGGACCACGATCCGGACGACGCGCGGCTCATGCGGGACATGGCGGCGAAGCTCGACCTGTTCGTGACCGGGTCGTCCGACTACCACGGCGGCAACAAGAACGTCTCCCTCGGCCGGTACACGACGGACCCCGAGGCGCTCGAGGCCCTGACGGCCCGTGCCACCGGGATCGAGGTGCTTGCGGGATGACCACCTGGGGCCGCCCTGCGCGACGTCACGACCGCGCCGACGGGTACGACGACTACCACGCCGACGACTACTACGCCGACGACTCCGGCCGCGACCCCTACGGCGCCCCCACGGCGGCGCCGTCCCGCCCGGGTCGCGGGGCGCCGCGGCGGGACGGGCTCGTCGTGCGGGGACTGCGGGCGCTGTCCGGCGTGGTGTGCGGCGCGGTGATCGTCCTGACGGTGGTGGTCTGGGCGGCGCAGTACCTGGGCGACAAGCGGGATTTCCCGGGACCGGGCTCGGCGTCGCTGTCCGCGCACGTCGTCGCGGTGGTCGTCGTGTCGGCCGCGCAGGTGTTCGCGGACCGCCGGCGCGGGCTCGCCGCCGCCGTGGGCGCCGGTGTGGTCTATCTCACGGGCGCGGTCCTGATGTTCACCCAGTGGTGGGGCTGACGTTTCGCGCGCCGTCCGTTACCGGTAGGTAACCGGCCGGCATCTCGGGCTTTTGCCTCGGAACGGCTCCGATCGCGGGGTCGACATTCCGGCTCGGCTGTCCAAACTCACAGGTGAGCGGGGAAAAACGTGAGACATTCGCAAGAAATACCGATTTGATTGTTGGGTTGTGAAGGTGGCAAACTTTTCCTCAATCCGGCGTCGGTGCCACCGCCCCGAAGCCGGACGAAGATGGCAGACCCTGTAGAGGGCTCGTCGCCAGGGCTCACCCGCCTCGGCGCCATCACGCTCCGGAAGTCGTACAGCGTTGTACAGCGGTAACCGTGATCGCGCCCGGAAGCTTCACCGAAATGTCCTTGGCGAAGCGCTGCGCCGGATGTCCGTCGCGCAGCTACTTCGCAGTAACCGGAACCCGAGTGGTTCCGGCTCGAGCAGGAGTGTCATCGTGTCAATCGTGTCTGATGCACCTACCCCCCGGAAGGTCGAATTGACCGACGAGGAAATCTTCAGCAGCCATATCGACGGCAAGCTGTCCGTCGAGCTCACCGCACCCCTGGAGACGCAGCGCGATCTGTCGATCGCCTACACGCCCGGCGTCGCGCAGGTTTCCCGCGCGATCGCGGCCGACGAGACCCTCGCCGACCGCTACACCTGGACCAACCGCCTCGTGGTGGTCGTCTCCGACGGTTCGGCGGTGCTCGGCCTCGGTGACATCGGCCCGCGCGCGTCGCTGCCGGTGATGGAGGGCAAGTCCGCCCTGTTCAAGAAGTTCGCGGGCCTGAACTCGATCCCGCTGGTGCTCGACACCAAGGATCCCGACGAGATCGTCGAGACGCTGATCCGGCTGCGCCCGAGCTTCGGCGCGGTCAACCTCGAGGACATCTCCGCCCCGCGCTGCTTCGAGATCGAACGACGCGTCATCGAGGCGCTGGACTGCCCGGTCATGCACGACGACCAGCACGGCACCGCCATCGTGGCGCTCGCCGCGCTCAAGGGCGCCGCCAAGGTGCAGGGCCGCGAGCTGGCCGGCCTGCGCATCGTCATCTCCGGCGCCGGTGCCGCCGGCGTCGCCGTCGCGAACATCCTGCTCGCCGCCGGCGCGGCCGATGTGACCGTGCTGGACTCGAAGGGCATCGTCTCGGCCGAGCGCACCGACCTGAACGAGGTCAAGGTCGACCTGGCCGCGCGGACCAACCCGGCCGGCCGGCACGGCGGGCTGATCGAGGCCCTCGACGGCGCGGATGTGTTCATCGGCGTCTCGGCCGGCACGGTGCCGGAGGAGATCGTCGCTCGGATGGCCGACGGCGCGATCGTGTTCGCGCTGTCGAACCCGGATCCGGAGATCCACCCGGAGGTCGCCGCCAAGCACGCCGCGATCGTCGCGACCGGCCGCAGCGACTTCCCGAACCAGATCAACAACGTGCTGGCCTTCCCCGGTGTGTTCAAGGGCGCGCTCGACGCGGGCGCCCGGCGCATCACCGAGGGCATGAAGCTCGCCGCCGCCGAGGCCATCCTCTCGGTCGTCGGTGACGAGTTGGCCGTGGACAAGATCGTCCCGAGCCCTCTCGATCCGCGGGTGGCGCCCGCCGTCGCCGAGGCCGTCGCGGCCGCGGCGCGGGCCGAGGGCGTCACCGACTGACGCGATCGACCGCACGCCCCGGCCGGAGCCCGCACCCAGGTTCCGGACCGGGGCGTTCGGCTTTCCGGGGATGCGCGAGGATGGGCATCGTGTGGAGCGCGAGGAGCCGGGGACTGCGGGGCGAGGGATTCATTCGGACGGTGGCCGGGCCGGTGGTCGCCGTCGCGGTGCTGACCGGGTGCGGGCCGTCGGTGGTCGACGAGTCGACGGACGTCGCCACCGTGGTCGTCGGCGCCGGAGACGACGCCGCGAGCGAACTGCTCGCCCGGATCTACGCGGGCGCCCTGGCCGGTAGCGGGACCCGGACCGAACTGCGCACCGGGCTCGGCGGCCGCGCCGACTACCTCGCGGCGCTGGACGCGGCCGAGGTGACCCTCGTGCCGGACTACACCGGACGGCTGTTGCGGTACTTCGCCCCGGCTGCGACGGACACGGACGCCGAGGACGTGTTCGAGGCGCTCGCCCGATCCCTGCCCGACGACATGGCGATCACGGACTACGCTGCCGCACAGGATCGTTCGGTGCTGTTCGTCTCCGACGCCACCGCTGCCCGGCTCGGTACCACCGAGTTGGCCGGGATCGTCGGCCGGTGCGGCGAGCTGACCGTGACGGTCACGGGCGGATTCGAGGAGAACGACGGACTGCGGGACATGGCCGAAAGAGGCTGCGTCCCAGGCCGTGTCGAAACCGACGACGCGCCGGGGCCCGCGGCCGGCGGGGGCGTGGCCGCGCTGACGACCGCCTCGGCCGCCGCGCGCGACGCGACGGGCGTCGCGCTGCAGGATGCGCCGGACCGCGCGCCCGGATCCGGTCCGGAGACCGGAACCGGCACGGAGCCACCGGTGTTCACCGCACAGAACGTCGTCCCGGTGTTCCGCAAGCACGTCCTCGAGGAACGTCAGCTCGAGGCCCTGAGTCTCGTCGCGGGGGAGCTGACCACCGCCGACCTGGCCGAGATGCTCGACCGGATCGGCGGCGGCGAGGACTCAGCCGTCGTCGCGCAGGCGTGGCTCACCGAGCACGTGTGAGCGCAGGAAGGCGCCGAGCTGTGCCACCGCGTCGGCGGCCTCGCCCACCAGCGCGGCCTGCAGATGGGCCACGTGCCACAGTTCGCGCTGCTCGGTGACCGTCACGTCCACCCCCGCCTCACGCAGCTTCCGGGCGAACTCGGTGACCTGCGGGTACAGCATCTCGCCGGTGCCGACGTGGATCAGCGTCGGCGGCAGGCCGGCCAGGTCTCCGCGCAGCGGCGCGTAGCCGGGGTCGGAGGCGTCGCGGTCGCCGAGATACGCCCGCGCCGACGCCGAGATCCAGGCGGCGTTGAGGACCGTGTCCCGGTCGAAGGGGAAGTCCCGCGAGGCGGGATCGACCCAGGGCGCGATCAGCCCCAGGGCGGCGGGCCGCACCCCGTGCCGGTCGATCAGCCGGCGCGCCGCCGCGACCGTCAGGCCGCCCCCGGCCGAGTCGCCGGCGATCGGGGCGGTCTGCGGGGTCACGCCGTGCTCGGTCACCAGCTCGAGGTACGCACCGACCGCGTCGTCCAGTGCGGCGGGGTAGGGGTGCTCCGGGGCCAGCCGGTAGTCGAGCACGTACACCGCCGAACCCGAGGCCGCGGCCAGGTGCGCGGCCAGGGACCGGTGCGTGGCGGGCGAGGCCACCGTGTACCCGCCCCCGTGCAGGTACAGGACCGCGGTGGGACGTTCGGTGGCGCCGACGGTGACGCGTTCGGCGGGCCGGCCCGCGAGCGTGACCTGCTGCACCACCGTGCCCTCGGGCAGGGTCTGGATCGGCGCGACGAGCTCGAGCAGCCGGCGCTGGACGGGGTACGGCAGCCGCGCGTTGAGGGCGAGCCGGTAGGCCGGCCGCACCGCGGCCCGCACGACGGGCAGGGGGAGCTGGGGCATGACCGCGACCCTAGCCCTTCGGCACGAAGCGGCCACTGACGAATGCGACGACACGCTGATAGGACGGGCCCACCACGCGCACCCAGGCGTCGAGGAACTTCGCGTCGGCGCCGATGAGTACCCGGGCCCTGCCCCTGCGCACGCCCTCGACGATGGTGCGGGCCGCGTCCTCCGGGCTGGTGCGGGCCAGCTTGCGGTCGAAGAACTGGGCGAAGGACTCCTGATCGTCGCCGGCCGGGACGGCGGCGTTGCGGGCGATCGCCGTCTTGATGCCGCCGGGGTGCACGCAGGTGACCTTGACGGGGTGCCGGGCGACCAGCATCTCCTGGCGCAGCGCCTCGGTGAAGCCGCGGACGGCGAACTTCGCGGAGTTGTAGGCGCTCTGACCGGGGATGGCCAGCAGCCCGAACAGGCTCGAGACGTTGACGATGTGGCCGTCCCCGGACGCGACGACGTGGGGCAGGAACGCCTTGGTGCCGTTCACCACGCCCCAGAAGTCGACGTCCATGATCCGCTCGATGTCCTTGAACTCCGAGCGTTCGAACTCGCCGTGGTAGGCGATGCCGGCGTTGTTGTAGATCTGGTTGACCTGGCCGAAGTGGACGGCGACGGCGTCGGCGTAGTCGAGCACCGCCTCGCGCTGCGTGACGTCGAGGTGATCGGCCTTGACCTCGGCGCCGAGGTCGCGGGCCCGGCGCACAGTCTCGTCCAGCCCGGCGGTGTCGACGTCGGACAGGGCCAGCCGGGCGCCGCGCCGGGCGAGCTCGAGCGCCAGGGCACGGCCGATGCCCGATCCGGCGCCGGTGATCACGGCGACCTTTCCTGCGAACTCGCTCACTGCGCTGCCACCTTCCGGGTGTCGGTCTCGTCGGAGTCACGGACGGTCGCCGGCGTCTGCGCCGGGACCGGGGGGAGGTCCGCCGCGGCGACGCTGCGGTAGGCGTCCAGGTCGAAATGCTTGGTGATGCGGCGGAATTCGAACGTGAAGCTCGGCCACAGGGTGGTGTTGTTGCCGTGCTTGTCGAGGTACCAGCTGGCGCAGCCGCCGTTGCTCCACACGCTGCGCTTCAGGGCGTCCTGCAGGTTGCGGTTGTATTCGCCCTGCACCTCCGGGCGCACCTCGACGGTGCCGATCCGGTGGCGGTCGATCGTCTCGATCGCGTCCACCAGGTAGTTCAGCTGGGATTCGATCATGTACACCATCGAGGTGTGGCCGAGTCCGGTGTTCGGTCCCACGAGGAAGAACATGTTGGGGAAACCGGCGACGGCGGCGCCCTTGTAGCCCTGCATGCCGGTGGCGTCGAAGACGTCCGCCAGGCTGCGGCCGTCCTTGCCGAAGATGCCGGCGAAGGTGGGCGAGTCGGTGACGTGGAAGCCGGTGGCGACGACGATGGCGTCGACCTGGCGGGTGGTGCCGTCGCGGGTGACGATGCCGTCTGCGGTGACCTCGGCGATGCCGTCGGTGACCAGGTCGACGTTCGGCCGGGCCAGCGCGGGGTAGTAGTTGTTCGAGATGAGCATCCGCTTGCAGCCGATCCGGAAGTTCGGGGTGACCTTGCGGCGCAGCTCGGGGTCGGTGATCTGGCGGCGGATGTGCGCGCGGGCGGCGAGCTCGAGCGGCTTCATGAAGGCCGGTGCCTTGGCCAGGCCGACGACCTGCGTCTCGCGGGTGAGGTACTGCAGGGCGCGGGACAGGCGCTGGAACCCGGGTACGCGGCGGAACGCGAGCCGCTCGACGGGGGTGTATTCGCGGTCGGCGCGAGGCAGCACCCAGGGAGCGGTGCGCTGGTAGACGTCGAGGTGGGCGACCTTGCCGGCGATGGCGGGCACGATCTGGATTGCGGAGGCTCCGGTGCCGATCACGGCGACGCGCTTGCCGGTCAGGTCCGCGTCGTGGTTCCACCGGGCGGAGTGGAAGATCTCGCCCCGGAACCCTTCGATGCCCGCGATGTCGGGCAGCGACGGCTCGCACAGCGCCCCGACGGCGGAGACGACGATCCGGGCGTCGAACGCACCCTTGGTGGTCTGCACGTCCCAGCGGTGGGTGGCGGTGTTCCAGCGGACGGTCTGCACGTCGCACCCGAACACGGTGCGGCGGCGTACGTCGTACCTGTCGGCGACCGAGGCGATGTAGGCCTGGATCTCGGGCTGGGGGGAGAAGGACCGCGTCCAGCCGGGGTTGAGGGCGAACGAGTAGGAGTACAGGTTGGACGGGACGTCGCACGCGGCGCCCGGGTACGTGTTGTCGCGCCAGGTGCCGCCGACCTCCGATCCGCGCTCGAGGACCACGAAGTCCTTGCCGGCCCGGGTCAGTCGGACGGCGGCGCCGAGTCCGGCGAACCCGCTGCCGATGATCAGCGTGTCGACCTGACGCGGGTGCGCATCGGTGGCGATGGTGTCTGTAACCGGAAGACTCATGTAAATAAGCGTAGGACCATATTGAGCGCCGGTCAATAGCCTGTTGACTGCGATTCAACAAGAGTGTTTGCATGGCATCTGTGAAGGGCAACAGCAGCAAGCGCACCAGGCTGAGTCCCGCCGAGCGGCGGGCCCAGCTCGTCGACCTCGGCGTGCAACTGCTCGCCGAACGGCCGCTCGAGCAGATCTCCGTCGAGGACATCGCCGACCAGGCGGGGGTGTCGCGCGGGCTGCTGTTCCACTACTTCGCGTCCAAGCACGACTTCCACGTCGAACTCGTCCGGCACACCAGCCGGGACATGCTCGAGCGCACCGCACCCGACGACAGCCTCGAACCGATGGAGATGCTGCGCGGCACGATCGTCGCGTACGTCGACTACGTCACCGACCACCGCGACACCTACCTGTCGATGCTGCGCGGCACCGCGAGCGGGGACCCGGACATGCGGCAGGTCTTCGAGGACACACGCACCGCCATGGTCGATCGCACCGTCGCGTACCTGCCCCGCATCGGCATCGACGCCGGGCCCGCCGTCGCCCTGGCCGTGCGCGGCTGGATCGCGTTCGTCGAGGACACGACGATCGCCTGGCTCCGGGACCCGCAGCTCACCCGCGAGGAGTTCGTCGACCTCGCCGTCGCCGCCCTGCCCGCGCTGGCCCTCGCCGCGGGCGCACCGAATGTCACAGCGGTTCGATCTGAGTGAACGCGTGTGACATTCGGTCACGTCCCGGGGGGCCGGAAACGGCGCGAGCCGGGCCGGCCGCCCCGAAGGGCAGGCACGACCCGGCTCGCGTGAGAACCGCGGGGCTACCGCCGGTGACTACCGGCCGAACGCCTTCTCCAGGATCTCCTGCTGCTCGACCGCGTGAACCTTGCTCGAGCCGGAGGACGGAGCCGACATCGCGCGCCGCGACGCCCGCTTGATGCCCGACAGCTTCTCGGGCAGCATCTCCGGCAGCGCCAGACCCAGGAACGGCCACGCTCCCTGGTTGGCCGGCTCCTCCTGCACCCAGAAGAACTCGTGCGCGTTCGGGTACCGGTCGAGCGCCTCGGCGATGCGGCGACGCGGCACCGGGTACAGCTGCTCGATCCGCAGGATCGCGATGTCGTCCCGCTTCTCCTTGTCCTTCTTCGCCTTCAGCTCCCAGTAGAGCTTGCCGGAGGTCAGCAGGACGCGGGTGACCTTGTCGCGGTCGCCACCCTCGTTCTCGTACAGCGGCTCCTCGAACACCGAGCGGAACTTGCCGGTGGTGAAGTCCTCGAGGTCGCTGACCGCGGCCTTGTTGCGCAGCATCGACTTCGGCGTGAACACCACCAGCGGGCGGCGGATGCCGTCGAGGTGGTGGCGGCGCAACAGGTGGAAGTAGCTCGCGGGCGTGGACGGCATGGCCACCGTCATCGACCCCTCGGCGCACAGCTGCAGGAACCGCTCGATGCGGCCCGAGGTGTGGTCCGGGCCCTGGCCCTCGTGGCCGTGCGGCAGCAGCAGCACCACGTCGGAGAGCTGACCCCACTTGGCCTCGCCGGAGGAGATGAACTCGTCGATGATGGACTGGGCGCCGTTGACGAAGTCACCGAACTGCGCCTCCCACAGCACCAGCGCCTCCGGGTTGCCCACGGAGTAGCCGTACTCGAAGCCCAGGCCCGCGAACTCGGTCAGCGCCGAGTCGTACACCATGAACTTGCCGCCCTTGCCGCCCTCGGCCGCCACCTGCTGCAGCGGGGTGTACTCGGCACCGGACTTGCGGTCGATGAGCACCGCGTGGCGCTGGGTGAAGGTGCCGCGGCGCGAGTCCTGACCGGCCAGGCGCACCAGGGCACCCTGCTCGACCAGCGAGCCGAACGCCAGCAGCTCGGCGTACGCCCAATCGATGTGACCCTCGCGGGACATCTCCCGGCGCTTCTCGACGACCGGCTTGACGCGCGGATGCACGGAGAAGCCCTCGGGGACGTTCACGAACGCGTCGCCGATCCGCTCGAGCACCGACTTGTCGACCGCGGTAGTCAGCTTCGCCGGCGGCGTCTGGTCGAGCTCGACCGACTCCGACGGTTCCGGCTTGTACTTCTCGAGCTCGCGGACCTCGTTGAAGACCCGTTCGAGCTGGCCCTGGTAGTCGCGCAGCGCGTCCTCGGCCTCTTTGAGCGAGATGTCGCCACGACCGATGAGGGACTCGGTGTAGCTCTTGCGGACGCTGCGCTTGGTGTCGATCACGTCGTACATCGCCGGCTGCGTCATCGACGGGTCGTCGCCCTCGTTGTGGCCGCGACGGCGGTAGCAGATCATGTCGATGACGACGTCCTTGTTGAACTTCTCCCGGAAGTCCACGGCCAGCCGGGCCACCCACACGCACGCCTCCGGGTCGTCCCCGTTGACGTGGAAGATCGGCGCGCCGATCATCTTCGCGACGTCGGTGCAGTACTCCGACGACCGCGAGTGCTCGGGGGCCGTGGTGAAGCCGACCTGGTTGTTGACGACGATGTGCACGGTGCCGCCGGTGCGGTAGCCGCGCAGCAGCGCGAGGTTGAGGGTCTCGGCCACGACGCCCTGGCCGGCGAACGCGGCGTCGCCGTGCAGCAGCAGCGGCATGACGGTGAAGCCGCCCTCGCCCTTGTCGAGGATGTCCTGCTTGGCGCGCACGAGGCCTTCGAGGACCGGGTTGACGGCCTCGAGGTGCGACGGGTTCGCCGTGAGCGACACCTTGATGTCGTTGTCGCCGAACATCTGGATGTAGTTGCCCTCGGCGCCGAGGTGGTACTTGACGTCGCCGGAGCCGTGGGCGGCGGCCGGGTTCAGGTTGCCCTCGAACTCGGTGAAGATCTTCGAGTACGGCTTGCCGACGATGTTGGCCAGCACGTTCAGGCGGCCGCGGTGCGGCATCGCGATGGCGACCTCGTCGAGCTCGTGCTCGGCGGCCTGGTCGATGATCGCGTCCATCATCGGGATGACCGACTCGGCGCCCTCGAGCGAGAACCGCTTCTGGCCGACGTACTTGGTCTGCAGGAAGGTCTCGAACGCCTCGGCGGCGTTGAGGCGGCTGAGGATGTACTTCTGCTGCGCCACGGTCGGCTTGACGTGGTGCGCCTCGACGCGCTCCTGCAGCCACTGCTGCTGCTCGGGATCGAGGATGTGGGTGTACTCCACGCCGACGTGGCGGCAGTAGGCGTCGCGCAGCACCGACAGCACGTCGCGCAGCTTCATGCGCTGCTGACCGTGGAAGCCGCCGACGTTGAACTCGCGGTCGAGGTCCCACAGGGTCAGATCGTGCGTGGTGACGTCGAGGTCCGGGTGCGACCGGAACTTGTCCTTGACGAACTGCAGCGGGTCCGTGTCGGCCATCAGGTGGCCGCGGCTGCGGTAGGCGGCGATCAGCTCGAGGACGCGGGTGCTCTTGTCGACCGCGCCTTCCGGCACGTCCTTGCGCCAGCGGACCGGCTCGTAGGGGATGTGCAGCGTGTGGAAGATCTCGTCGTAGAAATCGTCGCTGATCAGCAGGTTGTGGACGGTCCGCAGGAAGTCGCCGGACTCCGCGCCCTGGATGATGCGGTGATCGTACGTCGAGGTCAGCGTCATCAGCTTGCCGACGCCGAGCTCGGCGATGCGCTCGTCCGAGGCGCCCTGGAACTCGGCGGGGTACTCCATCGCACCGGCACCGATGATGGTGCCCTGACCCGGCATGAGCCGCGGTACCGAGTGCACGGTGCCGATGCCGCCCGGGTTGGTCAGCGAGATGGTGACGCCGGAGAAGTCCTCGGCGGTGAGCTTGCCGTCGCGCGCACGACGGACGATGTCCTCGTAGGCGGAGTAGAACTGCGCGAAGTTCATCGACTCGCAGTTCTTGATCGCGGCGACGACGAGCGAACGGTTGCCGTCCTTGCCGGCCAGGTCGATGGCCAGGCCGAGGTTGGTGTGCGCGGGGGTGACCGCGTTCGGCTTGCCGTCGATCTCGGCGAAGTGGCGGTTCATGTTCGGGAACGCCTTCACCGCCTGCACGATGGCGTAGCCGAGCAGGTGAGTGAACGACACCTTGCCGCCGCGGGTACGGGCGAGGTGGTTGTTGATGACGATCCGGTTGTCGACCATCAGCTTCGCAGGGATGGCGCGCACACTGGTGGCGGTCGGGATCGAGAGCGAGGCGTTCATGTTCTTCGCGACGGCAGCGGCAGCGCCACGGAGAACCTTGGACTCTTCCTGGGTGGCCGGCGCGGCGGGCTTCGCGGGGGCCGGCTTGGCGGCGGCGGCGGGCTTCGCGGGGGCCGGCTTGGCGGCGGCGGGCTTGGCC
>NZ_JAALEG010000074.1 GCF_011058165.1 Rhodococcus aetherivorans
AACACGGTGGCCGCGGCCTCGCCGCCGGCGCGGTTCATGGCTTCTGCTGCCCGGCCGAGCCCGGGTCGGTGTCGTCGCCGCTTCCCGGGACCGGCGCGCAGCGGAGGCGACGGAGCCGACCAGCGTGTTTCCCGCGTCCGGGTTCGCTGTCCCGCGCCCGCGTCTCGGTCCGCGCGTCGCGACGCTGCCCGCGCCGTGCGTCGTCGCCCACTCCGCCCCACCCGCCGTGAACTGCGCACAGTCGAAAAACGGCGCCGCGCGCGGGCGCGTAAGCGGTTGAACGTGGGGGAAAGTGGGGTAGTGTGGGTCGCGGCGGAGGGGTTCCTCCGTCGGGTAGTAGGCAGGGTCCGGCCGGGGCGTGGCGGGGGGTGTCGAGTGTTCCTCGGTACCCACACACCCAAGCTGGACGACAAGGGGCGGCTCACGCTGCCCGCGAAGTACCGAGACGAACTGGCGGGAGGGTTGATGATCACGAAGGGTCAGGACCACAGCCTTTCCGTCTTTCCGCGCGACGAGTTCGCCGCCCTGGCCGAGCGCGCCGCCGCGGCCTCGCGGAGCAATCCGCAGGCCCGGGCGTTCCTCCGGAGCCTGGCGGCGGGAACCGACGAGCAGCGTCCCGATGCGCAGGGCCGGATCACCCTGTCCGCCGCCCACCGCAAGTACGCGGGGCTCACGAAGGACTGCGTCGTGATCGGTGCCGTAAAACACCTGGAGATCTGGGACGCGGCGGCGTGGGAGCAATACCTCGCCGAGCACGAGGAAGAGTTTTCGGAAGCGAGAGACGAGGCCCTGCACGACATTCTGTGACCGGAACCGCAGCAGCGACCGCAGTGCCACCGCGGCGAGTGCCGCGAGGCCTCTGCCCGACAGCGACCCTGACACACTTCCCCAGTGCCAGGTTCGTGAAACGGAACCCTGACGTACTTCCCCAACGCCAGGTTTCCAGTTCGGACAGAGACCTCGATGCATTCGCCGCGGTCGTATCCGGAGGCGTGACTGCGAACCCCCCGACCGAAGCCACGATCCGATCGCCCACGAACCGAGCAGGACAACCGGAGGAAGAATGGCGGAGGGTCAGGACGCGGCGGCAGTTCCGGAGGCCGGGAGTCCGGAGAGCTTCGGTCACATCCCCGTCCTGCTCGGCCGCGCCGACGAACTGCTCGGCCCCGCCATCGATGCCGCCGGCCCGGGCGCGATCTATGTGGACGCCACCCTCGGTCTCGGCGGACACTCCGAGCACTTCCTGCGGACCTATCCGGGTGTGCGCCTGATCGGGCTCGATCGCGACCCCGAGGCCCTCGCCGTCGCCCGCCGGCGGCTCGCGCCGTTCGCCGACCGCACGCAGTTCGTGCACACCCGCTACGACGGCATCGCCGACGCCCTCGCCTCGTGCGGGCTGGATCGGGTCGGCTCCGTGCATGCGATCCTGTTCGACCTCGGCGTGTCCTCGATGCAGCTCGACGAGGCCGAGCGCGGCTTCGCCTACTCCCGCGACGCACCCCTGGACATGCGCATGGACCCCACCACGGGCGTCACCGCGGCCGACGTGCTCAACACCTACAGCCACGGCGACCTCGCCCGCATACTCAGCACCTACGGGGAGGAGCGGTTCGCCGGGAAGATCGCCTCGGAGATCGTGCGGCAGCGGGCGAAGACGCCGCTGCGCACGAGCGGGGAGCTGGTGGAGCTGCTGTACCGGGCGATTCCGGCCGCGTCCCGCCGCACCGGCGGCCATCCCGCCAAGCGCACGTTCCAGGCGCTGCGGGTCGAGGTCAACGGGGAACTCGACTCGCTGCGCGCCGCGATCCCGGACGCCCTGGACGCTCTCGCCGTCGGGGGACGGGTGGTGTTCATGTCGTACCAGTCCCTCGAGGACCGCGTGGTCAAGCAGATTCTCACCCCGCTGACGAAGTCGAAGAGCCCGGAGGGGCTCCCGGTGGAACTTCCGGGTACCGGGCCCGAATTGCGGATGCTCACCCGCGGGGCGGAACGGGCGACGGAGCAGGAGATCGAGGCCAATCCGCGTTCGGCGCCCGTGCGCCTGCGTGCCGCGGAACGAATCGCCAGGAGGTAACCGATGACCGTACAGGTGGCAGCACCTGCTCGCCGTCCGGCTCGATCCACGGCTGCGCAGCGGGCGTATCAGCGGCGCAGCCGTCGCACGGCGCACCTGACCCCGGACACGGCGACTCCCGCACCGGCTCGCCGCGGCGGTAGTGTGGCGGCGCGAATTCCGTTCGTGGCCACCATTATCGGTCTCCTCGGCATCGGCATGGCCGTAACCCTGCTGCTGACCACGCGCGCCGCGGAGGACTCCTACCAGCTCAGCGCCGCACGCGACTACAACCAGCGCCTGATCCAGGAGCGCGCCGTGCTGCAGCGCGACGTCGAAACCGGCAACTCGGCGCCGGTGCTGGCGATGCAGGCTGCAAAGCTCGGCATGATCCCCACCGGCGAGGTCGCGCGCCTGGTCGTCGGCGACGACGGCGGTGTGCGCGTGGTGGGAACCCCGGCCCCCGCCGAGGGGGCACCGGCCGCGCCGCTGAACCCCCCGGCGGCCGATGACCGGACCCGGGCCCAGCTTCCGCCGCTCGCGGGTAGCGCGGGGAGCGAGAACCCGCGGCCGCTGACCCCGTCCGCCGGCACCGACCGGGCCGCCGCGCCGTCGGCCGGCGCCGCGGGTGAGGCCCCCACCGCGACGACCCCGGGCGCCGCGCCGTCCGCTGCGGCGGCGGTGCCGCCCGGGGCTGCGGCGGCGGTGCCGCCCGGGGGTACTGCGGCGGTGCCGCCCGGGGGTACTGCGGCGGTGCCGGCCGGGGCTACTGCGGCGGTACCGGCCGGGGAGCCTGCCCCGGCATCCCCGGACGCCACGCCGTCGCCCGGCAATGCCGGGGCCGCGCCCGGTCAGCCGGAACAATTGGTGCCCGTGACCCCTGCGACGCACGCCGAGGACGGGCGCCGGTGAGGCGAGGGACCCCACCGTCTTCCCGGCCGGTCCGCGGCCGCCCTGCTCCTTCCCGCCGGCCGGCGCCCGCCCGGCGCACCCGCCCGCGCAAGGCCTCCGGCGGAGCGGACACCACCGGGTTCCGGTTCCGCTACCGGTACGGGCGCGCAGTCATGTTCCTGGCCCTCGGGGTCGCGGCCGTGCAACTGCTGTGGGTTCAGGTCGTCCAGGCGCCGCAGCTGACCGCCGAGTCGGCCAGCCAGCGCACGACGCGGCTCGTCGAGCCCGCCACCCGCGGCACCATCGCCGACCGGAACGGCAGTCCGCTGGCCTACACGATGGAGGCGAAGGCGCTCACCTTCCAGCCCGTCCGCGTCCGGCGAGAGCTGGACGAGGCGCGCGCCGCGGACCCGACGCAGCCGGAGACCGACGCGTATCTGGAGGGTCTCGCGAAGGCGATCCACGAGGCGCTCGGCGCGGCCGCCCCCGAGGACGAGATCCTCGACAAGCTGCGCAGCGACGAGACCTTCGTCTATCTGGCGCGCGGCGTCGATCCGGCCGTGGCGACCTCGCTCGTCGACGAGTACGACAAGGTCGGTCTCGAGCGTCAGGACATCCGGCTGTATCCCGGCGGCTCGCTCGCCGCCAACCTCGTCGGCGCGACGGGCTGGGACGGGCACGGCCTCCTCGGTCTCGAAGATTCCATGGACTCCGTGCTCGCCGGCACCGACGGCTCCTCGACGTACGATCGGGGCTCCGACGGCGCGGTGATCCCCGGCAGCTGGCGCGATCAGCAACCTGCCGTCGACGGTTCCGCGGTGGAACTGACCATCGACTCCGACGTCCAGTACTACGTGCAGCAGCAGGTGCAGCGCGCCAAGGACCTGTCCGGGGCGAAGAACGCGTCCGCCGTCGTGCTCGACGCCCGGACCGGCGAGGTCGTCGCCATGGCCAACGACGGCACGTTCGACCCGTCGATCGGGGTCGGCAACAACCCGAAGGACGCCGAACTCGGGAATCCCGCCGTCAGCACCCCCTTCGAGCCGGGGTCGGTGAACAAGATCGTCACCGCGGCCGCCGCGATCGAGGACGGCCTCACCACCCCCGACGAGGTGCTGCAGGTGCCCGGCACGATCCGCATGGCCGGCGTCACCGTCAAGGACGCGTGGGACCACGGCGTCGTGCCCTACACCGCCACCGGTGTGTTCGGGAAGTCCTCCAACGTGGGGACCCTGATGCTCGCGGAACGGGTCGGTGAGGACCGGTTCGCGCAGATGCTCGGCCTGTTCGGCCTCGGGCAGCGCACCGACGTGGGCCTGCCGGGCGAGTCCGCCGGCAGCGTGCCGAGCCGCGAGCAGTGGTCCGGCGGCACCTTCGCCAACCTGCCGATCGGGCAGGGCCTGTCGATGACGCTGCTCCAGATGGCAGGGATCTACCAGGCCATCGCCAACGACGGCGAGCGAATCCCGCCGCGCGTCGTCCGGGCGGTCGTCGCACCCGACGGCACCCGCACCGAGACACCCCGGCCGGACCCGGTGCGGGTGGTCAGCCCGCAGACCGCCGCCACCGTGCGCGACATGTTCCGCGCCGTGGTGCAGGACGACACCGGGAACCAGCGCGGCACCGGCACCCCGGCGGCGATCGAGGGCTACCAGGTCTCCGGCAAGACCGGCACCGCCCAGCAGGTCGACCCCGCATGCAAGTGCTACTCGAACTCGAACTACTGGATCACCTTCGCGGGGATCGCGCCCGCCGACCGCCCCCGCTACGTGATCGGCATCATGCTCGACGCGCCCACCCGCAGCGCCGACGGCAGCGGCGGGCAGTCCGCCGCACCGCTGTTCCACACGATCGCCTCGTGGTTGCTGCAGCGCGAGGGCGTGCCGCTGTCGGCGGACCCGGGCAGCAAGCTGATCCTGCAGGTGGACTGAGCCGCGCGGGTGCGGTCGATCGCCGAGCACGTGTCGGTGGCACCGCCGCCCGTCGGTAACCTGACACGTCGGTACCGTGACACCGCGGTCGAGCCCCGGTGCTCGGGAACAGCGCGGCCGCGGGAGTAGAGGAACGGCAGGAGACACTGCCGCGGAGCGAGAGGAGCCTGGTGCCTGTGCCGTCGAGTCCGGACCCGTCCCCGCCGGGAGGCGGCCTGAGACCCGAGCATCCACCGGTGACGCAGCTCCGCGACCTCGCTGCCGCCGTGGGCGCCACCGTCGGCACCGTCGCACCGGGCGCCACGACCTCCGCCGCGGGCATCCCGGTGTCCGTGACCGGCGTCGACCTGCGGGCCCAGGGTGTGCAGCCCGGCGACCTGTTCGCCGCACTCCCGGGCGCCCGCGCGCACGGCGCCGAATACGCCGCGGAGGCCCTGGAACGGGGTGCTGTCGCCGTCCTCACCGACGCCGCCGGATGCGAGCACCTCGCCGCCGTCGTCACCCGCCCCGTGCCGGTGCTGGTCCATCCCGATCCGCGGTCGGTCCTCGGCGTCGTCTCCGCCGCCATCTACGGCGACCCGTCGCAGCACATGCAGGTCGTCGGCATCACCGGCACCTCCGGCAAGACCACCAGCGCCTATCTGGTCGAGGCGGGGCTCGCCGCCGCCGGGCGGGTCACGGGCCTGGTCGGCACCATCGAGACCCGCCTCGCGGGCCGGCGGGTCCCCAGCGCGCTCACCACCCCCGAGGCCCCGCAGCTGCACGCCCTGTTCGCGGCCATGCGCGAGCAGGGCATCGACACCGTGGTGATGGAGGTCTCGAGCCACGCCCTGTCCCTGGGGCGGGTCGCCGGGGTCCGCTTCGCGGTCGGTGCCTTCACGAACCTGTCCCAGGACCACCTCGACTTCCATCGCGACCTCGACGACTACTTCGGGGCGAAGGCCCGGCTGTTCGCGGCGGACTCGCCCGTGCGGGCCCGCCGTGCCGTCGTGTGCATCGACGACGAGTGGGGCGTGCGGATGGCCGGGATCGCCCGGGCCGCCCACCCTGCGGAGCCCGAGGCGGTGCGCACCGTCGCCACCACCGGAACCGCCGACTGGACGGCGACGGCGGTCCGCACCGAGCCGTCCGGCTCCCAGGTGTTCACCCTCGCCGGGCCCGACGGCACCGCACGGCGCGTCGCGGTGCGCCTGCCCGGCCACTACAACGTCGCCAACGCCGCCCTCGCCGTCGCGGTGTGCGCGGCGGTCGGGGTCGACGTCGACGCCGCGGCCGCCGGCATCGCCGACGTCGACGTACCCGGACGGGTGGAGCGGGTCGACCGCGGGCAGGGTTTCCTCGCCGTCGTCGACTATGCGCACAAGCCGGCTGCGCTCGAGGCCGTTATCGCGACGTTGCGCGGACGGGCGGCCGGCGGCCGGCTCGCCGTCGTCGTCGGTGCGGGCGGCGACCGCGACCACGGCAAGCGTCCGCTCATGGGCGACGTCGGAGCCCGTGGGGCGGACCTGCTCGTCGTCACCGACGACAACCCCCGCACCGAGGATCCGGCGGTCATCCGCGCCGCGCTGCTCGCCGGTGCCCGCGCCGTCCCCGAACAGCAGCGGGGGGAGATCCGCGAGATCGGTGACCGGGCCGCCGCCGTCGAGGCGGCCGTGCGCTGGGCACGCCCGGGCGACATCGTCCTCGTGGCAGGCAAGGGCCACGAGACCGGCCAGGAGATCCACGGGGTCAAGCACCCCTTCGACGACCGCGAAGTGCTCGCCGCGGCCATCGACCGGTTCGCCGGCGCAGGTAGCGAGCAGTACGGAGGCACCGAATGATCCCGATGACACTCGCCCGCATCGCGGAGGTGGTCGGTGGGACACTGCACGACGTCGACGACCCGGCCATCGAGGTGACGGGCACCGTCGAGTTCGACTCCCGCAAGGTCACCCCGCGCGGGCTGTTCCTGGCGCTGCCGGGGGCCCGCTCCGACGGGCACGACCACGCCGCCGACGCCATCGCCGCCGGCGCCGCCGCGGTGCTCGCCGCCCGACCGGTGGGTGTGCCCGCCGTCGTGGTGCCGCCGGTGCCGCCGGTCGAGACCAACTCGCTGGCCTTCGAACACGACCCCGACGGCTCGGGTGCCGCCGTCCTCGCCGCGCTGGGTGCCCTCGCCCGCGCCGTGGTCGACGAGCTCACCGCCGCCGGGCTGACCGTCGTCGGCGTCACCGGATCCGCGGGCAAGACCTCCACGAAGGACCTGCTTGCCGCGGTGCTCGCGCCGCTCGGCCCGGTCGTCGCCCCTCCCGGCTCCTTCAACAACGAGCTCGGGCATCCGTGGACGGCGCTGCGCGCCACCACCGACACCCGATTCCTGGTGCTGGAGATGTCGGCCCGCGGACCCGGGCACATCGCCGCCCTCGCCACCGTCGCGCCGCCCCGCATCGGGGTGGTGCTCAACGTCGGCACCGCCCACCTGGGGGAATTCGGTTCCCAGGAGGTCATCGCCCGGACGAAGGGGGAGCTCGTCGAGGCCCTGCCGGCCGCCGAGGAGGGCGGCGTGGCGATCCTCAACGCGGACGACCCCCTGGTCGCCGCGATGGCACCGCGCACCCGCGCCCGCGTGGTGCTCGTCGGCAGCGACCCGGCCGCGCAGGTCCGGGCCACCGACGTCCACCTCGACGAGCACGCCCGTCCCACGTTCACCCTCGTCGTGCGCGACGACGGCACCGAGCGCCGCACCACGGTCACCCTCGCGGTGCACGGCGAGCACCACATCGGCAACGCCCTGGCGGCCGCGGCCGTCGCGCTCGAGTGCGGCGCCACGCCCGAGCAGGTCGCGACCGCGCTCGGCGGTGCCGGCGCGGTGTCGGCGCACCGTATGGACGTGCGCACCCGTGCCGACGGCGTCACCGTCGTCGACGACGCGTACAACGCCAACCCGGACTCGATGCGGGCGGCGCTCAAGGCGCTGGTGACCATGGCCCGCGCCGGCGACAGCCCGCGCCGGACCTGGGCGGTGCTGGGGGAGATGGGCGAACTCGGTGACGAGTCCGTCGTCGAGCACGACGCCATCGGCCGGCTCGCGGTGCGCCTGGACGTCACCCGCATCGTCGCGGTCGGCGCGACCCGCCCGGTCCGCGGTCTCTACCAGGGTGCGGTGATGGAAGGATCCTGGGGCGACGAGGCGAGCCACGTCCCCGACGCCGCCGCCGCGATCGAGCTCCTCGAGCGCGAGCTGCGGCCCGGCGACCTGGTACTGGTCAAGGCCTCGCAGTCCGTCCGGTTGTGGACGGTGGCGGAGGCGATCCTCGCAGGAACGGCGGGTACGGCAGGAACGGAAACGGAGGCCGCACGGTGAGACAGATCCTCTTCGCCGCGGGAATCGCACTGGCGGTGTCGATCCTGCTGACGCCGGTGCTGATCAAGGCATTCTCGCGGCAGGGATTCGGTCAGGAGATCCGCGTCGAAGGACCGCAGAGCCACCAGTCCAAGCGCGGCACACCGACCATGGGCGGCGTCGCGATCCTCGCCGGCCTGTGGGCCGGCTACTTCGGTGCGCACGCGATCGGCCTGGCCTACGAGGGGGCGGAGGGACCGTCGGCCTCGGGTCTGCTCGTGCTGGGCCTGACCACCGCCCTCGGCGGCGTCGGCTTCCTCGACGACTTCATCAAGATCCGCAAGCAGCGCAATCTGGGCCTGAACAAGACCGCCAAACTGGTCGGCCAGCTCGTCGCCGCGGTCGCGTTCGGCATCCTCGCCCTGCAGTTCCGCAACGGCGACGGACTCACCCCGGGCAGCACCCACCTGTCCTACGTGCGCGACATCGCCACCGTCTCGATGGGCGCGGTGGTGTTCATCCTCTTCGTGTACCTGCTCGTCAGCGCGTGGTCCAACGCGGTCAACCTCACCGACGGCCTCGACGGGCTCGCCGCCGGGTCGATGAGCCTCGTGCTCGGCGCCTACGTGATCATCACGTTCTGGCAGTACCGCAACTCGTGCGTCGCCGACCCCGGCAAGGGCTGCTACGACGTGCGGGACCCGCTCGACCTGGCGCTGCTGTGCGCCGCCGGCGCCGCCGCGTGCATCGGCTTCCTGTGGTGGAACGCCGCCCCCGCGAAGATCTTCATGGGCGACACCGGCTCGCTCGCCCTCGGCGGCATGCTCGCGGGCCTGTCCGTCACCACGCGCACCGAGCTGCTCATGGTGGTCATCGGCGCCCTGTTCGTCGCCGAGGCGGCGTCCGTCGTCATCCAGGTGGCGGTGTTCCGGTCCAGCCGGCGTCGCGTGTTCCGGATGGCGCCGTTCCATCACCACTTCGAGCTCGGCGGCTGGGCGGAGACGACGGTGATCATCCGGTTCTGGTTGCTCGCCGCCATCGCGTCGGCCATCGGCATGGCCCTGTTCTACAGCGAATACCTAGCGGCGATCGGGGACTGACACCGTGACAGACGAACTGCGCCGCCAAGACCTGGACCGGCTCCGCGGCGCCCGCGTGCTCGTCGCCGGCGGCGGGATGTCCGGTCGTGCCACCCTCGCCCCCCTCAGCGACCTCGGCGCGACGGTGACCGTCACCGACCGCGACCCGCAGGCCCTCGCGCGCTGCCGTGAGCTCGGCGCCGACACCGTCGATCTCGACGACCTCGTCGCGGACGCGTCGTCGCTGCACGAGTATGCGCTGGTCGTGACGAGCCCCGGCTTCGCGCCCGACGCGCCGCTGCTCTCGCACGCCGCCGGCGCCGCCGTGCCGATCTGGGGCGACATCGAGCTGTCCTGGCGCATCGACCGCGCCGAGATCTACGGCCCGCCGCGGCGCTGGCTCGTCGTCACCGGCACCAACGGCAAGACCACGACGACGACGATGCTGCAGTCGATCCTCGAGGCCGCCGGGCTCGCGTCCGTGGCGTGCGGCAACATCGGCCTGCCGGTCCTCGACGCGCTGCGCCGCGCGGACCCCCGCGCCGACGTCCTCGCCGTGGAACTGTCGTCGTTCCAGCTGCACTGGGCGCCGTCCGTGCGGCCCGAGGCCGGCGTGATCCTCAACATCGCCGAGGACCACCTGGACTGGCACGGCGGGATGGCGGGCTACATCGACGCCAAGGCACGGGCGCTGTCCGGCACCGTGGGGGTGCTCGGCCTCGACGATCCGATCGCCGGGGGCCTGCGCGACCGGTCCCGTGCCGTCGTCACCGTCGGCTTCACGCTCGGCTACCCGCAGCCCGGTGAGCTCGGCATCAGTGGCGACGTTCTGGTCGACCGGGCCTTCGCCGACTCGGCGGTGCTCGCCTCGGTCGTCGACGTGACCCCTGCCGGGCCGGCCGGCCTGTCGGATGCGCTCGCCGCCGCCGCGCTGGCCCGCGCGATCGACGTCCCCGCCTCCGCGGTGCACGACGGTCTGCGCCGGCACCGGGTCGGTCCGCACCGCGCCGCCCCGGTCGGCACCGTCGGCGGCGTGGAGTACGTCGACGATTCGAAGGCCACCAATCCGCACGCGGCCCGCACGTCGCTGCTCGCCCACGACCGGGTGGTGTGGGTGGCCGGGGGCCTGCTCAAGGGCGCCCACGTCGACGACCTGGTGGCGGAGGTCGCACCCCGCCTCGCCGGGGTGGTGCTGCTCGGCCGCGACGCCGACCGCATCGCCGACGCGCTGGCGCGACACGCCCCCGAGGTCCCCATGGTCCTCCTCGACACGCGCGACGATGGGCAGATGAGCACGAGCGAACCGAGGACGGCCCCGGCTGCGGCGCGCCGGGTGGCGCTGCCGGGGGCGGACGGACCCGCGGCCATGCGGGTCGCGGTGCGTGAGGCGGCGTCGCTGGCGACGGCGGGCGACACCGTGCTGCTGGCGCCGGCCGCCGCGTCGCTGGACATGTTCGCCGACTACGCGCAGCGTGGTCGCGCGTTCGCCGCCGCGGTCGAGGAGCTGCGCGGGGGCGGGACGGGGCAGTGAACGCCCCACAGCCCGCCGACGGGACGGCGCGGAACCGGGTCGGGCTGTGGCTGGCCCGGCCGCTGGCCTCGTTCCACCTGATCGTCACGATCGCGGTGCTGCTCACCGTGCTGGGCCTGGTGATGGTCCTGTCGTCGTCGAGCGTCGAGGCCGTCGCCACCAACGGCTCGGCCTACGGCCTGTTCACCTCGCAGGCGATCTTCGCCGCTCTCGGCCTGGTCATCTTCTATTTCGCCCTGATCGTTCCGGTGCGGGTGCTGCGCCGGTTCTCGTTCCCGGCGTTCGCGGTCACCGTCGTGCTGCTGGTGCTGGTGCTCATCCCCGGCATCGGCACGCTGTCCCAGGGCACCCGGGGGTGGTTCGTCATCGCCGGCGTGTCGCTGCAGCCGTCGGAGCTGGCCAAGATCGCCATCGCCGTGTGGGGCGCGCACCTGCTGGCGTCGCGCCGCGGCGACCGCTCCAGCGCCCGCGAGATGATGGTTCCGCTGGTCCCGGCGACCCTGGTGGTGACCCTGCTGATCATCCTCCAGCCCGACCTGGGCACCACCGTCTCGCTCGCCATCATCGTCCTCGCGCTGCTCTGGTTCGCGGGTCTGCGGCTGCGGGTGTTCCTGACGATCGTCGGTACCGCCGCCGGCCTGGCGGTGCTCCTCGCGCTGACCGCCGGGTACCGGTCCGCGCGGGTGCGGGCCTTCTTCAACCCCGGCGCGGACCCGCAAGGCATCGGCTATCAGGCCCGTCAGGCGAAGTTCTCCCTGGCCGACGGCGGGTTCTGGGGCCGTGGGCTCGGGCAGAGCCGCGCCAAGTGGAGCTACCTGCCCAACGCACACAACGACTTCATCTTCGCCATCATCGGCGAGGAGCTCGGCTTCCTCGGCGGCCTGGCGGTGATCGGCCTGTTCGGTCTGTTCGCCTACGCCGGCCTGCGGATCTCGCTGCGATCGGTGGATCCGTTCCTGCGGCTGCTCACCGCCACCGCCACCACCTGGATCATCGGGCAGGCCTTCATCAACATCGGCTATGTCGTCGGGTTGCTGCCCGTCACCGGCCTGCAGCTTCCGCTCGTCTCGGCCGGCGGCACCTCCACCGCGACGACGCTGCTGATGTTCGGCCTGATCGCCAACGCGGCGCGGCACGAACCCGAGGCCGTCGCCGCCCTGCACGCCGGGCAGGACGGCCGCTTCGGGCGGCTGCTGCGGCTGCCCAAGCCGGAGCAGTACACGCCGTCGCGCGGTGAACCCGTGCGGCTCGACGCCTCCCGGCGTGCCGACCCCGGCCGGATCGAGGCACGCCGGGCCGGCACCGCCGACCGGGGCGGCGGCACGGCGACCCGGGAGCGGCAGACCCCACGGGGCCGCACGCCGCAGGAACGCGCCCGCGGTCAGGGCCGCGCGGCGCAGCCCGCCGCCCCGCGGGACCAACCCCCACGGCAGCCGCGGCGCCGCGCGGGCACGACGACGAACAGCAGAGACGGACGAACCGGAGAGCGAGGAAACCGTAGGTGAGCGGCGAGCAGTCTGCCCTGTCCGTGGTGGTGGCCGGGGGTGGCACCGCCGGGCACATCGAGCCGGCCCTCGCGGTCGCCGACGCGATCCGCCGGCTGGTGCCGACGGCGACGATCACCGCGCTGGGCACCGAGCGGGGGCTCGAGACCACCCTCGTGCCGCAGCGCGGGTATCCACTCGAACTGATCCCGCCGGTGCCGCTGCCCCGCAAGCTCACCGCCGACCTGGCCAAGCTGCCGGCGCGGGTCCTCGCCTCGGTCCGCCGGACCCGCGAGGTGCTCGACCACACCCACGCCGACGTCGTCGTCGGATTCGGGGGCTACGTGGCGCTGCCCGCCTACCTGGCCGCCGGTGCCGGACCGCTGCGCCGCCGGCGCCGCATCCCCGTCGTCGTGCACGAGGCCAATGCCCGCGCCGGTATCGCCAACAAGATCGGGGCCCTGCGCGCCGAGCGTGTCCTGGCCGCCGTCCCGGGTTCGGGGATCGTGCGCCGCGGCGACGCCGAAATCGTCGGCATCCCGGTCCGGTCGTCGATCACCGGGCTGGACCGGGCGGCGCTGCGGGCGCAGGCGCGGGCGCACTTCGGGCTCCCCCCGGAGGGGCCGGTGCTGCTGGTGTTCGGTGGCTCGCAGGGCGCCCGTTCGCTCAACGAGGCCGTCTCGGGAGCCGCCGGTCCGCTCGCCGCGGCGGGCATCGCCGTGCTGCACGCCCACGGCCCGAAGAACACCCTCGACGTGCCCGCACGTCCCGAGCACGACCGGTATCCCTACGTCGCCGTGCCCTACCTGACCCGGATGGACCTGGCGTACTCCGCCGCCGACGCGGTGATCTGCCGCTCCGGGGCGATGACCGTCGCCGAGGTGTCCGCGGTCGGCCTGCCGGCGGTGTACGTGCCGCTGCCGCACGGCAACGGGGAGCAGGAACTCAATGCCCGGCCGGTGGTGGCGGCGGGAGGTGGAATGATCGTGGCGGACGAGGAACTGACGCCGGCGTTCGTGGCCGATGCGGTGATCCCCCTGCTGCGCGACGCAGCCCGCCTGACCGAGATGGGACGGCGTGCGGCAGGGGCGGGCCACCGCAGCGCCGCCGCCGAGGTGGCGCGGATCGTGCTGGACGTCGCAGGCGTGGAAGCGAACAGGAGTGATCGGTGAGCGAGCAGCTGCCCCCGCAGCTCGAGCGGGTGCACATGGTGGGTATCGGCGGGGCCGGGATGTCCGGCATCGCCCGGATCCTGCTCGCTCGCGGCGGGAAGGTCTCCGGATCGGACGCCAAGGAGAGCCGCGGCGTGCTGGCGTTGCGCGCGCGGGGGGCCTCGGTGCGCATCGGACACGACGCGAGCGCGCTGGATCTGCTCGAGGGCGGCCCCACCGCCGTGGTGACGACGCACGCCGCGATCCCCCAGGACAACCCCGAGCTGGTCGCCGCCCGGGAACGCGGCGTTCCCGTCCTGCTGCGCCCGGCGGTGCTGGCGGCCCTGATGCGCGGGCACCGCACCTTCCTGGTCGCCGGCACGCACGGCAAGACGTCGACGACGTCGATGCTGGTGGTGACGCTGCAGCACTGCGGCTTCGACCCGTCCTTCGCGGTGGGCGGCGAGCTCAACGAGTCCGGCACCAACGCGCACCACGGCAGCGGCGACGTGTTCGTCGCCGAGGCCGACGAGAGCGACGGCTCGCTGCTGCAGTACGACCCCGACGTGGTGATCGTGACCAACATCGAGGCGGACCACCTCGACTTCTTCGGCACGGAAGAGGCATACGTGCGGGTGTTCGACGAGTTCGTCGACCGCATCGCCCCCGGCGGGCTGCTCGTGGCGTGCCTCGACGACCCCGGCTCGGCCGCCCTGGCGCGGCGGGCGACGGCCCGTCGCGCCGACGACCTGCGGATCACCGGATACGGCACGGCGGCAGTGGTGGGCGACCGCGCCGAGGTGGACGGCGTGCCGGTCGGCGTGCGGCTGCTCAACTGGGAGGCCAAGGACGTCGGGGGAGTCGCCGAGTTCCACCTCGCCGACGAGGCGGCGCCGCGCACGGTGCGGTTGTCCGTCCCCGGCCGGCACATGGCCCTCAACGCGCTCGCCGCACTGCTCGCCTCCCTCGAGGCGGGCGCCCAGGTCGAGGAGGCCGTCGAGGGCCTGGCCGGCTTCGGGGGCGTGCACCGGCGATTCCAGTACAGCGGCCGCGAGCACGGCGTGCGGGTGTTCGACGACTACGCCCACCATCCCACCGAGGTCCGCGCCGTCCTCGCCGCGGCCGCGGAACTGGTCGCCGGCGAACCGGTCCGCTACACCGAGACCGGCACCGAACGACCCCGCGTGATCGTCGTCTTCCAGCCGCACCTGTACTCGCGCACCGAGACCTTCGCCACCGAGTTCGGTGCGGCCCTCGACCTCGCCGACGAGGTCGTGGTGCTGGACGTCTACGGTGCGCGGGAGGAGCCCCGGCCGGGCGTGAGCGGAGCCCTCGTCGCGCGATCGGTGTCCAAGCCCGTGCACTACCAGCCGGATCTGTCCCTCGTGCCGCGGCAGGTCGCGCGGCTGAGCCGTCCCGGCGACGTCGTGATCACCATGGGCGCCGGCGACGTGACCATGCTCGGGCGCCAGATCCTCGACGCATTGCGCAGCAAGCCGGGCCGGCTGCGGCCGGGGGCTCCTGCCGGACCGGGGCCGGTCGGGTCGTGACGCCCGCCTCCGCCACCCGCACCCGGCCCCGCCGGGCGGCGCGGCCCGCGCGACGGCCGTCGGGCCGGTCCGTGCGGGTGCGGACCGTGCTGATCGGCGCGGCGGTGGTGGCGGCCGTGCTCGGACTGATCGCGGCCGCCTGGCTGTCCCCGCTGCTGTCGGTGCGCAACGTGGAGGTCGTCGGCGCGACGGCGATCCCGCAGGACGAGGTGCTGGCCCGCCTCGAGCTGGCGGAGGGCACGCCGCTGCTGCAGGTCGACACCGCGGCGGCGGCGCAGCGGGTCGCCACGTTGCCGCGGGCCGCGTCGGTGCGGGTACAGCGCGTGTACCCGTCCACCGTGCGGGTCACGGTGACCGAGCGGGAGGCGGTGTTCTTCGTCGACGCGCCGGACGGCACCCACTCGCTCGACGCGGACGGGGTGGACTTCGCGGTCGAGCCGCCGCCCATGCTGACCCCGCGCCTCGTCACCCCCGGCCCCGGTCCCGGCGATCCGGCGACGGCCGCGGCGATCGAGGTGCTCGAGGCGCTGCCGCCCGAGCTGCGCGTCCAGGTGGGCGAGGTGGCCGCTCCGTCGGCGTCGGAGGTCTCGCTCACGCTGCACGACGGCCGGATCGTGGTGTGGGGTGGGGTGGAACGCTCGGAGCGCAAGGCGCAGGTGGTGCTGCCGCTGCTCACCCAGCCCGGCCGGACCTACGACGTGGCGGGCCCCGACCTGCCGACGGTGCGATGACGGCGCGGACGGCGATCGAGGCACGGCGACGAAAATCGTGACCGCCGTCGGCGCGCCTGCTGGCGGATCGCCGCCACCGTGCCATAGCGTTTCGCAGCAGTCGAGATACTTGACATAACCATCGACCTGTGGTTGAGGGTTTGTCCGTACCTCACCCGATGATGATCGAAGCGTGACCGATTTCTCAGGAAGGCGAGAGCCCATGACGCCCCCGCACAACTACCTCGCCGTAATCAAGGTCGTCGGTATCGGCGGTGGCGGCGTGAACGCGGTCAACCGCATGATCGAACAGGGACTCAAGGGAGTCGAGTTCATCGCGGTGAACACCGACGCCCAGGCCCTGCTCATGTCCGACGCCGACGTCAAGCTCGACGTGGGCCGTGAACTCACCCGGGGGCTCGGCGCCGGCGCGGATCCCGAGGTCGGCCGCAAGGCCGCCGAGGACCACAAGGACGAGATCGAAGAGGTGCTCAAGGGCGCCGACATGGTCTTCGTCACCGCCGGCGAGGGCGGCGGGACCGGCACCGGCGGCGCGCCCGTGGTCGCGAGCATCGCCCGCAAGCTCGGTGCGCTGACCGTCGGCGTCGTCACGCGGCCGTTCTCGTTCGAGGGCAAGCGCCGCGGCGGCCAGGCCGACACGGGCATCCAGACCCTGCGCGAGTCCTGCGACACCCTCATCGTCATCCCCAACGACCGGCTGCTGCAGCTCGGCGACGCCGCCGTCAGCCTCATGGACGCGTTCCGCTCCGCCGACGAGGTGCTGCTCAACGGTGTCCAGGGCATCACCGACCTCATCACCACCCCCGGCCTGATCAACGTCGACTTCGCCGACGTCAAGGGCGTGATGTCCGGCGCCGGCAGCGCGCTGATGGGCATCGGTTCCTCCCGCGGGGAGGGCCGGGCCATCAAGGCCGCCGAGGCGGCGATCAACTCGCCGCTGCTCGAGGCGTCGATGGAAGGCGCGCGCGGCGTGCTGCTGTCCATCGCCGGCGGCTCCGACCTCGGCCTGTTCGAGATCAACGAGGCGGCTTCGCTGGTGCAGGAGGCCGCCCACATCGACGCGAACATCATCTTCGGCACCGTCATCGACGACTCCCTGGGCGACGAGGTGCGCGTCACCGTCATCGCGGCCGGGTTCGACGGCGGCACCCCGGCGCGGCGTCCCGTGGAATCGGCCCCGCCGACCACCGCAACGCGCGGCGGCACCATCGGCGCGGGACGTGCCGGCGACGTCGGCCGCCCGGAGCGGGAGCGGGCCGAGGAGATGCCGGCGCGTGAGCAGCAGCCCGTCGCGGGCAGTTCGCTGCCGCCGATCGGGTCTGCGCAGCCGGCACGGCCGGTGGAGGTCGACGAGGACGGCGACGACGACGTCGACGTGCCGATCTTCATGCGCCGGTGACGGTGGCACAGTCGGCTCTCCGGGCGCGGCGGGTCGTCACCACCCGCGCCGGCGGCGTCTCCGCCCCGCCCTACGACTCGTTCAATCTCGGTGACCACGTGGGTGACGACCCGGCGGCGGTCGAGGCGAACCGTCGCCGCCTCGCCGCGGCGATCGGGCAGCCCTACGAGCGGCTGGTGTGGATGGAGCAGATCCACAGCCGCAACGTCACCGTCGTGGACGGCCCGGTCGACGGCCCGGTGCCCGCGACCGACGCCCTGGTCACGCGCGAGCCCGGCCTCGCGCTCGTCACCCTGAGCGCGGACTGTGTGCCGGTGCTGCTCTCGGACGAGGAGGCGGGCGTGATCGCCGCGGTGCACGCGGGCCGGATCGGCGCCCGCGTGGGCATCGTTCCCCGCGTCCTGGACACGATGGTCGAGCTCGGTGCGCACCGCGAGCGCATCGGCGCGTTCCTCGGGCCCGCCGCGAGCGGACGCCGGTACGAGGTGCCCGCCTCGATGCAGGCCGACGTGGAGGCGCACCTGCCCGGCAGCGCCACCCGCACCGTTCGGGGCACGCCCGGGCTGGACCTGCGCGCGGGGCTGCGCCGGCAACTGCGCGCGCACGGCGTCGTGGCGGTCGCGGAGGATCCCCGGTGCACCATCGAGGATCCGACGTTGTTCAGTCATCGCCGTCAGGCGCCGACCGGACGGTTGGCGGCGGTGATCTGGCTCGAGGCCGTATCGGCCACCGGTGCCGGAGGTGGCCGGTGAGCGCAGCGGATCCCGGCGCGCGGCGCGCCGAGATCGCGGACGGGCTGCGGCGGGCACGCGAGCGGCTCGACGCCGCGGCCCGGGCCGCCGGCCGCGACCCGGCGGAGATCGCCCTGCTGCCGGTGACGAAGTTCTTCCCGGTCTCCGACGTGGAGATCCTCTACGGACTCGGGTGCCGGGCCTTCGGCGAATCCCGCGAACAGGAGGCCGCCGCGAAGGTTGCCGAATTCCGTTCGCGTACAACCGATCCCGCTGTCGCATGGCACATGATCGGCCGGCTGCAGCGCAACAAGGCGCGTGCCGTCGCCCGCTGGGCCCACACCGTGCACTCGGTCGACAGCGTCCGGTTGGCGCACGCACTGGACGCCGGTGCGCAGGCCGCGCAGGAGTCCGGCGACCGCGAGACGCCCGTACGGGTGCTGCTGCAGGTCAGCCTCGACGACGATCCGCAGCGGGGCGGGGTGAGCGCCGCGGACCTGCCCGCACTCGCGGACGAGGTCGCCGCCGCCGGCGGACTCGAGTTGCGGGGCCTGATGGCGGTGCCGCCACTGGGATGGGACCCGGACGCCGCATTCGAACGGCTCGCCGGTCTCCACAGCGGGCTGCGCTCAGATCATCCCGAGGCCACCGAACTGTCGGCCGGCATGTCCGGCGACCTCGAGGCGGCGGTGCGATGGGGTTCGACATGCGTGCGTGTCGGAACCGCGGTGTTGGGCTCGCGGCCGTTAGCCTGAGTGTCGACCGCCGCGCGAGGAAGGTTGATCCATGAGCTCACTCCACAAGTTCAAGGCGTACTTCGGGATGGTGCCGCTCGAGGAATACGAGGACGACTACCTCGACGACCCCGCGAGCGCCCGCCGTGAGCGCGACCGGGAGTACGACGAGCCGCCGTACGCCGGCGGTGGTTACGGCCCGTCGCACCGCGACGAGTACAAGGCGGCGCGCCGGGAGGACGCCGGCCGCGACTTCGAGCCGGACGGCTTCGATCGCTACGAGCCCCCCGTGCGGGCGGCCCGCGTGGAGCCGATCACGGCCCGCGCACCGCGCCCGACCCCGCCGCCGGCCCGCGCCGCCGCGCGGTCGTCGCTCGGCTCCGAGGGCCGGCTCGAACGGTCCGAGGCCCGTCGCGGCGCACTGTTCGACGAGGGAGGCCCGTTGTCGAAGATCACCACGCTGCGTCCCCGGGACTACGGCGAGGCCCGCACCATCGGCGAGCGGTTCCGCGACGGCACCCCGGTGATCATGGATTTGGTGGAGATGAGCAACGCCGACGCCAAACGGCTCGTCGACTTCGCCGCCGGGCTGGCCTTCGCGCTGCGCGGCTCGTTCGACAAGGTCGCCACCAAGGTGTTCCTGCTCTCCCCGGCGGACATCGACGTCTCCGCCGAGGAGCGCCGCCGGATCGCGGAGACGGGGTTCTACAACCAGCAGTGACCTGAACCCGCAGCGGCGGTTCCGGCACGGTCGACGCCCGGTGCCCGGTGTACAACACCGGACGCCGGGCGTTTCGGTTTGGCTCGATCCGCCGTCGTCGGGCAGAGTGGGCGGGTGGCCGTATTCGAGGTGCTCTGGTTCCTGCTGTTCATTTTCTGGCTGCTGCTGATCGGCCGGATCATTGTCGAGTTCATCCGGACGTTCGCGCGGGACTGGAAGCCGACGGGATTCGTCGTCGTCGTTCTCGAAGCAATCTTCACGGTCACCGATCCGCCGGTGAAACTGTTGCGCCGGCTCATTCCTCCGCTGAATCTCGGGGGAGTGCGACTGGATCTGTCCATCATGGTGCTGCTGTTCATCGTCTACTTCCTGATGGCGTTCATTCCCCGAGGTGGGACGCTCTGAGGGCCGACACCTGCTCGGACGATCCGCGCGAAAGCCGCCCTGTGCCAGAATGGGGTGCCAGTTACAGTGAGTTTGATACGCGTGACGCACTGTGGATATAACTGAATGCTTGCTTGACCGCTCACACGACGCGTGAAGGGATCCTTCCATGCCGCTGACCCCAGCTGATGTGCACAATGTCGCGTTCAGCAAGCCGCCGATCGGAAAGCGTGGCTACAACGAGGACGAGGTCGACGCGTTCCTGGATCTCGTCGAGCAGGAACTGACCCACCTGATCGAGGAGAACGCCGACCTGCGGCAGCGGGTGGCCGAGCTCGACCAGGAGCTCGCCGAGGCCAAGAAGGGTGCCCGACCCGGCGCGGCGGCACCGGCCCAGCCGGCCAAACCGGAGCCCGCTCGCGTCGTCGAGGCGCCGAAGCCGCCGGAACCCGCTCCGGCGCCGGCGCCCGCACCGGCCCCCGCACCGGTTGCGGCCGCACCGGCCTCCGGAGACGCGAGCATGCAGGCCGCCAAGGTCCTGGGCCTGGCCCAGGAGATGGCGGACCGCCTCACCGGCGACGCCAAGGCCGAGGCCGAGGAGCTGCTGCGCAACGCCCGCACCAATTCCGAGCAGCTCATCTCCGATGCGCGCACCCGCAGCGAGGCGATGATCGCCGACGCGCGGCAGAAGTCCGAGGCGATGCTCGCCGACGCCCGCACCCGCTCCGAGACGCAGCTGCGCCAGGCCAAGGAGAAGGCCGACGCGCTGCAGGCGGACGCCGAGAAGAAGCACACCGAGATCATGGCGACGATCAACCAGCAGCGCTCGGTGCTCGAGGGCCGCATCGAGCAGCTCAAGACCTTCGAGCGCGAGTACCGGGTGCGCCTGAAGTCCTACCTCGAATCTCAGCTCGAGGAGCTCGAACAGCGCGGTTCCGCCGTGCCGGTCGACGGTGGCCAGGAGGCGTTCAATCAGTCGAACTCCTCGTTCGGTTCCACGTCCTTCGCCAAGGGCAACAGCTGATCGAGGCGGCGGTCCGATGGTCGGGTTCCGATGAGGGTGCGCCGTGCTGGTGGTGACTCTCGCCCTTGCAGCCGTCGGCTTCGGCATGCTCGTCGTGGCCCTCATGACGGGGTCCGTGCTGTGGGCCTGGGGTTGCATCGTCGTGTGTGTGGTGGGCGCGGTCCTGTTGCTGATCAGCGCATTGAGTGGCAAGCGGACCGCGCCCCCGACGACGACGGGATCCGAGCCGAGACGGCGCCGCGAGGGACGCGATCCGAGCGAGTGAGCGCGGCGGCATAGAATAGTCCGAGAACAGTTTGCAGTGCTTTCCCCCGGCAGCCGCCGGGGACGGCGTCGATCCGGCCATCACCGGGGAGCCTTCGGAAGAACGGCCGTGCCGACCGGCACGACTCAGTAGAACCGAACGGGTGGGCCCGTCACAGCCCGAACGAGAGGCCCGTCCGGCCGGCAGAGCCCGGAGGGACGGTGCAAGCGGGGTGGTACCGCGGTTGCCGGCGCACAGGGCGCGGCGATCGTCCCCGTGCCGGACACGTCTAGGCACGAGGAGTCACGCTGTGACGAAGAGCACCCCCGACCGCCCGCAGGCCCCCGACGCACCGACCGGCGGATACCCGCGCGTCGACTACGGGGTCGCCAAGGACTCGGGCATCGACTTCCCCGAGCTCGAGGTGAAGGTCCTCGACGGGTGGGCGAAGGACGACACCTTCCGCGCCTCGGTCGCGAATCGCGACGGCGCCGACGAGTTCGTCTTCTACGACGGCCCGCCCTTCGCGAACGGCCTGCCCCACTACGGGCACCTGCTCACCGGCTACGTCAAGGACCTCATCCCGCGCTTCCAGACGATGCGCGGCAAGAAGGTCGAACGGCGCTTCGGCTGGGACTGTCACGGCCTGCCCGCCGAGCTCGAGGCGGAGAAGCAGCTCGGGATCAAGGACAAGTCCGAGATCGACACGATGGGGCTGGCCGAGTTCAACGCCTACTGCAAGACGTCGGTGCTGCGGTACACCGGGGAGTGGCGCGACTACGTCACCCGGCAGGCCCGCTGGGTGGACTTCGACAACGACTACAAGACCCTGGACCTCGACTTCATGGAGTCGGTCATGTGGGCCTTCAAGCAGCTCTACGACAAGGGCCTGATCTACCAGGGCTTCCGGGTCCTGCCGTACTCGTGGTACGAGCAGACCCCGCTGTCGAACCAGGAGACCCGGCTCGACGACGCCTACAAGATGCGTCAGGACCCGGCCGTCACCGTCGACATGGTGGTGCGCGCACCGGGCAGCGAACTCGACGGCGCCAACGCCCTGATCTGGACCACCACGCCGTGGACGCTGCCGTCCAACCTCGCGATCGCGGTGCACCCCGACATCACCTACGTCGCCGTCCGCGTGGGCGAGGGTGACGACGCGAGGACGTATGTGCTCGCGGAGGACCGACTCGGTCACTACGCCCGCGAGTTCGGCGACGAACCCGAGGTGCTGGGCCGGTACACCGGCGCGGACCTCGTCGGCCTGGCCTACGAGCCGCCGTTCGACTTCTTCGTGGGCCGGGAGAACGCCCACCGGATCATCGCGGCCGACTACGTCACCACCGACTCCGGCACCGGAATCGTCCACCTGGCACCGGCCTTCGGTGAAGAGGACATGGAGTACTGCCAGCGCAACGGCATCGAGCTGGTGCAGCCGCTCGATCCGGGCGGAAAGTTCACCGCCCTCGTTCCGCCCTACGAGGGTCTGCAGGTCTTCGACGCCAACCCGGTGATCATCAAGGACCTCAAGGCCGCCGGAAAACTGTTGCGGCACGAGACGATCGAGCACTCCTACCCGCACTCGTGGCGGTCCGGCCGGCCGCTGATCTACATGGCGGTCCCGTCGTGGTTCGTCGCCGTGACCCGGTTCCGGGACCGCATGGTGGAGCTGAACCAGCAGATCACCTGGGTGCCCGAGCACATCCGCGACGGCCAGTTCGGCAAGTGGCTCGAGGGTGCCCGCGACTGGAACATCAGCCGGAACCGCTACTGGGGCAGCCCCATCCCCGTGTGGGTCTCGGACGATCCGGCCTACCCGCGCGTCGACGTGTACGGCTCCCTCGACGAGCTCGAACGCGACTTCGGGGTGCGGCCGAGCGACCTGCACCGGCCGATGATCGACGAGCTGACCCGCCCCAACCCGGACGACCCGACCGGGAAGTCGACGATGCGCCGCGTCCCCGAGGTGCTCGACTGCTGGTTCGAGTCGGGGTCGATGCCGTTCGCCCAGGTGCACTATCCGTTCGAGAACACCGAATGGTTCGACTCGCACTATCCCGGCGACTTCATCGTCGAGTACAACGGTCAGACCCGCGGCTGGTTCTACACCCTGCACGTGCTCGCCACCGCGCTGTTCGACCGCCCCGCGTTCAAGACCGTCGCGGCCCACGGCATCGTGCTGGGCGACGACGGGCTGAAGATGAGCAAGTCCAAGGGCAACTACCCCGACGTCAACGAGGTGTTCGCCCGCGACGGCTCCGACGCCATGCGCTGGTTCCTGATGTCCTCGCCCATCCTGCGCGGCGGCAACCTCGTCGTCACCGAGCAGGGCATCCGCGAGGGCGTCCGGCAGGCGCTGCTGCCGCTGTGGAACGCGTGGAGCTTCCTGCAGCTGTACGCGTCCAAGCCCGGCACGTGGCGCACCGACTCGCCGCACGTGCTCGACCGGTACATCCTGGCCAAGCTCGCCGCCACCCGCGACGCCATCACCGACGCGCTCGAGGTGGTCGACATCGCCGGAGCATGCGACGAGCTGCGTACCTTCAGCGACGCCCTCACCAACTGGTACGTGCGCCGCTCCCGCAGCCGGTTCTGGGACGAGGACGCCGACGCGATCGACACCCTGCACACGGTGCTCGAGGTCGTCAGCCGCCTCGCCGCCCCCATGCTGCCGCTGGTCACCGAGGTGATCTGGCGCGGCCTGACCGGCGGCCGCTCCGTGCATCTGGCGGACTGGCCGGCCGCCGGGGACCTGCCGGCCGACCCGGCCCTGGTCGAGTCGATGGACGAGGTCCGCTCGGTGTGCTCGACGGTGCTGTCGCTGCGCAAGGCCCAGAAGCTGCGCGTGCGGCTGCCGCTCCCGCAGGTCACCGTCGCCGCCCCCGAGGCGCACCGGCTGCAGCCGTTCGCCGAGCTCGTCCAGGACGAGGTCAACGTCAAGTCGGTCGAGCTGACCGAGGACGTCGATGCGCACGGCCGCTTCGAGCTGGTCGTCAACGCCCGGGCCGCGGGACCGCGCCTCGGCAAGGACGTGCAGACGGTGATCAGGGCCGTCAAGGCCGGGGACTGGTCCGAGGCGGCCGACGGCACCGTCACGGCCGCCGGTATCGCGCTGCTGCCGGAGGAGTACACCACCCGCCTGGTCGCGGCGGAGCCGGAGTCGACGGCCGCGCTGCCCGGCGGCGCCGGCCTGGTGGTGCTGGACTCCACGGTCACCGAGGAGCTCGAGGCCGAGGGCTGGGCGAAGGACCGGATCCGCGAGCTGCAGGACGCGCGCCGCAACCTGGGCCTGGACGTCTCGGACCGCATCTCCGTCGTGTTCGAGGTGCCGGCCGACCGCGCCGACTGGGCACTGCGGCACCGCGAGCTCATCGCCTCGGAGGTGCTCGCCACCAGCTTCGAACTCGCGCCCGCCGGGGACGGGGCGCTCGACCTCGGTGAAGGGGTGCGCGCGGCCATCGTCAAGGCATGAGCGTCCCGGTGACCGGGGTGCGCGGCGCGGCCACGACGGCGGTGACGCCGATGCGGGCGTGATGTCGGTGCGAGGGGCGAGGATGCCCGGGTGCCCCCCGTGGTGAATCCGAGCGGTCGGCGCTGGGTGCTGCACCTGGACCTGGACGCCTTCTTCGCCTCCGCCGAACAACTGACCCGGCCGACCCTACGGGGTCGGCCGGTGCTCGTCGGCGGCCTCGGCGCGCGCGGCGTCGTCGCCGGGGCCAGCTACGAAGCCCGCGTCTTCGGGGCGCGGTCGGCGATGCCGATGAGCCGGGCCCGCCGGCTGGTGGGGCCCGCCGCGGTGGTGCTGCCGCCGCGCGGGGTGCTGTACCAGGCGCTCAGCCAGACCGTGTTCGACGTGTTGCGCGAGCGCATCCCCGTGCTCGAGACGCTGTCGCTCGACGAGGCGTTCGCCGAACCCGCCGAGCTCGCCGGCGCCGCCCACCACGACGTGGAACGGTTCTGTGCGCGGCTGCGCGAGGAGGTGCGGGCCCGCACCGGCCTCGTCGCGTCCGTCGGCGCCGGATCCGGCAAGCAGATCGCCAAGATCGCCTCCGGCCTCACCAAGCCCGACGGAGCGCTCGTCGTGCGTCCCGAGGAGGAGTTGGCACTGCTGCACGGCCTGCCGGTACGCAAGCTGTGGGGGATCGGACCGGTGTCGGAGGAGCGCCTGCGGCGTCTGGGCATCGACACGATCGGTGACCTCGCGGCGCTGCCGGTCCCGGAGGCGGCCTCGATCCTGGGCGCCACGGTCGGCCCGGCGCTGCACCGGCTCGCCAACGGGCACGACGATCGACCGGTCGTCGAACGCGCCGACGCCAAGCAGGTCAGCGCCGAGACGACGTTCCCGACGGACATCGTCACCCTCGCCGAGCTGCGACGTGCCGTCACCGGCAGCGCCGCCGCAGCGCATCGCCGGTTGCGGCGCGACGGCCGGGCCGCCCGGACCGTCGTGCTCAAGCTGCGCAAGGCCGACATGAGCATCCTCACCCGCTCGTCGACGCTGCCGTACGCCACCGAGGATGTGGCGACGCTCACGGCGGCGGCGCAGCGGCTGGTGCTCGACCCGCTCGAGATCGGCCCGATCCGCCTCGTCGGCGTCGGCCTCGCCGGCCTGTCCAGCATCCGGCAGGAGTCGCTGTTCCCCGAGCTCGAGCAGCCCCCGGAGGACCCGGTGGAGTCGTCGCCGGACGCCGGGCCGGAGCACCTCACGACGGTGACGGGACGGCGGTGGCGTCCCGGCACGGACGTGCGGCATCCGGAGTTCGGACACGGCTGGGTGCAGGGCGCCGGGCACGGCGTGGTGACGATCCGCTTCGAGACGCGCTCGACCGGGCCGGGGCCGGCCCGCACCCTCGACGAGAACGATCCCGCCCTCTCCGAGGCCGATCCGCTCGCCGGCCTCGGGTGAGCGCGCGGGCCCCGCCGCTCTCACGGTCTTCTTACTACCGCCGGGTACGCTTACGGGCGATCCGCTGTCCCGGTGGAGCATCCGCTGCTGGATGAACCGAGCACGGTACACCCGTGCACGATCGAGAACGAGAAGGACGAGAAGTTGAAGCTTCGCAAGATCACTGTCGCCACGGTGGCTCTGGCCGCCGCCCTCACGATGTCCGCCTGCAGCTCGGACGACGGAGGTAGCTCGACCTCGACCTCGGCGAAGACCACCACCAGCACCACGACCGCCGCCGCGCAGTACCCGCCGGTGCCGACCGTCGAGGACCTCAACGCCATGCTGGCCAAGGCGTTCGACGAGACCGTCCCGGCCGAGGAGAAGGTGAACCTCGTGCAGGGTGCCGAGCAGGATCCCGCCCTGATCGACCAGGTCGCCGCCGCGGCCAAGCAGGCCGGCGCGCAGATCACCGTCCTGGACGTCAACGACAACCAGAACGGCACGGTCACCGCCGGCATCGAGACCCTGCTGGCCGGTGCGCAGCAGCCCGCCGTCGGCACCGTCGACTTCGTCGCGGAGAACGGCGTGTGGAAGCTGTCGAAGAACAACGCCTGCGCCATCGTCGCGACGGCCCAGCTGCAGTCGCCGGCCTGCGCCTGACGTAGACCGACACGGCGGCCGGGGCGGAGATCCGCCCCGGCCGCCGCCGCGTCCGCCCGTCCGCTCAGGACTGCCAGCGCACCCGGTCCACCAGGGTCTGCGCCAGACGGGTGGTGCCCGCGGGATCGCTGTACGCCTGCTCCCCGCCGACCGTGAGGTCCCCGGCGATCGGGAGCGGCCGGCCGAGGTCGATGGTCATCGTGCCTTCGCCGGTCATCTCGTACCGGTCGATGGTCAGCCGACCGGACCCGTTCGGCAGCGCCCAGGTGGCCTCGCGCGGGGTCTGGGTGATGCGCAGGTGCACGGTCAGCAGGTCGCCGTCCCGCTCGAGCAGGCTCGCGGTGGCGACCTGATCGAGCGCCATCCCGCTCATCACCTGTTGGTGGATCTCCCACACCCCACCCACGCCGATCTCCTCCTCGGGGAACGACACCATCCGGTACACGGCCTGGTAGAAGGCCTGCTCGATGGCCGATCGGGCGATGTCCGCGGAGTCCGGCGTGGGATCGAGCCGCAGCGCGCTCACCGCGCCGGACGGGGACATCGTCAGTCCCGCCTCGGATCCCCGAGCGGGCCCGAGCGCTGCGGCGAGGGCCGCATCCGGCGAGGTGGCGTCGTCGATCCGCAGGTCCACGAGGCTGCTCGGCGAGGCGTCCGACACGGCGTCGCTCACCCGCGCGGTGAGCGGCAACGTCAGTTCGGGGGTGGAGAAGTCCTGTGCCGGCTGATCGCCGATCGACTGGAAGACCTGCGAGGCGGTCGTCAGCGCCACCTGCTGGCTCGTGTCGACGGGTGGGGTGAGCCGGATCCGGCTGCGCGGCTCGGCCCCCGGCTCCAGGACCACCGCGGTGACCGCGGCGACGGGCACCGTGACCTCCGTCGAGGTCGCCGTCGACGTGGGGGCGGCACCGTCGGCGGAGTTGCCGCACCCGGCGAGGAGGGTGGTCAGGGACAGGGCCACACCGAGGGAGCGGGCCCTCGGGCGGGCGAATCTGGGCAGCACAGGCACGCACCCCAGGGTAGCCACGGCGGGCGGGGTGGCCGTCGCGCTCCTCGGATGGGGGATGATGGCAGGGTGACCGACGACCCCACCGAGCACGATGCCCACCCCGACGCCGTCGCGGAACCCCCGGTTGCGTCGTCCTCGGCCGGAACCCCGGCGAAGGACGCGCCCGCGCCGGCCCGGCGGCTGCGCGAGCTGCTCGCCCTCGCCGCGGTGATCTTCGGGTTCGACCTGCTCACCAAGGTGCTGGCCGTCCACTACATCGATCCGGCCGATCCCGTCTCGATCGTCGGGGACACCGTGACGCTCACGTTGGTGCGCAACCCGGGCGCCGCCTTCTCGATGGCCACCGGCATGACGTGGCTGCTGACCCTGGTCGCCGTCGCCGTCGTGGTGGGCGTGGTCAGGATCGGCCGCACGCTGCGATCGGGCTGGTGGGCGCTGGGACTCGGGCTCGTCCTCGGGGGCGCGCTGGGTAATCTCGTCGACCGGATCTTCCGTTCCCCGGGCCCGCTGCAGGGCCACGTCGTCGACTTCGTGTCGGTCGGCTGGTGGCCGGTGTTCAACGTCGCCGATTCCGCCATCGTCTGCGGCGCGATCCTGCTCGTGGCGCTGACCGTCTTCGGCGTCGAACCGGACGGCTCGCGGAAGACCGGCTCCTCCGACAGCAGAAAGGAAGCACACAAGTGAGAGAAACCCGGGCGATGCCCGTCCCCGACGGGCTCGACGGGATGCGGGTCGACGCGGGCCTGGCACGGCTGCTCGGCCTGTCGCGCACGGCGATCGCCGCCCTGACCGAGGAGGGAGCCGTCCTGGTCGACGGTGCCGCCGCGGGCAAGTCCGATCGACTGTCCGCCGGTTCCTGGCTCGAGGTGGAACTGCCCGAGCCGCCCCGGCCCCTCACCATCGAGGCGACGCCCGTGGAGGGCATGGAGATCCTCTATGCGGACGACGACATCGTCGCCGTCGACAAGCCCGTCGGCGTCGCCGCGCACGCGAGCGTCGGCTGGACCGGGCCGACCGTGATCGGCGGACTGGCGGCCGCCGGATTCCGCATCTCCACCTCCGGCGCCCACGAGCGGCAGGGCATCGTCCACCGCCTCGACGTCGGCACGTCCGGGGTCATGGTCGTCGCGACGTCCGAGCGCGCCTACACGGTGCTCAAGCGGGCCTTCAAGCAGCGCACCATCGACAAGCGCTACCACGCCCTCGTGCAGGGGCACCCCGATCCGAGCAGCGGCACGATCGACGCGCCGATCGGCCGGCATCGCAGCAGCGACTGGAAGTTCGCCGTCACCGCCGACGGCAAGCCCAGCATCACCCACTACGACACGATCGAGGCGTTCCAGGCCGCGAGCCTGCTCGACATCCACCTCGAGACCGGCCGCACCCATCAGATCCGCGTGCACTTCTCCGCGCTGCGGCACCCCTGCTGCGGTGACCTGACCTACGGCGCCGACCCGCGCCTGGCCGAGCGGCTCGGCCTCGAGCGGCAGTGGCTGCACGCCCGGTCGCTCGGGTTCGCGCATCCCGCCGACGGGCGCTGGATCGAGATCACCAGCAAGTACCCGGCCGACCTCGAGCACGCGCTCGCCGTGCTGCGCAGCGCCTGACCGTGCGGCGCGTGTCCCTGCCGTGGGCGGCGACGGCGGCACTGCTGCTGGCGGTGCTCGCGGCCGGGCTGCTCACGCCGGCCCGGACGGCGACGGTGCGCACCGACACCCTCGGCCCCGACCACGGCGAGGCGGTCGCCGGCTACCTCGCGCGCGCCCAGGCGAGCGTCGAGTCCGGCACCGGCGAACCGCGGTGGGGCCTGGTGTCCTTCGCGACGCCGGTGACGGTCGAGCAGGCGGCGGCGCTGCCGGGAGACCCTCGCATCGCGCAGGTGCTGTTCCGCGTCCCGATCGAGCGGGTGCAGACCCCACTGGTCCCGGTCGCCGTGCCCGCCCATCGGGAGGCGCTGCTGCGTGCGCCCGCCGTCGCGGCGGGCCGGCTGCGGCAGGCGGGCGGCGCCGACCGGGCCGCGCGCGTCGCCGCGGTCTCGGCCGATCGTCTCGCGGACGGGTGCGCCTGCGTCGTCGGCGTCGTGGTGCGCGTCGCGCCGGCGACGGCGTCGGAGCTCGCCGCGGCCCCCGGCGTCCGCGCCGTCGAACTGCTGCCCGCGGACGCGGTCGCCGGCGCGTTCTCGGTGAACCCGCTGCTGCCCGAGCACGTCGACGTCGTCGCTCCGGGACCGGACGACGGCGAGCCCTGAGATCCGGTCGCGCAGGATCGGCGGGACAGACGCCTCGCCGGTGGGTACGGTGGCGCGGTGGCACGGGTTCTGGGGTATCTCCTGGTTGCGCTGCTCGCTGCGACCGGTCTGCTGTGGCCGCTGCTCGCCGGACTCGACACCGGCGACGCATCCGCCGCGTCGGATCCGGCGCGGATCACGAACTACACCGCCGACTACACCGTCGAGGCCGACGGCGGGCTCACCGCCACCGAAACCGTCACGGTCGCCTTCCCGGCCGGCCGGCACGGCATCTTCCGGTACTGGGACGTCACCACGGGCGCCGATCCGCACGTGCGCCACATCCCCGAGATCGTCTCCGTCGAACGCGACGGCGCGCCCGAGCCGTTCGAGACGAGCCGGCAACAGGGACACCGATTCGTCGTCGCGAAGATCGGGGACCCCGACGTGTACCTGGAGCCGGGCACCCACACCTATCGCATCGAGTACACCACCGAGGGGGTCCTCGACCCACCGGGCGGCGCCGCCGCGACGTTCGACACGGCCGCGGGGACGGCCGCCCCGGTCGGCTCGGTGTTCCACTGGAGCGTGGTTCCCGGCGGGTGGGAGATGGCCATCGACCGGGCCGACATCACGGTGCGGCTGCCCGCGGCGTCCGGCCTGGTCGAATGTGCGGTGTCGGGGGCGGCCTGCATCCTCGGCGGGGCCGGCACCGACACCGTCTCCGTCGGGGTGACCGGGCTCGAACCCCGGACGGCGGTGAACGTGCGCATCGGGCTCGGGCTCGACGCCCCGGCCCGGGCCACGGTGCCCTGGCCGGTCGTCTGGGATCCCATCCTCGGGCGGTCGGCGCCGGTCGTGGCGGTGGTCGCGATGCTGAGCCTGCTCGGATTCGCCGTCGCGGCCCGGTGGGCGTGGACAGCCCGCGAACCCGAGCCGGGCCTGCCGGTGCTGTACTCGCCGCCCGACGGCTTCGGACCGGTGCAGACCGTCTACCTCGCCTCCGAGCGGCCCGGGCCCGCGCCGCTCGCGGCGACGCTGCTGTACGCCGCAGAGGAGGAACTGGTCGAGCTGCGCCCCGCCGGCGGCGGGAAGAAGTCCGACGTGTGGGAGGTCCGCGGCGTCGCGTCCGCGGACAGGTGGGCGGCGACGGACCCGGTGACCCGGGCGGTCGGCGACGCACTGCAGATCTCGTACCCCGGCGCGGTGCTGCGGGCCGACGGCTCGAAGTCGGCGGGGGAACGGTTGTCGAAGGCGACGACGGAGCTGGCGTCGCAGTGCCGGATCTGGGCCCGCACCGAGGGACTGGTGGCCCCGTCGGCCCGCGAGCGTCTCGGCAAGGCGGCGGTGGTGCTGGCGCTGGTCCTCGCGGTGGTCGGGTTCGCGGTGCCGGTGTGGCCGAGCATGTGGGGCCTGCCGGCGGCGGCGTTCGTGTTCGGCGGATGGGAGCTGTTGCGGCCGGAGGCGGGGACGCGGCGCACCGCGAAGGGCCGCGAGATGTGGTCGCGTGCCGGTGGGTTCCGGCGCATGCTCGTGACCCCGTCGAGCGAGGACCGCTACCGGTTCTCGGCGGAACGCGACCTCTACACCCGCTACATTCCGCACGCGGTCGCGTTCGGCGTGGCCGACCGGTGGGCGGAGAAGTACCGCACGGTCACCGGGTCCGAGCCGCCGGCGCCGGCGTGGTACCCGTATCCGGTCGGAGTGCACGGATTCGCCTCGGGGACCGGGGGATTCGACAGCTTCGAGTCGGCCCTGTCGTCGTCGATCGGCGCGTACACCGCGTCGCAGTCCTCGTCGTCGGGCGGCGGTGGTGGCGGTGGCTGTCTCTTAT
>NZ_JAALEG010000075.1 GCF_011058165.1 Rhodococcus aetherivorans
TCCTCGGCGTCCGTACCGCCCCCGTCGGATACGAGGGTGAGGGTTTCCCCGTGCGCCGGGCATTCGCAGGCATCGACCAGCGCTTCCTCGATCCGTTCATCCACATGGACCAGATGGGCGAGGTGCAGTACGCACCCGGTGAACCCAAGGGCACCCCGTGGCACCCGCACCGCGGCTTCGAGACCGTCACCTACATGATCGACGGGATCCTGGAGCACAAGGACTCCAACGGCGGCGGCGGCACCATCGGCGGCGGCGACACCCAGTGGATGACGGCGGGGTCGGGCATCCTGCACATCGAGGCCCCGCCCGAACATGTCGTGGCCAGCGGCGGCCTGTTCCACGGCGTGCAGTTGTGGGTGAACCTGCCCCGGGACAACAAGATGGCGCAGCCCCGATACCAGGACATCTCCGGCAGCCAGGTGGCCCTGGCCTCCTCCCCCGACGGCGGCGCCCTCGTCCGCGTCGTCGCCGGCGAGATCGGCGGTGTGCGCGGCCCCGGCGTCACCCACACCCCGATCGCCCTCGCCCACCTGACCGTCGCGCCCGGCGCCTCGGTGACCCTGCCGTGGCGCCGGGAGTACAACGCGCTCGGTTACGTGCTCGCCGGGGACGGCACCGTCGGCGCGGAGCGCGCACCGATCCGGGCGGGACAGACCGCCGTGTTCGGACCCAACGGTGACAGCGTCACGTTCACCGCCGCCGCCACCCAGGACTCGCGCACCGCGTCGCTCGAGGTGTTCCTGCTCGGCGGGCGGCCGATCCGCGAGCCCGTGGCGATGTACGGGCCGTTCGTGATGAACACCAAGGCCGAGATCATCCAGGCGTTCGAGGACTTCCAGGCCGGCCGGCTCGGGACCGTCCCGGCCGAACACGAGCAGTTGCCGTAACGCGCGCCGGGACCGGGGCGCGCATCCGAAAGCTGCCCGGCCCGGCCCGTCCGCGCCCCGTTCCGCTCCGTACCCTGAACCGCGATACCTTTCGAGGAGACACCATGACCGACGCCCCGACCATCGACATCCGGCGCGCCGAGGACCGGCTGACGACGAAGATCTCCTGGCTCGATTCGAAGCACTCGTTCTCCTTCGGGCACCACTACGACCCGGACAACACCCACCACGGGCTGCTGCTGGTCAGCAACGACGACACCGTCCTGCCGGGCCAGGGCTTCGACACGCATCCGCACCGCGACATGGAGATCGTGACCTGGGTGCTGCGCGGCAGCCTCGTGCACCAGGACTCGATCGGGCACTCCGGCGTCATCTACCCCGGCCTGGCGCAGCGGATGAGCGCCGGGACGGGCATCCTGCACTCGGAGAAGAACGACTCCTGGCGACTGCCCGGCGTCACGGGGCTGCACGCCGGGGAACACGCCGAACCGGTGCGCTTCATCCAGATGTGGGTGGTCCCGGACGAGTCGGGCATCACCCCCGGCTACGAACAACTCGAGATCGACGACGAGCTGATGCGCGGCGGACTGGTGCCCGTCGCGACCGGGATCCCCGAGCACCGCGACCACGCCGCCATCCGCATCCACAACAGGTACGCCGGGCTGTCGGTCGCCCGGCTGCAGCCGGGCCGGACGGTCGTCCTACCCGATGCGCCGTACCTGCACGTGTTCGTCGCCCAGGGCACGGCCGAGCTCGAGGGCGCCGGCACCCTGCGGGAGGGTGACGCCGTGCGACTGACCGGGTCCGGCGGACAGCGGATCCACACCGACACGGCCGCGGAGATCCTCGTGTGGGAGATGCACGCGCATCTCGGCTGACCGGGGTGGGCGGGACGCCCCGGTCCCGGCCTCGGTACGGTGACCGAGCGAACCCTCGCTCCGTCCCTCCCGATCCCAGGATGCCTCCCGTGACCGTCACCGCCCCCGAAACCGATCGCCTCAACGCCTTCATGGGTATCGACACCGTGACCGGGGAGCCCCGAACGGTGGCGTTCCGCCAACCGCTCGGCAACCGGTTTCTCGACCACCGCGGCCGCACCACCGTCGGGTCCGTCGGTGTGCTCACCGACGTCGTGCTCGGCGCCGCCCCGCACCTCGTGTGGCGGGGCCAGGGCCGCGACACCCGGTCCGTACTCACCCAACTCAGCGCGTCGACCGCGAATCCGATTTCCGCCCAGGGGAATCTGCACGGTACCGGCCGCGCCGTCCACGTGGACGAGGACACGGCACTGAGCACCGCGCAGATCCGCGACGACGCAGGCGATCTGGTGATCCAGCTGACGGGGCGGTCCATGGTCGTGAATCGTCCCGCCGTGTTCGACGCAGACTCGTTCGCGGACGCGTCCGGTCTGTCCCGGCCCACCCCCGAACCCTGGACGGATCCGGCGGAGCTCACCGACCGCCCCGGGCTCGACGTAGTCTCCGGCATCGCCGCCGGCACGGTGGCCCGCGGACCGCTCGCGGGACTACTCGGCCTGCGCCTGCAGACCGTCGAGAAGGGCCACGTCACCGCGGTGGTGCCGCCGGTGGAGTGGATGGCCAATCCCATGGGGGCGGTGCAGGGCGGGGTGCTGGTCTCCGTCGCCGACGCCGTCGCCGAACTGGCGGCCCAGACCCTCACCGCCGCCGGCCGGCAGTACCGGCTGCTGAACCTGACCCTCGACTACCTGCGCTCACCCGAGGCGCCGGGTCCCGACATGCTCGTCGAGGCGAAGGTCACCCGTGCGGGCCGGCGACTCGCCTCGATCGACACGCACCTCACCGCACCGGACGGCGCGGTCCTGGTGCGGGCCCACGCGAGCGTGCACATGGGTTCGCTCTGAAGGTGTCGGCTTCCGACCGCGCTCGATCAACTCGCCGAGCGGCGGGCGGAGACGACCCTCGTCCGGCCCCCGGGCTCGGACCGTCGCATCAGGGGCGGGCGCAGGTCGTACCGGTCAGTGGTCGTCGTAGTGCCCGTCGTGCGCGGCGTGCCGGTGCCCGTCGTGGATGTAGTCCAGGTGATCCCCGTGCGGGACGGCCACGTGCCCGCAGCCTTCACCGTGGACGTGGTCGTGTCCTTCGTGGGCCACATGCTCGGCGGGTTCACACTCGTCGACGTGTCCGTCGTGGACTCGGTGCAGATGCCCGTCGTGCACATAGTCGACGTGGTCGCCGTGTGGCACGGCCACGTGCCCGCAGCCCTCGCCGTGGGCGTGTTCGTGGCCTGCATGTTCTCGGTGGGTGGTCATCGCCGCGCTCCTCGGACAGACGAAACCGTTTCGCGCTTCCCAGTCTCCCACCGTCGTCCGTGGTTCGGAACAGAGCCGCCGGTGATCCTGCTGTTCGTGGTCGAGGCGGTCACCGGGCGCCGCGTGCACCACTGACAGGTCCCGGGTCGGCACGGGGTGCGGGCTCCTCGGCAGGCCGTCAGGTAGCCCGCCGTCAGGCCGCCTGCCGGGCGACGACGACACCCGCGGCGCCGAGGCGCGGGAACCGCATGTCCGAGATGGGGGTGACGCTCCCGAGGCGGTTGGTGACGAAGGCGATCGACAGGCCGGTTTCCGGATCGGCGAACGCGCCGGAGCCGCCGAAGCCGAAGTGGCCGATCGACTGCAGCGGCTGCTCGCGCAGGGCGACCCAGCCCGGGTGGTAGCCCAGCCGCCAGTTCGGGCGGATACCGAGCACGTAGTCGCGGCGACGGGTCTGCACCTCCAGGACCTGTTCGAGGGTCTCCTCCTTCAGCAGCCGCGCCCCGCCGAGTTCGCCGGCGTTCGCGAGGGCCCCGTACATCCGGGCCAGCGCGCGAGCGGTGAACACCCCGTTCCACCCCGGCATCACCGCGTCGTGCGCCGCGGGGCTGCGGGCCAGCTCGTCGAAGCCTTCGGCCATGCCCGCTTCGGCGACGCCGCGCAACCCGGGCAGCCGCGACAGCACGGTGCCGGTGACCGCCCACGGCGCGGGGGTCGGATTCAGCCGGGGAAACACCCGGGCGATGCGGTGCCGCTCTTCCTGGGGCACGTGGAACCAGAACTCGCGCAGACCGAGCGGGCCGGCGATCTCCTGCTCGATCAGCTCGGTGAAGGACAGGCCGGTCACCCGGATGGCGATCTCGGCGACGAGGTTGCCGTAGGTGACGGCGTGATAGCCGGGGCCGGCGAGGCGGCGCGGGTCCGGCGCGGCTGCCGCGAGGGCGGCCGCCACCGCGTCGGAGTCGAGCAGCCCGAAGCGTCCCGGCACGAGGCCGCGCGCGCGGTGCAGGCCGGCGCGGTGCGACATCAGTTCCCGGACGGTGATGGATTCCTTCCCGGCGGCCCCGAATTCGGGCCAGTACGCCGCGACCGGTTCGTCGTAGTCGACCAGCCCGCGCTCGGCGAGCCGGTGCAGCACGGTGCTCGCGACGCCCTTGCCGGTGGAGAACGACAGCGCCACCGTGTCGTGGGTCCAGCGCTTGTCCCGGGACGCCCAGCCCGCCCAGATGTCGAGCACCGGTTCGCCGTGCAGGTACGCGGCCAGCGCCCCGCCGCCCTGCCGGGTGTCGCGGAACATCTTGAAGAACCGGTCGGCAACCGGCAGGAAGCGAGGGTCGACGATCATCTCCGTCCGGGGGTGCTCGCCGTCCACCCGCCTGGTCGCTCCGGTGTCGGAACTCATGGCGCCACTCCTACCGCGGCCTCCAGTTGTGACAGAGACCGCTCTGTCAGAGGTATCAACGCTTCGATGTCCGGTATTACTTCCCCACCGGCCACATATCCGAAGCCGACTCGGTCGGCATACGAGCACACCGTGACGTTGAGAGCCATCCCGTCGTACACGATCGACACGGGGTAGATCTCCTCGAGGTGGGCGCCGTTCCAGTACAGCTCGGTGCGCGGGCCGGGCACGTTGGAGATCGGGAGGTTGTAGCCGGGCCGCACCCTCGGGTCGAACGGGAGCATCGGGAGCAGAATGGTCGGCAGGATGCTCGGAGCTGCCACCAGCAGCGACGGCACCGGCCCCAGCGACGCGACGCGCTCCTTGGCCACCTGCATCGACCGGTGGATCAGGCCCAGCCGGTCGGCCGGATCGGCGAGGTCGGTGCCCAGGGTGCACACCGCGGTTCCGAACGCATTGCCCGCCGTCCCGCCGTCCTCCCGCCCGCGTACCGAGACCGGGCAGATCGCCACCAGGGAGTCACCGGGCAGTTCGTCGTGCTCGGCGAACCACGAGCGCAACGCCCCGGCCACAACGGCCGTGACGACGTCGTTGCCGGTCACCCCCGCCGCGTGCTGGATCGCGCGCAGCCGCGCCTTCGGCCAGCCGGCGGCCGCGAAGGTGCGGCCGGCTCCGAGAGGGCCGTTGAGCCGGGTGCGGGGCGCCGCGAACGGCAGCACGGTGGTGTCGGTGGTCAGGCCCTGCACCGTGGAGCGGACCTGCCCTTCGACGGTCCGACGGACCAGACCCATCCCGGAGGCGACCGTCCCGACGGCCGAGCGGGCCAGGGCGAGCGGGGTGGGAAGCCCGCCGTGCGCGGACCCGGGCCGGTCCCGCCCGCCGGTGGCGAAGAACGGGGACATCGACCGACGATCGGGGTCCGGCGACATCGACTCCTCGATCATCCGCAGGCCCGCGATCCCGTCGAGGACCGCATGGTGGACCTTGATGTAGAGCGCGTACCGGCCGTCGGGAAGGCCGTCGACGAGGTGTGCCTCCCACATCGGGCGGGAGCGGTCGAGGGGCTCGGCATGCAACGCGCCCACCAGCTGCCACAGCTCGTCCCGTCCGGCGCCCGGCGGCAGCGACGCCCGCCGCACGTGGTAGCTCAGGTCGATGTCGTCCACGTCGCGCCAGGCCCACCACCCGCCGGTGTCCACTCCCCGGTGCGCCCGGCGCCGCAGCACCGGATCCACCTCGCCGCCCCGGCCGAGGGCGTCCCGGTACGCGTCGTCGACGAACCGCGGGCCGGCATCCTCGGGCGGGTCGAGGATCAGCACCACCGCGACGTGCATGGGGTTGGCCAGCAGCTCCGCCGTCATGAGAACGGCGTCGATCGGGTCCATCAGACCCACATGCTCACCCCGCTTCCACGTGTCTGTGAGGCTTCGGTCACGGTAACTCGAGCGGGACGCGTCGCGGGCCGGGACGGCCGGTCGCACACCCGCAGGCCCGTGCCGGGTGCGGAGAATGGGTGTAAGGATGGACGACATGACCATCGTGGAGCATTCCCGGGCTCGGCACTCGGGCATCGACCTGACCCACCTCGACGAGAGCACCCGAGCGCAGGACGATCTGTTCGAGCACGTCAACGGGCGCTGGCTCGCCGAACACGAGATCCCCGCCGACCGGGCCCTCGACGGCGCGTTCCGCACGCTGTTCGACAAGGCCGAGGTCGACGTCCGCACCCTCATCGAGGAGGCGGCCGCGTCCTCGGCCGAGCGGGGCACCGACGCACAGCGCATCGGCGACCTGTACGCGAGCTTCCTGAACACCGAGGCCGTGGAGGCGGCGGGGCTGAGCCCGATCGCCGGCGAGCTGGCCGCCGTGGCGGACGCCGCGGACCGGGCCGAGCTCGCGGCCGTGCTCGGGCGGCTGCAACGCGTCGGGGTCGGCGGCGCCGTCGCGCACTACGTCGACACCGACGCGAAGAACTCGTCGCGCTATCTGATGCACACGACGCAGTCCGGCCTCGGCCTGCCCGACGAGTCGTACTACCGCGAGGACGGCCACGCCGAGATCCGGGCGCAGTACGTCGCGCACATCGGGCGCATGTTCGAGCTGGCGGGCATCGGGCACGACCCGCAGCGGGTCCTCGACCTCGAGACCCGGCTGGCGGCCGGGCACTGGGACGTGGTCAAGCGGCGCGACGCCGACCTGTCCTACAACCTGGTGACGTTCGAGGCGCTGACCTCCGATCGGCCCGGCTTCGACTGGCGCGGCTGGATCGACGCGCTCGGCGCCACCGAGGAGCAGTGGGCCGAGATCGTGGTCCGCCAGCCGGACTTCCTCGACACGTTCGCGCGGCTGTGGGCCGACGCGCCCCTCGAGGACTGGAAGGCTTGGGCCACCTGGCGGGTCCTGCACGCCCGCGCGCCGTACCTCACCGAGGCGCTCGTCGCCGAGAACTTCGCGTTCTACGGCCGCACCCTGACCGGCGCGCAGGAGATCCGCGACCGGTGGAAGCGCGGCGTGGCGCTCGTACAGGACCTGCTCGGCGAGGCCGTCGGCAAGCTGTATGTGGAACGGCACTTCCCGGCCGAGGCCAAGGCCCGCATGCAGCACCTCGTCGCCAACCTGCAGGAGGCGTACCGGCGCAGCATCGCCGATCTGGAGTGGATGAGCCCGCAGACCCGCGAGGCGGCGCTGCGCAAGCTGGAGAAGTTCACCCCCAAGATCGGCTACCCGGACAAGTGGCGGGACTACTCGGCCGTGACGATCGACGCGGGCGATCTGGTCGGCAACTACCGCAGCGGCTACGCCGCCGAGTACGACCGCGACCTGGCCAAGCTCGGTGGGCCGGTGGACCGCGACGAGTGGTTCATGACGCCGCAGACCGTCAACGCCTACTACAACCCGGGTATGAACGAGATCGTGTTCCCTGCCGCGATCCTGCAACCGCCGTTCTTCGACCTGCACGCCGACGACGCCGCCAACTACGGCGGGATCGGCGCCGTCATCGGCCACGAGATCGGGCACGGCTTCGACGATCAGGGCGCCAAGTACGACGGCGACGGCAATCTCGAGAACTGGTGGACCGACGACGATCGCACCGAGTTCGGCAAGCGCACCGCGGCGCTGATCGCGCAGTACGACGAGTTCGAGCCGAAGGCGCTCGCCGGCCATCGCGTCAACGGCAGCTTCACCATCGGCGAGAACATCGGCGACCTCGGCGGGCTGTCCATCGCGCTGAAGGCGTACGAGATCGCACTCGACGGCGCCGAGGCGCCCGTGATCGACGGCCTCACGGGCCTGCAGCGGGTGTTCTTCGGCTGGGCGCAGGTGTGGCGGACCAAGGTCCGCGACGAGGAGGCGCTGCGCCGGCTAGCCGTGGACCCGCACTCGCCGCCGGAGTTCCGCTGCAACGGGGTGGTACGCAACATCGACGCCTTCTACGAGGCGTTCGACGTGCGTCCCGGCGATGCGCTGTATCTCGCGCAGGAGGAGCGCGTGCGGATCTGGTGAGCCGGACGCCGGTGCGCCGCGCCCCCCGACGGGGCGGCGTACCGGCGCCCGACTAGGAGCGCGAGGCCTGAGGTACCGAGATCCCGCGCGAGCCGAACCAGGCCATCGGGTCCATCTTGGCGCCGCCCGGCTGCCACACCTCGAAGTGCAGGTGCGGCCCGGTGGACTGGCCTCGGTTGCCCATCGTGGCGATCACGTCGCCCGCCCGCACCTGCTGGCCGACGGACACGAGCGACTCGTTGATGTGCCCGTAGACGCCGATGGTGCCGTCGTCCTGCTGGATGCGAACCCACAGCCCGAAGCCTGAGGCGGGACCGGATTCGATCACGGTGCCGTCGGTGACCGACTTGATCGGCGTGCCGATGGCGTTGGCGATGTCGATGCCGTTGTGCGCCGTGCCCCAGCGGGGCCCGAAGCCGGAGGTCAGCGCCCCGACGGTCGGGAAGACGGCGCTCGGGCGGCTCGCGAGTTCCCGTGCGATCCGCTCGGACTCCTGCTGGGCGAGGCGTTCGGCCTCCTGCTGGGCGAGGCGCTCCGCCTCGCGCTGGCGCTCCGCGGCCTCCGCGGCGAGGCGCGCGGCCTCCCGCTCGGCGGCGCGCTGCAGCTGGTCGACGTACCGGTCGGTGCCGGCGTCCGGAAGCTGCAGCACCTGCGGTGCCGTCGAGAGTCCGACCGTCGGCTGCTGCCGCTCGGGGGCGGCCTCGGCCCGGGGTTGGCCGGGCGCCGCCTGGGCCGCGGCGCTGCCGGCCGCGAGCACGGCGCCGACCGCCAGGGGGATGGTCAGCAACCGGCGCGCGGGCCCGGTCCGGGTCGAGCGCCGGTGGGCCCCACGCCGGGGCGCCACGGGTTCCGAAGCTTCGCTGGAGTTGTCACCATCGTGGCGGGCGTACGGGGCCAATCTGCTGTCCTCGACGTTCGAGCGGTCCGTTTAATAACGGATTGATCACGGTCGAGTCACAGATTAGCGCATAGCTCCGCCGGTGGGTAGCCGCTCCCAGCGGACCGAATGTCACAGGCGTTCCGCTCCGCGATCCAAATGTGACATTCGGCCCCCTAGGAAGGGGTCGCCGGCTCGCGCACCAGCCGCTGGTACGAGACCCGCCACAACCACTCGACCGGCCCCTACCGATACCGCCGCAGCCACCAGCTCGCCGTGACGACCAGCACCGCACACACCAGCAGGTACACCGCGACGGTGAACGGCACCCGCAGCGACGGATCAACTCTCGCCGCCAGCCCGAGGCCCCAGCCGTAGCACAGCGCAGAGGCGAGAACGTTCTGCGCGACGTAGCAGCTCAACGCGGTCCGGCCGATGCGTTCCAGCCCGGTCCCGACCACCCCCGCCCGCCGCGGCGTCGCGTGGAACTGCGCGATCCAGGCGAGCAGGCCGACCGCGACGAACGGGGCCACGCCGTAGCGGGCGACCAGCACACCGGCCTCACCGCCGCACAATCCCACGACCGCGTCGACCGGGGCGGCGACCGCCCCGAGCAGCATCAGCTTCCGCCGCAGCACCCGGCTGCCCGGATCGAAGATTCCCGCCTCGTACAGCGCGGCACCGGCGAGGAACATCGCGATCGTCATCGGGATCACGAAGATCACCTCGGCCCGGAACGCGCCGACGTTCTCGGCCCGGAACACCACCAGATCCCACCAGCTGCCGGTGGCGAACACGTCGGTGGCCGGGGCGGTGGGCGCCCCGGAGTCCGGCTCGGCCGCGATCGCCGCCACCAGCGCGGTGAGCAGCAGCACGTGCGCGGCGGACGCGGCGACGGCCACCCACAGCCGCGCCCGTGCCGATGCGACGACGAGACCGCACACGAGCATCGACACCAGTGCGTAACCCATGAGGATGTCGAATTCGGCGACGAGCAGGTAGTGCAGCGCGCCGTCGAGCAACAGCAGCGCGGCACGCACCCGGTACCCGCCCGGCCACGGCCGTCCCGCCCGTCGCGCCGACGCCGCCTGGATCGCCAGACCGATCCCGAACATCAAGGTCAGCAACCCCAGGAACTTGCCCTGGGCGAGTTGCATGAGGATCCGCTGGGGCCACGGCTCGGAACCGAGCGTGTTCAGGTAGCCGACGATGCCGGCCGGGTCGGTCAAGATCCAGATGTTCGTGCCGAGCGTGCCCAGGATGGCGATGCCGCGCGCGACGTCGAGCGCCACGATGCGCCCGGGCCGGGTCGTCGTCTCGGTTGCCGTCATGACTTCGACTCTGACGCGAGGCGGTCGCCGGCGCGTCGGCCATCCGACGGACCGGGTGTCCTCCCTCCGGAGGAGGCGACCTACCTGCCCGCGATCTGCCGGGCGACGAACGCGGCGTGCAACCGCGAATCCACCCCCAGCTTCGCCAGGACCCGGGAGACGTGGGTCTTGACGGTGGTGGCGCCGATGTTCAGGCGCTCGGCGATCTGCTGGTTCGCCAGGCCCTCACCGAGGCAGTCGAGCACCTCGCGTTCCCGGTCCGTGAGCAGGTCCACGCCGGTCGGCGGCGGCACCGGTTCGGCGGCACCGGCGGCCAGGCCCGCGATGACGGTGCGGGTCACCTGCGGGGACAGCACGCCGTCGCCGTGGGCCACCCGCCGGATACCGTCGGTCAGTTCCTGCGCGGAGGCCGACTTCAGCAGGAAGCCCGCGGCGCCGGCGCGCAGCGCACCCAGGACGTACTCGTCGACGTCGAAGGTCGTGAGGACGAGCACCTGGGTATCGCTCGTCTCGCGGATCCGGCGGGTGGCCTCGATGCCGTCGGTGCCCGGCATGCGGATGTCCATGAGCACCACGTCCGGCCGCAGCGCCCGCACCTGACGCACGGCGACGTCGCCGTCGGCGGCCTCGCCGACCACCTCGAGATCGGAGGTCGCGGACAGGATCATCGCCAGCCCCGCGCGGATGGCTCCGTGGTCGTCGGCGAGCAACACCCGGATCACGACGGCGCTCCCGGGCGCAGCGGCAGCGACGCCCCCACGACCCACGTCCCGTCGGACGGACCCGCCCGGAACCGGCCGCCGAGAAGCTCGGTGCGTTCCCGCATGCTCGCCAGGCCCCGGCCGCCCGACGGCGTGCGCGGCGCGGCAACCGTCCCGTCGGGGAGCGGGTTGCGCACGGTCACCTCCAACCGGTCGCCGCGCGCGTCCAGCGACAGCTCGACGGGGACGCCGGGCGCGTGCTTGGCGGCGTTGGTCAGGGCCTCCTGGACGATGCGATAGGCGGCGTGGTCGACGGCGACGGGCAGCTGCCGCCCCGGACCCGACCGACGGACGTGGACGACGGTGCCCCCGGCGTGGGCCGAGTCGACGAGCTTGCCGAGGTGGGCCAGCCGCCCGGGCGCGGTCGTCTCGCCGAGGACGGGCCGGTCCCGCAGTAGTCCGATCATCTCCCGCATCTCCTCGAGCGCGTCGACGCTGTTGCTCCGCACCGATTCGAGCACGGCGTGCAGCGCCTCCATCCGGCGGGCCGTCGGCGACGACGCATCGCGGGAGAGGCCCAGCGCGGCCTCGGACTGGATCGCGATCGCCGACAGGTGCCCGGCGACGACGTCGTGCAGATCGCGGGCCATGCGGTTGCGCTCGGCCGCCACGGCGGCCCGCCGGTCGAGTTCGGCGATCGTGGTGACGGCCTCGGCGCGGGCGCGTTCGGCGTCGGCGACGTCCTTGTGCAACCGGACCGCGCGCCCCCACCACAGCGGAGTGCCGACGAACGCGGACAGCGCAATCGCCGTGAGCACCAGCAGCTGCCAGTTCCCGGTGACGACGTAGACGACCCCGAAACAGGCCGCGGAGAGCGCGGAGGCGAGGCCGAGCAGCGCCCGTGCCTGCCGCTCGGTGCCGTAGCGGACGCCGGCGTAGAGCAGGTCGGAGTAGACGAGCCACACGGGCAGGGACGGCCCGAGCAGGAGGTCGATGCCCAGCGGCACCGCACCGAGCACGAGCGCCGCCACCGGCCGTCGCGCCCGGAGCACCGCTGCGCCGCACACGGCCGCCAGCAGGCCGATACGCACGGCCGCCGGAGCCTCCACCCTGACGGGGGCGAGTTCGTACAGACCTGCGGACAGCAACAGCAGCCCGAGCAGGAACTCGGCCACCGCGATACACCAGCCCTGCGCGGTGACGGAGAGAGACGACCAACGCGGCACCCGTTCATCACAGCACAGGCGCGCGGCCGGTTCGTCCTCCCGACGGAGGACCCCGCCTCGTTCCGAAGACCGACGACACGCGTGCGGTGACCGCCGAGCATCGAGCCATGGACCTCGCTCTCCTGGGCACGCTCGCGGTGCTGGCGCTCGTGGACAGCACCAGTCTCGGCACCCTCGTCGTGCCGCTGTGGTTGCTCACCGTGCCGGGCCGGCCCCCCGTACGCCGCCTGCTGGTGTACCTGCTGTCGATCGCCGCGTTCTACTTCGTCGTCGGACTCGTGCTGATGTCCGCGGGCCGGAGCGGCGCCGCGGCGCTCGCGCGGTGGAGCGACACGACGGCGTGGCACTGGGCGCAACTCTCGGTGGGCGCGGCTCTGTTCGCGGTGAGCTGGCGATTCGACTCGGGGAAGGCGCGGGTTGCGGGCCGCGGGAGCCGGCTGCGGCACTGGCGCTGCCGGGCCCTCGAGCGGCAACGGACGGCGTCCGGTGTGGCAGTGCTCGCGCTCGGTGCCGGGACCGTCGAGGTCGCCACGATGCTGCCGTACCTGGCGGCGATCGGGACGATCGTGGCGACGGGCCTGCCGGCCGCCACCGGCGCCGGCCTGCTCGCCGGGTACTGCGCGGTGATGGTGCTGCCGGCCCTGCTGCTGGTGGTGGGCCGGCTCGTCGTGCACCGGCGGATCGAGCCGCTGCTGCGACGTCTCGACGAGTTCACCGCCCGGCACGCCGACTCGGCGCTGGGATGGGTGCTGGGTATCGCCGGGTTCCTGATCGCGCGGGATGCGGCGGCGGCCCTGTTCTTCGCGGACTGAGGAGGTCTCCGGGCCGGATCTCCTGCCCGGCGGCCACCTCGCTCAGCCGTCCGCCACCTCACGCGCCGACGCGCCGCCGGAGGCCCGGACGCGGGCCCGGTCGGCCAGCACCGTGTCCAGCCAGTCGAACATCCGCTGGTCGGTGACGCTGCGAGCGAGGGGCTGGCAGTGGAAGTTGGCACCCTCCGCCGCGGTGAACGACGCCAGTTCCTTCGCCCCGCGTAGCCGCTCGGCGAGCTGCCGGGACTGGCCGGGCCAGAACTGCTCGTCCTCGGGGTCGGTGACGAACAGCGGCGTCGTGATCGACTCGGGGAGATCGCCGAGCCGGTACTTCAGCACCTCGGTGAGGGTGTCGAAATACGAGTCCATCCTGCGGTAGGGGCGGGCCCGGAACCGCCACGTGCGCTCGAGCCGGCCCGACAGCCGCATGCCGAAGGCCATGTCGCGATCGAACTTCTCCCGGTCGCCCTTCTCGAGCAACTCGATCATGTTCTTGGGCATGTGGGCGAGCCACGACGCGGACACGTCGACCACCCCCGGATCGGCGATTGCCGCCGCGATCCGGTGCTCGAAGGCCAGTGCGCGCGGCACCCAGTATCCGGCCTGACTGATCCCGTAGAGGGCGATGCGCGAGCCGTCGACCTCCGGGTACCGGAGGAGGAAGTCCACGATCGGCGTGATCACGGCCTCCCAGTCGTGCCGGAACGGCACGCCGCGCTCGAACAGCATGGACTGCTGGCCCGGACCGTCGAAGAACAGCACGTTGTAGCCGCGGGCGAGGGCGCCGGCCCCGGCGGCGGTCCACAGGCTGCTGATGGGCCCGTCGCTGCCGTTGTTCAGGATCAGGGTGGGGCGTGGTTCGCGGGTCTCCTCGCCGAGCGGCCGCAGCAGGTAGCCCGGCAGGAAGCCGTCCTCGTAGGGAATGTCCACCCGCTCGGCCGGGTGCGGGGTGGTCTCGACGAACCGGTCCCACGCCGCCCGGTGCTGCCGAAACGTCGGCAGCAGCGGGCCGTCGTCGGCCAGACCGTCCACGGAGTTGACCGCGGTAGCGAAATACGTTGCGGCACGCAGATATGCGCCCGCGGCGCTGACGACGTGCCCGGCCTCGGCGGAGGCATCGGCGAGCCCCCGGACGCGACTGCCGAGCGCCACCCAGGCCTCGAACCACTTCTCGTGATCCTTCTCGCCGATCGGGGCGATGGTGGCGAGTACCTCCCCCACGTCCGCCGCACCGTGCACGGCCTGTCCGAGCAGGAACCGGACCTCGAAGTCGAAGTCCTCGTCGCGGTAGAAACCTGCGGTGAACGCCTGGTGCGGATGCGCAAAGAAGGATGCAGGCATGTGGGCTCCCTCGGGCGGTGGCGGGGCACACCCACCGTACGCCCGAACCGGTCGTTCGGCTCGATATCCGACTTCCGCCCGTCACAGGCGGTGCAGTTCCACCTCGTGCAGTCCGCCGTCGGCGACGGTCGCGGTCACGAAGGTGCAGAACGGTTGGCGCCGACGGTCGGTCGGTGACCCCGGGTTGAGCAGGCGCAGCCCCGTCGCCGTGGTGGTGTCCCACGGAATGTGGCTGTGCCCGAACACCAGAACGTCGGTGTCGGGATGAGCGGCCGACATCCGCCCGTCCCGGCCTGCCGAGGCTCCGGTCTCGTGGACGACGGTGAAGCGCACACCCTCCAATGTCACGCGCGCGGTCTCGGGCATCCGGCCCCGCAATTCCGCACCGTCGTTGTTGCCCCAGCACGCGACCAACCGTCCGGCCCGCTCGGACAATGCGTCGAAGAACGCGACCTCGACCCAGTCGCCGGCGTGCAGCACCACGTCGGCGCGGTCGACCTCCTCCCACACCCGCGCCGGCAGGTCCCGCGCGCGGACGGGGACGTGGGTGTCGGCCAGCAGCAGCAACCTCATGCGACCAGTGTGCCGCCCACCCGAGGTTTCGCCCGTCCCCCACCGGGCACCCGGCCCCGGAGGACACGACGAAGGGTGCCCGCGGCGGACGCCGGGCGCCACCGGGAGGAACAGCATGGCCAACGTCGCCGACGGGATAGTCGACCGGCTCCGGGCCTGGGGCGTCCACCGCGTCTTCGGTTACGCCGGAGACGGGATCGACCCGATCCTGGCCGCTCTGGATCGGGCGGCCGAGCACATCGAGCTCGTCACCGCCCGGCACGAGGAGATGGCGGCCTTCATGGCCACCGGGCACGCGAAATACACCGGGGAGGTGGGGGTGTGCCTCGCCACCCAGGGACCCGGGGCGGTGCATCTGCTCACCGGCCTCTACGACGCCAAGCTGGACGGCAAACCGGTGGTGGCGATCGTCGGGCACGTGGTGACGACGGCCCAGGGTAGCGGCTACCAGCAGGAAGTCGCGCTGCCCACGCTGTTCAAGGACGTGTGCGCCCAGTACGTGCAGACCCTCGATACCCCCGAAAAACTCGGCGCGGTGCTCGACAACGCCTTCCGCACCGCACGGGCGACCTCCAGCCCGACGTGTGTGATCGTCCCGCACGACGTGCAGCAGGCCGACGCTGCCGGGGAGGAGCACGCCCACGGCGTGGTCCCCAGCGCCGCGACGGTCGCGGTCCCGCGGGTGCTGCCCACCGACGCCGATCTCGACCGGGCCGCCGACCTGCTCAACGCCGGGCGACGGGTCGCGCTGCTCGTCGGCCAGGGCGCATACGGCGCGGCCGCGGAGATCGGCGAGGTCGCGGAGCTGCTCGGCGCCGGCGTCACGACGTCGCTGCTCGGCAAACCGGTGATCGACGAGTCCCGGGACTGGGCCTGCGGTGTCATGGGACACCTCGGCACGACCGCCTCTGCGGACCTGACGGCCGGATGCGACACCCTGCTGATCGTGGGCAGCAACGATCCGTGGACGGAGTTCTATCCCGCCCCGGGACGGGCACGTGCCGTGCAGATCGACATCGCCGCCCGCAACCTCGGCGCCAAGTATCCCGTCGAGGTGCCCCTCGCCGGGGACGCCCGCGAGACCCTGCGCGCCCTGCTGCCCCGGTTGCACCGGACCGCCGGACCGTGGCGCCGCGACGTCGAGCAGATGGTCCGGAACTGGCGGCGGATCGCCGCCGCACGGTGCGCGGAGCCCCCGGACGGTCTCGATCCGCAGGCCGTCGTCCTCGATCCGCAGGCTGTCGTCGCAGCCCTGTCCGACCGGCTCCCGGCGGACGCCCAGGTGGCGGTGGACGTCGGATCGGTCGTGTATTGGTACGCGCGTTTCCTGCGACTGCCGCCGGGAGTGCCGGCGCACCTGTCGAGCACGCTCGCCTCGATGGGATCCGCGATGCCGTACGGACTGGCCGCCAAGCTCGCCCATCCGGATCGTCCGGTGATCGCCCTGGCCGGGGACGGCGCCATGCAGATGAACGGCATCTCGGAGCTGATCACCCTCGCCCACCGCTGGCGAGACTGGGCCGATCCGCGCTTCGTCGTCCTCGTCCTCGACAACGGCGACCTCACCGAAGTGTCCTGGGAGCAGAGGGAAATGGAGGGCGACGCCCGCATCCCCGCCTCGCAGACCGTCCCGCCCTTCCCCTATGCCGACTACGCCCGGCTGCTCGGCCTGGAGGGCATCCGGGTCGATCGCCCCGAGGACGTCGACGGGGCGTGGCACACCGCCCTGACCGCCGACCGTCCGGTGCTGATCCAGGCGGTCGTCGATCCGGCTACCCCGCTGCTGCCGCCGCGCGCCTCTGCGGACAAGGTCGAGAAGATGCTCCAGGCCCTCGAGCGGGAAGGCGCGCACACGGCCGCACAGCGGCTGCGGCGGCAGCGCGAGCAGGAAGCCGAGAACTGACGGCGGCGGTTCCCCGGACCGAAGGGCCTCCACCGGGCGTCGACGGGGCCGCTTCCGGGTATACCCCCGTAACGGCAACGGAGGACAGCGCAGTGGATCGGTGTACATGAGGGCCTCGTTCGATCAACAGTTACGCGACCTCACCGGCAGGCTCCGCGGTCTCGCCGAGCTCGCGGCGAAGGCCCTGGAGCTGTCGACGCGTGCGCTGCTCGACGGCGACGTGGCCGCGGCCGAGGAGGCGCTCGATCTCGGCGAGCAGATCGACACGTTGCACACCGAGTGCAGCGAGCGGGCCGTGGCGATCCTGGCGTTGCAGCATCCGGTGGCCGGCGATCTCCGGTTCGTCTTCTCGGCGGTGCGGATGAGCAGCGACCTGGCGCGGATGGGCCAGCTCGCCCTGCACATCGCGCGGGCAGCCCGGCGGCGCACCCCCGGAGAGCTCGCCCCCGACGAGGTCCGGGACGACATCGCCCGGATGGGCGAACTCACGGCCGGCATGGCGCGCGGACTGTGTGACGTCTTCACGGAGCCGAATCTGGAGCTGGTCACTCGGGTCCGGAGCACCGACGCGGAACTCGACGCCGTCCACGCCCGTCTGCTCGGGACGCTCCGGGACCCGGCGTGGACGCACGGCGTGACCCCCGCCGTCGACCTCGCCCTGGTGGCACGCTTCTACGAACGCTTCGGGGACCAGGCCGTGGACGTGGCCGAACGGGTCATCTTCCTCATCACCGGGCGGCGCCCCGACGGCGATCCAGCTCCACCCGAGCGGCCCTGAGAATGTGCCCGGGCCGGTCCGGGTTCACGGTCCGTTCGAGGTCGGCGACGAACTCCTCCAGGCGCTCCGTGGGCCACGATTCGAGTCCCGCGCCCGTGCGTTCGGGATAGGCGGCGTGGACGACGTCGAGAATCCGGTGTGCGAGCCGGCGCGCGTCCGCCACGCCGAGGCGGTGGGTCGTGCCGTCGACGGTGACATCCAGCCCGTCGCCGGTGTCGGTCACGGCAAAGGTCGTCATGGGTGCACCTCCTGTGCTCACCGGTCATGACGTTACTCGAGGTGAGCGCCCGTCGACCACCGATCGGCGTGGAGGGGACGACGAGCGGGTACAGGCCCTGCATGAATATTCCTGCACCCGAGAGACTTGCGATCGTCACCGGAGCCGATTCGGGAATCGGAAAAGCCACCGCCGAGGTGCTGGCCTCGGAGGGATTCGACGTAGGCATCACGTTCCACACCGACGAGGCCGGGGCCCGGAACACCCGGGACGGGATCGAGGAGCGCGGACAGCGCTGCTTCGTCGTCCGCCAGGACCTGACCAGTCCGGACACCGCCGACGTCGTCGACACGCTCGCCGAGAAGCTCGGCGGCCTGGGCGTTCTGGTCAACAACGCCGGAACCGGGCACATGGACCGGATCCTCGACCTGAGCTACGACACGTGGCGGGAGGTTCTCGCGACCGACCTCGAGGGTCCGTTCCTGTGCGCTCAGCGCGCCGCCCGTCGGATGATCGCGGGCGGCCGCGGTGGCCGGATCATCAACGTCACGAGTGTGCACGAGCACATCCCCCGGCTCGGCGCCGCCGCCTACTGCAGCGCCAAGGCCGGCCTGGGCATGCTCACCAAGTGCCTCGCACTCGAGCTGGGACGGCACGGCATCCTCGTCAATGCGATTGCGCCGGGCGAGATCTCGACCCCGATGACGGGCATGGACGAATCCCAGGCATATCGTGAGGACCGCCCCGGCAACCCGGTCGGCCGGCCCGGGCACGTCAACGAGGTCGCGTCGGCCATCGCATTTCTCGCGTCGCCGCGCTCGTCGTACCTCACGGGCGGCTCGATTCCCGTCGACGGTGGACTGATGCTCATGGCGGCACACGGCCACGACATGGCCGGGGAGAGCTGGCGCGAGATCTGAGATCGCACCGACTGGATCTCGCCGGTGCCGGGCCGAGGGCACGACGATGCCGCGTCGGCGCCTCTACGCGAGTCGCTCGATGTCCGGCAGCTGCCACGTTTTGTCGAACCACGGTGCGAGGGGACCGTACAGCCGGAACATGGCCCACCAGCTCTTGCCGGGAACGGTCTGGATCCAGTTGTGACCGTCCTCGGGCGGTTCGGGACCGAAGTGGACGTCGACGGAACCGTCCTCGTTCGTGGTGAAATCGCGGTCCTGGCTCGTCACCGACGGCCACTCCTGTCCGGTCTGCAGCATGGACCGGGTCTGGGTGTCGTAGGCGAGGATCGACCAGAAGTTGCCGGCCGGAACGTTCGCAGGGACGCGGAGCCGGTAGGTCCGGCCGCCGTCGAACGGGGCGCCGTCGGCGTCGACGCAGGCGACGACGTACTGGGATCCGGTGCCGATCCTCTCGACGTCCTCTGCCGGACTCACGCCGGTCACCGAGAAGTTGAACTGAGCGGCGGCGTCGAGCAGGGCGACCCCGTCCTCCTCGAACCGATGACCACCGAGGAAGAATGCGCGCCAAGTACTGCCCGGGTAGCGGTAGGCCTCCGGCTGCCGGAACCGGTAGGTGAGGGCGCGACCGGTGGCGTCACCCACCGCGGCGGCTTCGGTGAGGATCGCGCGCATGCGTTCGTCGGGGTCGAACGGCCTGCCGCGCCGGATGCCGATCGAGGCGAAGAATCCCAGGGTGAGCGGATCGGACGACTCGGGCGGCTCCGACTGCACCACCTCGTCGAGCATTTCCCACGCCCGGAAGTCGGCCGGGGGGACGCCGACCATGGGTTCGGGCGACACGTTCACGAACCGCATGGACGGCGGACGGTCCGCGAGCGCGAGGGGGTAGGCCCGGGTCTTGTCCTTGATGACCTCGACGGCGGGGTGGGGATCGCCGTGCTCGTCGAGGAAGCCCCGAACGAACAGCACCATGCCGAAGCTGTTGGTCCGCACCACGAAGTAGCCGCCGGGGACCTCACCGTCGTAGCCGGGGGGCAGCAGCAGGTAGGCGCCGCCCCGGCCGTTGTCGGGTCCGGTCAGGCCGACGTCGACCACCCAGCGTCCCCAGCTGTCGTCGATCGCGCCCAGCACGCCGGGCGGCGCCTCGATCACGAGCGGACCGTCGCGCAGGTCGATCCAGATGGCGGTGTACGACGTGCTCGTGTTCGCCGTGAGCCACACGGTGCGCGGATGCATCAGGTCTTCGAAGACGTACGCCGTCGAGTTCACCGGGCCCCACTCGAGGAGCGCGCTGCGCATCGCCGCCATGTTCAGCGCGGGCAGAGCCAGCAGGTACGCCTGCACGGCACGCTGAAAGTCCAGGTTGTCGAACAACGTCCGGACCGTCGCGTCGTCCGGGAAGCCGTCGAAGAACCGCAACGTGCCCAACCGGGTGTGAACCTCGTCGGGCGACTCGATGCCGGCCGGGATGGGGGTCGCCGTCGTATCAGTCATCGCCAGCCTCCTCGTCGCGATGCCGCCGACTCCGACGCTACGAATCACATCACCGGCTCTCTAGGGTCCAAAGCCCATAGCTCGCCCCCAGGGACGACCGAAGTCAGCGGCTTCTCCGGGACCCGTCATCCAGGAACCTTCGCCGTTGTGGCTACGGCGCCGCCCCGGGCCGGGTGCCGCCGTACCCAGCACACCTGTGTCAGCCGAGGTTGCCCTCGGAGGTGGATCGCAGTTACTCGGAGATGGGCAGGCACATCCGGACCTCGGTACCGTGCGGGTGGTTGGGCAGGTACCGGATGCTGCCCCCGTGTCGCTCGACGATGTGCTCCGAGATGATCAGGCCGATCCCGGAACTGTCCTGCTTGGCCGAGAAGGCCCCGGAGGCCAGACGGTTTCCCGAGGCACCGTCCATCCCTCGTCCCTGGTCGAGAACGGAGACGCAGGCCCACTCACCCCGCCGGGCCGTCCGGACGGTCAGCTCCTTGACGGAAGTCGAGGGCAACACGATCTCGTCGATCGCGTTGAAGCAGAGGTTGATGACCACCTGCCCGATCAGCACGCTCTCTCCTTCCACCGGCAACGGGGAACGGGACCTGTCGATCGATATGTGCACGCCCCGCTCGGCTGCCCGCAGACGAACGAAGTACAGGCTCTCCTCGACCGTCTCGTTGAGGTCGATGGCAGCCTTGGTGCTCTCGATCCGCCGCACGTAGCGCTTCACGGAGGACACGATTTCCGCCGCCCGGCCGAGCTGCTTCTCCATCCTGTCCAACCCGTAGCTCAGCGCCTCGGGGTCGAGGGATCGGTCGGAGATGCGCGCCTTGAGGCCGCTCAGATAGTTCGTCGAGGCGGCGAGGGGCTGCCCGAGTTCGTGAGCGAGGATCATGGCCATGTCACCCATCGCGTTGTACCGGCTGAGGTACTGGAGGTTGGCCTCCTGATACGCATGCCGGCGTTCCCACTCCACGCGATCCGTCACGTCACGGATCGTCAGCACCCGGGACGTCATTCCGTCGTGCACCACGGCCTCGAGAAAGCCGGCCAGCCAGGTGGTGCTGCCGTCGCTCTTCTCGATCTCCTGCATGATGCCCACCGGCCCGGCCGCCGCGTCCAATTTGGCGACGACGGGCTCGGCGGTCAGGCGAGGCTCACACCGGCCCAGATCCTCCAGGTACACACCGGACAGTTCGTCCGGCGTTCTGTCGAAGAGCTGGGCGGCGAGCGGCGAGATGTCCTCGATGCAGTTCATCTCGTCGAGCACCACGATGCCCGCCGACGTGTGCGTCATGATGCGCTGTAGGGACTGCGACACCCAGCTGAGCTCCTCCTGGAGCTCCACCTCTTCGGCGATGTTGCGGAACTCGACCATCACGACCTGCCCGTCCTGGAAGGTCAGGAGCGAGGCGACCGCGTCTGCCAGGAAGTCCTGACCGTCCTTGGTCCGGTACTTCCACTGTCTGCGGCTCGAGCCGTGTACGACCGCGTCCTGCAACCACGCCACCCCGACCGAGCGCCGGTACTGACGCTCCTGGCTGCTCATGTGGTGGGCCTTCAACGGTCGCAGTTCGTCGAGGGTGAAACCGAACATCCGGCACGCGGCGGGGTTGGCCCAGAGGATGTTCTTGGACGCGGCCTCGTGGATGAGGATCCCTGTTTCCGTCTTCTCCACCATCTCCTGGAAGTCGCGGCCTGTCGGGAACATCGATCCTCACCTCCGGGTGCCGTGACGGTTCATTGTCGACCCACGAGCGGCGGATCGACCATAGGGGAATGCTTTATGACCGGCGGAGGAAATCCCGATACCGCCTCGTCCGAACCTTTCCTAGCGTTTTCCTCAGCGCGACACGACGAGGTGGATGGAGACGACGATGGCGATCCGGAGCACGATCAAACCAGTGCAGGCGGCAGCGGTGGGCCCTGCCCGGGAGAAGGCCTTCGAGGACGCCCTCGCCGTGCTGCTGGACCGGCGCGACGAGTTCAACCGGCAACGATTCGTGCCGAAGGACTTCATCGCGCTCTTGAAGCAGGCCGGACTCTACCGCGCGTCGACCCCGGCACGGTTCGGCGGAGAACCGATGGCCCCCTCCTCCTTCATGAGGCAGGTCGAGCGGATTTCCGCGGTGGATCCGGCCACCGGGTGGGTGGCAAGCTTCGGATCCTCGCTCGTGTACTTCGCGGCCCTGCCGGTCGAAACCCAGGAGAAGATCTACTCCGACGGCCCGGACGTCGCCTATGCCGGCGGGTTGTTCCCCATGCAGAAGGCCGAGAAGGTGGACGGCGGCTACCTGTGCAGCGGGCTCTGGCAGTTCGCCAGCGGATGCCTGGGCGCCGACATCCTCGGCATCGGTCTCGCCGGAGGCCCGGAATCGAACGGCAAGCCACTGACCGCCCTCGTGGACCCTGCCGACGTGGAGATCGTGGAGAACTGGGATGTCGCCGGAATGAAGGCGACGGGGTCACACGCAGTGAAGGCCGACAGGCTCTTCGTCCCCGAGGAGATGACGTTCGTCCGCGGTGGCGCTCCCCTGATCGACGAGCCGCTCACGCGGTATCCGTCGCTCGCCTATGCCGCCCAGGTGCTGGCGGTGGTGACTCTCGGCGCCGCCCGCGGCGCGCTGGACTACGTCCACGAGGTCGGAGCGGTCCGATCCAGCATCACCGGCGGTGACAGCAAGGGAAACCGGCCCGCCTACAAGACCGGCCTGGCCCGCGCCGAGGCCGATCTCCGCTCCGCTCGGGCCTTCTTCTACGAGATCACCGACGAGGTGTGGGACCTGGCGGTCCGCGGCGACGAGATCACCGACGAGTACACGGCCCTGCTCCGCCTGGGAGCAACCCAGGCCGCCCACGTCGGCCGCAACGTCGTGCTCGCCGCGTTCGACCTGGCCGGCACCGGGGCGATCTACGAGAGCCACCCGCTGCAGCGCTACCTTCGGGACGCTCTCGTCCCGGCTCAGCACGCCATGCTTCAGACCAACACCTTCGAGGCGGCCGGAGCCGTTCTCCTCGGCCTGGAACCCGGGATCCCCAGTTTCCCCTGACCAGGGCGGGATCTTCGAGACCAGCGCCTGCCTTCCCAGCGAAAGGACGCCCCATGACCGCCGAACCGTTGCGCACCCTGTTCTGCATCGGCAACAACCAGAACTTCTTCGACCTGCCGAAGGCGGAGATCGGCCCGGTGTGGGTCGGCATCTCCACCATGCTCTCGAATCTCGCGAACATGGACGGCATCCATGTCATCGGCACGTTCGACGACGACGCCCACATGGTGGGCCCGTCCGACGGCTGGCCCTGGACCTGCTACGTCCTGGCCGACGTGAAGGACCAGGAAACCGTGCGGGCCGCGTGCAACCTGTTGCGGACGACGATGATCGGCGAGTACGCCCTCTGGAGGTACTTCAAGATCGAGGCCCGCATGGGCCGAGAGCTGACGATCCGCGCCGACGTCGGGGTCTGATCCGTGACCGACACGGAGCACCGCCTCGAGGTGGTCGAGGCGAAGGAGGCCGTCCGCGACTGTCTCGCCCGCTATCTGGACCTGTGTGACGTGCCCGGCCCGCTGCAGAGCCCGGAGCAGCTCGGCGTCCTGTTCACCGACGACGCGACCTGGGAAGGACTGGGTCCGGAGTACGCCGGAAAATTCGGAATCGCCCGGGGCCGAGACGAAATCGTGGCCCTCGTGTCCCGGTACCTGCCGCCGGCCGACCACTTCCTCCGCAACGTGCATCTCCTCGGGAGCGAGCAGATCCGTCTCGACGGCAACCGTGCGAGCGGGCAGTGGATCATGCAGCAACTGTCGCTCTATGCGACGGGAACGGCCGAGATTCTCTGCGCCCGGCTCACGATCGACTTCGACCTGGGCCGAACCGGGGGACGTACGGCGGCTCACATGAGCCGGTTCTGCACCCGCCGGATGTTCGCCGCGCCGCTGCCCGCCGAGGCGATGTTCCAACGGATCTGATGCATCCCGGTGATGCCCGCCCTTGCACTTCACGAACGAAGGAATCACATGACGACGACAGAAGAACCCACCGCACGCACCTACGCGGACCTCGTCGCGAACGACCGGGTCGCGGGCCGGCTGTACACCGATCCGGACATCTTCCAGGAGGAGATGAAGAAGATCTTCTACAAGACCTGGGTGTGGGTGGCACACGAGAGCGAGATCCCGGAGGCGGGTTCGTTCAAGACCACCCAGGTCGGAGACCAGCCGGTCATCGTGACCCGGGATCGCAAGGGCAACTTCAACACCCTGCTGAACCGGTGCCGGCATCGGGGGGCGACGGTGTGCGACCAGCGCAGCGGCAAGGCCAACGGCTTCACGTGCCCGTACCACAACTGGTCCTACGCACTCGACGGACGTCTTCGCGGCATCCCCTACCCGGACGGTTACGAGGGCGTCGTGGACAAGAAGGACTTCCCGCTCCAGACGCTGCGCACCGAGAGCTACCTGGGGATGATCTGGGCAACCTTCGACCAGGACGCCGAGCCGCTCGAGGACTTCCTCGGCGACGCCAAGATCTGGATGGAACGCTTCTTCAAGCAGAGCAACGGATTTCCGACCAAGGTGCTCGGCGTTCACAAGTTCCGGTTCAAGGGGAACTGGAAGATCCAGCTCGAGAACACCACGGACGGGTACCACTTCCCGATGGTGCACAAGTCGTGGATGGCCTCGGTCGACGCCGAGACGGCGGACATGATGTCGTTCATGGACGACCCCGCGGCCGAGACCCACGCCCTCGGCAACGGGCACAGCGTCGCGATCATGGCCGCGGCCCACGCGGATCTCGATGTGGACGACGGAACGGAGGAGATCCAGCCCCGCTTCCAGCATCTGGTCGACGAACTCGCCGCCGCGGGAGAAAGCCCCGAACGGATCCGTCGCTATATGCGTTCCATGCACGGTTGCGGGTTCAACCTCAACACCTTCCCGAACGTCGCGATGTCGTCGTCGTTCTTCCGGGTCCTGATCCCTCTCTCCGTCGACGAGACCGAGATCTGGCACATGGCCCTCGGCATGGACGGCGGGCCCGAGAGCGTCAACCGCGAGCGACTGAGGATCCACGAGCACTTCCAGGGGCCGTTCGGTTTCGGTAGCCCCGACGACGCCGAGGGTTGGATCCGGGTGCAGATCGGGGCCGGCGGCAATCCGAACATGCCGATCCTCGTCAACCGCGGCGAGGGACGCGAGTACACGACCGAAGAAGGCTGGCCCACCTCTCATGTCACCGACGAGACGGGGATGCGGGAAGCCTACGCGATGTGGAAGAAGATGATGAGCAATGACTGAGGTCGTACCGATGCCGACCCTGACGGACTCCCGTACCCTCCGGGCCATCGAGCTCGTCTGGAAGGAAGCTCAGGTCCTCGACGCCAAGGACTATCGAGCCTGGGAGCAGATGTACACGGACGACGCACATTACGTGATTCCCATCGATCCGGACACCGACGACTTCGCCGCGGGCCTGAACATGGTCTACGACGACAAGCGCATGCGGCACCTGCGCGTCGAGCGGATGATGCAGGGCTACTCGCCCTCCGCGGTGGCCGCGGCCCGGACCGTGCGGATCGTCTCGCGGTTCACCGTGGAGGAAATCACCGACACCTCGGTCACTCTCCGATCGGCCCAGATCCTCAATGCGTTCAAGCGCAACGAATTCACGACGCTCGGCGCCGAGCTGACCCACCGGATCGTTCTCGGAGCGGACGGGGACAGAATCTCGCTCAAGGTCGTGCGGCTCATCGACAGCGAGGACGCGGTCAGCGCCTCGGGTTACCTGCTGTAGGGGGCCGATGTGATCTCTCAGTCCACCGGCACCGGGCCGGGTATCGCCGTTGTCACCGGCGCGGCCGGAGGTATGGGTGCCGCCATTGCCCGGAAACTCCACGCCGACGGTAGAAGGGTTCTGCTCGCCGACATCGACACGGCCGGTGTCGAAGCCCTCGCGGCGGAGTTGTCCCCCGACGGATCGACCGCACGCGGTCTCGAGCTCGACGTCAGTCGCAAGGTCGGATTCGAGGAGGCCCTGGCGACATGCCGGCAGATCTGGGGCATCCCCACGATCGTCGTCAACAATGCTGCCGTCACGCAGGCAGCGGATCTGATGAACCTGGCGGAGGCGGACTTCACGAGTGTGCTCACGACGAACGTGAACAGCATCTTCTTCGGTTGCCAGGTGTTCGGCGCGGCCATGGCCGACCAGGGCTTCGGACGGATCGTCAACATGGCCTCACTTGCCGGCCAGAACGGAGGGACGGCAACCGGTGGCCACTACGCGGCCTCCAAGGGAGCGATCCTGACCACCACCAAGGTCTTCGCGCGCGAGCTGGCCGGCCGGGGAGTGACCGTGAACGCGATCTCTCCCGGGCCGCACGACCTCCCGGTCGTGCGGGCCACGGTGCCCCCGGACAGGCTCGCGGGCATCGTCGCCGGGATTCCGGTGGGCCGCTTGGGAAGTCCGTCGTTCGTGGCGGACATGGTCGGGCTGCTCACCTCGGACGACGCCTACTTCGTCACAGGTGCCTGCTGGGACGTCAACGGCGGGCTGTACCTCCGCTGAGCGGAGTCCTCCCGTCCGGGAGGGCCCCGGTCGGCGTTTTCCGTCCGGAGAAATTCACGAGGAGAACGGACATGGCACTCATCGACGTCACCGTCGCCGAGATCATTCAGGAATCACCCACCGTCAGATCGTTCAGGCTGGCGAAGACCGACGGGTCGCCACTGGGTACGTATCTGCCGGGCGCGCACATCGATGTCGTCGGACCCACGTCGATCACCCGCCAGTACTCGCTGTTCAGCACGCCCGATGCGCAGGATTCGTTCGCCTTCGCGGTGAAGCGCGAGGAGAACTCCCGCGGCGGCTCGGCCGCCCTCCACGAAGTGGGGGTGGGCGACGTTCTCCGGATCAGCTCCCCGCGGAACCTGCTGAGCATCGCGACGGACGCCACGCACCACGTCCTGGTCGCCGCCGGCATCGGCATCACCCCGATGCTGAGCCTGGCGCGCTACATGGACGTCCACGGCATCAGCTTCGAACTGCACTACTTCGCGCGCAGCGAGAAGGAAGCCGCCTTCCTTCCGCTGCTGCGTGACCGCTGCCCGGAGAAGCTCCGTGCCCATCTGGGGGTGGCCCGGGAGGACCAGGACGAGATCCTCGGAACCACCTTTGCGGGAATGGATCCCGGCGCCCACGTCTACACGTGCGGACCCGACGGGTTCATGACCAAGGTCGTTGCGCTCGCCGGCCGGCACGTCCCGGCCGGGTCGATCCATCTCGAGAACTTCCACGCGGCGGAACAGCCGGACGCCTCCGAGAACTCCGCGTTCGAGGTGGAACTGGAGGGGGAGACCTATCAGGTCCCGGCCGACCGGAGCATCGTCGAGGTGCTTCAGGAGAACGGCTGCGACGTGGACACGTCCTGCCAGGAGGGCATCTGCGGTACCTGCATCATGCAGGTGCTGGCAGGGACGCCGATCCACCGGGACAACGTTCTCACGCAGTCCGAGAAGGAATCCGGCGAGATCATGGCAGTCTGCGTGTCCCGGGCAGCGGGCGAGCGCCTGGTGCTGGACTACTACTGATCCTCGACTACTGATCCTCGACCGGCACGTCCACCCCGTACCGAAGGACGTCCCGCACGAGGGTGCTGATGCTGTCGGCGTCCGTCTTGCTCTTGATGCGAGCACGATGGACGTCGACGGTCTTCACGCTCATGCCGAGTTTCCGGGCGATGTTCTGGCTGGGTAGGCCTTCGACCACCAGGGCCAGGATCTGACGCTCGCGCGGCGTGAGGGACGAGACCTTGTTCCGGACCGATTCCCGCACGACATGGTCGGTGAAGCGGAGCCGGGCCTTCTCCACCCCGGCCTGCACGGCGTCCAGCAGCCGTTGCGGATCGTAGGGCTTCTCGAGGAAGTCCAGCGCCCCCGCCTTCAGGGTGGAGACGGACATCCGGATGTCGCCGTGGGCGGAGACGAAGATGATCGCCACGTGCGGCGCGAACTCGTTGAGCTTCTCCTGCAACCGTGTCCCACTCATGCGGGGCATGCGCACGTCGAGGACGATGCAGGCCGGCCGGCTCCCGTCGTAGGCGTTCAGGAACTGCTCACCGCTGTGGCAGATCACCGGTCTGATCCCGATGCTCTCCAGCAACCAGTCGACGGATTCGCACAGTTCGAGATCGTCGTCGACCACGTACACCGTCGTCTCGGCTCGGAGGTCGTCCGCACTCTCCGCCATGGCTCTTCACCTCCGGATTCGGGAGCCAGGGCGTATCCCTGGCTCCCGACATTGTCCCCGTCCGCCGCGCGGGGGGAACCACCTGCTCAGGCGACGTCCGCCGCGGCGTCGTCCCAGCCGGCATCGGCGGTCCAGTAGTTCATTCCCGCCGCGCTCACCTGGTGCCGCCAGGCGGTGGTCCGCCGCAGGAGTGGTTCTTCCCTGCGGACCGACTCGTCGGCCGCCTCGGGGCCGTCGGCCTCCACCGTCCAGTGGACCCAGTTGACCTCACGGCCGTACTCGTCGTGGACGAACAGATCGACGTGGTGCCAACCGCGGTCGAACGTGTCCTCGTAGCAGGTGAGGAACATCCTGTGATGGTTGGTGGGGCGGGGTTCGAGCATGGCTGATCCTAATCAGTTCAGGGAGTGGTGCCATCCGGCACACTCCTGGTGGGTGGCCGACCGGTAGGTGAGCACTTTCTGGTCCCGGACTTCGAAGCCCTGGTGAAAGACCGTGCCCCTGTCGGTAGGCCGGGAGAGTTGATCGCTGCTGGGATGTCGTGCCCGACCCCGTTGCGGGGGCGTGAGCACTGCTTGATTAGGTCGCTGATAGTTCTCTCGCCGGCTGCTCGACGGTGATCGACATCGAGACATCGAGGAGGACCGATGCGACTGTTCGTCGGAGACGACTGGGCCGAAGACCATCACGACGTGGAGGTGATGGACACCTCCGGGCGCCGGCTGGTCAAAGCCCGCCTGCCCGAGGGTGTAGCCGGGATGACACGGCTGCACTCGATCATCGGCGATCTGGTCGGCGAGGACGCCGACGACACCGAGGTGCTGATCGGGATCGAAACCGACCGGGGCCCCTGGGTCGGCGCGCTGGTCGCGGCCGGTTACACAGTGCTGGCGGTGAATCCGTTGCAGGCGGCACGATTTCGTGACCGACTCGGTGTGTCGGGAGCCAAGAGCGATGCCGGTGACGCGCATGTACTGGCCGACATGGTCCGTACCCACTCCCACGAGCTGCGGCCGGTGGCGGGGGATTCCGCTCGCGCCGAGGCGATCAAGGTCGTCGCGCGGATGCACAAGACGATGATCTGGGAGCGGACCCGCCACACCCAGCGACTGCGGCACGCCCTGCGCGACTACTTCCCCGCCGCGCTCGTCGCGTTCGAGGATCTCGACGCCGCCGACACCCTGGAACTGTTGGCCAAGGCGCCGACCCCGGCGCAGGCGGCCCGGCTGACCACCACGCAGATAGGTGCCGCACTCAAAGGTGCCCGCCGCCGCAACGTCGCGGACAAAGCCGCCACGATCGCAGCCGCGTTGCGCTGCGAGCATCTCGGCCAACCCGAGGTGGTCACCGACGCCTACGCGGCGACGGTGCGGGCGTTGGTCGCGGTCCTGACCGTGCTCAATTCCCAGATCAAGACCCTCGGTGGCCAGGTAGATGCCCATTTTGGGCAGCACCCGGCCGCTGAGATCATCTTGTCCCAGCCGGGGCTGGGACAAGCACTCGGCGCCCGGGTGCTCGCAGAGTTCGGTGACGACCACGACCGCTATGCCAGCGCCAAAGCACGCAAGAACTACGCCGGGACCTCGCCGATCACCCGCGCGTCCGGGAGGAAGAAGGTCGCCGTGGCCCGGTTCGTCCACAACGACCGGCTTCTCGATGCCCTGACCTCGCAGGCGTTCAGTGCTTTGTCGAGATCGCCGGGTGCCCGCGCCTATTACGACAAGCAACGAGCCCGCGGGGTGGGCCACAACCCGGCGTTGCGTCAGCTCGCCAACAGATTGGTCGGCATTCTCCACGGCTGCCTCAAGACCGGCACCCCCTACGACGAGGCCACGGCGTGGCCGCGACCCGTCGAGAAGGTCACTGCTTGACATCTAACCTCCTGGGATGTCTTTCACCGAGCCGAGCGAGTAATGTCACCGAGCCGAGCGAGTAATGTCACCCAGCCGAGCGAGTCTTGTCACCGAGCCGAGCGAGCTGGCGGCTCAGACGGCAATCACGGGCAGTTCACGCAGGAGGGCCTCGAGCTTCTCGCCCACGTCGAGCAACCGGTCCTCGTGCCCCGGCAGCCCGACGATCTGCAGGCCCAGCGGCAGTCCCGCGGGGGTACGGGCACCCGGCACGACCACGACCGGTAGACCGAGCAGCTGCCACGGCCGGCTGAGGATCGGCGACCCGGTCGCGGACAGGCCGAGCGGGGCCGGACCCAGCGCTGCAGGACCGACGATGATCGGAGCGGAGTCCAGAATCTCGTCCAGCAGTTCACGAGAGCGGTCCCGACGGGTCAGGGCCGCGGAATACTCGGCCCCGGGGGTTCTGCGACCGTTCTCCAGGAGGTCTCGGATCGGCGCGCTCAGTGCCTGCGCGTGTTCGTCGAACTCGTGTGCCCGTGCCCGGGCGGCTTCGTACGACATGACGGTGACGTGGTCCTCGGCCAAGGTCTGAACATGATCGTCCCAGTCGAGCGGTTCGGCCTTCACTCCGATCTCTTCCAGCAGGGCGGGCACATGTTCCAGCAACGCCGCCATGGGCGGCTCCAGGGGGTGGAGAGCACCGGCGTTCCAGACCAGGCCCCGGGCAACCGGCTCCGGAGCCCGGGCATCGGAGCGCTCGCGACCGGTGAATGCGTTGTGCACGAAGCGAAGATCGGCCACGGACCGGGTGAGCAGGCCCAGCGAGTCGAGTGACTCGCTCAGACCGGTGATGCCGGACATGTCCGTGGTGCCGTGGGCGAGGACCATGCCGGCGGCTCCGCAGTACGAGGCCGGCCGGGTCAGCGAACCCGCCGTCTGGGTGCCGAGCGCGAGGGGCACGGTCCCCGCCGCGACGGCCGCAGCCGATCCACTGGAGGACCCGCCGGGGGTGTGATCGAGGGCGTGGGGATTGCGGGTGGGG
>NZ_JAALEG010000076.1 GCF_011058165.1 Rhodococcus aetherivorans
CCGCGGCCCCGCCCGATCCGCTCCCCGGCGCGCACGGCACTGCTCGACGTCGATGCGACCGCGTGGGACACCGCGGCGGACGCGGCCGGCGGCACCCCCAACTCCCTCTTCCTCGCGCTCGCCGCGGGCATCGCCCACCGCGCCGGGCTCGACTGGCCGCTGCGGATCGCGGTGCCCGTCGACGGCCGCACCGCCGCCCCCGGCCTCCCCGACGACGGCGCCGGCAACGGAGTGACGATGACCGAGGTGGTGGTCGACGCGTCCGACACCCCGGCCTCGATCCGCCACCGCGCCCGTGCGGCGTACACCCGCCGCCGGGAGGGGGCGCCGCACGGCCTGCCGGACGAGGTGCTGCAACTGCTGCCCGACCGGCTCGCCGCGCGCCTCGCCGCGGGGGCCGGCGAGCGGGACCTGCTGTGCTCCAACATCGGGCCGCTGCCCCCTGTGCTCGACGGATTCGGCCCGCACCGCACCACCGGCGTCGCCACCCGCGCCGTCCACCCGGGCCTCGCGACCGCCCGGGCCTCGACGTCCACCCGGCTCGCCGCGTACCTGTGCCGGCAGGGCGACCGCTACACCCTGGCCCTCGTCGCGCTCGACGACGAGCACTTCCCCACCCGGGCCGCCCTGCGCGCGGACACCGACGCCGAGCTCGCCGCCCACGGGCTGCACGGCCGGCACTGGTAACCGCGGCACCTATGACTCGGCGTCACGTACAGTTCGAGCATGGCGGCTGAGACCCTTGTCACTGTTCCCGACGGCGCCCTGCGCGGCACCCGCATCGGCGACCTCCTCGCCTGGCGCGGCGTCCCCTACGCGGCACCCCCGGTGGGACCGCTGCGGCTGCGCGCCCCGCAGCCGGTGCAACCGTGGACCGGTGAACGCGATGCCACCCGCTTCGGCGCCGCGGCGAGCCAGCATCCGCGCGGCCTGACGATCGGTTTCCGGAAGCAGCAGCCCGCGAGCGAGGACTGCCTGACGCTCAACGTGCTGGCGCCCGCGGCGCCCGCCGCGACGCCGCGGCCGGTGCTGGTGTTCATCCACGGCGGCGCCTACACGCTGGGCACCACGGCGATGCCGCTCTACGGCGGGGAATCGCTGGTGCGCCGTGGTGACGTCATCTACGTGTCGATCAACTACCGGCTCGGCAGCCTCGGCTATCTCGACTTCACCCAGTTCTCCACGGCGGAAAGGCCTTTCGACTCGAACCTGGGGCTGCGCGACCAGGTCGCCGCGCTGGCATGGGTGCGCCGCAACATCGCCGCCTTCGGCGGGGACCCCGACAACATCACGATCTTCGGCGAATCCGCCGGCGGCAACGCCGTCACCACCCTGCTCGCCACACCCGCCGCCGCGGGACTGTTCGCCCGCGCCATCGCCCAGAGCTCGGCACCGAACCTCGTCGTCGACGCCGACCACGCGACCGAGTGGGCGCGACGTTTCGTCGAACTGCTCGGCGCAGAACGAGATTCCGCGGTCGCGGCGCTCGAGTCCGCGACCCCGGCGGAGCTCGGCCGCGCCGCCCAGCGGCTCAGCGGGCGCATCCTGCACCAGACGCCCGGACTGCACGCGTTCGGTCCCGTCATCGACGGCGACTACCTACCCACCGCCCCGATCGAAGCCTACGAAACCGGTGCCGCACATCGGGTTCCGCTGATCATCGGCACCAACGCGCGGGAGGGCACGCTGTTCCCGCGGGTCCTCGACGCGCTGCCCACCAATCAGCTCCGCATCGAGCAGATGTTCGGGCTCACCGATCCCACGGCCCAGGAGCGCGTCGTCGCGGCCTATCCCGGCTACCCGGAGGCCCGCGCGGCCGTCGATCTCGGCGGCGATCTCACGTTCTGGCATCCCTCGATCGAGATCGCCCAGGCCCACGCCCGCCACGCCCCCACCTACAGCTACCGGTTCGACTACGCGCCGCCGCTGCTGCGCTGGACCGGCTTCCACGCCACCCACGCGTTCGAGCTGCTCGCCGTGTTCGGCCAGGCCGACACCGCGCTCGGCCGGGTGGTCACGGTCGCCGGGGGCCGGCGCGCGCTGCGCACGGTGAGCGACACGGTGCAGCGTCAGTGGCTGCACTTCGCGCAGGAGGGCGAGCCGCTGCCGTCGTGGCCGCGCTACGACGAGCGCGACCGCGCCACCGTCATCTTCGACGACCCGACGCGCGTGGAGTACGACCCGTGGCGGGAGCGGCGGCTGGCCTGGGCCGGGTACCGCGGCTACCGCGGTCTCGCGCTGCCGCAGGCGGGAGCGGTCACTTGACCACGGTCAGCAGGAACACGACGTCCTCGAGCGCGGTGACGCTGTGCCGGACGGTGGGCAGCACCAGGTAGTCGCCGGTTGAGCCCTTCCAGGAGTCGTCGCCGGCGATCAGGGACAGCCGCCCGCCGAGCACCTGCAGCGACCCCTCGCCGGGGCCGTCGTGCTCGGCGAGTTCGTGGCCGGCCAGCAGTGCCACCATCGTCTGCCGCAGATGCTTGGCGTGCCCGCCCAAGATCGTCTGCGAGCTGCGGCCGCTGCTCGATGCCGCCGCCAGCTTCAGTTGCTGTCGCGCCAGAGCCGTGAGGGAAAGCTTGTCCATGGCAGCCCTTCCTGGTCGGGGTACGCCCTCGCAGTATGGCCCACCGGGCGCGCCACCGGTCAGGTTCGCGCGTACCGGACGAAGCGGAACCCGATTCCGTCGCCGGATTTCTGCCGCGCGCCGACGTCCACGGCCGTCCACCCGGGACCGATCCGCGGGGCGAAGGCGTCCGCGCCGACCTCGAGGTCCACCTCCGTGACGAGCAGCCGCGTCGCATGCGGCATGGCCTGCGCGTAGATCTGGCCGCCGCCGATGACGCAGACGTCACCGCCGCCGGCGAGCGCCAGGGCCTCCGGCACGCCGTGGGCCACCTCGGCGCCCGCGTCCGACCAGGCCGGGTCACGGGTGACGACGATGTTGCGCCGGCCGGGCAGCGGCCGGAACCGCGGCGGCAGCGACTCCCACGTCAGCCGGCCCATGATCACCGGTTTACCCGTCGTCGCGGCCCGGAAGTGCGCCATGTCCTCGGGGATGCGCCACGGGATCGCGCCGTCACGGCCGATGCCGCCGTCGCGGTCCTGCGCCCAGATCAGGACGATGTCGCCCGTCTCCGTCATACCGCGACCGGAGCCTTGATCGGCGGGTGGTGCCGGTACCCGGTGATCTGCACGTCCTCGTACTCGTAGTCGAAGATCGACCCGCGCCGGTTCAGCTCCAGGGTGGGATACGGGTAGGGCGCGCGGGAGAGCTGCTCGGTGACCTGCTCGACGTGGTTGTCGTAGATGTGGCAGTCCCCGCCCGTCCACACGAACTCGCCCGGCTCGAGGTCGGTCTGCTGGGCCACCATGTGGGTCAGCAGCGCATAGCTGGCGATGTTGAACGGCACGCCGAGGAACAGGTCGGCGCTGCGCTGGTACAGCTGGCAGCTGAGCTTGCCGTCGGCGACGTGGAACTGGAAGAACGCGTGGCACGGCGCGAGCGCCATCCGGTCGATCTCGCCGACGTTCCACGCGGAGACCACGATGCGCCGCGAGTCGGGGTCGGTGCGGATCGTGTCGATCGCCTTGGTGATCTGATCGATGTGCCCGCCGTCGGGGGCGGGCCAGGAGCGCCACTGCACCCCGTAGACGGGACCGAGCTCGCCGTCGGCGTCGGCCCACTCGTCCCAGATCGTGACGCCGTGCTCCTGCAGCCACTTGACGTTCGAGTCGCCGCGCAGGAACCACAGCAGCTCGTACACGATGGACTTCAGGTGCACCTTCTTGGTGGTGATCAGCGGAAAGCCCTGCGAGAGGTCGAAGCGCATCTGGTGCCCGAACAGGCTGCGCGTCCCGGTGCCCGTGCGGTCGGCCTTGGGCGTGCCGGTGTCGAGCACCAGGCGGAGGAGGTCTTCGTACGGGGTCGGCACGGCAGTCACCACGACAGGCTATCGCCCGTGCGTGGTTGTGGTCGTTGGGGCAGCCCGAAGCACGCACGGGCGATAGCCTGACTCCATGCCCGAGCTGCCCGAGGTGGAGGCCCTGGCGGTGTTCCTGCGCGAGCACGCCGTCGGTGCCGTCGTCGGCCGGATCGACGTGGCGGCGCTCAGTGTCCTGCAGACCGCCGACCCGCCGATCACCGTGCTGCAGGGCCGCGACGTCACCGGCGTGTCCCGCTTCGGGAAGTTCCTGGCCGTCGACTGCGCCGGTCTGTGGCTCGTCACGCACCTGTCGCGGGCGGGGTGGCTGCGCTGGCAGGACAACCCGTCGCCGGCACCGCCGAAGCTGGGCCGGGGGCCGCTCGCGCTGCGGGTACACCTGTTCACCCCCGACGCCGCCACCCCCGCCTTCGACCTCACCGAGGCCGGCACCCGCAAGCGCCTCGCCGTGTGGATCGCCGACCGTCCGCAGCAGGTGCCCGGCATCGCCCGGCTCGGTCCCGACGCCCTGGCCGTCACCGCCGACGAGCTGGCCGCGCGGCTGGCGGGCAGCACCGCACGCCTGAAGACCGCCCTCACCGACCAGCAGGTGCTCGCCGGGATCGGCAACGCCTACTCCGACGAGATCCTGCACGTCGCACGGCTGTCGCCGTTCGCGCCGGCGGGCCGGCTCACCGACGAGCAGCGGCAGGCGCTGTACGACGCGCTGCGCACGGTGCTCCTCGACGCCGTGAGCCGTTCCGTGGGCCAGGATGCCGCGCGGCTCAAGGGTGAGAAGCGGTCCGGGATGCGGGTACACGCCCGCACGGGCCTGCCGTGCCCGGAGTGCGGCGACACCGTCCGCGAGGTCGCCTACGCCGAACGCTCCTTCCAGTACTGCCCCACGTGCCAGACCGGCGGGAAGATCCTCGCGGACCGGCGGCTGTCGCGGCTGGTCAAGTGAGTGGTGTCGTTCGGGACCCGCGCAGATCCGGAAGGACACCACGGCGGTAGCGTGCGGCTGTGACGGTTCTCGACGGTCTCCGCGGGGGTGCCCGCACGCTCGACCCCGGCTACTTCGCGCTCGTGATGGCGACCGGCATCGTGTCGATCGGCATGCACCTGCAGGGCCTGGTCACGGTGTCGGCCGCGTTACTGCTGGTGTCCGTCGCCGCCTACGCCGTCCTGCTGGTGTTGACCGGGTGGCGGCTCGTGCGGTTCCGCGGCGAGGTCCGCGCCGACCTCACCGACGCGAGCCGCGCGTTCGGGTTCTTCACGTTCGTCGCGGGCAGCAACGTGCTGGGGATCCGCCTGACCATGGACGGGTGGCACTCGACGGCGGCGGTCCTGCTCGTCGGCGCGGCCGCGACGTGGCTCGTGCTCGGCTATGTGATTCCCTGGACGGCGGTGCTCGGCACTCGCAGACGCCCGGTGATCGCCAAGGCCAACGGCAGCTGGTTCGTGTGGGTGGTCGCGGCCCAGTCGGTCGCGCTCGCCGCAGCCACCCTCGAGCCGATCTACGACGACCTGCGGCGGCCGCTGTCGCTGGTGGCCGTGTTCGCGTGGTCGGTCGGCCTGTTCCTCTACGCCGCGGCGGGCGTGTTCGTCGCGGCCCGGATGATGCAGTATCCGCTCCGGCCGGTGGACCTCACGCCGTCGTACTGGGTGTCGATGGGCGCCGCGGCGATCACCGTGGTGGCCGGCTCACGCATCGTGGCGATGGAGTCGGCCCCGATGGTCGACGCCACCCGTGGACTCGTCGCCGGGCTGGTGGTGGTGTTCTGGGCGTTCGCGACGTGGCTGCTGCCCGCCCTCGTCGCCGCCGGGTGGTGGCGGCACCGCACCCACCGCATCCGGCTGCGCTACGAGCCGGGCCTGTGGTCGGTGGTCTTCCCGCTCGGGATGTACGGCGTCGCCGGGGTCTACCTCGCCGAGGCCGACGAGTTGCCGTGGGTCGGGGTGGTCGGCAGGACGGAACTGTGGGCGGCCGTGACGGTGTGGGCGGCGGTGTTCGCGGCGATGCTCGTGCACCTGTGGCGCACGGTGCTGCGTCCGCGTCCGGCTACCGTGGGCCGGTGACGACCGAGGACCTCGACGACGATTCCGTGCACGGCGTGCTGCACCACCCGGCCGGTGTCCCGCGCGGCGCGGTGGCGCTGACCCACGGGGCCGGCGGCAACTGCGACGCGGCGATCCTGCGGCAGGTGTGCAACGCCTTCGCCGACGCGGGGTTCCTCGCGTTGCGGTTCGACCTGCCGTTCCGGCGCCGGCGGCCGAAGGGGCCGCCGCAGCCGTCGCGGGCGGCGGAGGACCGGGCCGGGATCGCGGCGGCGGCCGAATCGATGCGGGCCCGCGCGAGCGGCCCGCTGGTACTAGGCGGGGTCTCCTACGGCGGCCGGCAGACATCGATGCTCGCGGCCGAGCAGCCCGACGTCGCGGACGCGCTCGTACTGCTGTCCTACCCGCTGCACCCGCCGGGCAAGCCCGGGAAGGCCCGCACCGAGCACCTGCCGTCCCTGACGGTGCCGACGGTCTTCGCGCACGGCGACCGGGACCCGTTCGGCAGCCTGGACGAGATGCGCGCCGCGCTGACCTTGATTCCGGCGCCCGTCGTGCTGGTCCCGGTGACCGGCGCGGCGCACGACCTCGGCAAGGCGAAGACCGATCCGGCACTGCCGATCGTGCACGCCGTGTCCGGACTGCTCTCGGACACGGCGTCCCGGCCGTGACACCCGGGGCCGCGGGTGTCACGCGTCGGTGGCGTGGGCCCGGCCGGAGGGCGGCGACCGCTGCCCTCCAGCCGGGGCTGGTCTCGTGTAGATCCTCGACGACGGCGGCCGGGGCGGTCCGTCGCATCCTCCACGAGCCGACCCGCCGTTGTGGCCGGTGTCAGGCCGTCGGTTCGGCCCTCCAACCTCCGACGGGACGCCGAAGCCGGGGCTAGAGTCGATCAGGTCGGACGTGGGAGCAGGGGAGGTGGGCGGTGCCTACGTCTCGGTTGCGGACCAATGCGAGGACCCTGCCGATCATCCTGGCCCTGTCCCTCGCCTTCACGATCACGGTCGTCGACCCGCTGGTGCTGAGCCTGAATCTGCCGCAGGTGAGCCGGGCCCTCGACGTGCCACCGCAGGTCGTCGGATTGCTGGGCGGTATGGCGACGCTGGTGATGGCCGCAGCCGTCCTCGCCGCGGGCAACCTTGGCGACGCGTTCGGGCTTCGACGCTTGCTGAGGTCGGGACTGGTCGTCGTCACGGTCGCCAATCTGCTCTCCATGCTCTCGCCCAACTACGCTTTTCTGCTTGCGATGCGCGTGTTGGACGGATTGGGAATGACGGCGCTGCTCGGAGTGCCGCTGGCCCTGCTCAAGACGTCCGTGACGGACAAGCAGCGGCCGACGGCCATCGGCGTTTTCGTGGCCATCGAGATGGTTCTCTGCGGGGTACTCCCGGCGTTGACGGGCTGGGCGGTGGCGGCCGTCGGCTGGCGAGTTGTGTTCCTGGTCGCACCGCTGCTTGCCATGATCTCGCTTCTGCTGACGGCGAGGTACGTCCCGGAGACGCCCGTTCAGCATCGCGCCCGGCTGGACGTGGCCGGCGTCATCCTGGTCGGTATGGCCCTCCTGGCACTCGTCATCGGACTGGCAGCCGCGCAGAACGGCGTCTTCCGGCCCGAGACATGGCTGCCGCTGGCCGTCAGCGTGGTCGCCGCCGTGCTTTTCGTTCGCCACGAACACCGCACCCCCGAACCGGCATTGGACCTGGCTCTGTTCGGAAGCCGGCCCTTCAGCGTGGCTCTGGCGGCGGCCTTCACGCTGAATTTTCTCATGGCAGGGCTCGGCATCGTCCTGGGGCAGTTCGGCAGTGTGGTGCTCGCGCTGTCACCGGAGACCATCGGCCTGTTGTTCCTCCCCGGCACACTGCTGATCGCCGGTTTCGTGGTCTTGTCCGGGAGCCTGGTGGGGAAGTTCTCGCCGAGACCGGTGATGGTCGTCGGCCTCCTGCTCATGGCAGCCGGCGGACTGCTGATGGCGGGCACGGTCAACCCGGCAATGGCGCTGTGGTTGCTCGTGGCGGCCGTATGGCTGTACAACCTGGGCTCCATGGTGACCTCCACATCGGTGTCCGAGACGGTGCTCTCCCAGGCGCCGAGCGGGCAGTCCGGAACGGTGGCTTCCGTGCAGTTGGCCTTCGGGATGACCGGCTATGCGTTCGGGCCCACCGTGTACCTGCTGCTTCTCAACGTATTCTTCCAGCGAGAATGGCTGGCCGACACCGAGGCTCGCGGGCTGACGGCGACTCAGGGCGAGCAGGCCGTGGATGCCGCGCGTAGCGCGGTGGCGCAGAGCCCCGGCGGCGCCGGGTACGACCCGAACTTGCTTCGGCAGGTGGGCGGTCTCGATCTCGGAGCGGACTTGGCCGACGCGGTGCGACTCACCATGCTGACTGTCAGCGCCCTGCCGATCGCTGTGGCGGTGGCGGCCTTTGTGCTCATGTCCCGCCGCAAGAGGCCGATCAGGACGGTACGCAGGTGACCACCAGCACGTCCCTACGTGCCGGCTTGCCGCGGTCGACCGCTCGGATCGGCGAAACACCGTGCCGGGTGCAACGGTCGTCGCCCAGAAGGAAGGTGCCGGGTTCGCGCAGGGTCGTCGTCAGAAGTCGATCGCCCTCCGGGCCGAACACCGAACTTTCGCCGCCGACGGCATTGTCGACGCCGATCAACAGGGAACTGACCAGCGTGACACCGTCGCGGTGCACGCCCTCGGGCGTGGGCCGGCCCTCGTCATCCGCCGTTGCGACCACGCGGAACGGATGCACCCAGACCGTCCATTCGGGAGCTTCGTCGAGGACCGGCGCGATCCGGCCCACCAGCTTCACCGTGCGCTCGAACAGCGGATCTTCGAGGAACGCGGCTGTCAGCGGTTCGAAATGGCGGTCTCGTGCGAGGTAGAGAGCGTTGGAGTCGTCAGGCTGTACGAATTCACGGTGCGCCGTCGGCGCCAGCGCGCCGTCGGCCGCCCGGTACCGGAACCGGCCGTAGCGCCGCAGCCGGTGAACGCCCTGTTCTGCCGCGTACGGGTCGGGCGCAAGCTCCTCCCAATGCGCGGAGAACCGAACCCACGCATCGGCGTCGGCACCGATGGATCGCCACAGGTCTGCCGCCGACATCAAGAACGTGCCCACGGAGGCGAGTGCTCGCCGGGCGGCTTCGACCGGATCCGTGCCGGCCTCCGTACCTCCCGCGGCTTCTTCCCTCATCTGCTCAGAGGTAGCAAGGACGGTCCCGACGCGCAACCATCGCCGGTGCAGACGGATGAACGCAGCTGCCCACCGAAAAGGCGCCGAACGAAATCCATTGGGTCGAAGAGCGCGAACGCCACCGTCGGCACGGCGAGTTGCCCCGAAGCGGCCTCCGCCCGCCCGACGCGGCAGGCCCCGGTCAGGGAGTCTGCCGCGCCCGGCGTAACCGGTCGAGATCGTCCTGCACCCGTGCGCTCACGGCCACCGGATACGGCGCTCCCGCCTCGTCGAGGGAACGAAGCGCCGGCGGAAGAGCGTCGATCTGCTGCCGTGCACGCCGTCGCGCCGCGTCGAGTCCGGCGTCGTACTGCGACAGCCGCCGCCCGCCCCGCATCACGGGCACCAGCAGCGGCTCACCCGGGAGGTTCTCGTCGGGCCGGCCGATGATGTCGCCTGCGAAGACGCCGTCGTCGACCCGGCGGTACACCTGCTTGCGCCCGGGAGGGAGGACCTTGCCGCTCGACAGCTTCGTCCGCCCGACGCCGGCGTACTCGACGAGCTTGTACGCCATGTCGAGCGTGGGCGCGTCCTGGGCGACGGAGAGCTGGGTGCCCACCCCGAAGCCGTCGATGGGACAGCCGTCGGCCAGCAGTGCCGCCACGCTGTACTCGTCGAGGCCCGACGAGGCGAAGATCCGGACGTCGTGCAGACCCGCCGCGTCGAGCCGGGCGCGCGCCGCCTTCGACAGCGCCCCGAGATCCCCGGAATCCAGCCGGACCGCCCGCACGTCGAACCGGTCGCCCAGTCGCTCCGCCAGTTCGACGACCAGGTCGACGCCGCGGAGTGTGTCGTAGGTGTCGACGAGCAACGTCGTGCCGGGGTTGAGCCGGGCGAACGCCTCGAAGGCGTCGAACTCGTCGTCGAACGCCTGGACGAAGCTGTGGGCCATCGTGCCGAACGCGGGTATTCCGTATTCCTTGGCCGCGCGCAGGTTGGAGGTTCCCGCCGCACCCGCGAGGTAGCTGGTCCGGGCGACCTCGAGGGCGGCGTCGGTGCCGTGGGCCCGGCGCGCCCCGAAATCCACCACCAGCCGCCCGCGGGCGGCCTCGACCACCCGCGCGGCCTTGCTCGCGAGGACACACTGCAGGTGGATCCGGTTCAGAACGAAGGTCTCGACGAGCTGCGCCTCCAGGATCGGCGCGACGACCTGGACGATCGGCTCGTTCGGAAAGACGACGGTGCCCTCCGGCACGGCCCACACGTCGCCGGTGAAACGCACCCCGGCGAGCCGCTCGAGGAACTCGTCGGAGAACAGGCCGAGGCCGCGCAGGTACTGCAGGTCGTCCTCCTCGAACCGGAACGCCTCGAGGAAATCGAGCACGTCGGGCAGGCCGGCGGCCAGCACATAGGACCGCCCCGGCGGAAGCTTGCGGAAGAACGTCTCGAACACGGCCGTGTCCGACATTCCCAGAGCCAGATAGGCCTGCGCCATCGTGACCTCGTACAGGTCGGTGAACAGCGCGGCACCGCGCGGCGGAACTCCCATGGCAGCCGTCACCCGTCTCCGTCGAACCCGGCCCGTCCGGGCCCGTTCTCCATATGCGGATTCTCACACGCCGGCGACGGGCTGCGGCCGTGTTGCCCCCTTTTGCCGCGGTGCACGGACCGGCACGCAGGGCCGCGCGAGGAGTGCACCTATGCTGACGGGTGTGAGCGCTCCCGGTGACAACGGCACGATCGACGACACCGCCGACATCGACGGACTGCTCGCCGAGATCCGTGAACGGCTCACCGACACCGTTACCACCCCGGCGAGCATGCAGAGCCTGCTCGAGGCGGTGCTCGTCGTCGGGTCGGGCCTCGAACTCGACTCCATGCTGCAGCGCATCGTCTCCGCGGCCGTCGCGCTGCTCGGCGCCCGCTACGGTGCGCTCGGCGTGCGGGCGCCCGACGGCAGGCTGTCGGAGTTCGTGTACGTCGGCATCGACCCGGCCGAGCGCAGCCGCATGGGGCACCTGCCCGAGGGCCGGGGCCTGCTCGGCCTGCTCATCAACGACCCGCGGCCGGTGCGGATCGCGGACCTGTCGGAGCATCCCGCCTCGATCGGCTTCCCACCCGGCCACCCACCGATGAAGAGCTTCCTCGGCACGCCGATCATGGTGCGCGGCAGGGTTTTCGGGAGCATCTATCTCACCGAGAAGATCGACGGTCCCGCCTTCACCGAAGAGGACGAGGTGATCCTGAAGGTCCTCGCCACCTCCGCGGGCGTCGCGATCGACAACGCCCGCCTGTTCGAGGGGTCCCTCACCCGCGAACGCTGGCTCGAGGCGGTGGCCGCGATCAACTCACGGTTGCTGGTGGGCGGTTCCGTCGACGAGACCCTGGCGCTCCTGGTCGACCGGGTCCGGGCCCTCGCCCACACCGTGGGCACCTACGTCCTGCTGGTCGACGGCACCGAGGGGACCGTCCGGGCCGCCGCCGCGCCCGGCCCGCCGGCGACGGGCTCGCGTCTCGACCTCACCGATTCTCCTGTGCTGCAGGCGATCCGCACCAGGCGCACACTGATCACCGACAACCTCGAGGGGCTTCCGGCAGCCGGCGCGGGCCGCGCCGCGATCCTGCCGCTGTCCGCCACGTCGGGGGTCACCGGCGTACTGATCGCCACCCGGTCGGCCCGTTCCGATGCGTGGGACGACGCGGAGGTCACGCGCCTTAAGTCCATGGCCGACCTGGTCACGGTGGCACTCGAATTCGCGGCGCAACAACGCAAGAAGCGGCTGCTCGACGTGCTCGCCGACCGGGACCGGATCGCACAGGATCTGCACGACAACGTGATCCAGCGCCTCTTCGCCACCGGGATGAGCCTGCAGAGCACCCTGGTGCCCGGCACCGATCCGGACCGGGTCGCGGACATCGTCCAACACGCCGTCGAGCAGCTCGACCGTACGGTCCGCGAGATCCGCACCACCATCTTCGATCTGCATACCACCGGCGCCGCGGCGTCGACCAGCCTGCGGCGGCGGCTGCTGGATGTGGTCGGCGACCTGACCACTCAGTCCCCCGTGGCGCCGAACGTCCAATTCGCCGGCGCCATCGACACTCTCGTACCCGCACGCATCCATCCACACGCCGAGGCGGTGCTGCGGGAGGGACTGAGCAACGCGCTGCGCCACTCGCAGTCGGAGAAGATCTCCGTATCCGTCACCGCGGGCGACGAGTTCACGATCGAGATCGTCGACGACGGCATCGGGCTGCCGGACACCCCGCGCCGCAGCGGCCTCGCGAACCTCGAGCGGCGCGCCCAGCAGTGCGGCGGCCGCTGCAGCACCGGACCCGGCGACAGGGGCGGGACGCGCGTGCTGTGGCAGGTCCCCCTGTGACCCGGGGTCCCCGTCAGACCTCGCGCTGCTTGCGCAGCTCGGTGGCGAGCACCGCGGCCTGCGTGCGGCGCTGCATCCCGAGCTTGGCCAGCAGCCGCGAGACGTAGTTCTTGATCGTCTTCTCCGCCAGGAACAGCCGCTCGGCGATCTCGCGGTTGGTCAGGCCCTCCCCGATCAGCTCGAACACGGCCCGCTCCTGCTCCGACAGCTCGGCGAGCGGGTCCGCCGTGCGGGACGCGCGGATGCGTTCCATGAGCGCGGCCGTCGCCCGGCTGTCGAGCAGCGAGCCGCCGGCCGCGACGGTCCGGATCGCCGAGACCAGGTCGGTGCCGAGGATCTGCTTGAGGACGAATCCGGACGCGCCCGCCATGATCGCGTCGAACAGGGCCTCGTCGTCGGCGTAGGAGGTGAGCATGAGCGCGCGCAGCTCCGGCATGCGGGCCCGCAGCTCGCGGCACAGTTCGACGCCGTTGCCGTCGGGCAGGCGCACGTCGAGCACCGCGACTTCGGCTCCGCTGCCCGGGATGCGGGCCAGCGCCTCACCGACCGACGCGGCCTCCCCGACAACCGTGAAGTCGGGCACGCTGTCGAGCAGGTCGACCAACCCGCGCCGCACGATCTCATGGTCGTCGACGAGAAATACCCGAGGCATCGTCCCTCACCTTTCCTGACACCGGCATTGCGGTGACCATCGTCTCAGCTCGCTCGCGCGCCGCCGACCCCGGGCCGTTCGACGGCAGTTTCGGGACCTTCGGCACATGCGCCCGGTGCAGCCCGCGGGCGATGCTCGGACAGTCATCCTCGATGAGCCGTGCGAGGTGACCGACCAGGACGAGGAGGCTGCGATGTCCACGGTGCCCGACACCTGGTCCACGAGCGACACCGAGGTGATCGCGCGTGCCGTGATCGAGGCCCCCTCGATCCACGACACTCAGCCGTGGAACCTGCGCCTCCCGGCCCGCACGGCCGAACTCGAGGAGCGGGTCGAGTTCGCCGCCCCCGGCCAGGACCCCCTGCGCCCGGATCGGCTGATCTCGTGCGGAGCCGCCGTCGCCAACCTCGAACTCGGCATCCGGGTGCTCGGCTGGAGCACCCGGACCCTGCTGCTGCCCGAGCCGGAGCGGCCCGAGCTGATCGCACGGATCGAGGCAGCGGCGCCGGCCACTCCTTCGAGCACCGACCTGGGGTTCTTCGCCGCCATCTCGCACCGGCGCAGCCACCGCGAGTCGTTCGCCCGGATCCCGGTGCCGGCGACCACCATCGCCGACGTGATGGCCGCCGCCGACCTACCCGGGGTCGAGGTTCGCCTGCTGGCGTCGGACGAGGCCCCGGCGCTCGCCGACATGCTCACCTACTCGGCCGACGCGATGCGCCGCAATCCGTACTACCAGCGCGAGATGTTCCGGTGGACGTCGCACTGGCACCCCGAGGGCAACGCCGAGGTGGTGACCGACTGGGGCGCCGATCTCGACGCCGGCGGACCCGCCGGGCGCGCGCTGATCACCACCGGTGTGCCGGACACCGCCGAACTCGCGGCGGCCATCGACCGGGAGACCGTGCTGGTGTTCTCGGTGCACTCCGGCGATCCGATCGACCTGGTCCGGGTGGGCATCGCGTCCGAGCGGGCGTGGCTGGCGGCGGTCGACGCCCGGTTGTCGGCGTCCGTACTCACCTATCCACTGCGCGTGGAGGATTCGGCTGACCGGCTCGCCGAGCGGATGGACATCGACGGCCTGCCGCAACTGATCATGCGCATCGGGTTCTGACCCGACCGAACCGACCGCCGGGCGCCGCAGGGGGGCGCCCGGGGTCCCACCAGAGAGGGAATACATCACTGTGACCAGGGAACTCACGGATCTCGAACTGCTCCGAGAGCTCGAGCCGATCGCCGAGGACAACGTCCACCGCCACCTGGCGATGGCGAAGGACTGGCATCCGCACGACTACGTTCCGTGGGACGCGGGCCGCAACTTCGCCGCCCTCGGCGGCATCGACTGGGACCCCGACCAGTCCGCGCTGTCCGAAACCGCGCAGGCAGCGATGATCACCAATCTGCTCACCGAGGACAACCTGCCCTCCTACCACCGCGAGATCGCCGAACACTTCAGCCTCGACGGCGCCTGGGGCACGTGGGTGGGCCGCTGGACGGCCGAGGAGAACAAGCACTCCGTCGTCATGCGGGACTACCTGGTGGTCACCCGCGGTGTGGACCCCGTCGCGCTCGAGAACGCACGCATGGCGCACATGACCACCGGATTCGACCCGGGCTCGACGTCGATGCTCGAGTCCGTGTCGTACGTGACCTTCCAGGAACTGGCGACCCGGGTCTCGCACCGCAACACCGGTAAGGCCTGCGGGGATCCGATCGCGGACCGCATGCTCGCCCGCGTCGCCGCGGACGAGAACCTGCACATGATGTTCTATCGCAACATCGTCGAGGGCGCCCTCGACATCGCCCCCGACCAGGCGCTCGCCGCGATCATGAGCGTGCTGACCCGCTTTCGGATGCCGGGCGCGTCGATGGCGAACTTCCGGCGCAACGCCGTGCTGATCGCCAAGGGCGGCATCTACGACCTGCGGCAGCATCTCGACGACGTGGTGCTGCCGGTGCTCCGCAAGTGGCGCGTGTTCGACCGCACCGACTTCGGCGGCCGCGGCGAACAGCTGCGCGAGGACCTCGACGCCTTCCTCACCGACCTGCAGACGAAGGCCGAGCGGTTCGAGGAGGCCCGGGACCGGGCGCTGGCCCGTCAGGCCCGGCGCGACGAACACGCAGGGGCGAGCGCATGACCAGCGTGCGCGAGCCCGGATCCCGGGAGGACCGCGACACCGGGTCGGCAGAGCTGTTCGGCTCGGTGCTCGACATGGCCCGCGCCGCGAAACGCGGCGACGTGTCCGGATGGCTCACCGTCAAGAGCGGCACGCACCGCCCGGAGGACGTCGCCTTCCTCAGTTCGCAGATGCTCGGCGTGCTGATCGAGAACGACGCCGTCCGTCGCGGGGTGCATCCCGCCGACGTGTGGAGCGAGCTGCGCCGGCGCGGCCTCGACGACTTCGGCTGACCACGCGGCGACCCGGAACCACCCGGCGACGATGCCCGGCACCCGCTCAGGGTGCCGGGCATCGAGCGTCCGGGTACGTTCCCGGCGGTCGCGCGCTGCGGCGCTTCCCGCGCGCGTAGGGACGCGCGCGGGAAGCACCCTGCCGCGCCACCACATGCGGCGAAGGCCGCGACGGGACGGCTACTTCTCGCCGTCCGGCCGGACGATCAGCACGGGGCAGTCGGCCGTCTGCATCAGCGCGTTGCTGGTCGATCCGAGCAGCAGGCCCTTGAAGCCGCCGCGGCCGCGGGAGCCCACGACGATCAGCTGGGCGCGTTCGGCGTACTCGCTCAGCACCCGCACCGGCCGGTCCCGCGCGACGACGCGCTCGACGACGACGTCCGGGTAACGCTCCTGGAACCCGGCGAGGTTCTCGGCGAGCACGACCTCCTCCCCCGTCTGGATCCTGCTCCACTGCGGATCCTCGGGCACCGCGCCCAGGGACGGCTGCACGCTCACGTCGCTCCACACGTTCACCGCGACGAGCGTCGCCTTGCGGGCGGCCGCCTCGGCGAACGCCACCTCGACGGCGCGCACGGAGGCCTCGGAACCGTCGACGCCGACCACGACCGGGCCGTCGGAGGGCGGTGCCCCGTCGAGGGTGCGGCCGCGCACGATCGCGACCGGGCAGTGGGCGTGCGAGGCGAGACCGAGGGTGACGGAGCCGACGAGCAGCCCCTTCACCTCCCCGAGCCCGCGCGAGCCGAGCACGATGGTGTCGGCCCGGTTCGAGAGGTCGACGAGGGTGGGGACGACCTTGCCCTCGATCTGCTCCGTGGTGATCTCGACCGGGCCCTGCTCGTCGGCGATGCGCTTGGCGAGCACCTTGGCACTGTCGAGCCGCGCCCGCGCCGTCTCCTTCATCTCCTCGTGGAAGCTCTCCGCGAGGTAGGGCTCGGAGTAGTAGAACGCGGGGATGTGCACGACGGTGACGATGTGCAGCGGCAGCGCGCGGGCCGCGGCAGCGCGGGCCGCCCAGATCACCGCGGTCGCCGCCGCGTCGGATCCGTCGACCGCGACGACGATCGGTTGGGTTTCGGTCATGAATTCCCCTCTGTCGGCGGGCCGGTGGGCCCGGGTTCTCACATCGGCGCGGGTGTCAGTTGCAGATCTCCCGCAGCTGTTCGATCAGTCGGACCCGGCCGGCGGTGTTCTCCGCGATCGGGTTGACGTTGAGGGTGGTGACGCCGGCTTCGGCGAACGCGGCGACGCGTTCCCGGACGTAACTCTCGGGCCCGATGAGCGAGACCGCCCGCACCAGGTCGTCGGGCACCGCGGCGGCGGCCTCCTCCTTCCGGCCTGCGAGGTACAGGTCCTGGATGGTCTCCGCCTCCTTCGCGTACCCGTAGCGGACGGCGAGGTCGTTGTAGAAGTTCTTGCCCTTCGCCCCCATGCCGCCGATGTACAGCGCGAGGTGCGGGCGTACGAAGTCGAGCAGGAAGTCGACGTCGTCGCCGATCGCGAGCGCCGCGCCGACGTAGACCTGCAGGTCCCCGAGCGCGGGATCGCGCTTGGCCTTGCCGCGCGCGAGGGACTCGCCCCACACGTCGGCGGCCTTCTCGGGATAGAAGAAGATCGGTTCCCAGCCCTCGGCGATCTCGGCGGTCATCTCGACGTTCTTGGGGCCGATCGCGGCGATCAGGACGGGGATGCGTTCGCGCACCGGGTGATTGATCAGCTTGAGCGGCTTGCCGAGTCCGGTGCCCTTCTCCGGCGGCAGCGGGATCTGGTAGTACTTGCCCTGGTACTCGACCTTCTCCCGGCGCCACACCTGGCGGCAGATATCGACGAGTTCACGGGTCCGGCCGAGCGGCGCGTCGTATTTGACGCCGTGGAATCCCTCGATGACCTGCGGGCCGGACGCACCGATGCCCAGGACGAAGCGGCCGTCGGAGACGTAGTCGAGACCTGCGGCGGTCATCGCCGTCAGGCTCGGCGTGCGGGTGTAGATCTGGAAGATGCCCGAGGCCAGCTCGAGTCGTTCGGTCTTGGCCGCGAGGTAGCCGAGCTGGCTGACCGCGTCGAACGAGTACGCCTCCGGTACGAAGACGATGTCGAGGCCGGCCCGTTCGAGATCGGCCACCTCCGCCGCCGTCTCGGCGAATCCGCCGCTGTAGTTCAATCCCATCCCGATGCGCATCCGCATACCCCGTGATTCGTTGGTGCGTGGTCCTGCCGGGCACGCTCGTACCCGTGTGCCAGGTACCCTACCGCCGGGGTGTGGCGCGACCTTCAGGACTCGTCGGGGCGCACCACCATGACGGGGCACTGCGCGTCGCGGATCAGCGAGTTGCTGGTGGAGCCGAGCAGCATGCCGGTGAAGCCGCCGCGGCCGCGGCTGCCGAGCACCAGCAGCTGCGCCTTCTCCGACCAGGCCAGCAGGTGGGCGCGCGGCCCGTCGACGTACACCTCGCGACGCACGTTCACGTCGGGGTAGCGGTCGTGGAACCCGGCGAGGCGCTCGGCGAGCAGGGCCTGCTCGGATTCCGCGAACGCGTTCGGGTCGATCGAAACCTCCACGGCCTCGTCGAAGGTGCCCCGCCGCATGTCGCTCCACACGTGCACCGCGACGAGGTCGACGCCGCGCAGGCCGGCCTCCTCGAACGCCGCGCGGACGGCCTTCTCGCTGAGGGGGCTGCCGTCGACCCCGACGACGACGGGCCGGGTGTCGGGCAGGGTCTCCGGAGCCTTGCCGCGGACGACGACGACCGGGCAGCGACCGTGGCTGGCGACGGACACCGGGGTGGAGCCGAGCAGTGCCTCGCCCACCCGGCCGGTGCCGGAGGAGCCGAGCACGAGCATCCGCGCGCGGGCGGACAGGTCGATGAGCCAGCGCGCGCTGCCGGTGGCGGCGAGCCGGGTGGTGATCTCGAGTGCCGGCGCGACGGTGCGGGCGACCTCCTCGGCGCGCTGCAGCAGCGTCTTGCCCTCGTCCTCGACCCATTCGAAGACCTGTGCGGTCTGGATGAACGGCGCCCCGCTGTAGCCGCTGGGGGCGAAGTCGAGAGCGTGCACGATGTGCAGCGGCAGCCCGCGGTCGGCGGCCGTCGCGGCGGCCCACCGGACGGCGTCGTCGGAGGCCGGGGATCCGTCGATCCCGACCACCACGGTGTTCGAGCGCACCGCCTCGTCGTGCGTGGGCTCGTGGTGCGCCTTGCTGCCTGGGAACTTCACGTCGGTCACCGCTCTCGTCGCAGGGATCGTCCTCGGGGTCGAGGTTAATCCGCTCCCCTGGGGGCAGGAATGGTCTTTGGTCCCTCTCCGGGAAGTCCGGAGCCACTGGCCCGGTAGCGGGGATGCGGCCACAATCGTAGGCAGAGGAGGCGCATCATGTCCGGTGGACCGATCCGCATGGCGGGGCCCGCGGCCCACAAGGTCCGCGCGGCGGACGTGATGAGCACGCCGGTGCTGGCCGTGACGGTCGACGCCACCCTGGAGCGGGCCGGGGAGGTGCTGGCCCGCAACGGCTTCACCACCCTCCCGGTGGTCGACGAGCACGGCCGGCTCTGCGGCCTGATCACCGAGGAGGCGCTGGCGGGGGCGCATCTGGCGCGCCTGTCGATGTACGCCGACCTGCCGCTCGTCACCGCGATCCGCCGGCCGCTGACGGTGCGGGCGGTGGCGTTGCCGCCGGTGGCCCTCGATGCGGACGCCGAGCTGTTCGACATCGCGCGGGCGATGCTGCAGATGCGGCTGCGGTCCGTGCCGGTGGTGCGCGACGGCAGGCCGATCGGAATCGTCAGCTGGCGCAATATCCTTCCCGTGCTCGAACGCTGACGCACCGAAGCGATCTACGTCACATTAAATTGTCATTTCAGATACCAATTATCTAGTCTCAGGTCATGCAACTCACCCAGTTCACCGATCTCGGACTGAGAGTTGTCATGTACCTGGCGGCCGCCGCGCCCGACAGCTCCCCCAGCACCAAGCGCGTCGCCGAGCAGCTGCAGCTGTCGTACGCACACACCACCAAGGTGGTCGCACGATTGAGCGAACTCGGCGTCGTCACGACCCGCCGCGGCCGCGGCGGCGGACTGACCATCACCGAGCTCGGCCGGGGCGCGTCCGTCGGATGGCTCACCCGGCAACTCGAAGGCGACGGCGAGGTCGTCGCCTGCGAGGGCGACAAACCGTGCCCGCTGCGGGAAGGATGCAGCCTCCGCGGCGCACTGCGCCGAGCCCAGGAGTCCTTCTACGCGGCGCTCGACTCCGTCACCGTCGCCGATCTCACCCGGGCCCCCACCCGCACCGTCCTGCTCGATCTCACCCGCCCCGCCGTCTGACCGCACGGTTCCACAGCCCGGAACCGGCCCAGCCCTACCCGAAACGGAGTTCACGATGCCGCTCTCAGCCGAGTCCAAGGAAGTTGTCCGCGCCACCCTCCCCGCCGTGGGTGCCGCCATCGGCGACATCACCCCGCTGTTCTACAAGAAGATGTTCGCCGCGCACCCCGAACTCGAGCGCGACCTGTTCAACCGCGGCAACCAGAAGCAGGGCGAACAGCAGAAGGCCCTGGCCGGCTCCATCGCCGCCTTCGCGACCCTGCAGCTCGATCCCGACCCGGCCCGGGTCGAGGCGATCCTGTCCCGCATCGCGCACAAGCACGCCTCCCTCGGCATCAAGCCCGACGAGTACTGGATCGTCCACAAGCACCTGTTCGAGGCGATCGTGGAGGTCCTCGGCGAGGCCGTCACCCCCGAGGTCGCCGCGGCCTGGGACGAGCTGTACTGGCTGATGGCCAACACGCTCATCAAGCTCGAGGACGACCTGTACAAGGCCGCGGGCGTCGCGCCGGGCGACGTGTGGCGCACCGTCCGGGTCGCCGAGCGCCGGCACCAGTCCGCCGACACCGTCTCGTTCGTCCTGACCTCGCTCGACGGCGCTCCGCTGCCCGCTTTCCGTCCGGGACAGTACCTTTCGGTGGGCGTGAAGCTGCCCGACGGGGCCCGTCAGATCCGCCAGTACAGCCTGACCAACGCGCCGGCCCAGGGCGACTGGCGCATCACCGTCAAGCGGATCGTGGCGACCACCACCCCCGACGGCACCGTCGCGCCGGCCGGTGAAGTGTCGAACTTCCTGTACGACAACGTCTTCGAGGGTGACGAGCTGCAGGTCACCACCCCGTTCGGCGACCTGGTGCTGCCCGACGACGGCGCCCCGCTGCTGCTGGCCTCCGCCGGCATCGGCTGCACCCCGATGATCGGCATGCTCGCGCACCTCGCGGAAACCGGTGACGAGCGCAAGGTTTCGGTGCTGCACGCCGACCGCTCCGTCGCCAACCACGCGCACCGGCACGAGCTGGCCACCCTCGTCGAGCGCATCCCGTCCGCCGAGGTGCACCGGTGGTACGAGGACCTCGGCGCCCGCGAGCCGCTCGAGACCGTGCGCGTGGGCCGGGCCGACGTGTCGGACCTGCCGCTCGACCCGAACACCAAGGCGTACCTGTGCGGTCCGCTGCCGTTCATGCTCTCGCTGCGCGAGGCCCTCATCGAGCGCAACGTGCCCGCCGAGAACATCCACTACGAGGTGTTCGGTCCCGACAGCTGGGCCCCGAACGCCTGAGTCGCCTCCGACCGTGCCCCGGCCCCCGCGGCCGGGGCACGGTCGTCTCCACGATCCGGCGCTAGGCTCGCTCGCATGGACGATGCTCCGGCCCCCGCCGGCGCGGGCCGCACCCGCCGGGCCGGCCGGATCGGACTGCTCGTGCTGCTCCTCGTCGGGCTCGCGGCCACGCTGCGGACCCCGGCGGCACCCGCACCGGCCGACGCTCCCCCCACCGCGTTCAGCGCCGTCCGCGCGACGACCCACGTCGAGGCGGTGGCCGCGCGGCCGCGCACCCCGGGTTCGGCCGGCCATGCCGAGGCCCGGGAGTACCTGGTCCGCATCCTCGACGACCTCGGCTGGTCCGTCCGCGTCGACGACGGCGTCGGCTGGTCGGCCACCGCCGTGCAGGGCACCCAGCGGGGCGGCCGGGTCGCGAACGTCGTCGCCACCCTGCCCGGCACCGACCCCACCGGCACCGTCGTGCTCGCCGCGCACTACGACACCGTCGCCGGCTCCCCCGGCGCGGGCGACGACGGGATCGGGATCGCCACGGTGCTCGAGGCGGCCCGCGCCCTGACCGCCGGCCCCCGTCCCCGGAACGACGTCACGGTGCTCGTGACCGACGGCGAGGAACGCGGCCTGCTCGGCGCCGAGGAGTACACGCGGCGGCAACCGGCCGACGCGAGGCCGACGGTGGTGCTCAACCACGAGGCCCGCGGCAACGGCGGGATCCCCGTCACCTTCCGGATCTCCTCCCCCAACGCGGGTCTCGTGGGTGTGCTGTCCGGCGTGCCCGGCACGACCGCGGACTCGTTCACCCAGACGGCGTTCGAGTTGCTGCCCAACGACACCGACTTCCGCCGCCTCACCGAGGCCGGCATGCACGCCGCGGACACCGCGATCGCCGGCGGCGGCGCCTACTATCACAGTCCCCTCGACACCCCGGACCGGCTCGACACCGCGTCGCTGCAGCGCATGGGAGAAACCACCCTTGCTGCGGCACAGCGGTTCTCGTCCGCCGACCTGGCAGAGCTCGGCTCGGGGGGCGACGACGTCGTCGTCACGCTGCCCTGGGGGCCGGTGCACTACCCGCGCCCGCTCGAGATCGCCCTGACCGCGCTGCTCGCCGCCGTCACCGGCGCCCTCGCGGCCCGGCGGATCCGGGACGGTGCCGCCTCGGCGGGCCGTCTCGCGGCGTCGGGCGGGATCTCGATCGCCGTGGCGGCCGCGGCGGCGGGCGCGGCGTTCGTTCCGTGGTGGCTCGCGCTGCGGATCGCTCCCGGTCAGGCCTCGGCGGTCCTGCGCGAGCCGTACCTGCCGGTGCCCTATCAGGTCGCCGCGGCGGCCGCGGCCGTCGCCGTCCTGCTCGCGGCGTATCCGCCGGTGCGCCGCCGCGTCGGCCCTGCCGCGTTCGCGACGGGCGCGCTGCTCGCCGTGACGGTCACCGCCCTGGCCGCGCTGCCCTTCCTCGGCGTCGCGACCGTCCTGGTGCTGCCGGCGCTGCCCGCGGCGATCGCCGCGCTCGTCGTGGACCTGCTGCCCACCGATCGGCGCGGGTGGCGGACGCCGGTGACGCTGGCCGGGACAGTTCCGGCGGTCGTGGTGCTCGTGCCCGCCGCGGTGGCGTCGTTCGACGCCGGTCTGCTCACCGGAGCGCCGCTCGCGGGGGTGTTCGTCGCGGTGCTGTTCGCGCTGGCGCTGCCGCTCGTCGACGCCGCCGGCGCGCCGTCGCAGCTGCGGCTCGCCGCGATCGCCGCCGCGGGGGTCGTGCTCGTGGCCGCGCCGGTCGGCGGCTGGGTCAACCGCGACGGCGCCACCCCGCCGCGGCAGGAACAACTGCTCTACGCGCTGAACGCGGACACCGGTGCCGCCGTGTGGGCGTCGCCGCGCGCACCCGCCTCGGCCTGGAGCCGCGCCCTGCTGCCCGAGGAGCCGGCCACGCTGCCGGACGCGTTCCCGTGGCGCAGCGAGACCAGGTTCGCCCACGGGCCCGCGCCGGTCGCGCCGCTGCCCGCGCCCGGGCTCGCCGTCGTCGCGGACGTCACCGACGGCGACGAACGGACGCTGACCCTGCGGCTGACGTCGCCGCGCGGGGCGCCGACGATCGGGCTGTGGGTGGACGGGACGTCCGCGGCGGTGCGGGAGGCGGTGGTGGCCGGGCGGAGCGCCGCGCCGGCCGCGTCGTTCGGGTTCCTGTTCTCCGGGACCCCGGCCGAGGGCATCGAGGTGCGGCTGACCGTCGCCCCGCGCGACGGCGCGGTGGTACTGCACGTCGCCGACGTCACCGACGACCTCACCGTCGTCCCGGGATACACCGCTCCGGAGAACCGGGCCGTGGTCACCCCCGCGGTCACGGTGACCCGCACCGTCCGGTTGTGATCATGCCGTGCCGAGCGGCCACTCGTGAACGGGCTTGCCGCCCAGCATGTTCCGGATGTAGTCACGCATCATTCCGTGCAGGGCGGTGCGCCGGTCGGCGCCGGCGTCCTCCCGTTCGACGACCTGCGCCCGCTGCCACGCCGCCCCGGTCTGCCGGTTCAGGCACCGGCCTTCGATGATGCCCAGGTACCGGTCCCGCGCCTGCTGCGACAGTCCGAAGGCGGTCAGGCCCGCGTCCGCCATCGGCAGCAGCCGGCGCAGCACGAGTTCGTCGGCGCCCACCCAGCCCAGGCCGGGCCAGTACAGCCGCGCGTCGAGGCCGTACTTGGCCCCGATCCCGAGGTTCTCGCGGGCCGCGTCGAAGCTCATGAACCGGCACAGCGGCACGTCGGCGTCGACGAGGGCGCGCAGCGCCCCGTAGTAGAACGCGGCGTTGGCCATGATGTCGAGCACCGTCGGGCCCGCCGGCAGCACCCGGTTCTCGAGCCGCAGGTGCGGGTGCTCGTCGGCGACGTCGTAGACGGGCCGGTTCCAGCGGTAGATGGTGCCGTTGTGCATCTGCAGCTCGCGCAGCTGCGGAGTCCGGCCGGCATCGAACTCGGCGATCGGATCGACGTCGGACACCTCGGGCAGCAGCGCCGGGAAGTACCGCGAGTTCTCCTCGAACAGGTCGGTCACCGAGTCGATCCAGCGCTCGCCGAACCACACCCGCGGCCGCACCCCCTGATTCTTCAGCTCCTGGGTGCGAGTGTCGGTGGCCTGCGCGAACAGCGGGATCCGGCTCTCGTGCCACAGCGCCTTGCCGGCGAGGAACGGGGAGTTCGCGGCGAGCGCCACCTGCACCCCGGCCAGGCACTGAGCGGCGTTCCAGTGGTCGGCGAAGTCCTCCGGGGCCACCCGCAGGTGCAGTTGCAGCGACGTGCAGGCCGCCTCCGGCACGACCGAGTTGGCGTCGGCCCGCAGCTGTTCGGCGTCGTCGCGGCCGGGGAGGGGCACGCCGTCGAGATCGAGCTCGATGTCCTCCCCGCGTGCGGCGAAGATCTGCTCGTTGAGGGCCTCGTAGCGCGGGTTGGCGGTGATGCGCTCCCGGTCGAGGTGGGCGAGCTCGAGCGTGGGCAGCATGCCGATCATGACGAGCTGGGCGTCCTGCCGGTGCATCCGCGTGTCGGCGCGGCGCAGCGACTCGCGCAGGGTGTTCTCGATGTCGAGGGTGGCGTCACCGGCGAACGGCCCGGGGTCGACGTTCATCTCGACGTTGAACTGGCCCAGCTCGGTCTGGAACACGGCGTGATCGTCGATCGCCTGCAGGACCTCGAGGTTGCACATGGCCGGTTCCATGTCGTCCTGGACGAGGTTGAACTCGATCTCCATGCCGAGCAGCGGCTCCGGCCGTTCGCGCGCGTCGGTGAAGGCGCCGTCGCGCAGCATCCGGTCCAGGGCGGCGAGGCAGGCCTGCACCTTGGTGCGGAACTCGCGCCGGTCGGCGCGGGTGAAGGAGCGAGCCTTGATCTGCGTGCCCATGGAGCCGTGTCCCTCTCCCCCGCTAGGTGATGATTCGTCAGCCTAGCGGCCGAGCGACCGCAGTTGGGGGTGAGCGTCAGACGGCGCGGTAGCTGCCCCAGTCGGCGACGACGCCGCGGGTGCTGAGCCAGGCGTTGGGGTCGGTCTTGCCGCCGGCCTGGTCCCACACCTCGAAGTGCAGGTGCGGGCCGGTGGACCAGCCGCGGTTGCCGACGGTGGCGATCTGCTGACCGGCGGTCACCCGCTGGCCGGCACTGACCTGGTAGGTGTCGACGTGGCCGTAGACGGCGGTGGTGCCGTCGTCGTTGAGGACGCGCACCCACTGGCCGTAGCCGGAGGCGGCGCCCGCGTCGAGGACGGTGCCGTCGGCGGCGGACTTGATCGGCGTGCCGATCGGGGCGGCGATGTCGATGCCGCCGTGGTGGCTGCCCCAGCGGGGGCCGAAGTCCGAGGTGAGCGTGCCCGAGACGGGCTGCACGGTGGCAGGCTTGGCGGGGTTGAGGTTGTTCAGCCAGCCCTGGCCCGCGGCGAACTGGTCGACCAGGGTGTCGAGCTCCGGCGGCAGGGCGGGAGCGGCGGCGTGCTCGTGGCCGTGCTCGTCGGCCGGGGCGGGCGCACCGGGCAGCTGCGGGAGCTCGAAGCCCTCGGGCAGCAGGCCCTGCGGCACCTCGAACGGCAGGGTGCCGGTCTGGGCGGGGGCGGGCGCGGCACTGGCCGTGCCGGCGGCGAGCTGGGCACCCACGGCGAAGAAGGCGCCGGTGGCGGCGGCCACGGTGGCGGCCTTCACGGGTGCCGACGGACCGGTGGGCTCGACGCGGTGCCGGCCGCGGCCGGAGGACGCACCGGACAGATCCATCTCGAAGGTGGTCGCTTCGTCGCCTGCCCGCTGGTGCCGTCCCACAGTTGCTACCTCATCCGTCGTCCGTTGCGCGCCGGGTGTGCCCCGGCCGTTTCTGGCGACTCAAAGTAACAAAACGATATAGGGCAGCGCCAGCGTTACGTTTCGGACACTTCTGCGGTGGGTACCGACGGCGACCCGGCGGCAGCCCGGCCGGATGCAGCCCTGCCCCACCCGCGTGAACTGCGGAAACACCCTCCTGGTGCGCGCGGGCGGGGTTGGGACGTCCGCCGGGGCCGGCGGCTCCCGGCGCCGCCTCGCGCGCATACAGAACCGCGAGGAGACGACGGCAGTTATGTGATTGTGATCACAGCGGAGCGCCCGGCGCGTCAGCCGATGTACGCGATGGGCGCCTCGGGGATGTAGTCGACGCACGAGAGCAACGGGGTGGGCGACGGGCTGAGGTAGCCGGTGTCGAATGCCTGGATGCGCTGCTCGGCGGTGCCGTGGGTGCGCTCCGGCCCCTTGTCCTCCCCCACCGCGGCGAACGCCCGGCCCAGCGACGCCAGGTCGGTCTGCTCGACCGTGACGCCGAGGTCGCGTTCGGAGTACGCGACGAAGGCGCCCGATCCACAATCGGCCTGGTTCTCGTAGGGGATGGCACTGTTGGGTTCGGCCGGGTCGGGCTCCGGCAGTGCCAGCATCGTCTGGAAGTGATGCGTCACCTCGTGGCTCAGCACCGCGGCAATGGCGATCTCCCCGTAGCCGTTCACGAGGTCCATCGCCGCCTTCTCGCCGATGTAGAGGCTGCGGTCGGCCGCGCAGTACATCAGCGAGTTCTCGTCGTAGGCGCAGCCGGGCGCCGCCTCCCCCGACTTCCCCGCCGCCACCGAGTAGTAGGCGGTGGGATGCGGCATGTCCTGGTACGTGGCATCGATCCACGACTCGATCGACGGAAGGAAGCACTGCACATACGGTCCCATCGCGTCCGTCGTGTACTGCCCGGTGCTCCCGGCGGCGAACGGACACTCCGCTGTGGGCGAAAGCTGTTGCAGGGCAGACTCGTCCTCCGCGGCGGCCGGAGCGACGGCACCCAGGGCGGGCACCACGGCGGCGACGGCCACGGCGGCGAAGCGGATCGTGCGCGAGATCGAGCGAGGCATGAGTACTCCCGGGGACGAGGATTCGGCGTGCGGATCCACCCTCCGGCACGCCACGGCCGCACTCCAGGGCTCTTCGGGCTGCACACCGCACCCCGAGGGGGACGGTTCCCACCCCCGGGGTCACTGGCCGCACCTCCGACCGAAGGTCACCGGCCGCAGGTCACCTGCCGCAGGTCACCTGCCGCACCTCCGGCCGAATGTCACATGCGTTCGGTTGGATTGACGGCGTGTGACATTCGGGTGCACGACCGGGCGGGAACGGCGATCGCCCTCACGGGCGCCGCGATCTACGGGTCGAGTTTCCGCACCCCGGCCCCTGCTGTCCGCCTCGCACGCCTCCGACCAGGCCTGGACCGTCACGTGGATCGCCGTCGGCGCGGCGGCGGCGCTCGCCGTGCCGCTGGTTCCGCGACCGTTTCACACCGGCGCCGCGATCCCGGCTACACTCACACCGCGCATCGAATCGGCACCGCCGGTCCACCGCGCGCCGCCCTCGTAGCTCAGGGGATAGAGCACGGCTCTCCTAAAGCCGGTGTCGCAGGTTCGAATCCTGCCGGGGGCACCAGAATTTCCGCTGGTCAGAGGCTAATCTTTCGCCTCCGGCCGGGACGCGTGCCCCTCGCGTGACCTTCGAGGTTCGAATCTCCGACCGAGCTCCACGGTGCTGGCCGACCACCAGAAACGGCCCCGGACGGTGCTCGCAACACCGGCCAGGGCCTCGGCCACAACGGAGAGAGCCCGTCATGCACCGTTCCATCAATCTATCCCGCGATGCCTACGTGGTGTCGTGCGTCTCCAACGGCCATCGCGTCGACCTCGGTGTCACCGAGACCTACGGCGCCGCCGTAGTGCGTGCAGAACTGCACGCTGAGAAACTCCGTGCCGAGTACGGCGCCCTCACCACCGTTACGTGCGACGACGGCTTCCACGCCTGCTACAGCGGCGGCCACCACACCACCTACCGCGTGTTCCTGGTCGGCGGCGGCATGGACGACTCCCTGGCCTGACGTGTTGCGTCGGGCCGGTCGTTGCACCGGCCTGTGCGCTGCACGCCACGGTCCGTGAGCCCCTGCACGTCGTTTCTCTCGTCACCTCCGACGTGAACCAAGGTGACCCGGTGCTATCAATCCTGCCAACCGGGGCGGGCGCTCTCGCGATGAGTCTGGCCAGGCGTCGTGAGGGTCCGACACAGCCACGCTCTCACTCGAGACGTGGCCAGAGGTGTTGGCCGTGACGCGATAACGGGGCATGGTTCGTGGGAGCTCCGGGGAGGGGATATCGACACCGGCACCCTTGGGTGCTCCGCTCGGTCGAGGAGAGCCCGCGTAGCGGTCCGCTTCGGGTTGAATGTCTGGTGTGAGCGACACCGAATCTCAGTCCGAAGAGAACGCCAGGAAGCAGCGCGTGGAGGCCAAGCTTGAAGATTGGCAGGCACAGTTAGACGCAGATCCCTCTCGCCTCCCAGATCGGGAGAAAACAATCCTCGGTCGCATGAAGGAGACAGACGAGGGCGCAAAGCAGATCCTCGCCGAGCGCGCGGACCGAGAGGCCAAGAACGACGAGGCCAGGGACAAGGGTATACGGAACAGCAATATCTCGATCGGTATTTCCCTCGTAGCGGTACTCATTGCGTTAGCGAGCTTCTGGGTCTCCTGTTCGGCCAGCACCGACCACACCGATACACCAGTACCTCAGCCCGCGGTCGAGGCACCGGCAGAACAGTCCCCAGTCGAGCTGCCCGCGCCGCCGGTCGAACAGCCACAAGAGCCACCGGCAGTGGATGCACCGGTTCCTGGGGCTGGGTCGGGAAGCTGAGCCGAGGCGTCCTAGATTGCCTCGGCAGGGCCCGCGTCACCGCTACGACCGGAAAGGGTCCGCTGACGAGCTTGCGCCTTCTCGGTCAGACTCAGAACTGCGATTGTGTCGAGCTCCTGCGCGACTTCGCTGAGCTCGCCCTCACGGGCTGCGGGGTCCTTCTGAACGAGGCGAGCAGCTGACGATGCCCATAGCATCGAACAGGCGAGGATGCTCACCTCGGCTGCACCATCGGATGTCACCGGATCGCTTATGAGGCCGTACCCAACCGACTCCGAAGAGGCGTCAAATTCCAAGTACTGGTCCGAGAGGACGCCCGATGCGTGACTGAACCCGCACAGGTGGCGGTACATCACATACAACTCAGCTCCACCGTCGAAGTCCTTCACCATTTGCTCGAACCGCTTGGCCTGCTGGAGCGAGGTTGTATCGAGACCTAGAGGCTCTGTACTCGCGATGTTCTCAGCCGCGGTCCGGTAGACAGGGTTGTCGGACTTACGCAGGTCATCCTGTGCTACGCGCCGCCGTATCGTTTCTCGCTCGAGCACTGCCTGCACGCCGTCGCTCGACTGCGCGATCCAGTGCGCGGTAAGTGCACTCTCGAAGCATGTGCGGATCGTTGGCATAGCGATGATCGCATCCGAGTTCTCCAGGACTTGAAGTCCGGCCGCCGCAAGGCGATGGGTGTGATGAGCGAACGCCAGGACGCGTGTTGCCTTCTCGGCGTCGTAGCGGCGTTCGTTCATCACCTGGAAGGCTCCACCGTAGAAGCGCTCGTTCCACCCGGAGAGAAGGCGACGTGCGACTGTGGACAGGCGCTGACGTTCGTCTGAGTTCACCGACCGATCGTAGCTAGGTGGGCTCTGTCCCCGATGCAGCTGCGATCCGACGACGGCGGTACTCGCCATCGACCATCGGGAAGGTCCAACCCGGGGCGTGCCTGTTCAGCCACACTCGACGATCGACGTGCCACTGTTGCCATTCGTCGCGAATCTGAGCCTGAATCTCAACATTCGGGTGCAGGGCACTACGCGGGAAGCTGAGCACCCAGTCCGGCCAGGTGGAGGGATCTGCGGCGACTCCAGGAGCGCGTCCCGTCGCGGCCCTAGCCATTGGCGGCCTTGCGATCGTTGTGCAGCTGCCACCGTCGATTGGCGGCGCGCTGCTTGACCGGATCCTTAGCGGTCGCGGTGTTGCCGAGGACGATGCCGGACAACACTTTCGGAAGCGTGGCGGCGAGCTGGCGGTGCTCGGCCACGGCGGGATGGACCCGGATCGTCCCAGTGGAGCTGGTGAGCAGCTCTCCGTCCCGGGCGACGATCTTCTCCAGGGCGTCGATGCGATCGACCACCTGGGCGGCGGCGTCGAGCAGGGCCTGCTCCTTGGCGTCGGGCACCAGGCCCTCCTCGGCCATCTCCGCGACGATCGCGGCGGCCATCTTCTGCCCTGGTGTGGGGTCGTTGTGAGCCATGTCGGCTCCTCTCTGTAGTCACGATGTGCATTGCACGGAAGGCGAGCGCGTATGCCAAAGGGGCGGAGAGGCCCCACCCGGGGGGCATAGGGCCTGGTCAGAGGCCTGTCGGTGGCCCAGCCCCCGCCGCTGAGCCGGGCGCTCGCGTCCGCCGCGTCGGCCGACACAACCCCGACCTGCAGCACTCCACCTCAGGATGCGCAGGTCGGGGCCGTCCCTTGCGGGCGTCGGTCGGTCTAGGTGTCGGTCGGGCCCTGGGACTCACGCTCGGCCTGCTCGGCGGCCTCTCGGACAGCCAGAGCCGCGGCGTGGCGCTTGCGGGCGATGGACTCGAGGGCGAGGCGGGGCATCAGGTAGCCCTGGGTCCCGCGGTCGAAGGTGCCGTCCAATGCCACGGTCACGCTCCGCCCTGTCCGTCCAGGAGGGCGGCGACCAGGCTCTCGATCAGACGCCGGGCGTCCACCTTGGGTGAGACGTTGCGGGGCAGTCCCAGGCCGGGCACCACGTCGACGGCCCAGGTGACCGGGTGCGGGCTGTAGGGGGCGCCTCGCATCCAATCCACGGCGGCCTGGGCGGCGACTTCCCGCTCCAGGGCGGCGATCAGGGCCTCGGCGGCGGAGTCGATCTCCTGCCGGTCCAGGGTCGCAGTGTCGGGCCCGTTGTCGCGGGCCTCGCTCAGGTCCGACTCGATGGCGGTGAGTACGGCCCGGTGGGCGTCCAGGGTCCGGGCGATCTCGGCCCGGTCCTGTTCGAGCTTCCGGGCGGCCAGAGGGGCGGGGACCTTCTTCCCTGCCCGTACGGCGGTGGCGGCGGCCTGGGCGTCCTCCTCGGCGGCCTCCTGGTCCCGCTCCCGGGCGGCCAGGCGCTGCAGCTCCCGCTCGGTCTCCCGCAGGCGCACGGTGGCGGTGTCGTACTCGGTGAGCAGCTTCGCCACCGGTTCGGGGAGCAGGTCCAGGGCGGGGCGC
>NZ_JAALEG010000077.1 GCF_011058165.1 Rhodococcus aetherivorans
AACCCGCCCAGCCTCGCACCCCAACCCCGCTGGCAACCGCCACAGCGGCCCGCAGGGAACAGTTCCGGACTGGCGCGCCGCGGCGGCAGGCGCAGCGCCCGGACATCCGGTCGCCATCCGCCGCTCGCAATGCCGACCCGATCGTCACCGCCACCGGCGTGATCACCGAACTGGGTGGGGCCTTCTTCCTCGTGGAGTTCGTGCGAACACTTCGACTGCCCGAACGTTTCGAGGACGACTGGCAGCTGGCGTCCCGGTTGGGGTGGTGGGGCACGATTGAGATCCTCGCCCGCAGCCTGGTCCCCCGTAACCCGGCCCGAGCCCGCGATCCCATCTGGACCGTGCTCACCGAACTGGCGGGTGGCCGACCGACGTTCGAGCGCGCCAGATCGATTCCGGCCCATGCGCCGACCACCGACCCCGGCGGACTCATCCCGCAGGCCGAGATGTCGACCGAGGTCACGTGGGCGCCGGTCGACACCACACTGGCCGGTCCGGCCCGCCACGGGCTGCGTCGCTGGTTGGAGTGCACCCGGGCACCGTTGTGCTCGCTGCTGGCCGACAGGCTCGACTGCCGACCGGACGATATGTTCGAGGCCCTCATCGAACGGCGTGCCCGCGTGGCACACGACCGCACCCATGTCGATGTCCACTACGAGCTGGCCAGCGCCACCGTCGCGGTGCGGCGCGCCGGACTGGATCGCGATCCCGGCTGGGTACCCGCGCTCGGCCGGGTCATCACGTTCCACTTCGACGACGACCTCGACGGGGGGGGCTGACATGACCGCCAAGGACATCCACGCCGGCGGCGACGCACAGGAATCAGCCCGGACACAGCGGGCAGACCAGCCCGACGCACTCCTAGAGGACGTCGAACCGTCACCGGCGAGCTACTTTCAGGTCAATGTCCACGCCGCGGTGTTGCTGCTCGTCGACCACCTCCGAGACCTCGACGGTGCACCTGACCTGCGCACGGTGCTGAACAACTACCCGTTCCTTACCGGCTACCTCGACGCGATCATGCCGTTCCTGCCGCCAGGCGTCACCTGGCAGCAGGCCCACCGATGGTGGGCGCGCCGAATCGCCGCCTGGGAACATCCCGACCGCACGGCGCTGGCCCTGTGCCGACTCGGGGCAGCACTGTCGCTCAGCGACGTCGCACGAGCGCAGCTGCTGCTGGCCGGCCTGGCCGAGGAGGACTCCCGCTTCGGGCAGATCTTCGCCGACCTCAACGGCGGCCTCTCCCGGCGGCCCACCTTCGAGACACTCACCGCCGTCGGGGGCCACCTCGACGCTGGTGAAGCCCTGCGCGGTGCGCTGCTGTTGATCGACCGTGCTGTGCTGACCGTCACCCACCGCGACGGTCCACGCTCGGAATGGGTGCTGTCCACCTCGGCCGAGCTGTGGGACCAGATCCGTGGCGACGCGCCGCCCCGACCGGACCATCGGCCGGTCACCCTGCTGCCCAAGCTAGCCGATCTGGTCGTCGACGACACCGTCGTCGCGCGATGCCGCCGAGTCGCCGACCGGTGGACCGAATTCGACCTCATCACGTTGCGCGGGGCCGCCGGATCGGACCGGCTCACCCTCGCCGCGGCCATCGCCCAAGCCGCAGGCAAAGGGCTGCTGACCGTCGACGCGGCCGAACTCGCCAGCGGCAGATGGGACGGGGTGGGTGCACTGGCCGCCGCACTCGACGCGGTTCCCGTGGTGGAGCTGGACCTGGCACCGGGCGACACCGCGACCGTGCCGCGCCCGGCGGGACTGCCCGGGCCGATTGTCGTCGTCCTCGGCGGCACCGGTGGGGTTGACCGCCGCGGTCACGACAGGGCCGTGTCGCTGGAGCTGCCCGCGCTCGACGCCGCCGGCCGGGCCCGCCGGTGGCGCCAGGCGTTGGGCCCCGCCCCCGTCGACGATATCGACGGCATCGCCGCCGCGTGCCGGCTGCAAGGCGCCCACATCGATCGGGTCGCGCGCTCGGCGATCTCATTAGCGACGATCGACGGCGCCCCCGCGGTTCGGCTTGACCACGTCCGCGCAGCGGCCGACGAGCTGCAACACCAGCTGCTCGACACCCTGGCGACCAAACTCGAGGTCACCGGGAGTTGGGACGATGTCGTCGTCGGCGACTTCACCGCTGTCAAGCTCACCGAACTGCACGCCCGCTGCCAACACCGCGACGTCCTGGCCGCCAGCATGGGGCCCGCCTACGGTGTCGGCACCCAAGTCGGGGTGCGTGCCCTGTTCACCGGGCCCAGCGGCACCGGCAAGACGCTCGCCGCCCGGGTGCTCGGTAACCAGCTCGGGCTCGACGTGTACCGGGTCGACCTCGCTGCGATCATCAACAAGTACGTCGGCGAAACCGAGAAGAACCTGCACCGCATCCTCACGACCGCCGAAGAGCTCGACGTGATGCTGCTCATCGACGAAGGAGACTCACTGCTCGGCCGCCGCACCGAGGTGCGATCCGCGAACGACCGCTTCGCCAACCTCGAAACGAACTATCTGCTGCAACGGCTCGAGCATTACCGCGGCATCATCGTGATCACCACAAACGCCGCCGACCACATCGACTCCGCGTTCCAGCGACGGATGGATGTCGTCGTTGCCTTCACCCCACCCACGCAGGCTGAACGGGCCGGAATCTGGCGGCTGCACCTGCCCGACAACCATCAGGTGCCCGAGTCGCTGATCACCGAACTGGCCCACCGCTGCACAATGACCGGCGGCCAGATCCGCAACGCCGTACTGCACGCCACCCTGTTGGCGCTGGGGGAGAACCGCCCGGTAACGGCCCGCCACCTCGACCAGGCCATCGCCGGCGAGTACCAGAAAGCGGGCGCCTCCTCACCGTACGATCCCAGCGGCCGGCAATGCAGCGTATCGCGGGCCCGTTCGTTCCAGCAGGTGATCGCGTGACGTACGTCCGCGCTTCCGCGCGGCGACCCAACCGCACCGCCGAGGGGCGCCGCCAGCGATCAGACGGCCCAGCCGCGGTGCGATCACACCCAGCGGTCGGCCGCCCGCGGGTCACGATGCCTCAGCTCAAGACCCAGGTGTCACAGCCCGGTGAACCCATGGAGCGGGAGGCCGACGCAGTCGCGGCCCGCGTAACCTCACGGTCGTCACCCGGCGGACCACAGCCAGCCGCGAACGACTTGGTTCAACGCACGGTCGACGAGGACGTGCACCGCACGGCAGAAGAAGACGTGCAACGCACGGGAGAAGAAGACGTGCAACGCACGGCGGAAGAAGAGGTACAACGCGCCGTCGACGAGGACGCCCAACGGCGCGAAGCGCCGGGTGGCTCGGCGCCAAGAATCACCGCTCGGACCGCCCGCACGATCGCCCAACCAGGTAGCGGATCGCCGATGCCGACGTCGGTACGACGCACGATCGAACCCCACGTCGACACCCACCTCGGCGGGGTCCGCGTCCACGACGGGGCCGACGCCGTCCACGCCGCCACCAGCCTGCACGCGCGGGCCTTCACCGTCGGCAACAACATCTTCCTCAACCGCGGCGAGTCGCCGCACGACGTGTCGCTGATGGCACACGAGTCGGCCCACGTCGTCCAGCAGGGCGGCGCACTCAACCGCAGCTCACACATCGCCCGCATACCCGACGAGGCTCAGCGCCTGCCCGACCTCATCACCGACGAACTCGCCGACTACGCGCGTCACGTTCCCGGCTACACGCTGCTCACCTATGTCATCGAGTACGATCCGCTGCGCGGAATCCGTGTCGAACCCACCGCGATGGCACTGATCGAAGGGCTCATGGGGCTGGTGCCATTCGGCACCTTCGTCTTCGACCAGCTCCGCGAACTCGGTATCCTTGACAAGGCGTTCAACTTCGTGCGGACGCAGCTCGCCACCTTCGATCTGTCGCTCGCCCGCCTGGAGCGGGCGATCGAGGAGGCGTGGGACGAGATGGACTTCGCCCGCCTCGACCCGTTCGACTACAACCTCGGCGTACTGACCCGGCACGTGCACCGTCTGCTCGACGACGTCCGCGGCTTCGCATCCTCGCTGCTCTCCAGCGTCATGGACCTCATCAAGGACACGTTGCTAGGCGTCGCGGAGGACCTCCTCGCCGAGAACAAGGCGTGGTCGCTCATCAGGAAGATCCTGCACTACGATCCGCTGCGCGACGAAGCGGTCGACGCGTCTACCGTCGAGATCCTTGAGGACTTCCTGACGCTCATCGGGAAGGAGCAGGAACTCGGGCAGATGCGGGTGCGGGGAACCCTGCAGAAGACCGCCGACTGGCTCGACACACAAGTCGGCACCTTCAAGGATTTGCTGACCGAGCTCACCGGGCTGTTCTCCGCCGCATGGGACGCGATCCAGCCATCCAACCTGCCCGACCTGCCAACCACCCTGCCGGCTCTCGTTCAACGCGCGGGCGCGTTTCTGCGGCGCGTCTGGGACTTCGCGACCACGGTTGCCGCCCAAGTCATCCAGCTCATCAAGGACGCCCTGCTGGGGTGGCTGGCCTCCTTCGTCGACGAGGTTCCGGGCTTCCACATGATCACGGTGATCCTCCGCAAAAACCCGTTTACAGGTGAAGTGGTACCTCGCACGGCGGAGAACATCATCCGCGGCTTCATCACGCTGATCCCGGGGGGCAACGCCATCTACGACCGCCTCGCGGAGACCGGCATCATCGCCGAGGCCGGCGCGCGCATCGAGGGGGCCATCGCCGACCTGGGCATCTCCTGGGCGTTCATCGTCGGTCTGTTCAAAGGCGTCTGGGACGCCGTCGTCTCAATCGAGACACTCATCGATCCGATTGGCGTGTTCACCCAGGTCCGCGACCAGTTCGGCGAACCGATCGCCCGGCTGTTCGCCTTCATTCGGATCGTCCTGCAGACCATGTTCGAGATCCTGCTCGCCCTGATGAACTTCCCGACCGATCTCGTTGGCCGGATCATCGACAACGCGATGCAGGCCTACGAGCACATCAAACTCGACCCCATTGGCTTTCTGCTCAACATGCTGGCAGCCGTCAAACTCGGGTTCTCCAACTTCTTCGACAACATCCTCACCCACCTGACTGCCGGCCTCGTCGACTGGCTGTTCCGAGGGCTGCGGTCAGCCGGCATCGAACCCCCCAAGGATCTGTCGTTCGCATCAATTCTGGATATCGTGCTCCAAGTCCTCGGTATCTCGGTTGAACGGATCTGGGAGAAGCTCGCCCAGCGGTTCGGGCAAGAGACAATCGATCGCATCCGCGGCGCCATCGACCAGGTCGTCGGCATCTGGACCCTCGTCCGGGACATCTCCGAGCGCGGGATCAGCGCCCTGTGGGAATATGTCGAGAGTCAGCTGAGCAACCTATGGAACACGGTGTTGCAGGCGGCGACCGACTGGGTCATGGAACAGATCGTCAACCGGGTGGTCACCAAGCTGCTGAGCATGCTCGACCCAACCGGGATCATGGCCGTCATCAACGGATTCATCGCCTTCTTCAACGCGGTCCAGTCCGCGATCGAGTACCTTCGCGAAATCCTCGAAATCATCGACAGCTACGTTGCGACGTTCACCGCCGTCGCGGCGGGCGACATCGAACCCGGGGCGGCGCGCCTGGAAGGCGGACTGGCGGCCGCGATCCCCGTGGCGATCGGTTTCCTCGCCAACCAGGTCGGCCTCGGCAACATCGGCGCGAAGATCGCCGAAATCATCGGTCGCGTCCGCGAATTCGTGAACCAAGCGCTCGACTGGTTGATCAACAAGTTGGCGGCAATGGTGGACGGTGTGCTCGCGATGATCCGCGGCGAGGGAACTGAGGGGGCTGGCCCTGACGCGGGTTCAGACGACTTCAAATTCCATGAGGACATCCAAACAGGGGGCGAGCACCACAACGTCGACAATAAGCCGGGATCCTACGAACTAGTGATGTCGTCGAACAGAGCGTCTCTCTTGAGCAACCATCCAAGCGATGACGTCAAGGCGGCGTACAAGGCATATCTGGATGCGGTGGCGGCCGCAACCACCAAGACGGCTCGCAAGAAGGCCGCGGACAAGCACTCGGCGATGATCGTGGCCAAAATCAAGGCTGCTGGAAGTCCGGACGCTCCCCGTGCCAGCGCTCCCGGGCTGGGAAATGTCGCTGAGCACACCTCTCAGCAGAAGAGACTCACGAAAGTCGACATTCCGGTGTGGGCGATGGAATCAGAACACGTGATACCACGGGGTTTCCTTGACGCAGCCTTGACCGGGACAGGGGAGAGGGGCGTTCCAGCATCGGGGACTGAGTACAACCAGATGCATACTGTGCTGATCTACAAGGGTGCAGCCGATGAGAAGACAGAAGGGGACGCAGGAGACACCAGCTTGTGGAGTGAGATCAACGCGAAAATACACAAAGCATCGCGCACTGTTGCGAGCTCCCCGAATCCTAGTGCGCAGCTGCCGGCCTTCACAAACAAGATTCACGATCTACTAAACGACGCCTTCCGTGTGGCGCGTGTGAACACCTACGCTGCGATCGTCGTCGAGAACGAGAAAAACGGTGCGGCCCGGGGGCCCGTCGGCAAGCCCGAGCCGCCATCTCCCGGCAAGAGTCGAGTGGACGATGCCTACCGGAAGCAACTGGGGGATATCGAGCGGATTATCGGACGGCGAATGCAGAGTCAGCTTTGATAGATATGTGCGGGCCACTCGTGTCATGCGTAATGCCGACGTTCAACCGGCGCCGGTTCGTTCCTGATGCAATCGAAAGCTTCCGACTGCAAACGTATCGGAGCCGCGAACTCGTCATCGTCGATGACGGCACCGACCCGGTAGGCGATCTCGTCCCGGACAATCCCACGATTCGCTACGTCCACCTCCAGCAACGGCTTTCCACCGGCGAGAAACGCAACGCTGCGTGTCGCGCGGCCCGCGGCAAGATCATCGTGCACTGGGACGACGACGACTGGTCATCGCCAGACCGCGTCGATGTTCAGGTCTCCGCGCTACTGGAGTCCGGTGCCGATATCTGCGGCATGCGCGAACTGCTCTTCTACGACCCAGCCGCCGACCGCGGCTGGCGGTACCGGTACCCTCCGCGCGCCCGACCCTGGGTCGCCGGCGGCACGATGTGTTATCGCCGCAGCCTTTGGGAGGCGCACCCGTTTCCTGACGTCCGCCAGGGCGAGGACACCCGGTTCGTATGGTCGAGCCGATCGATACGTGTCCACACCATCGAACGTCTCGACCTCTACGTCGCGACAATCCACCAGGCCAACACCAGCGCCAAGCGCACGTCGGGAAGCCGGTGGGTGAGCGTCCCGATCGACGAGATACTCGCCGTCATGGGGGAGGCCGCCCACCGCTATCGATCCACACCGGTTCACCCGGTCGCCGGCTGCTCAAGCCGAATCACGACGCGCGCGAATCGCACGCGCACGCCGTCCATCGGCTGCGCCGCACCCGACATGCGCGCCGACGCCGCACACGTCACGGTGTCGATCCCGCATCACGGGCCCAACACGTACCTGCGCGCCGCAGCGGAAAGCGTTCTTGCCCAGACACACAACGCACTCACGTGCGTTGTGATATCCGACGGCGACCCCGCAGACCTCGACGTACTCGCCGACATTGACGATGCGCGGCTGGTCCGATACACGCTCGCCGAGCATCACGGGCGCTGCTTCGCCGATCAGGTCGTGCTCGACGCCATCTCGAGCCCGTACTACCTGGTCCACGACTCCGACGAGTGGAGTGCCCCCACCCGCGTCGAGCGTCTCCTGAGCGAGCTGGAGCGCACCGGTGCGGATGTGTGCCTGAGTGACGTCATTCACCACGACCGGCGGACAGACAGCATGCGAACGTGGCGTCACGGCTGGCCCCGCCTGCACGATCCCGTCGGCCCGCACCTGGTGCATCGGGCACGCTATCAGGGGCTCTACCGTGCCGAGATCGTGCGCCGGATCGGCGGCTGGTACGCCGGCCACCGTGTAGGGTTCGACGCCGCTGTGCTCGATCTGGTGTTGATCGTCGGCGGCAGAATCACCTCGATCGAGGAGCCGCTGTATCACCGAAACGTCCGGAACGGGGTGTTTCACCCGTTTGCTTTGATCGCTCGAAACACTCCAGAGCGGAGCCGCGCAACTCGTGAACTTCGCGAGCTGTACCGCCGTGCGTACGAAGCGACCACAGTCCACCGCGACCACGACGCCGCATCACACGTTCGGCGCCTGGTCACCACGGGCCGAAGCGCAGACGCCGAGTCCGCACTGCGAAGCGAGGCGGCCATTCTGGCCGCGCGCCTGCCGAGTCGAATCGTGGCGCGGGTGAAATAGTCGCACCAGGTCCGCGCGCTCTCCTCAGCGGCGTGGGGCTGGTCATAACCACCGCAGCCACGGGCTGGCAGTCGAGCCGGGCGCCGAGCTTGCAGGGTGATTGGTTCGCGGCGCAGAGTCCAGGAGCGGCTCACAGATCGCCGTGCAGTTGTGTATCGCGCTCGATTTGTCGGTGCAATGACCTATGGCGCTCTCGCCCAAGTTTTCGGCGGCGCACCTGGCGACCCAGATGTGCCGTTGCCGAAACCGCCGCTGCCGTTCAACCGGACGGGTCGAGGATGGTGAGGGGAACCGCTTCGGGAAACGAAGAAGTTCACAATTGGAGGGAGATAGCCCGCGCCGCAGAGGCGGGAACGGAGTCAAGGCAGTGCGCGACCACCACACCTCAGATTCACTTGCCGATTCCTCAACCCGGTAGTCGGCAACCCCTAGGGACCCGATCAGATCGGATGTAAAACCCTGCCGATTTCGCCCACCGCGGAATGCGATGGGCTATCGTGGGGTTTGCTTCTCGTGGTCCTGTAATGCAGTGTCGCCCTCGCGATGCAGCAGTGGGAGGGACAGGAATGAGATGAGGCTCCAACGTGCGTTGAATCGCTCGGTTTCGCCGTCTCCGCCGGTCCGGTTAGGGCTGCTGGGCGGATTCGAACTCGTTGTCGACGGCGCACGCGTCGATGTGCCGGCCAGCGCGCAACGCGTTGTTGCCTTCTTGGCGCTGCGTGGCCGCTCGGAACCTCGCGCGACAGTGTCATCCGAGTTGTGGCTTGACGTTCCTGTCGAGCGCGCTGCGGCGAACCTGCGCAACGCCCTCTGGCGACTCCACACGCTGCGACAGCGGGTGATCGCCGAGAAGTGCTCCAGGCTGGGTCTAGCAGCCGAGGTCTCAGTCGACGTCGAGGCCGTCGTGGCGACGGCGCGAAAGATCCTCACGGCGGGTCACAACGCACCTATCGACTTGGACATCCTTTCGCTCGACCTGCTGCCGCACTGGGACGAGGATTGGGTTCTGTTCGAGCGCGAGCGTCTGCGTCAGCTACGCCTTCACGCGATGGAGAGCCTGGCCGACCAGTTGCGCGGCAGCGGTCGTTTCGCCGAGGCAGTCGAGGCGGGCCTCTCTGCGGTGGCCGCCGATCCCTTACGGGAGAGCGCGCAGCGCGCACTGATAGGGGCATACCTCGCCGAAGGAAACGTCGCGGACGCACGACGACAATTCATGATGTACCGCCGACTCCTATGGGCGGACCTCGGTGTCTCACCATCGCCGGAGCTCACTCGGCTGGTTGGGTTCGATTCGTCCCTATGAACAGTCACGAGCTCGTTCAGTTCACGTCAACGCCGTTGGCGCATCTCCCGCGCCGCCAGAATAGCTCCTCAAGTTCGCGGGATGGGGCGAGACGGGGGTCGAACGCCAGTCTCTTCCGGTAGCCGTCAAGCGTTCGGTGGGCATCGCGCTCATTGCCCTCGGCAAGGTGTGCCTCGATGAGCAGCCGGTACGGGCTTTCCCTCAGCGGATCGATCGACATCGCTGTTAGCGACAGGTGAATCGCAGTCGCCGCATCACCGTCCGTCAATGCCTTTTGAGCGCGCGATTCGAGGAAGTGCAAGCTCAACTGCCGAAGTCGCTCGCGTTCGATCGTTAACCAATCGTCATACCAGTCTGGGAGAAGATCGGCCAACAGCAGCTGAAAAGGCAGGGCCCCGTCCAATCCCGCTGCGTCGCCTCCGCGCGCGAGCTCCTCGAGACCGTGACGAACGTCGACCCAGACATGGGTATTCAGCCTCAGATGCGTCGAGCTGACGACGACTATCTCTGCTGACACCCGCCGCAGCCGCCACAACGCCGACCGGAGGCTCGCTCTCGCACGTTCTTCGGAATGGTCGGGCCACAGCTGAAGCGCGGCGAACTCACGGTCGACCCCGCGGGGCGTGAGCGCAACGAACGCCAGCAGACGTTGCTGAACCGGCTGGAGCGTCGCAGGACTCCCGCTAATGGTGAGCTCGAATCCGCCGATTAGGTGAAGCTGTACGTCGGGCATCATTGTCTCCGGTTTGGACCTGTGCCCAATAGGGTGCCGACCACTCGACACCTCATCATCACCGTCGACGTCTCCGCAGCGTCGCGGCTGTATCCCGAACTCCGGTCGGCGCCGGTCTACGGCGCGTCTTGAGGGTCCTCACTGCCCCTGGCGAAAACCTGGATCTCGGTTTCGACCAGTCCCAGGATCGCGTCAATGCCGCGCGCACAAACGCCATCGTCTGACGGGCCGGTTAGCAGTCGGCCACGGACCAGCCGGTCATGAGGTTCGATCCATAGCCGCAGCACGAGGACGGCGTCACGCGCTGGATGGTCCACCTGCAGTAGTTCACCGGCGTCGCATCAAACGAACATCACCGCGCATTCACCGGAGGTCATGATCTGAACCAGCAACGCGGGAGCGTGGGAACTGCTTACTGCCAGGTCAACTCGGGGAGTCCTTGGTAGTTCTGGCAGTGGTCGCGCGGACAGCTGTCGGTTTAGCAGACGAGCCCTGCTTCGCAGGTGAAAATTAGTGCATGGGGCTGTTTTTGAGCCGCCTTAGGCTTGAGCCATAACCTATCGCAGCGTCTGCTTCTGTGACTGTCATCGTGATGGGGAAGTGGTCGGAAAAACCGTTTCGGTCAATCGGCTTGCCCATCCCACCGAACGGTCTTGGTTTCCGGTAAGTGCCTGGGTGAATGGTTGCCGGGAGTTTGAGGATTTGCACCGAGGCCGGGTCGGCCTTCATCGGAGCCGGGTCGATGACCATGTTCTTGTTCACCAGGAACTGGTCAAGCATGTTGGGCTCGTTATTGAAATAGAAGCTTCCGTCCGGTGCGCCGGCACTCGGCCACATGAGATTCCAGAGCAGCGGGTTCTGCCGTGTCGAGATCACCTTCGACTTTTGCCGTGTGCTCAATGCGTGCCGTACCAGGGAGGTGTCAAAAGGTTCGTCGTTGAAATCTCCCATTGCAAGGACAGGGGTCTGCGGCCCGTGCACTTCCAGAACCCGTTCGTGGAAGTAGCCGAGCGTCTCGCCGGCGATGGCCCGGTAGCCGGCAGACTCGGACTGCCCGCCGCTGCGCGAGGGCCAGTGGTTTCCGAACACCGCCCAGGTGCGGGCAGCGGCGGTTTTGGTCTTGAAGTTGACCTGAACGATTTCACGAGTGGCGTTTCGGCGCATCACCACGTGGAAGAACACCGAGCCCGCTGGAGGAGCTTCGAACAGGGATTCGTCGAAAATGAAGGCGATGTCGATGCCGCGGGCGTCGCTCGTGTCTGCATGAACAATTGAGTAGTTCCGCGGTGCAGGGATTTTGTCGTTCACCGCGGCGACGAGTCGATCCACGACGAAACGGTTCTCGACCTCACACACTCCGAGCAGGTCGGGTCCTTGTCCGGTGTTCATCGTAGCTATCACTGCGGCAAGTTGGTTAATCTTGCGATCGCGAAGTTCGGGGGTCCATCCGGCGATGCTTTCCTTAATTGCGCGAAATACTTTGTCGGTACGTCGCTCCGGTGGGGCGTTCTCTTCATCGAACAAGTTTTCGAGGTTCCACCAGGCGAGGTGATAGGTCTGCATCCTCCCACCTCCATTGTCCTGTGTTGCTCACACGTCCCGTCGTGGCGACTGAGCGCGGCGTGGCTGGCGAAGACCGCTGATCACTGCGGGAAGCTCTACCGGCCCTCGCCGATCCGTGGATCCGGGCGCTCGATGTGAGGGGTGCTTTGTTCACGGTAGCCTGTCATCGGATCGTGCAAAAGACCAACGATCCGGCTCGGGCTTTGAGAAGATTATTATGGGTGTTGCGCTCGGAGCGATATCACGCAGCAGTTTCGGTATCCACATCTGCGCGGACGAGGGGTTCCGTGCCTTTTCGACGCCGGGAAATCTTGCCGGTTGGGGGTCGAATATGAGGACTGGGGGGAGAACCTTCGGTACTGCTCTTTACGTGCTGGCGGCGATTTCCGCCGTGGGGTTTGCGATGAACCTCGTATTCGGTCCGCAGTGGATCGAGGCCGTGTTCGGGATCGACCCGGATGGTGGCGACGGTTCGCTCGAGGCGCTGGTAGTCCTGGCGCCAGCCGTCGCCGCTGCGGTGTTCGCTGTCGCCGGGTTCGTTTTTAGGCGGCGTCGGCCTCGTCCGGAAGCGGCGTAATCGCATCCATCCCGGTGCAGCTCGAACACCTGCACGGCATGCGCCTGCCGCGGAAGCGGCGGCCACTGCATAGAACATGATTCGGTCGGCCGCATCCCCACGTCACGATGCTCGTGGCGCACGCCGGACTGAGTAATGCTTCTTGATCGAGGAGGTATATCTCCATGGCCCGCAATACAATTGTCGTTGATCGGGGGGACGCCGACCGGCCCCGGAAGTCAAAATCACCGACCGCTCGGCCGGATCCGACGACCACGCACAAGATGCGCAGCGTCTGGTTCCAGGCGCGGGAGGCCTGGCCCCTTCGCGAGTCACCGATCGATCTGCTCTTGCAGGAGCGTTCCCGAGTCCAGGCGGAGATGCCGCTCGCGCCAGAAAGCGACCGCTGGGCCTCGGTGGGTCCGTCGAACATCGGCGGGCGCATGACCTGCTTAATCTGCCATCCCGATCACCCGGAACGCCTGTGGGCTGGCGCGGCGGGGGGTGGTGTCTGGCACAGTCCCGATGCAGGCATGACATGGCGGTCGTTGTGGCACGACGAACCGTCGCTGAATGTCGGGTCACTTGCCCTTGATCCGCAGCAACCGGACACGCTCTACTGCGGTACTGGTGAGGCGAACCTGTCGGCGGATTCGCATCCGGGGATCGGCGTGATGCGCTCGTTGGATGCGGGTATCACGTGGCAGGTACTCGCACCAGCGGCCATCCTCGGCTTGCCGCGTCGAATCGGTGCTCTGGCCGTCGACCCGTTCGATTCCCGGCACTTGCTGGTCGGTGGTGTCGGCCACCGCCTGCGCGATGCCGCGGGCCTCTTTGTTTCACGTGACGGTGGCCTGTCCTGGGGTCGGGTACCTCTGGCCGGTCCGGCGGGATATCGCTGTCACGACATCCAATTCCGAACCGACGAAGAGGGGCTCATCTACGTCACGATCACCGCCCAAGGCGTGAACAGCGGCATTTGGCGGACGCACGACGGCGGTGCGACGTGGCAGCAACTCGGGGAGGGGCTTCCGGCGCCCGCTGCGATTGGTCGCACGTCACTTGCGCTCGCGCCCTCCGACCGGAATGTGCTGTATGCCCAGATCGAGCGTCAGGGCGCCGTACTGGGCGTTTTCCGTACCGGGGACGGCGGGGACACGTGGACCGCCGTGGGAGGAAGACACTTCGCGGCCGAGAGGCAGATGTCCTACAACAACACAATCGTTGTCCACCCTGCGGATGCGAACTGGGTGCTCTGCGGCGGCGTGGATCTGCATCGCACAAAAAACGGCGGCAGGACGTGGACCAAAGTGACGCGTTGGGACGCCGACCGAGGTAGCCGGACCTATGCGCACGCGGACCACCATGCGCTGGTGATGCCAGCCGGTGAACCGGGCGCCATCTATGACATGAACGACGGGGGGATGGATTTCAGCGCCGACGGCGGAACAGTCTGGGCGAACCGAAGCACCGGCCTGGCCACCAACATGTTCTACGACCTCGAGGTTGCCCAGGCCAATGACGACTTCATCGCCGGCGGCGCTCAGGACAACGGCACGCTGGCGACAGTCGATGGGCAAGCGCATACCTATTTCGAGCTCACCGGCGGGGACGGGGGCTGGGTTGTCATCGATCCTCAGGATCCGAATCATCTGTTCACCACCTGGCAATTCATGGGAATGATGCGCTTTCGCGCCAGCGACGGATGGAAGACGGTGTCCCCGCCGGAGGACCAGGCGAAACCTTGGATGATGTTCGTGGCGATGGATCCCAAGAACCGTAAGACGTTGTTCACCGGTTCGCGGCGGGTGTGGCGAACGAAGGATGATGGCGATACCTGGACGGCCGTGTCGGAGGTTCTCGATGGCAGCGACATCACGACCGTGGAGGTCGCACGAGCCGATGCCAAACGTGTCTATATCGGTACCGAGAACGGCGGATTCTTCCGCAGCTCGGACGGCGGCGCGACTTGGAGCGACAACCTTGCCAGCACGCTTCTACCGGGTCGCACCCTTACCCGGGTGCAGAGTCGGGCAGAGGATGCGGACGTGGTCTACGCCACGGTCGCCAACTTCGGCACACGCCACCTCTTCCGCTCCGCCGACGGGGGTCTGAACTGGACCGACATCGACCGCGGAGAGCTCCCCGACGCCCCTGCGCTGTCGATCGCGTTGCCGGCGGCACATCCCGAGCGGATCTACGTGTGCGGCGATGCCGGGGTCTTCGTCTCCGACGACGAGGGCTCTACTTGGGCGAACTTGACCGGCAACCTGCCGAATGTCCCGGTCGTCGACCTCGTCTATCACGAACAGGAGCACCTGCTCACCGCCGCGACCTACGGCCGGAGCATCTGGCGCCTGTCGGTGGACTGAACATCATTCGTCCCCGGTGTGACGGCTCTCGAACCACTTGGACCGTCCCTCGAGCGCGTCCGAGCCTTCGCCGAGCTTCGGTCCGGGAGCACCCCGGTAATAAAGCTGGAATCTCGACGGCTCCGGCGCTGTCCGGACGACGACACTGCCACCGGACCGGAGCAGACCGAGACCCGCAGTCCCCGCGGGCAGGGCCACGGCGAGTGAAGCGACGGACTGGGGCCGAGACGCGAGGAAGCTGGTCACAACGGCCGAGGAGGGCGGATCGATGAAGAGCACGTCCCCGACGGTGCCCGGGAGATCGAATCCCGCAATGTCGACGAGGTGGCGGGCGGATACGACAATAGCGCGCTCCCCCTCGGCCGTACGAAACCGCTGACAGTCGAGCGACGCATCCCGGAGTGTCATGTCGATGCGTTCGAACGGCCGGAGCCTGCGGCCGGTTGGGTCGAAGGACCCGACCGGTTCCCAATAGCCGGGCATCCTTACCTCCCTGTCGTCGTCACCGTCCAGCCTTGCACCAGTGGCATTCGCGCGGGCGGCGTCCCGTTAATCGAGGGGGCTGTATCTGCTGCGCAGCAGGGAACCGAGCGTCTTCGGACGGTGAACTGCGCTTCGATCCGGCCCATCACGCACTGTTCGTCGGGGTGTACGCGATCTCCACGTTGTTCGCCTCTGCCCACTCCGCCCCCAAGTGTTGATGCGTATCGTGTCACGCACGGCCAGAGTGATCGTGGCACAGATGTTCGCCGACGCCGACGCCGACCGGCTGGCTGGGGTGCGGCGGATCGGGATCGACGAGGTGTCCTACAAGAAAGGCCACAAGCACCTGATGGTACCGGGTGGACATCCCACGTGCCGACGATCGCTTCGACGATCATCTGAACCGACGCGAAGGGAAGTGAGGTCGATGGGCATCAGCCTCGAAGACATGCTCGCTAAGCGCCCGGTGAGACGGAACTCGGTCGAGGCGCACAAGGCTCGGATGCTCGACCAGGTCTGCGCCTACCGACTCAAAGAGTGGCGCAAGGCACAGCACCTGACCCAGAAGCGGGTGGCCCAGCGACTGGAGGTGGGGCAGAACCGGGTCTCGACCATCGAGCGCGGTGAGCTCGACCGTATCCAGCTCGACGCCCTGCGCCGTTACGTCGATGCGGTCGGCGGCACGCTGCGCATCGAAGTCGAACTCGGCGACGACCGGTTCCAGATCGCGTAGCACCGTAGAGCCGGGAAAGGTGTTCCTGCCTTGTCCCGGGGGAGCGATCGTTCGGAGTCGTCTCCCCGTCGCAGGCGCCGGCGCTCAGCGATCCGTATCCGGTCGGGCGCACCCGGAGGGTGCCCGCACGGACCCGTGCAGCAGCGGTAACCGGTGGATGAGCCGGCCCAGCCGGTCGATACCGGCAGCACCCACCGGTTCGCGACGCGGTTCGGTACGACGACCCACCACCAGGTCGCCGATCCGATCGCCGATCGACTGCGCTGGCCGCTCGACGAGGTGGCATCCGGTCACTTCACCGACGAGGCGACGGACGTCGACCGGCTCCGCGAGTTCGATCGCCGGATCGCATCGCAGGGGATGCGGAAAGGGGAAGTTGCGTCGGGCTCCAGGCTGACCTCTCGTGCACGCCTTCGTCGATGAGAACACCGACCGCAGCATCCTGGTGGCCGCAGCGGCGGATCCGCCGGCGCTCGATCAGGCGCACAGAACACCGGGCAGCGAGTATGCCCTCAAGGAGTACGGCATCACCGCACCAGCCGGGCACCGAAGCCGCAGTTCGGCATGCTCGTGAGCGACCGACATGGACGGATCCTCGCGTCCAGAGATGGTGGACGTCACGGGTTCGCATGTTCCGCAACTCGAGATTGTCCATGATGGATAATTTCGGTTATCCATCAATCACGCTGGAAAGCAAAGTGTTCCGGTCGACAGCCAGCATGTGACCCACCGCCCAACCGCGCAGTCCCTGCCGGAAACACCCCTACGAACGCGAGCTGCTCGCACGCCTGTCGACAGACATCGCGACGGGACCCTGGGGCCGGCAGAACCAGTCAGGGCCCGTCAGCACAGGCAACAGGTCCAGCGTGACCGAGGACGGCAATAGCGAGAGCCATATAGCCGTATCCACGCAGGGCGTGCACTGCTCGCACTGCATGCGTGCATCGTGCCCAGCAGGTCGAAGTCGGGCCCTGCCGATAGTTCTCGCATCTGTCTGTACTTGTCCCGGTTAAGCGCCGATAAGTGATTATGTCAGCGTGATCCGAGCACCGGCGCGCTCGGAGCGACGCGCCTGGTTCGGGTCGATCTGCACGGCACCCCGACCGTAGGGCCGCCCTTGAGCACTGACGTGACGTCCTATCAGCCGCTTCTGGCCGGCACCCCACCGATGATCTTCGACGGCACCGCTGCCTACCGAGTACTCGACGACCTCACCGTCCTTGAGGCCACCGCGTTGAGACCACCGCGTTGCCCGATCAAGTGCTGGGCGGCGGACAGATGGGGACCTGCTCTGGGTCGTCGGCCATCCCCCGGACGGGACGGGCCGTCGGCGGTGGTCGCCACTGTTGGGGCCCTCGACATACTCCGCCGATCGCCAATACTGGCTGTTCACCCGGCTCGAATCTGTCACGTTGGAGCCGGTCTCGAGCACCCCGATCCGCAGTCCCCACCCGGACGTCGCTGTCGACGGGGCTGGCACCGTGTGGGCCACTGCTATTGGGCTGCAGGCCGTTCCGCAGCAGCACATGACCGCACCGCTACTGCTCGATGTCGCTGATCTGCTCGACCGATCCCGCAGCGGATGCCACCACTTTCCGAAAAATTCTGCTTCTTTCAAAACCACATACTCCTTGAGAGACACTGCTCCACCACTCTCCACCCGGTTAACTAGCAAGACTGGGCGAATTGAGGGAGGTCGAATCGGAATCAGAACGGGGGATCGCCCCAGGGGTCACTGAGCTGCTCATGGGATTCCAGCATCGACGGAGTGCTCCATGGATGGTCCGGATCCCAGGTAAGCCATGGGGCGCCGCTTGGTCCTCGCAGCACAGCCACTGCCTCTGCAAATGATTCATGGATCTCATGTGTAAAGCGTGCGATCTCTTCGGGAGTTCTGAACCTTGGATTTACTACCCTTGGACTCAGGTGCCAGGAATCGATGGCTCGGACTCGGTTTGTGTGAACCCGCCCCGGCAGAATGGCAGGCCCATATTTCGTGTCAACTGGTGTGTACTCCTCAAGTCTGCGCCACGCATTTCGAGCTACATGGCCATGCAACATGACGACCTTGAGATTCGGCAGCATCGTTAGGAACCTGGACAACGCTCGCGTCGCCGCGAGTTCTTCCTCAACACTTCTGTTCTTGCCCGTGTCAGGGCTGAGCCATGGGTATGCATTCCAGCTGACGACATCGCAGATATCAATCATGTACTCCGCCAAGAACGCCTTGTGACGGGCTGCGGTACGGTCATCATTATCTATGCACAACATCCCCGAGCCGCCGTTTGCCGGGACAGTCTTCGGTCCAGGCTCCTGAAACAGTGCGAGAAGCCGCGCGTTAACCCCACCGAACGTAGGCGCGACGTAGGGCACAAACCGATCCGGGTATTGAAGACGGAGCTTGTCAACGAACTCGTTTAAGTCGCCGACGTGCGCGTCACCTCGCCGGCGGAGCAGGTCGGCGACATATGGCTGATCTGCACCCCACTGCACTGAATGGTCCTCTCGTCAACTGTCCACAACCTATTCTCTCGCTCCTCGATGTATGCCATACTGCGACACGCCCCAACAAGAAGCTGGTTTTAATCTGTCTGGGAGTACCACTCTCGCAGGGACTCGATTGCAGACTTCATGACGGGGATGTATCCCTCGGCGGTCAACTCCCCATCCACATTGGTAGCTGATGCGCGCCAGGTATATCGGATTTGATTTACCCCGGTCTCAGTGAAAGGAAGCATCAGAACGACCACCGGATCCGACTCGTAGTACTTTCGCTGTTTACGCAACTCGTCCACACGAACGGTAAGAATCACGTCGTCTTCGTCGGCTTCCCACCATGAATCTAACGGGTTATAAGGAGGATTGTGGAACGAACTGCCGAATGGAAAAAGAATGTCTGGGGACTCAGGTACATGCAGGGGTTCCCAAATATCAGACAATTTCTCTTCTGTCGGATCAAGGCCACGGACGCCATAAAATACGAACTCGACTTCAAGATCCTTAAGGATCCTGCTGGTAGCGAGCGAGACGGCGATAGGTACCCCTGCGGCGGCGGCAATCTTCTCATCAAGAGAACCCATCTTTGCGCGAGTTTCAGCGGTCCAGAGCTCAATTTCGGAGTTCTGCTTGGGGCTGCGTGGACGACGGCCCATCGCACGCGCAATTGCTTCTTCAGCAGAATTCCTATTCTGAGCCCATTCCCGCTCCTTGTCGATGTCCTTCTTGATGAGAGTCTCGATAAGCTCAGGTACCTCCGGGGCGCGCCACACTAACTCTCCCTCAAGTGAAACTTCTAGGTCGAAGGCAGGTGCAGACTGAGCCGACGCAGGCGAGGAAGCACCGCGACTGCCCTTCAGCTTGCGGGCGTCCAGCCATAGAGCGCGCTCAACCGACTGGCTCAAGGACTCTACCGAGCTATACGAGCTGTACAATCCGCTCTCGTTAGCGTGGAAGGTCGCTCGGTATTCACCGAGTTCCGTCCAATCCTTCAATTTCCTGCTGTCTCTGAGAATTCCCGTCGGGACAGACTCGCCGTCCCAGAAGTAGACATGGACATTTCCCGTGTCACTTCGAGCTTCGGCCTCCTCCACCGTGCCCGAATAGTCATTCCGGGGTGTAGGAGTGCCGAGGCGGTACTTAAACAGCGCGATCACGACATCCGCCTTGTCCGTGATTTGTTCGTTGATGATCGTCTGGCCATCGACGCCTTTGCTCAAGACGGGAACAGTGTCGGTCAGATAGTGCTGCGGGATGAACACCACACGCTCGCCCTCGGCGTGGTCGCGGTTCCACTTGTTGATGGTCTCTTCGACCGCGCGGACCTCTTCGGTGGTGTCCCCCGGGCCCGAAATCATTACAATCGCAGCAAGTGCGTCGAATGTCATGAGTACAGTGAATCACCCCGGCGATCCAACTGCGCTACAGCACGAACTCGACCGCCGCTGACCTGAGCAAAGACACCCGCTTCCGCGACTGATCGACGATGTGCTGCAACGTGCATGGGGGCGATTCGCCCCGGCCCTCTTCGGGTTGTCTCGACTGCCGACGATTGCGGAGGACTCGTCGGCTCTGCTGGGCGAATTCTGACAGGACGTTCGTTTCGGGTCACTGGACGGCCAGGACTAGGATTCCTCTGTGGACGCAGCATCGAGCCGGGGAGCACCGGTATCGCTGGGACCCCGGGCGACCAGGATGGATATTTCTGCGCCGCGTCGCGCACTGTCGGGTACACGATCTACGTTCCCGCCAGCAACGAGGTGGGATTGGTTTAGTCGAAGCTGCGCAGCGGGATGAGGCGGTGGTCGCGATCGACCATGAGCAACGGCACGGGTCCATCCTTTCGGGTCACCGGTTCGGGTCGTCGCACTCCGGCACGTTCGGTTCACCGTACCGACCGGCGTGGTGCGCGGACCGGGTCGACCGGTTGAGGCAGATCGTCGCCGCTCAGATGGTGGGTTGGCGCCGTGGCGGAAGGGTGTCGGGGAACTCGTAGGAGCAGCCGATCTCCTCGAGCGACGGTCCGCCGGGAACGTCCCGGAACCACGACACGCACGTATCCGCTGCGAGTGCGATGTCGCGGGTGAACAGGTACCCGTCGGTGCAGTCGTCGAAAGGGTCGTCGAAAAACCACCGGTCACGTTCCAGGGCGTCGACCGCATGGGTGTCCAGCCGTAGCCGGTCGAGCACCGCCCGGGAGCGACGCACCATCAAAACCCCGTCGGCGAGCACGTGCAGCTGCGCGCACACCACCGGCTCGTCCACACTGCCGTGGTCGCCGTCGAAGTACGCGTAGTCACTCGGTCCCAGGTCGATGATCAGCCCCGCCGGTTGGCCGGTGAACGACTCGACGAGCCAGTCGATCATCCCGTCCCACGTGGTGATCTCCGGTAGGTCGGTACTGTCGGCCACGGACGATCTCCTTCGGGTGCGTACGGCAGGCGCAATAGTCACGCTTTCGCAGCTCACCGACAACGCCACCGCGCCCCGACACCGCCGACTAGTCCGTGCATGTGCGCTCGCCCTGCATCTCGTTCCCATGGGAATCCGGGCTGATTCCACACGAAAACCACTGTGGCGCAATCGGTCACAACTGGTAGCGGGACGTGTTGCAACGGGACGAGTTGCCGTTGGGGATCGAGCCCGTGGTCCGGGTGGCTCGAAGGGGCGCTAGGGCGAATCGATGGCCAGGTCGGTTTGAGCATCGTTGATGGCTGCGATGTATTCGGCGTAGCCGGCCGACGAGGCGGCAGCGTGCCGTTCGATTGTGGCCGGGTGATAGCCCAGGGTCTCGGCGATGATCGCCACGGGCGCGAGCTTGCTGAGGTGTTCGAGGGTACCGAGCCTGGCAGCACGTGCACTGAAGGTTCTTCCGAGTCGGTCTCGCGCCGCTGCGGGATCGAGGTGCCGGCCGGGGGTGTAACCACGAAATACCCAGTTGCTGCGGGGATGTGCGGCTGTCTGGTCATGACCGGGATTGACGGCGAGGTCACGCCACGGTTGGTCGAGTGGTTCGGGTAACGCGATCTCGAGGTCGGCGAGTCGAATGGTGACCTGATCGTCGGTGATGGTGACATCGTCCCAGCGGAGCCGGACGATGTTCTCGATCTGTTGAGCGAAGACGAGGACCAGGATGGCCAGAGCACGATCGCGAGAGGACAGTACGTCGGTGTGGACCGCGATCTGTAGTGCATGATCCTGTTCGGCGGCGCTGAGACGTCGACTGGTGCCGCGGCGGTGCTTGGGCACGGTCAACTCGGGTGCGACGAGTCGGCTCGCGGTGGCCCAGCCGAGGAATCGGTCGACGATCAGCCGGGTGGTGGGGCCGGTGGCGATCCAGTGGTCGAGATGGCCTTGCCGCAGGTCGCCGAGTTCGAGGCCTTCGGTACCGAGCCAGTTGACGAAGTCGATCGCGACGCTCACGGTCTGCTTGCTGCGCAGGAAGGTCCCGTGTGAGACCGTCTCGCTCTGGTTCATGCGGCGCAGCAGGTGCCAGCGGACGTAGCGGTCGATGATCTCGCGCATGGCCGGGTGGTGGACGCGGTCGAGGGCTTCGGTCGCCCACTGTCGGTAGCGGAGCCGGGTCTCGTCCCGCTGGAGAAGGACGCCGTGCTCGACGAGCAGTGCCCGCACGTAGTCGCGTGTGCGTGAGGCGGGGAGCGCATCGAGGCTGTCGTGGGTGATCGTCGGCGCGCTCGACAGATCCGCGAGGAAGGCGGTGACGTGGCGTTGCCGGATCCAGGTGATCCCGCTGTTGGGTCGAGCCATGACCTTCAACGCCGCTGCGACCGGCACCAGCTCCGCGGCGATCGTTCCGGATTGTGGGTCGGTGAGCAGGTGGTCGACCAGGACGGCGAGCTCACATCGTTGACAGCGGCCGCCGCGGTAGAGCTCGTCCTCGGCGCCACAGATCCGGCAGTCGAGGTTGAGGGCGATCCCGGAGCACCGGCGACACGCCGGGCGGCCGTCGAGAACACCCGGAAGCACCCCGGTGTGGCCGCATCCGCAGGTGCCGCGGGTGCGTTTGGCCTGCTGATAGCAGTAGGTGCAGACCGGGCCGTCGGGCCATTTCGCGGCGATCGGGTAATGCCCGCCGCACCGGGTGCACGGGATCGGCCACACGTCGGGATCGCTGGGTTTGCGTGGTCTAACCATCGCCGTCCGGGGCGATCACGCGGATGCGCCGGGCGATCCTCGACTCCGGTGTGACACCGAGGCTTTCGGGTCGCCGGGGGGCGTCGGCGGTCTTCGCGGCCCGCATCTCGACGAACGGTTCGAACAGATCGTTCGGTGTGCAGTCGAGAATGTCGCACAAGGCGGCGAAGGTGCGGGCCGGGATCCGTTCCGGGGTCGAGGTCACCAACCGATGCACCTGCGCGTTGGACAGGTTGATGCCCCGTGATTTGAGCAGCGGAATCAGCTCGGTGGTCTTCCACAGATTGCGTTGGGCCATGAGCTGACGCAGATTCCACTTGTAGCCGATACGGCGCTGCTCACTCACGATCTGCGCTCCTCTCGTGCGCCTCGGCGCCCCGCAGTCGGGCGGCGATGATCCTCTGCACCGTCTTGTGTTTGAAGTCGGTCGAGACCGAGGTGTACAGGGCGGTGGTCGACGAGTACCCGTGGCCGACCTGCTGCTGCACGAACAACGGGTCGTAGCCGGCCTCGATCAGGTGCGTGACGTAGGAATGACGCAACGCGTGCAAGGTGAGCTCGCCGGGCAGGCCGGCACGCTCGCGGGCGCGGGAGAACGCCCGATCGAAGTTGCGCACCCCCGACCCGTCGGCGCGTTCGGACGGCCACAGCAGCTGCGAGCGATCCGCGGTGGGAAACCGCTCCCGACCCTCGGGCGAGAGCCAGAATTCGAGCAACGGCACCACCCACTCGAACTCGGGCACCGTCAACACGGTGCGCCGGCGTGGACCGGAGCCACCGGTGCCCTTGGCCCACCGCACCTGCACGGCACCGAACCGGCGGTAGTGCGCCACGTGCGGGTTGGGTCCGAAATCGACGTACTCGAGCATCGCCAACTCGCGACGGCGGAGCCCGTAGGCGTAGGCCACCTTGAACGCGATCGAGTCCCGCAGTGCCGGCAACCACCGTTTCGATCTCTTGGCGAACTCCGCATCGACGAAGTCGTCCACCACATCGAACAACCGCTGCAGCTCCGTTCGGGTGAGGCTGCGGCGGCCGGGGGTGATCGCATCGTCGGTCGCGTGCCGGGGTGCATTCCACTCGAACACCACCTGCGCCGGGACCTGCCCGAATGTCACCTCACAGAACGGGATCCAGCCGTAGCGAGGCTCGGTCACATAGCAACAGAACGCCCGGATCGCCCCGGCGTTCGACCGCAACGTCGACAACGCCAGCCTCCGGTGGCCACTGCGCCGGTCGGCCATGAACTCGTCGAAATGGTGCGGGGACCACGTCCAGGGATATTCGTTCGCATGCTGCTGGAAACGTCCTACCAACCGGCACGACGCCTCGATGTGCGCCACCGTCAACCCACGGGCCAGCTGCTGCGCTCGCCACCCGCCCAGCATCGCCTCGAAGACACGATCCTCGGCGCGCAGCAAACCGACGCCCTGATCGCTCAAGAAGGCGGGAATTCTCCCCGGGACCACGTCCACGCACCGGGACTCTACGCGAGAATCTCTCGTCAAATGAGAGAAACGGCGACGGACCTGCACCCCCCGCTCCGGCCGCGGTCCTGGAACGACGAGAACGTCCCACCCGGAACCAGCCTTCACCTGCCTGAACGAACGTCGTGGCACGGTGTGACGAGTACTTGCATCTGTTTGAACTGGTCCTACTTAAAACGCCGATAACCGATCTTATGTCAACTTCGTGCCGATACTGCAGTGCTCCTGCATATTTCACGCCAGATCGCGCCGGAGCGGCGGGTTTCGTGATTGTTCAGGAGCCTACGCGCTCCATTGCTGGAAATGCCGACCACCGACGACATGTCCTTCGGTCACCGCGCCGGTGTCACGCCAGTCGTGTTCCGACCGCTTCCCGCCCCCCTGTAACAGGTTAGCCGAACCGCCCGGGTGGCGATCTTCATGTCCCGTTCGGGGCGGTCGACGTCGAACACGACCCTCTCGACAAGGGACCACACGGGTCGGATGAGTGCAGTGGTGCCTGATCTCTTGAACTGCCACTCGAGCGTGGTCAAGATCTGCGCCGGTTCGTGAGCGCAAATCTCTTGGTGATACAGACGGTATGTATCCCCTGGGGTTCGATACACTACTTCCAGTCCGTTTTATGTCGCCGAAGTCGAGGTCGCACATGGCACGCAAAACAATCGTCGAGACGTTCGACGACATCGATGGAACTGCTCTCGAGGTCGACGGCGAGACGATCAGTTTCGCTCTTGACGGAGTCGAATACACGATCGATCTGAGTAAGAAGAACGCCAGAGATTTCCGTAAGAAGATCAACTACTACGTTGAACATGCCACTCGCGTCGGAGGGCGCAAACGACGAGGCGCGGTCCGACAAGCCTCGGGTTCACCGAGCTCCAAAGAGATCCGGGAATGGGCCATTACGGCCGGTTACGAGGTGCCTGCCCGCGGGCGCCTGCCCCAGTCACTCGTTGAGCAGTACACGACCGCCCACTGAAATCTCGTCTCCCCCGGCAGCACGAGCGGACACGAAGAACGCGGCCCGGTAGATCACGTCGCGGCCCACCTCGGTGTCGTCCCGGTGGTTCGGGCGGCCGATCGGCGTGTCGGTCTCGGCGGTGTCCTGCCGTCAGGACGGGGCGACCTCGGGACAGGGCCACTGCGCGTCCCAGTTCGCGGCAGGAGTATCGGCCAGTCCCTCCCGCCTGGTCACGCTGATCCGTGAAGACTCGTCCACGGCGACGATCAACACGTACCCGTACTGGGCCGTCCACCGGGCCGGGACCAACACCCAATACTCCGGGCGGGCGAACAGAGCCCGGAGGCACTCGTAGCGATAGGCGAAGCGTTGTCCGGGTGCGGCACCGAGCCCGCTCTCGCGCACCAAGTTCACGGGGGCGAACAGGCGGTCGGCGGTGTCGAGCACCACCACGGTCTCCTTGTCCCACAGGTCGGCTGCGGTGTTCTGCGCCTGGGCTCGCCCGTACTCGGTGGCGAAGATGTTCGTCAGCCAGAACAGCGCCAACACGACCGCCGCCCCCGCAAACAGCCAGGTGGCTCGCTCGGCCGAGGACGCCGACTGCGGGGTCGTGACCTGCCGCAGCGCCGCCAGGATCCCGGTGCCGGCCACGATCAGCACCGCGCCGAGGCCTAGGAACACCGGAACCAGCGCCGGGTTACGGAGCACCGAGAACCGTGGCACGACCACCGCGAGCACCGCCAGCGTGGTCAGCAGTGCTCCCACCGCACTCGTCACCCACCCGGTGCGGCGCGCAAGACCGGAGCGTCGGCCGCGCCGAAGGACCCGCAGCCCGTACGCCCGGGTCCAGAACACCACACAGCCCGCCGCGAGCAGCATCACCAGGGCGGGATACAGCACACTGACGCTGCGCAGCACATAGTCGGCCGTGGAGAACCCGAACGCGTCGGTATCGATCCCGAAATGGGCAAAGTAGGCGCGGGCGGAGACGTAGCCGAAGTAGTAGCACAGCCCGGTCAGCACGGTGGTGGGCGCCACCACCCCGGCGATCACCCCGATCCACTTGTCTACCGTGAACACCGCCGCAGACGTCTCCGGCTCCCTATTCATAGGGCGCCGGCGCATTCTCCGCCGGGAGTTCCCCGGTCGTCACGTGCCCCGATGGGAAGCCGCCTCCCGGCAGCGATGTCGGGGGAAGCAACGTCGGCACGGATGGTCTGGTTGTCGTGGTCGAGGGGGGTGCTTCGGTTGTGGTGGGAGCTGGCGTAGTGGTGACCTTCGTCGGCTGAGGGCCGATACTCGGCGTGGGTACCACGTAGGGCGGCGGCGACCACGCCGTCGGCTCGATCGTCGCGGACCCAGACCCGACTGATGTAGCCGGTGTGGACCCTGTCCGCGGTGGTGAAGCAGGTGGGGTGCTTGGTGACGTTCGGTCGCACCCTGACATAAGGACGGTACACAGCGTCAGGATCAGCACACCCGCCGCGACGGTCGTGTGCCGAGCAAGCGATGTAGTGCCGTAAGCCGTCGAGCGCATCTCGGCCTCCCGCTGACGATGCGACGATCTTCCAATTTTCGCACCCCGGAAGGAATCGTGGTCAATGCATTCCCGAGACTTGTTGCCTTCGGCCCTCGAACTGCTGCACAACCGAAATCTCGGCACCGACAATTACGGATATGACGCATCACCGGAGTTAGTGAATCTGCTCAGTTGAGACCGGTAACAACGGCACCCCGCCGTTCGATATGTGAGCTGAGTCACTCAGTGGCGGCAAGCGTCCCTTACCGAGGGATCCCCATGTCGGATAAGCCGTCTTCTCCAGACCCCGAACGTCGCGGAAATCCGGAATACGGGCCACCGGGTGGCAGCTACCCGCCCGGAGGGGGCTACCCGCCCGGATCGTATCCGCCGGGCTACTACCAACAGCCTCCGCCGAAGAAGCGCAAACTATGGCCCTGGATACTGCTCGGTATCGTCGTCCTCTTCTTCGGCGGGTGTGTCGCACTCATCGCTGGCAGCACCGGGGATGACGAGGTTACCGTCACGCCGGGAAACGGCAACAGCGCTCAGGCAGACGAGAGTGGGCTCACCTTTCAAGGCAGGCAGGACGGGGACACGGCCGCCAATGCCGGCGATGCCGTCACCCTCGACGAGGTCACCATCACCACCACACCGCTGTTCGAGGTGAACGAACCCTTCAACGCGGTGCTGTGTACGACGGTCACCATCAACAATGGTGGTGACGATCCCGCCGACTTCGCCGATTTCGACTGGAAGTTGCAGGATCCGGCCGGAGCCATTCGCGACACCTGGATCACGGGGCGACCGAATCTCCTCGGTTACGGCGATGTCGCGCCGGGTGGGACTGCCACCGGTGAGGTCTGTTTCGACAATCGTGCCGGTTCGCCCCCCGGGCAGTACGTCGTTCTCTACGACCCGTCCTTCGATTTCTCCTCCGATCGGATCGGCTGGATCAACCAGCGCTAGGTACCTCCATCGACCCGGTGTCGAACGCCCCGACGCTCGACGCACCGGACCTGCCCAGGCGCAGGATTTGCCCTAACGCACTCCGAGCAACCGTGGCCGGGCACGGCACACCCGCCTTACATATGACGTGGTGTCGATACGACCCCGGCGACGGAACCCGAACGAAGGGATAACGGATGGGCTTCCTGACCCCGATGTACGAGCTGAGCAAGTACCTGGAATGGACCAGGTCGGGTGAGGTCCAGCTTCCCGATTTCCAGCGCGGCTACAAATGGGAGGACGAGCGTATCCGCCAACTGCTGGTGACCGTGCTGCGACGTCATCCCCTCGGGGTGGTGATGCTGCTCAAGACCGGAAACACCCAGGTCCGCTTCAAGCCGCGCCCGATCGAAGGAACACACTTCGCGCCCGGCACTGCAGCGAAATTCCTTTTGCTGGACGGTCAGCAGCGCCTCACGTCGCTGACCCAGGCGTTGAGCGGGAACGGCATCGTCACCACGAAGGACAGCCGCGGCAAGTTGCTGGTTCGGCGGTACCTGGTCCACATGGAGACCGCCCTGAGCGATCCGAACCGGGTGGACGAGGCCGTGATCTCGATCCCCGGCGACGGGGTTGTTCGCACGAACTTCGGCAAGGACATCCTGCTCGACCTGTCCGACGAGGACAAGGAACGCGAACACGGTTACTTCCCGCTGCGCCTGCTATACGGCGACTACGTGACCTGGATTTTCGGTCTGTCCGACGCCAGCCTCGGTAAACGATTCCACGAACAGTTCATCAAGCCGGCTGCCACCTACGACATTCCCGCCATAGTCCTCGACGAGGACACCGACAAAGCCGCCGTGGCGACGGTGTTCGAGAAGGTGAACATCGGCGGACTCCCACTCAATGTGTTCGAGCTGCTCACTGCGATGTTCGCCGGCGACGCCGACTACTACCACCGCACGGGAGAGGACTTCCGCCTCAACGACGACTGGAAAGAAACGCAGCTCAAATGGGCCGCTCATCCCACCCTCGCCGCAGTGGAGAACACCGATTTCCTCCAAGCAGTCACCATGCTGACCACCCTCAAACGCAACCAGGCCGACACCTCCGACCGGCCTCCGGCAGTGTCCGCCAAGCGTGAGGATGTCCTGAAGCTGACGTTGGACGACTACCTGGAGTGGCGCGATCCGCTACGCGAAGCGTTCATCTGGACGGCCACCTTCCTCGCCGACCGCCACATCTTCGCCCCACGCGACGTCCCCTACCCGAAACAACTGGTGCCGTTGGCTGCCATCAGGGTCCTGCTCGGCTCGGATGCCGACCTGATCGCCGTCAGCGAGAGGTTGGCACGGTGGTACTGGTGCGGTGTACTCGGCGAACTCTACGGCTCGGCGATCGAGACCCGGTTCGCCCGGGACATCGAATCCACACCGGGATGGGCCGTCGGCACGACCTCGGCGATTCCGCGCACGATCCAGGATGCCTCGTTCACCGAATCACGGCTGCACTCGCTGCGGACCCGCAACGCCGCGGCCTACAAGGGGATCGCCGCGTTGATCCTGGCGCACGGTGCCCGGGACTGGATGGAGGACAAGGCGCTGGACAAGGTGCAGTATGTCAATCTCGCCGTGGACATCCATCACGTCTTCCCGCAGAAGTGGTGCAACGACCAGGGTGTCGACGACGAACGACGCGAAAGCATCGTCAACAAGACGACGATCAGTGCCCGTACCAACAGGACCATCGGCGGGGCCGCTCCCTCGGCGTATCTGGGCGTGATCGAGAAGCACGCCCAGATCGGCTCCGACCGCCTGAATCAATTGCTCAGCACCCATCTGATCCCGGCGCACCTGCTGCGCGCCGATGACTTCGACGGCTTCTTCCAGCAGCGTCGGGAATGGCTGTGCCAACTCGTCGAGGACGCGATCGGCAAGCCGATCCAGCGCGACATCGACGAAGGCCACGCCGAGGAGGACTCCAGCCAGTTCGCACCCGAAGAACTGATCGAGGAGCCATCCCAAACCGGGTAGGGCTCTCTCGCGACAGCGGGCAGACGAGGAGGGGAGATACAGGCCGCGAACGCTGACGATGCGCCCCGACGTCACCGCTGATCCGATCCCCGACACGATCGATTTCTCAGGGAGCCGCGGCTGCAGGAGCGTGATCATAAAGAGCCACAGGGAGAAGTCCGCAACTTCCACGATCAGGACTTGAAACTGCAATACCCCGCCGGAGAACACCGGTGCCAGCTACACAGGCAGTGAGGGTCAACCCCACTATGGCAAAGGGCAAATACGTATTAGCTCGTGCGGATCGTTCCGGAACGAGGAAGTGGTCGGCGATGAAGCGCTGGATGGGTTACCTGTTTATAAACGCGGTCACGATTGCTCTCTTAGCTGCGTGCAGACATCCGGGTCCGCCGCTTCTTCTGCGACACCATCGACTGCGCCACAAAGACCTTCGCCGAGCAGCTTTCGGGATTGACCCTGCCGTGGAGCCGACGTACTCCCGCAGCGGCTGCCATGATCGCGGCAATCGGCCTGGCGGTGGCCGGGCGTGCCGGTGCCCGACTCGCGGACCGGCTCGGCGTCGCCGTCGGCCGCGACACCGTGTTGCGAGCCGTGCGGGCGATTCCCGACCGGTCGGTCGAGAAGGTCCCCCGTCCTGGGCATCGACGACTTCGCGCTCCGCCGGGGCCACGTCTACGGCACGGTCGTCCTCGACATGACCACCCGTACCCGGCTCTTCGCAGTTGGTAGGGGCGTGATGTTGTCCGACCCCGTGCCGTGTCGGTGATTGAAAAAGGGCCCGCGCCCTTGTGAGCTGGGTGTTCTTCAGGCAACCAGACCAGCAAGGAACGCGGGCAT
>NZ_JAALEG010000078.1 GCF_011058165.1 Rhodococcus aetherivorans
TTGGCGATCGACACCTTCGTCATGCGCATGGCGAAGAACCTAGCCTTCTTCGCCTCTCGTGCTGCTCGACCCACTGACATCTCCCCTGGTCAGGGAGCGTGTCGCATGGACCACCTGAGTCAGCCCCAATTGAACGCGTGTGACATTCGGCCGCCGGCTCCAGCGCCTTACGCCAGGGTGCGGCGCATCAGTTCGGCGACGCTCCGGTCGTACGCGACGAGCGTGACGATCTCGACCGCGGTCCGGGCGGCGGTGAGGGCGGTGACCGCCTGCCGGATCGCGTCTTCCTTCGGCCAGCCGTAGGCACCGGCGGAGATCAACGGGAACGCGACGGTCCGGGCACCGAGGGTGTCGGCGACGGCAAGGCTGCGGGTGTACGCCGACCGCAGCAGGTGCGAGCGGTCCTCGTGAGGCGAGTAGACCGGCCCGACGGTGTGGATCACCCAGCGCGCCGGGAGCTTTCCTGCGGTGGTGGCCACCGCCGCGCCCACGTCCAGACCGTTGGGCAGCGTCGTCGCGCGCAGGGCCTTGCAGGCGGCGAGGATCTCCGGACCGCCGGCGTGATGGATGGCGCCGTCGACGCCGCCGCCGCCGAGGAGGGAGGACTTGGCGGCGTTGACGATCGCGTCGACGCGCTGGGTGGTGATGTCGCCGTGGACGACGTCGATCAGGGTCACGATTGCTCCTGGAGTTCGGTGGGGTGAGCGGAGACGGCGGCGCGGCGGTCGTATCCCTTCCGCGCGGCGTCCGTGGCCAGGTGGTTCAGGTCGTGCGCGGTGTGCCCGGGCCAGCCGTGCAGGATGCGCCGCCACCGATCGGGGACCGCCGAGGCTCCCCAGCGGGCGCCGAGCAGTCCGCCCGCGATGGCGGCGGTGGTGTCGGTGTCACCGCCGGCGCGGACCGCGGCCTCGAGGGCACGCTGCAGGTGCCCGGCGTCGGAATCGTCGGTGGTGCTGATCGCCCACCACGCGGTCTGCAGGGCGTGGACGGTCCATCCGTTGTTCGCGAAGTCGCCGGGCGTGCCGTGCTCGGCCCGGTCGAGCAGCGGAGCCCAGTAACCGGCGACGTCGGCGGGACAGACCTGCAGGTAGCCGCGGACACCGTCGAAGGTGCCGTGCAGGACGGCGTGGCGGATCGCATACGTCCACAGCCGGCAGGCCTGAACCGCCTGCGGGTCGTCGTGGGTCAGCAGCGCCACCTCCCCGGCGGCGGCGACGGCAGCGTCCGCGTCGCCCGAGCCGAGATAGGACAGGGCGACCGGGGCGGTCCGCATCAGGGCGCCGTTGCCGCCCTTGCGACCGGTCAGCGCGCGGGCGCGGGCCTGCATCGCCGCGGCGCCGGCGGGGCGATGCGAGAGCACGGCGCGGGTCTGGTTGCCGATGTCCTTCGGGCCGGAGTCGAACCACCGCACGAACTGCGCGGCCACCGCGTCGAGACCTGCTGCGCCGCCGAGGTCGACGCCGGTGGCCGCGACCTCGGCGACGGCGACGGCCATCGCGGTGTCGTCGGTCCACTCCCCCGGTTCCCAGCCGAACACGCCCCCGCCGATCATGTCGATCACCGCGTCGGCGGTGGGATGAGTGAACTCGTAGCCGGCACCGAGGGCGTCCCCTGCCGCCGTCGCGAGAAGCACCCCCACCGCCCGGTCACACTGCTGCGCCGTCAACGCCATTTCCCGCTCCCTCCGCCGACCATTTCGATCAAATCTGCGCTATCAATTTAGATCAAAATCACGCTAAAGTGCAACCGTGAGCGACTGGACGGACGGGGCGGGCCGGAAGCTGGCCGAGTACCCGCACCCCTCGACCGCGGTGGACATCGCCGTGTTGACCTACTCCGACGGCGAACTGCGAGTGCTGGTGGTCGAGCACAGTCTCGGAGACCTGGCCCTGCCCGGCACCTTCCTCCACGAACGCGAACGCGCCGCCGACGCCGCCCGACGTGCACTGCGTGACAAGACGAGCCTCACCGGCATCCGGTTCCATCAGATCGGCGTGTTCGACGCTCCCGACCGGGACCCGCGCGGATGGGTGATCTCGATCGCCCACGCCGCGGCGTTGCCTCGCAAGGACCTTCCGGGCGACGCCCACCTCGTGTGCGTGCGCGACGGAAAGGCCGAGCAGCCGTTGGCCTTCGACCATGCCGAGATGGTGGCGGCGGCCGTCGCGGATCTGCGAACCCGCTACGCGCAGCGCGTGGATCCCGACGGACTGCTCGGCGACGAGTTCACCGTCCTCGAGCTGCGGCGGTTGTACGAGGTGATATTCGGCGTTCCGCTGCAGAAGGATTCGTTCCGCCGCCACGTGGTCGACGCTCTCGTCAGCACCGGGCGCATGTCGAGTCCGGGCGCCGGCCGGCCGGCGGAACTGTTCCGCCGCAAGGACGGCGCGCGGTTGCCGGCTCAGGCAGCGGTGTTGTTCACCGGCTGATATGTCCGCGGTGCGGATTCAGAGGATCGGGTAGACGAAGTGTCCCGGCCCACCGCCCGGCAGACTCGAACCCGTGACGTTCGGCAGATTGGCCGGCAGCCGGATCAGCTTGTGCGGCTGTCCGTTCTGATCGGCCTGCCAGCAGTCGGTGGTCACGCCGTGGAATCCGACGCAGACGATCCGGGTGCCGGTGCCGAACGGTGACGTGAGCCGATTCCGGTTCACCAGCGGATTCCAGTAGTCGAGGTCCGCCGGGGTGAGGAAGTCCTTGGTCTCGAACGGCACCATCGGTGTCGGATAGGACGGAATCTCGGGCCACTCGTCCTGGGCCGCTGCCGGACCGGACGCACCGAGGACGGCCGCGGCCGTCAGCAGCAGCGTGGCTCCCGCGCGCCGGGCATGGCGGCCGATACGGTTGCTCGTCATCTCGCCTCCTCGCGGAACTCGTCCGACCATGGAAGCACGTCGCCGCCGCCCGCGCCGGGCGCCACGCGGAGACGGACCGGTCAGCCGAGTCGCTTGTGGTAGACGACGACGTCGCACGGGACCGCGAGCAGCGGGACCAGTTCGGGGTACATGACCTCGGGCCCGTCCGTCCGCACCGGCACGTACCCCATTCGCGGATACCACTGCGACAGGAACACCTTCGACGGGTGCTCGAAGTCTCTCGGCTGGATGACCTCGAGCTGCATGATCTCGCTCCCGAGCCGTGCCGCGTGGGCCTCGGCGAACCGCACGAGGGCACGGCCGATGCCGGCGCCCCGCACCTCCGGATCGGCAGCGAGCATCCCGAACTCGGCGACGCGGGCGTCGAGCTGCACCACCTTCACGCAGCCCACGATCCGGTCGCCGAGCGAGGCGACGAAGAGCCGGCCGGCACCGGCCAATTCGGCGATCTCGCTCGCCGAGGTCCGGGTGGCTCCCTCCGGCCACATGCCTTCCTCAGCGACCGCATAGACAGCATTGACGAGGTCGGCGACCACCTTCGCCGTGTCGTCACTGCCGTCGGACGGGCGCACAAGGGGCCCGATGCTCAGCTCTCCGGAGTCCGTCAACGTCTTTCACCCGCTCCACTCGACGACCGCCGCCCGCAGCTGCTGGAGACCGGCGGTCCGGCTTGCCGGGACAAGCCTAGCGACCGGGACGACGCGACCGATCCGGCCCCCGGTGGGCGGCCGGGAAAAGCTCAGCCGGGCAGCGCGCCGACGGCGGGCCTCGACGCCCCGAACTTCGAGGCGAGTTCGCGCCGTGCGGCCCGGTCGCCGAGCCGCTCGAGGAACCGCCTCCCGGTGCGCGTGCGTGCGACCACTGTGGAGAAGACGACGTTCTTGACCACCACCGGCGGAACCGCCCATGCCGGGGTGACGGGCAGACCCAGCTCCCGCAGGCTCTGCGTGCCGAGGAAGTACCGGAGCATGCTCAGCAGGCGCTGCCGCTCGTACCGGCCGCGCACGTCGCCGAACCGGCCGTAGTCGAGGGTGCGCTGGCCCTCCACGAGGGCCCCGGACAGCGCGGCCCCCGCGGGCGTGACGTCGTCCTGCACCAACAGCACGTGGTAGTTGAACACGTGCTGCTCGCGTTCGGTGTCGAACAGCCAGTCCTCGTCGATGCCCATGAGCCATCCGACGTATTTCCACAGGTGCATCACCGCCCGGGACTCCTCACGGGTGACGAAGTAGCCGAGCGCCCGCATGCCGAGCAGCAGCGTGCCGTTGAACAGCCCCAGGGTTGCCGCCTGGTCGGTCTGGTTGATCGGCAGCCCCCAGCGTTCGATGTCCCATCGACCGTTGGTCTCGAACTGGTGGTTGATCAGCGCGTGCATGGCGCGCACGTGCACGGTGAGCTTGAATCCCTCACCGTCCCGGCGCATCCCACCGGGCTCGCCGACCGCCGTACCCCACTTCTGGGTTTCGCCGAGGCGTCGCATCGCGGTCGAACCGGTCAGGCCCCCGGTCTCGACCAGCAGATCCGGCGGCCCACCGAACCGGTAACCGCCGATGAGCGACAGCTGGAGCAGCACGTCGATGCGGCTGCGGCCCATCCGGCGGAAGGCCCGGGCACCCTTCTCCACCAGGTCGAAGTCCACCCATTCGGGGACGTGATCGACCACGGCGAAGAACCGTCGCAGTGCGTCCGGCGCGTCCGGCACCGCGTCGAGGCCGTGCTCGAGCGCCCGATGGAACTGCGCCATGGTCACCCGCTCGGCGTCCGTCCGGGGGCGGCGCATCGCGCGCACCAGGTCCGCGCCCACCTCGTCGCGGGCGACCATCCGGCGGCCGATCCGGTCGAGCAGTTCCTCGTCGACGGCACCGATCCGCGCGTAGGCACGCAGGGGCCGCCCGATGCGCTCGTTTCTGGGTCGGATGCCGACGTATCGGTGCGGGTAACGCACCGCCTGCGCGTCCTGTCGAATCTCCTGTGCCACCATGGGCCGATGCTTACACGAGCAATTACTCGCGTTCAATTCGCATCCGGACGGTGCCGGTGAGACCGGCGGAGCAGGGCCGGATGCGCCGCGTACCGCAGCAGCGCCGCTCGCAGGAGATGGTCGAACGCATCGTCGCCGCCGGCCGGGAGGTCCTGCTCGCCGACGGATACGAGGGCGCCTCCACCAATCGGATCGCCGCCGCGGCGGGCATCAGCCCCGGATCGCTGTACCAGTACTTCCCCGGCAAGGACGCCATCGTGACCGAAGTCGTCGACCGCTGGACCGAGGAGGTGCAAGCTCGCATTTCGCACGTGTTCACCGGTGCGCTCGACGCCCCCACCTGGACCGAATCGGTGCGAACCAACATGCGGGTGCTGCTCGAGGCACTCGGCGAGAACCCCCGCCTGCTGCGCGTGCTCATCGAGCAACTCCCCCGCACGCCGGACAGCCGGCTGGTCGCGTTCGAACACCGCATCGACGCGCTGCTGGCCATGTGGCTGCGCTTCAATCCCGGCCGGCGCCCGATCGAGCATCCCGAGGCCATCGCGTGGATGCTCGTCCGCACCGTCGAGAACGTCGCGGTCGGCTACGTGCTCGATCAGCCGCCCATCGAGCCGGACGTCATCGCGGACCAGCTGACGGCCATGATCACCGCCTATCTCAAGGAAATGCTGGACTGACACTCGACACCTCGCCCGCTTGTCGTCGACCGATCAGGCAGCTGAATGAAACCGGTCCGAGTTCGATGCGGTTCGATGTCCCTCGGGGTCAACACAGGAATCGTGCCCGGACCGGCGAAGTCGAGGTCGGATACGTGCAGGACACCGGTAGTCCCGTCGCGACGACGCCGGAATGTTCCGATCGGCGCCATGGCCACCAAGCCGAGGAGCTGCACGTGTCGGTGAGCACACTCGAGCGGTGGGTCGCCGGCTATCAGTCGGCAGGTGTTGCCGGCTCGGCCGATAGCCGCATCCACAGTCGGTATGCCGTTAATGTGGATCCACCGCGGGACGCGGCGTGCGTGCGGGTGCTGGACCGGCATGTCGCCGCGTCCACGCCGGCGCGCCGGTCACGGCTGCCACCTCGGGGCGTGCGACTCCGATGGTCGAGGACCGCAAGCTGCGCCTCGCCGGCGAACAGTACCGATTCGGAGGATATGAACCCGCGACCACACCGCTGCGCCCCAGTAGTTCGCTGAGTTCTTCTGCGAACTACTGGAGTTGCCGGCCGTATCATTCGAGGTAGTTTCCCAAGCATCCGAGAAGGTCGACAGGAGAGCACCATGGCGACCATCACCGGGGAGATCCTCATCCACCGGCCGGTTGAGGAAGTGTTCGACGTCGTCATAGACAAGCGCAACGAACCTGCCTACACCCCGCGGATGCTACGTGCGAACAAGCTCATCGATGGGCTGATCGGTGTCGGCACCCGCTTCCGCTGCACAGTGACGTCCCCGTCGCAGCCGCCGGTACCCGGGATGCCGAAGGCATCGTGGTGACCGGTGAGCAATCGGCCCCGCGGCCGCACCCCGCGCCCGCCCCGACGACCGCGTCAGCGATGCTGATCGATGAGTTCCTACCGCACTACGACTACTCCATCGCACACGCCGACATCGTCCGCGCCCACCCCCGATCGTGCTACCGCGCCGCGCGTCAGCTCGACCTGTTCCAGGCCCCGCTGATCCGGACGCTCATCGGTCTGCGCGCCCTCCCCCAACGCCTCATCGCGCACCGGACCGGCCCGGGAGTAGCTGCCGCCGCTGCACCGACCTTCCGGCTCACGGACATGACCGACCATGGCTGGGTTCTGCTCGCAGAAGCACCGAATCTCGAGATGGTCCTCGGCCAGATCGGTCGCCCGTGGGCGGCTGCCGACGCCTCGTCCGGTCCGAACGTCAGCCCGGATGGCTTCGCCACCTTCGAAGAGCCGGGCTTTGCCAAGATCGTGCTCAACCTCAGAGTCGCCCCATACGGCGCCGAGTCGTCGATTCTCACAGTAGAAACGCGCGTCGCCGTGACCGATGCGGAGAGCAGACGGCGGTTCGGCCGCTATTGGACCGTCGTCGGTCCCTTCAGCGGCCTGATCCGCCGGAGCGCCTTACGACTGCTCGCCACCGAGCTGCGCAACTCCGATTCGAACGACCACACGAACAGTGCTGCCCGGCGCGTCGAACGGCTCGAGACACGCATCGAACACGTCGTCGACACCCGTTCGGTCGGGATCGGGGCATGGCTCATCCGACGGACCCGGGGCCGGATCGTGCGTCCGTGGCACCGCCGAGCGCTCATCCTCACCACCCGTGGGCGACGCTCCGGCCTGCCGCGCACGGTACTACTGCAGTACTTCCCGGACGGCCCAGACCTGATAGTCGTCGCAGCGAACAGCGGGCTGCCAACCCATCCGGGCTGGTATTTCAACCTCAAAGCCGACCCCCAGGCGCAGGTCGAGGTCGACGGCGAGACGAAACAGGTTCGCGCCGAAGAGCTGACACCCCAGCAGGCAGCCGCGTTCTGGCCGCGGATACTGCAGACCGCCCCCGACTATGCCAGGTATCTTCGCCGCACCGATCGCGTACTTCCGCTCCTGCGTCTCATCCAAACCGTCTAGCGCAAACCCGTAACTCGCCACCGTGGAGACCACCACCGCAGTGCAGAATTGCCGACGTCGTTGCATCGATCCGGCGGCAACAAGCCTGCCGACGACGGAGCTTCAGGGCAGGCGTCTACAGCCCGGCGATCCCGTTGCCGATCAGAAGCACGCCCAGAATCAGCAGGACCGCCGCCATGATCGCCGCGTGGTGCCGGGTCATCCACTCATCGGCCACGGCGAGCGCGCGATCAGCGCGGTCGGTGAACACGCCCCGAACCACGGCCGGGGCGGCCACGCCCAGGCTCGCCACGACCGTGAAGACAACCAGCGCCACGACCTGCTCGAGCACCCGCGCAGTCGCGTCCGCGATGACCGCTGCGCCCGCCGCGACCAGGGCGAGGTTCTTCGGATTCGCCGCCGCAAACAGAAACCCCAGACGCAGAGCCCGTCGAGCGGTCATGGTCTGTGCGGCCGCCATCCACCCTGGCACGGTGGACTCCTCTCCGGCCTGCGGCCGCGCCCGCCACTTCCGGACAGCCATCAGGACCAGCACGATCCCGAGCGCGAGTTTCACAGCACCGGCCCACCAGGTGGGCTCGTCGGCCAGCATGATCACATCCGCCACCGCGAGCACCACGGCGCCCACGACGAGCAGGCCCGCAACCCAGCCACCGACGAAGGCGTACGACACGCTCACCGGCCGCTTGGTGACCAGGAGCACCGACAGCATCACCATCGGCATCGCGGCCAGCAGCAGGCCGACCGCAATCGGTAGGGACTGCCCGATTGCGCCTGTCACGAGTCACTCCTCGGAGTACCGATCATCGACGAAGGGTAGTCGCCTCAGCTATCCGGTGGGGACGGCACAGGCACGCGATCTTCTCCGGTCCCTGAGGAAAGGGGGTTGTGCGCAGGTGCAGCCACCAGGCCCGTACCGGGACGGCTGCCCTTCCAACGACGTATCGAGCACGCCTCGCCCTCGTTCGGCCATGCCTGCGCATCGGTTCGCCCATTCGGCGGTGCGCAGCGCTCAACCGGATCGCTACGACGCTCCGGTTGAGCGAACTATCCGCGGCGGGCGGTCGTTTCCCGTACCTGAATGCTGTAGGGCAGTAGTTCGTTGCGTGGGGGACTCTCGTCGCCGGTGATCCGTTGGATGAGCATGCGGGCGGCTCGTTGCCCCATCAGGTCCCGCGGCACCGTCACGGTGCTCAGCTGCAACGGGCCTGCGCTCGAGAAACTCATGTCGTCGAAACCGGTCAAGGCCACATCCTCGGGCACGCGCTTGCCGATTTCTCGGCAGACGTCGAGAACGCCGAGGGCGATCAGGTCGTTGCCGCAGACGATCGCATCGGTTTCGGGGTGTTCGGCGAACAGCGCCCGTGCGCGCAGCGCCCCGGAGGCGCGGGTGAGTTCGCCCCACAGGTCTGGTTCGTTGATCGCCTGCAGGCCTGCTTTGGTGAGGGCGTCGCGGTATCCCGCCATGCGGTTGACGGACACACTGGACGTGTCGGGACCGCCGAGGATCGCGACTTTGCGTCGGCCGGTTGCGACGGCGTGGGAAGCCATTTCGAACGAGGCGGAATAGTCGTCGATGCCGACCCAGTCGGAGGGCTCGTCCTCGACCTTGCGATAGAGCTGCACCACGGGGATGTTCTCGTGCCGGAGCTTGTCGAGGAGCGGCTTGTCGTCGGCGACGAGCGAGGTGAAGATCAGGCCGCTGCAGTTTCGATCGACCTGGGCCAGTGCGACATCGGCCTGGCGGGAGCCATCCACGCCGACATGGGAGACGAACACCTCGTAGCCTTCTTCGGCGGCGGCAGCGACCACACCGCCGGCGACCTCGGTGTAGAAGGGGTTGGCGATGTCGGCGAGGAGCAGTCCGATGGCTTTCGTGGTACCGGCGCGAAGCTCCCGGGCGATTCTGCTGGGCCGAAATCCCATTTCTTCGGCGATGGCGAGGATCCGTTGACGTCGCTCCTCGCTCACCCCCGGCGCCCCACTGAGCGCGTAGGAGACTGCTGCCGAGGACACCCCTGCCCGACGAGCGACATCGCTCATCGTCACTCGGCGAGGACGCCCTCCGCGGGGACGGCCCCCGCTCTGGGGGTGGGAGACATCAGCCATACCGAAAGCTTAGTCGGTTAAGCACTCGGCACAGGCCGGGACTTCCTGCCACGGCGTGCGCCCAGGTCCGACTGATTCGGTTAATCAGATTGACTTACCGGTATGGCGGACTCGAGTCGCCCCATACGAACGCGACGCCACCCGCATATGACCAGGTGGACGCGTAATACCTCCCCGACATCTTTGGGGCTTGTGCGCTGAAACACAGGGCTGTACCGTAACTTATGCGATTAAGCGAAAGGAGAGCATCATGAGTTCCACCGTTGAGATGAGGGACGAGGCCGCGGTCGCGTACACGGGGCCCAAGCCGTATGGCATGAGTGACGACCTGATCGTTCCGGGTGCCCTGGACCTCGACTGCGACGAACGGCTGTGGGTCCCCCAGTCCCAGGACGTCGAGTTCCGCCCGCTGGTGCTGTCGGCGAGCCAGGGCTACTTCGTGAACATCCTGCGAGTACGCCGCTCGGGAATCCTGTCCCGCCACCGGCACGCCGGCGCGGTGCACGCGTTCACCCTGCGCGGCCGTTGGCACTACCTCGAATACGACTGGTGGGCCGAAGAGGGCACCTACGCCTTCGAGCCGCCCGGCGACATCCACACCCTCGAGGTCCCCGAAGACGTGACCGAGATGGCCACCCTGTTCCACGTGAGCGGCGCCTACATCTACGTCGACGTCGACGGCAACACCGTCGGCATCGAGGACGTCTTCAGCAAGATCGACAAGGCCCGCGCCCACTACGAGACGGTCGGTCTCGGCGCCGACTACGTCGACCGCTTCATCCGCTGACGCCGCTCCGGCGGACACCGCCCGGCCTGGTGCAACCACACCGAGTGCTCTACGCACGCGGGGGCGGTGTCCGCCGGCATCTCACCCTCTTTCAGCCCTGAGCCCGCCCGCGGGCGAAAGTACAGGTTCCCCATGCGAGCTCTCACCAAGAAAAGTGCCATCCCCTGCGACGTCCGCGTGCAGAATTTGCCCAAGCCCGAACCGGGCCCGGGACAGGTGCGGGTTCGCACCGAGGCCTGCGGCCTGTGCGGCAGCGACGTGCACGCCTGGCGTCACGACACCGGCTATGAATGGATCCGCCCCCCGGTAGTGCTCGGACACGAGGCGGTCGGATGCGTCGAAGCTCTCGGTGATGGTGTCGACCCGAACTGGCTCGGCAAGCGAGTGGTGCCCGTGGCGATCGACGGCTGTGGGGTATGCACGCTGTGCGAGCGCGGCTTCCGCCAGATCTGTCCCCAACGCACTGTCCTCGGGCTGTCCTTCGACGGCGCCGCCGCCGAATCGTTCGTCGTCTCCGAGGTCCGCCTGGTCGAGGTGGACCGCGACCTGCCGGCGTCGACACTGGCCCTGACCGAACCACTCTCGGTCGCCTGCCGCGCTGTCGCGCACATCGAGAACGCCGGCGAGGGCCCCACCCAGGTGGTGGTCTCCGGACCCGGACCGATCGGCACGATGGCTGCTCTCGTCCTCGCCCAGCGAGGCCACGATGTCGTACTTTCAGGAGTCGACAACGACGAGAACGGGCGATTGCCGCTCGCCCGTTCCCTCGGTCTGCGCACCGTGATCGCCGGACGGGACGAGCTGCCGTTCACCCCTACCGCCTGGGTCGACGCCTCCGGTTCGACCGCGGCACTCGACGCCGCCATCGCTGCCGTCCTCCCCGGCAGCCCCATCTCCGTCGTCGGCCTGTTCGCCCGCACCGGACCGGTCGACTTCAACGCCGTCACCCGCAAGGAGATTCGCCTGCAAGGCAGCTACGGATCGACCAAGGTCGACTACCGGGCCGCTGCCACCGCCATGGCCGTCGACCCGACACCGTGGCCGCAGCTGGTGACCGAGATTCCCCTCACTGACGCGGCTTCGGCACTCGAACGTGCCGCGGCCGGCCACGACATGAAGGTCGTGCTCGTCCCATGACCACACCGGACCCCACCCCTGTCCCGAAAGGCCACGCCATGTCCAGTTCCGATGTCGCTGTCGAACCAGCTACTCACGCGGCCGGGCGCACGTCGATCGTCAAGGTCGCCTTCGCCAGCATGATCGGCACAGCCGTCGAATGGTACGACTTCTTCCTCTACGGCTCCGCCGCCGCGCTCGTCTTCGGGCCCCTGTTCTTCCCCGACAGCGAACCTGCCACGGCCACCCTGCTCGCGTTCGCGACCTTCGCGGTGGGATTCTTCGCCCGACCGCTCGGCGGCATCGTCTTCGGTCACTACGGCGACAAACTCGGCCGCAAGAAGATGCTGGTCGTCAGCCTGCTCATGATGGGCGCCGCGACCTTCGCCATCGGATTGCTGCCGACCTTCGCGAGCATCGGCATCGCCGCACCAATGCTGCTCATCGGCTGCCGGCTACTGCAGGGCTTCGCCGTCGGAGGCGAATGGGGCGGAGCAGTGCTCATGGCCGCCGAACACGGCGACAACGATCGTCGCGGATTCTGGACCTCGTGGACCCAGGCCGGCGTTCCTCTCGGAAACCTCCTCTCCGCGGTGGTTCTCTGGGTGCTGGCGTTGGTCCAGAGCGACGAAACCTTCGATTCCTGGGGATGGCGAGTTCCCTTCCTGCTCAGTGCAGTACTGGTCCTGATCGGTCTCTGGATCCGTCTGAGCATCGAGGAATCCCCCGTCTTCGCCGAAAACAAGAGGGCCCTCGAAAACCACAAGAGCGAACACGCCCCCATCATCGAAGTCCTGCGCAAGTACCCGCGCGAGGTGCTCATCGCCATGGGACTGAGACTGGTGGAGAACACCTCGTACTACATCTTCACCGTCGTGGTGATGACCTACATGGTCACCTACCTGGATATGCCCAAGAGTGCCGCGATCGCCGGTGTGCTCATCGCCTCCGTCGCCCAGTTCTTCCTCACGCCGCTCATCGGCGCCCTGTCCGACCGAGTCGGCCGTCGACCCCTCTACTTCACCGGCGCACTCGGCGCCGGCATATGGGGATTCGTGTTCTTCCCCCTCATCGACACCGGCAACCAGACCATCATCGCGGCGGCCATCTTCATCGGCCTGATCTTCACCACACTGATGTACGCGCCACAGGCGGCGATGTTCTCCGAGTTGTTCGGCACCAGCGTCCGATACAGCGGCGCCTCCCTCGGCTACCAACTCGCCTCGGTGTTCGCCGGCGGTCTGGCCCCCGTCATCGCAGTCTCACTGCTGGGAACCGTCGAGGAGAAGAACACGATCGCGGTCAGCATCTACCTCGCCATCCTGGCCGTGATCACCATCATCGCCGTGATCGCCGCGAAGGAAACCGCCCGCACCTCCCTCGTCCACGACCGGGTCCTCGACGAGGCCACCCGGAACTGACAACGCCGCCGGGCCGGTGTGCGGCGCTCACCCGCACACCGGCCCGGCCAAAAGGTCTCGTCTCCCGATCCGAGCAGAAAGAGCTCTCGCATGAACGCACCCGTCCACACCCCGGTCCTGGACCTGTTCCGACTCGACGGCAACGCGGCCATCGTGACCGGGGCATCGCGCGGTTTGGGCCGCGCGCTCGCCATCGCACTCGCGGAGGCCGGAGCCGACATCGTCGCCGTCGACATCGGGGAACTCGATCAGGTCGCCAAGGAAGTGCGCGCCCGGGGAGTCCGCTGCGCGACCCGCACCGCCGACCTCAGCGGCCTGACCCCCGAATCGGCGGCAGAACTCTTCTCCTGGGCCAAGACCGAGTTCCCGCACCCGACGATCCTGGTCAACAACGCCGGCATCATCCGCCGTGGTCCCGCGACCGAAACCACACCCTCGGACTGGTCGGCGGTGCTCGACCTCAACCTCACTACCCCCTTCCTACTCAGCCAGGCCTTCGCGCGGTCCGCCCTCGACGACAACGCCGCCGCCAGCATCATCAACATCGCATCGGTCAACTCGTTCCAGGGCGGAATGGAGGTCCCGTCCTACGCCGCCTCCAAACACGGAATCCTCGGCTTGACGCGCGCTTTGGCAAACGAGTGGGCGGCCCACCACATCCGCGTCAACGCGATCGCCCCGGGCTACATGGAAACCGAATTCACCGCCGCCCACCGCGACGACCCCACCCGGGCCGAGAACATGCTGCGTCGCATCCCCACCGGCACCTGGGGACGGCCGGAAGGCCTCGCCGGCGCGGTCGTCTTCCTCGCCTCGGCCGCGTCCGCCTACGTCACCGGCACCGCCCTGTCCGTCGACGGTGGATGGCTGTCCCGATAACAACAGCGACTACCTGGAGGACCGCCCATGGCACCGATGCCCCCGGACCATCCCGTCGTCCCCGCCACCGATGCCCGATCGTGGTTGCTCGTATCCGCAGCCCACAGCCGGCACCTCGGTGACACGTGCACCGGAGTGGCGGACGCCGTCATCTACGACCTCGAAGACGGTGTCGTCCCCTCCGCGAGACCCGCGGCACGAGAAGCCCTCTACCTGTGGCTCACTCGCGGCGGCACCGGCTGGGTCCGAATCAACCCCGCCGGAAGCGAGGACTGGAACCACGACCTCGACGCACTCGATGGAGCACCCGGACTGCTGGGCGTGATGCTCGCCAAATGCGAATCGGCAGAACAGGTCACCGACACCTTCATACGATTACCTGCCGGCACCCCCGTCCTGGCACTCGTCGAGTCGGCACTCGGCATCGAACGCGCCTACGACATCGCTTCCACAGAACCAACTTTCCGGCTCGCCTTCGGTAGCGGCGACTTCCGCCGCGACACCGGGGCAGCCGATCTAGCACCGGCCCTGTCCTACGCGCGGGGACGACTGGTGGTAGCGAGCCGAGCAGCGGGACTGCCCGGCCCCATCGACGGCCCCACACTCACCACCGCCGAGGACGCGCTCACCGACGCGCTCGCCGTGTCCCGCACCATGGGTTTGTCGGGCAAGCTGTGCATGCACCCCGAGCAGGCCCCCGTCATCAACCGCGCCCTGAGCCCTACCCCGACCGACATCGACTGGGCCCGCGACGTCATCGACCAACTCGGCGCGGACGGCACCCGTGTCAGAGACGGGAGCGACATCCCCCGGCTGGCCCGATCCCGAGCGATCCACCGCCTCGCCTCCGTCTTCGCTCGATCGTGAGGATAATGGGACAGGCGTGACGAGAACCCAGTCGGCAGCACTCAGCGGCGGTGGGTGTCATGACAACGGAGACAGCACCCAGTACCGGCGGACGAGTTCGGGATGGCGAGCTCGCAGATGCAGACCGCACCACAGCGCGCAGTCGTCGGCGATCCACGGCCAGGCATTCCGGTCCCACTCGGCCGGTTCGGCGACCGCGTCCGCGACCGTGTTGTCCGCGCGTCGGTCCAAGGATCACGGTGGGATCGTCCCAGCGTCACGTTCGAGGCGCGGAGGAGGATGCGACCAGCACGGCCGTGACCGGCCTCGGTGCACGCTCGGCGGATTCGTCGGTGGCGCCGAGCACCACGGCAACGTCGTCCTCGACGACGGCAATGGGCGCCCCGCCGAGACCGGGGTGGTACCGGCTGTGCTGACCTGTGGACAAGGGCTGGCTGCTGCCCGGCAGCAGCTCATCGAGGAGTGGGCCGGTCGACCGCCGGGCGATCGACCCTCGGTCCCGGCAGGCGATGCCGTCCAAGAGTTGGCCGACGGTGGCGACGGCGTGCTGTCGGCGAGGATCGACGAGTCGGTTCCCATCAGCGCGGCACCGCCACCTCCATCAGTACACCGGTCTCGATCCGTCCCGTGGTGTCGAGGTCGCGGGTGAACCACGTCGGGCTGCGATGAATGCCGCAGGAGGGATGGGGATCGGTTCGGTGAACCTGTGCATCTCATGCCTCGAGTACTCGACGAACCGCGGCACGACAGCCACGGACCCGGGGTCACCTGCGATCACCATGGCCGGGCGGCCGACGCCCCGACAAGGAACTCTGTTCCCCGGATGTTCCTCCCGTCGTCTCTCGAAGTGATCCGAATTTCGGATGATTGCCACCCCACCGATGAGTTTGTCCGCCCCATGGAGTCTCAATCTCCGTATCATCCTCATCGAGAGTGCGGGAGGAACCGAGTGAATCAGCTGCTGAGAGTCCAGAACTTCACCGTCTCGTGTGACGGCTTCGGGGCCGGTGTACACCAGAGCCTCGAGAGGCCGTTCGGACACGCCGACCCTGGCGAGATGTTCGCGTGGGCCGGCGCGACGGCGAGCTGGCCCATGCGCACAGACCCTGGCGGCAGCCGTGGCCTCGACGACTACTTCACGCGGGACTACGCCCGCAATATCGGTGCCGAGATCATGGGCCGCAACAAGTTCGGTCCCCAACGCGGGCCTTGGCACGACCACGAGTGGCGCGGATGGTGGGGCGACGAACCCCCGTTCCGCACCCCGGTGTTCGTGCTGACCCACCACCCGCGCCCGTCGTTCACCCTCTCCGACACCACCTTCCACTTCGTCGACGGCGACCCGGCCACGGTCCTCGAGCGGGCGCGGGAGGCGGCGCGGGGCAAGGATGTCCGACTCGGTGGCGGGACTACCACCATCCGGCAGTTTCTCGAGGCCGACCTCGTCGACACCATGCACGTGGCAGTCTCGCAGGTGCAGCTCGGATCCGGAGTACGACTCTGGGAGTCACCCGATGAGCTACTCGACCGGTTCCATCTCGAGGTCGTGCCCAGCCCGAGCGGCGTGACGCACCACCTGTTCTGGCGAAGGTGACGCCCGGGCACGGACTTCTCGCATCGAAGTCACCTCAGCCGAGTCCGGTGTGCGGCGTTCCATACCCAGGGGTTCCGAAAAAATCTACTATCCGGGGATAGTTCGTCGTTGTTACCGTCGGCGGATGGCTGTCCGCTACCACGTCACCTCCGTGCTCAACCGTGCTTCCATCTCGCGATACGGCCTGGACTGGAATCGGATGGATGCCGCGCCCGGTATCGCCGGTAGCCGACGGCCCGAGCAGCAGGGCTGCTTCCTCTGCGCCGGCGAGTGGGAGCGGGACTGGTTCGTGCAGATGAACAACACCGGCGGCGCGGTCGACGTGTGGGAGGTCCACGGTATCGATGCCGAGGATCTGGTCGAGTCTCCGGAGGGCCACTACTACTTTCCCGGGGTCATTCCCGCCGCCCGTCTGCGGCTGGAGCAACGGGACGTGCCGCCGGTTCACCGCTGAGGGCTGGTCGCCGGAGCCGGGACGCTGCACCGTGCAACGAGTTCGACCCGGAGGTTGCGCCGAGGTGGTCGGTCAGGTCCGACGCGGAGTCAGGTGACGATCCACAGCGCCAGAACCGCGACGACCAGGGTGAGCGGCGTCGTGATCACGCCGAGCCGGGTGTAGGTGTAAAGGTCCGGACGGCCGGCGGAGCCTTCGAGCAGACGTCGCCACAGCATCGTGGCGAGGGAACCGACGTAGGTGAGATTCGGACCGAGGTTTACACCGAGCAGCGCAGCAAGGATCAGAGCGGGCGGGGCCCCGGGGCCCAGAGCGGTGAGGAGCATCAACGTCGCGGGAATGTTGTTGACGACGTTGGCGGCCACCGCGGCTGCGGCCGCCACCCCGAGCAGCGCCCCGAGGCTCGGCTCGGTGGGCAGCACGTTCGCCAACGCGTCGCCGACGGGGCCGGACGAGACGCCGGCGACAACGACGGCCAGCGCGAAGACGAACACGCAGAACCACAGATCGGCGGCGGCGAGAACTCGCCGAGGGGTGGTGCGATGCCGCCGCAGGGCCGGGACGGCAAGGGCCGCCGCGCCCATCGCCGCCGCCCACACGGGTTCGATCCCCAGCGGCCCCGTCGCCGCGAATCCGACGAGGGTGGCGGCGACGATCCCGAGCGCGTAACGCGGCGCGTGCACGGGCGGTATCGGGTCGGGTTGCAGCGGTGGCGACGAGGCGAGGTCGCGCGCGAAGAACCACCGGAAGACGAGACCCTCGACGAGCACCACCGCGAGCCACGGCAGCGTCATGAGGACGGTGAAGTGCAGGAATGTGAGCCCGGTAGCGGTGAAGGCCAGCAGGTTCGTCAGGTTGGAGACGGGCATCAGCAGCGACGCCGAGTTCGCCAGGTGGCCGGTGGCGTAGACGTGCGGTCGGGGCGACATCCGCAGCGCCGTCGCGGCCCGCAGGACGATCGGCGTCAGCAGGACCACGGTGGCGTCGAGACTGAGCACGGCGGTCACGACGGCGCTGGTGACGAACACGGCGTTGAGCAGACGTCGCGGGTCGTGATTCGCGCGCCGGACGAGAACCGACGCCACCCACGCGAACACGCCGAGCGCGTCGGCGAGATGCCCGAGCACGAGTATGACGGCGAGGAACGCAACGGTCGGGAACAGCGTGCGCAGCTGCTGCTCTACTTCGTGCGGGGTTACGACGCCGAATGCGACGACTGCGGCCGCGGCCGGCAGTGCCACGAACACCTCCGGCAGTCCCCACGGACGCATCACGGCGAAGACGAGCACCCCGGCGAGCATCGCCACCGCTACAGCAACCACAAGGTCGATAGTGCCAGCGCACGAAATGCTCGGGCACCGAACTCCGAGCACGCGATGAACGTCCAGAAACGGCGCGCCGACAGGAGCAAGCCGGCATGTTCCCTGCTGGAGGTCCTGCTCGCCTCGGCAGCGGCACAAGCGGTCTCGCTGCGCCTTGCACCTTCGCCCCGCCCTGCCCATTCCACCAACGAGCCGGGGTCAGCGCTGGTGCGCCGTCAGGGCATGCCCGAACGGCGCACCCACGACTATGGGGGGCCACGGGGCGGATCGAGGGCGGTTCACCGAAAGAGACGCGTGGAACCGGCCCGGCACCGTCGCACCCAGGTCTTTCGCCGGCTCGGACTCGCGGCGTGCGAGCGGCGGCCCCGGTTCGCGCCTCGACGCCGGGGCCGCCGCCGGTCAGGCGTGGACGCGAGGACGGCGATGCGCCCACGGCATCGCCCGCTCCATCGTGCCCGCCAGTTGCAGCAGGGTCGCCTCGTCTCCGTAGCGCCCGGCGAACTGCACCCCGACCGGCCAGCCCTCGGCGGACTGCCCGAGCGGCAGCGAGATCGCCGGATGCCCAGTGGTGTTGAACACCGAGGTGAACGCTCCGTAGTCGAAGATGCGGTCGTACCATCCGCGCGCGTCCAGCTCCGGGTTGTCGGCGTCGAGGTGCCCGAGCGGGACGGTCGGTTGCGCGGTCGTCGGTGTGAGGAGCACGTCGTACTCGCCGAGGAAGCGTGCCACCTCGCGGCGCACCGTGTTGAACACCCGGTCGGCGGCGTACAGATCGCGCGCGGTGAGCGTCGCGCCGTACCGGGCGCACTCGAGCGTCGTCGCCTCCAGGTGCTCGCGGCTGGGGGTGACGCCCAGCAATTCTGCGGTTGCGTAGACGCCGTCGGCGAGGAAGCTGCACCAGGCGGTGAAGTTCGCGTCGTCGAAGGTCTGCGCGTCGATACGCGGGGCCGCCTCTTCGACGTGGTGGCCGAGTCGCTCGAGTACTGCCGCCACCTCCTGCACCGTGGCGACGGACTGCGGGTCGACCGCGCGGGACGGGTCATACGGGGTGGTGCACACCGCGATCCGCAACGGCCGCACGTCCTGCCCGACCAGCTCGGCGAACGGGCGCTCGGGCGCCGGGAGCAGATACCGATCGCCCGGCTCACTGCCGTGCACCGCGTCGAGCAGCCCGGCACTGTCGCGGACAGTGCGCGTCACCGCGAATTCGATGCCCAGGCCCATGAGCGGGTCGGCGTATTCGGGTCCGGGGGTGGTGCGGCCCTGGGTCGGCTTCAGGCCTACCAGCCCGCACGCGGCGGCGGGGATCCGGATCGACCCGCCCCCGTCATTGGCGTGTGCCATCGGTAGTGCACCCGCCGCCACCAGCGCCGCCGACCCGCCGCTCGACCCGCCCGGGCTGCGGTCGGTGTCCCACGGGTTGCGAGTGGGGCGCCCGTACGCGGCGGCCGCCTCCGTCGACGCGTTGAACCCCAGCTCCGGCGTAGTGGTCACGGCCATGGTGGCCAGGCCCGCGCGGCGGAAACGCGCCATCAGATAGGTGTCCTCCGCGGGCACGAGACCGTCGCCGAACAGCCGGCTTCCGTTGCGCTGCGGGACGCCGGCCGCGTGCGCGATGAGGTCCTTGATCGCGAACGGTACGCCCGCGAACGGGCCGTCGCTGCTGTGGTCGAGCGGGGTGGCGAACCGTTCGCCGGCGACTGCGCCGAGAACCGGATCGACGGCGTCTATCGCCCGCGCCGCGACGTCGTGCACCTCGGCCGGGCTCACCTGCCTGTCAGCAATGAGGCGGGCCAGGCCGGTTGCGTCGTGCGCGGTGTAGTCGTTGATGTCCACGGTGATCTCCATTCGGGGGAACGAACGGCCCGACAGTAGGGTGACGCCCGTAACACAACATCGGCCGAACGACCGATGCGCGAACGCCGAAACGATGCCCCTGGCCAACGCGCGACGCGCCGGGGATGATCACCTCATGTCCCGCGCCGACACGGAACGCCTCGCGGCCGCGCTGGCACTGAGTGCACGCCTCGCCCGCGACGACAACCCGCCCGACCCAGCTCGCGTCCTGTTCGAGCTGTCCGCGTGCGTGCCGTTCGCGCATGGCGCCATCTCTCGCTGGGACGCGGCGCGCGGGTGCCACCGCACCGCCTCCAGCCTCGGCTACCCGCGGCCGATCGTCGACGCGATCAATCGCTTTCTGCCCCGCCACCCGCTGTTCGACGACATGCTCGGCCGGCGCCTGCCGCAGCAGCTGTGCACGGTGCCCCCGCGGCTGCGCCACGGTCCCGTCTTCGACGAGGTCATCGTGCCGCAGCAGTACACCGACGGCCTCAGCCAATGCCTGTTTGCCCCCGACGGGCGCTATGTGGGGATGTTGAACCTGAGCGCTGCCGGTGGACGGGTGTTCGATCGGGAAGACCTGGTCATGGTGGCGCTGCTCGCCGCCGACCTCGCCTGCGTCGTCGACCCGGCTGCCGCGCCCGGCCCCGCTGACCGAGATCCGGGGCGCGGGATCGTGCTCGTTGTCGCCGCATCCGGCGCGATCGACCGCCCCCTCGACGCGCCCCCGGAGCCCGCCGCCGCCGCGCTCGTAGCCGCGGGCGACGGGCTGCGTGCGGTCGCGGCCGAGGTGCGTCGCCGCGGGCGCGCCGCCGACTACCTGCTCATCGCCACCGGCATTGTCTACGACGCCCACCTAGCGCCCGCCCGCGGCGGAGGGGTCCTCGTGCGGGCGCGTGTCGTGCCACCGCCCGACGGTCTGACCGTGCGGGAACTGCAGGTGCTCGGCCTGGTGCGTGACGGCGCGTCGAATACCGCTATCGGTCGGGAGCTGGGAATCCGCCCGTCGACGGTGTCCACCCACTTGGAGCACGTGCTGCGCAAGACGGGCGCCGCCAACCGCACGGTTGCAGCCGTGCGTGCTGCCGAGTGGAAGCTGCGGCTCGTCGACCGCGCCGCGCCGCCCGTCCTCGCCGGCAACGCGCCGGCGTCGTGACCACGGCCCATGGCCTCGCTGAGTCCGATCCTCGCCGAGGCGCCGTGGGACCGGCCGGTGTGTTCCTGCTCCGCCCCGGGATCCCCGCGGAAATGCATGTGCTTCCAGTCCTGTTCGAACCGAGGCATGGCATCTGTCCGGCTGGTCTCCTGTGCTGATGACCATCGGGAGTCCTGCGCCCGGAGCAGGAGCGTCAGAGCGTGGCCACGACGTCGAATTCGTACCCGTCGGCCACGGCCATGTGCACGTCCTGGTGCATCAACCCGGCGCTGGCGTGCACCGACCCGCGGGGGCCGTCGTAGCTCAATGTGCCCGAGTGACGGAGGATCTCGTCGATCGTGTTGGATCCGGCCGCGGCGGTGAGCGCGGCGAGAGTGGTCACGCCCTCGTAACACGATTCGGCGGCGTTGTTCAGCGGTGGTGCGCCCGGACCGAACCGACGGACATAGGCGGACATGAAATCTTGCGCACACGCGGTGACGAGTGATGTGAAGTAGCTCGCGGCGACGAACAGGTTTTCGGTAGCGTCCGCCCCGCTTGCCAGTAGCATGTTCTCCTCCATCAGCGGACTGAACCGCAACAGCCGCTGATGCAGACCCCGTCCGCAGAACGCCCGGTTGAACGCGACTGCGTCACGACCCACGAGCAACATGACGGTGCCCTCGGCGCCGCTCTTTTCGATACGCGGCAGCACCCGGGAGAAGTCGGTGGTGCCGTAGTCGACGTAGATCTCCTCGACGACCTGCAGATCGAGCTCGTGACAGTAGGCGCGGATGGCGGGGACGGTCCGTCGCGGCCACACGTAGTTGGCGCCGACGACCGTCCACCGCCGGATGCCGGCGTGCTCCCGCAGCCATCGCAACGCGGGACCGATTTGCAGGCCCGGGGTTTCACCGGAACAGATGATGCCCGGACGCGACTCGCCGCCCTCGTAGAGGGAGGTGTACACGTACGGGATCCGATGGGCCAGGACCGAGGAGAGCTGCTCGCGTACCGTCGAGATGTGCCAGCCGGTCACCGCGTGGATGCGGTCTGCGGCCAGCAGTCGAGCGATCTCGGCGCGAAGCTCCGGCGCGGGCAGGCTCGCGTCGATCACCTCGATTTCCACCTCGCGGGCGAGGATGCCGCCGTTGTCGTTGAGGGTCGCGGCGGCGAGGTTCGCGACGGCCTCACACGACGGACCGTAGATTCCGCCCGGCCCGCGCAGTGGAATGACCAGTCCGATGCGATAGCTCCTCGACATCATCGAGCCTCCTTGCGGCCGCTGCACGCGCGGTGGAATATTCATCTGGAAGTATTGCGTTCGGAACGATGTCTCAGCAAGGGGTGCCCATGGTGCAGGCTGATCGGGACGACGCGGTCATGGTGGATACGCTGGCGGTCGATCGGGCGGCCGCCCTGGTCCGCGCGGCCGTGCGGGGCGCCCTCACCGGGTCGGATCTCACCCTCGACCAGTGGCGGGTGGTCGACCACCTCGCCTCCGTGGAAGAGGCCACGATGAGTGCGATCTCCGCCGTCACCCTCATCCCGGGGCCGAGCCTGACCCGGACGGTCGATCGGCTCGTCGACGCCGCGCTGGCGTACCGGACCTTGGATTCCTACGATCGGCGACGCATGATGGTCCGCCTCAGTGCCCGCGGCATCGCTCGTCATCGTGCACTCGCCCCGGCGGTGACCGCCGCGCTCGCGGACGCGTTCGCCCCGCTCGCGCCTGCGGAGCTGCGTGAACTGGGAACGCTTCTGGAGAAGCTCACCACTCGCTGACCGTCGCCCCCATGTGACTCACGGATGCTGCCGCGTGCCGCGCGGCAGCTTTCCTCGCGCGCCACGCACCCCTGCGCACGGAGGTAGCGGCGTCCGCTCCGAGATTATTTCCACTTGACACAGTTCCAAATGGAAGTAAATTGTGAGCCGCACCACGCACATCCCCCATTGGAGGTCGGACAGATGTCAAGCGATGTTGCTCTCCCCCGTTCGCTCGGAGCCGACGTGGACTTCACGCGCTCGGGCGTATCCCGTTTCCCCAACCGCGATCTCGGCGTTCCAAGATTCTGCTGCGAGGTGGGCGTCCCCCTTGCCGAGCAGAAGGAGCTCGGGCACAACCGCTGGCATCCCGACATTCCGCCGCTGCACGAACTGGATCCGGGTGACGAGGTGATCCTCGAAACCCCCGGCTACGACGACTACCAGCTCCAGGATGCCGACGAGGACCAGGACATCCGGGATCTGGACCTGACCCGTACCCATCCGATCGCCGGACCGGTCTACGTCAACGGCGCCGAGCCCGGCGACCTACTGGTGGTCGATGTTCTGGACGTGCAGCCGCTCTCGGGTATCGGATACTCGAACATCCTGCCCGGAATGGGCGGACCACTGGCGAGCTGGTTCCCTCGAGGCTTCAAGACGGTGTGGGACCTGCACGGTCTGTTCGCGACGAGCCGGCAGATCCCGGGCGTGGAGATCCCCGCGATCAGCCACCCCGGTGTGATCGGCGTGGCGCCGTCGCACGAGCTGCTGCAGATCTGGAACGAGCGGGAGGATCCGCTGATCGCCGACGGCCTGGCCGGCCCGCGGGAGGACGCGATCGCGACGTCGGTGCTGCGCACCCTGGAGGGCGACGAATGGGCGCGGGTCGCCGCCACGGCGGCGCGCACGGTGCCGCCCCGAGAGAACGGCGGCAACCTCGACATCAAGAACCTCTCCCGCGGCTCGCGGGTGTACTTCCCGGTTTTCGTCGAGGGGGCGCTCTTCTCGTGCGGCGACCTTCACTTCGCCGAGGGCGATGGTGAAATCACCTGGAACGCCATCGAAATGGATGGGTCCACGTGGCTGCGGTTCAACCTGATCAAGGGTGGCATGGCGAAGTACGGGGTGCGGAACCCGATGCTGCGACCCTCTCCTGTCGACCCGAACTTCGGTACCCGGTACCTGTCGTTCACCGGTTTGTCCGCGCGCGGCCGGGAGCAGAAGTACATCGATACCACCATGGCCGCGGTCGACGCCGTCGAACAGGCGATCGACTACCTCGGTAAGTTCGGTTACGCGCCCGAGCAGGCGTACACGATCATCAGCGTCGCACCGTGCGAGATGCACGTCGGCGGCATCGTCGACATTCCGAACGCGGCTGTCACGCTGAAGATTCCGCTCGACATCTTCGACAAGGACATCCTCCCCCAGTAAGTCGACGGGTCCGCGGTGCCGGGATGCTCGGACGCCCCGGCACCGCGGGCGCCTCGGCGGAAAGCGACCGCAGATGACCGATGTCGGATTGTTCTACGTCGGTGCCGTCCTGATCGTGAACGGCATCATGCTTCTCGGGCGGATCTCCGCCCGCGCCGCTGCGCCGCTGAACCTGTGCGTCGGCACCCTCCAGGTGGTGATCCCGACCGTCCTGATCGTCACCACGGACGGTGGCGGCGCCGCAATCGCCGGGGCAGCCGGTCTCTACCTGTTCGGCTTCACGTACCTGTGGGTCGGGATCAACGCTGCGACGGGATGGCCTCCGGAAGGGTTGGGCTGGTTCTCCCTCTTCGTTGCGGTGGCCGCGGTCGGGTTTGCCGCCCGCACCTGGTACGACGGCGGCCGGCTCTTCGTCGTATTCTGGCTGGCCTGGGCCGGGCTTTGGTTGCTCTTCTTTCTGGTCCTGGCTCTCGGCCGCACCGAACTCACCCGCTTCACCGGTGCCGTGGCGATCACGGAGGGGGTGCTGACCGCGGCTGTTCCGGCAGGCCTCGCACTTGCCGGACTGTGGATCGATTCCGCCGCCGCCGCTCTTGCCGCGACCGCACTCGGAGGCACCGTAGTGGCGGCGCTGTGGCTGGTCACCCGTCCGGCATCGATCGATGCGTCGACTCCTGCCCGGCAAGGCTGACATGCACCCAGCGCCGTCGGCGAGGCGGCTTGCGGCCGTTCAGGAGACCGAGTTCACCGACTCGGGAAAAACCATGCGGCCGAGCACATTGCGCATTTCGGTGAGAAGAGCCGGGTTCGCGCCGGCGAAGTGCCGGTCCGACACCTCCTCGCTGAGCCGGCGCGCCTCGTCGCACAGCTTTCGCCCCTCGTCGGTGGCGACGATGAGCTTGTTGCGCCGGTCGCCCGGATCCGCGGTGCGCGCGACGAGGCCGCGGCTCTCGAGTTCGTCGACGATCGCGACGATCTGACTGGGATCCAGTCCCATGTCCGCGGCGATGCGGCGCTGCGCCACACCGGCGGGTTCGTCGCACGCGAGGGAGAGCACCGTGTACGGGCGCACCCGCAGCCCGAGCGGGGCGAGGGCCTCGTTCACCGATCGCACCACCATCGCGCTGGCACGCGTCAGCAGAAATCCCAGGTCGTCCTCGAGGACGCGTCGACGTTCCATTCCGACAGCCTTTCGTCGTGACCCTCAGGGTAACAGTTCCTCAATCGTTGACTTTTTCAATAATAGATGTTCCTATGTGATTGGGAGTACATCAGCTCGAGCAACGGAGGATCTCGTGGACCTCAGCAACAAAGTCGCCGTCGTCACCGGTAGCGGACAGGGCCTCGGCCTCGCCTACGCCACCGAGCTGGCCCGTCACGGCGCCGCGGTCGTGATCAACGACGTCGACCGGGCCACCGCCGATGCCGCCGTCGCGACGATCACCGCCGCGGGTGGACGCGCCGTCGCCGTGGTCGCCCCCGTCGGCCCCACAGAGACGGCGAGGAAGCTCGTCGCGGCCGCGGTCGAGCACTTCGGCCGCCTCGACGTGATGGTGACCAACGCCGGCATCCTGCGCGACAAGGTGCTGTGGAAGATGACCGACGACGACTTCGACGCCGTGATCGACGTGCACCTGCGCGGCACCTTCACGTGCGTGCGCGAGGCCGTGCTGCGCTTCCGCGAGCAGGGCGAGGGCGGGCGCATCATCGCCATCGGCTCCCCCGCCGGCCAGCGCGGCAACTTCGGCCAGACCAACTACGCCGGCGCCAAGGCCGCCGTCGTCGGCATGGTCCGCACCTGGGCGATGGAACTGCAGCGCGCCGGCATCACCGCCAACGCCGTGTGCCCCGTCGCCGTCACGGCGATGACCGAGACCGTGCCGATCTTCGCGCCCTACATCGAACAGATGAAGCAGACCGGCGAGCTGCCCGCGGTCATCCGCCGCGAGGTCGGCATGGGCACCCCCGAGGACGTCGCGGGCCTGATCGCCTTCCTCGCCTCCGACGACGCCGCCGCCATCACCGGTCAGGCGTTCTCCGTCGGCGGGGATCGCCTCGCACTGTGGTCGCACCCGCAGCTGACCGCCACCGCCTTCCACGACGGCGGCTTCTCCGCCGACGACGTCGCCGCCCAGTGGCCCATCGTGTTCGCCGACCGCGTCGAGTCCGTCGGCGAGGAATTCCCCGAGGAGGTGCTCGCCAAGTGAGCCGTTACGAGTACGGCATCGACTTCGACAAGATCGACGCCCTCGATATCCACACCCACGTCGAGATCGACGGCTGCGGCCACCGGTCCATGGACGACGAACTGATGGCCGCGTCGGAGAAGTACTTCAAGTCCGGCGAGGAACGCACCCCGACCATCAAGTCCATCGCCGAGCACTACCGCGAGCGGAACATGGCCGCGGTCGTGTTCACCGTCGACGCGCAGTCGGCCACCGGGCACGCCCCGAACTCGGTCGAGGAGATCGCCGAGTTCGCCGCCGAGAACAACGATGTGCTCATCCCCTTCGGCTCCGTCGACCCCCTGCAGGGCAAGGCCGCCGTCCAGCGGTTGCGCCGCCTGGTCGACGAGTACGGCGTCAAGGGCTTCAAGTTCCACCCGAGCATGCAGGGCTTCGAGCCCAACGACCGGCGCTTCTACCCGCTGTACGAGGCCCTCGTCGAGGCACAGGTGCCGGCCCTGTTCCACACCGGGCAGACCGGCATCGGCGCGGGGCTGCCCGGCGGGCACGGCATCAAGCTGCGCTACTCCGACCCGATGCTGCTCGACGACGTCGCCGCCGACTTCCCCGATCTGACCATCGTCATGGCCCACCCCGCTGTACCGTGGGTCGACGCGCAGATCTCCATCGCCACCCACAAGGCGAACGTCTACCTCGACCTGTCCGGCTGGTCGCCGAAGTACTTTCCGCCGCAACTGGTCAAGGCCGCGAACACGATGCTGCGCCGCAAGGTGCTGTTCGGATCCGACTTCCCGGTCATCCAAGTGGATCGATGGCGCAACGATTTCGCCACTCTCGACATCAAACCCGACGTAGCCCCGATGATCTTCAAGCAGAACGCGCTGCGCGTTCTCGGCATCGAGCGCTGACGTCGGTACCTGCGAACCGAGGAGTTCCCATGACCATTCCCGCCACCGCCACCACCCACGTCGCCACCCTGGACGATCTCGAGGCACTCGTCGGGCAACCGCTCGGTGTCAGCTCGTGGCTGCCCGTCGAGCAGGACCGCATCCAGACCTTCGCCGACGCCACCGACGACCACCAGTGGATCCACCTCGACGTCGAACGGGCGAAGAAGGAAAGCCCCTTCGGCGGCCCCATCGCCCACGGCTACCTCACGCTCTCGCTGATCATCCCGATGTGGAGCGAGGTGCTGAAGGTCGACAGCGTGACCATGGCCGTCAACTACGGCCTGAACAAGGTCCGCTTCACCAACCCCGTTCCGGCCGGCGGCAAGGTCCGCCTCAACGCCACGCTGAAGTCGCTCGAGAAGCTGCCGAAGGGCGGCGTGCAGATCACAATCGACGGCATGATCGAGCTCGAGGGCAGCGAGCGGCCCGCCGTCGTCGTCGAGGCGGTCTACCGCATGTTCGATTAGCGGCCGCCGCCTGCAGCCGAGCGAATGTACCCTTCCGTCGATCTACAAGGGGGAAGGGTACATTCGCTCGTTCCAGGACGGCTCACGGTTGCGCGAACGCGGGCAGCAGCGTCTGCGAGACCCGTTCGTTCCAGTTGGCGTCGATGTCACCGCTCCGGGCCCGTTCCGCGAAGTAGGCACCGACGATGCAGTCCAGAAATGTTTCGACGTCGAGGTCGGCTCGCACGAGTCCCCGCGAGATGTGGTGTCGCACGACCTCGGTCAAGGTGCTGCGGTGGCGCACGAGCACCGAGCGGATGAGACCGGTGAACGCGGGATCCGCATCGGTCACCAGCGCAGCAAGGCCGCCGAAGCCGACGCCCCCGTCGACCGAACGGAGGGACTGCTCGGCCAGCCACGTCAGCACCTGGTGCGCGGTGGCATCCGGCGCGGGAGGCGCGGGCTGCGCGATCGGCTCCATCACCGCGGTGAGCATCTCGTCCCGGTCGCGGTAGCGGCGGTAGATGGTGGTGCGGGCCATGCCCGTGTGTGCGGCCACGGCCTCGATCGTCACCGCCTTGGGCCCCTTGCGACGCAGCAGCTCGAGCACGGCGTCGGCGATGCGTTCCTCCGGCGTGGCAGTCCCCTCACCTTGCCGCATGCGCCCCCTCCTGTCCGCTGTCTCGACTTACGACAATCCTACAATAGCGCTACACTATATGTAGCTACGCAACATGTAGCGATTCGAAGAGAGGGACGCACATGAAGATCTCGAACTCGTCGGCCGGAGCGATCGCCCTGATCCTGGGCATCGTCACCATGACCGCATCGGTATGGTTCGACACCACCCCCGTCGGCTCCGGGGTCACTCTCGGACTGGGCGCCATCGCCGCGATCTACGCCCTGTGGTCGCTGATCGCCCGGGATCCGACCAAGGACCACTGGTCCCTGTCCGTCGTCGGCCTGATCTTGTTCATCTCGCCGTGGATCGGGCAGTTCGCCGGCGACGGCGCGGCCTGGACCGCGTGGATCGCGGGCGCGCTCATCATGCTCGTCGGCAGCAGCGCCTACCTCGCCGACGAGTTCGCCGACGTCACGGCGTCGACCCAGGGACGGTCCCCGATCACGAAAACTGTGGTCCTCGAACAGAAGTAGTGGCCAAGCATGCGGATGTGTCGACTCGACCGGTGACCGCCCCGATCAGCGCGGACACATCCTCGGGAATGCTGTTTCCGCGCCACGCCACGTGACCGTCCGGCCGCACGAGTACGAGATCGGCCTCGTAGACGGCGCGCACCGTGGCGTCGTCCACCGCGAGCACTCGAATGGGCGTGTTCGCCGCGGCTGCAGCATCGACCAGTTCCGTCGCGGCGTCCTTGCCGACGAAGCTGACGATCGTGAACGTGTCGCGGTAGGCGTCGAGCATGGACCGGCCGTCCGGCAGCCGCACGTGCGGTGCGCGTGCGCCGGGAAGAGTGGTGGGGATGTAGGTCGAACCGTCGTTGTCGGGGACAGGACTGTCGTCCCGGACGATCACCGGCGAGGCGTACACATACCCCATTTCCACGCCGAAGCTCTCGTGTTTGATATGCGGGTAATCACTGTGCGATCTCGAGGACTCGACGAGGATCGCGTGTAGGCCTGATTGCCATCCCACCGGAGGAGCCCGCATGACGTTCGTGCCCTGCCTGGTCCGTTCGATGCAC
>NZ_JAALEG010000079.1 GCF_011058165.1 Rhodococcus aetherivorans
CCTTGGCGATCGACACCTTCGTCATGCGCATGGCGAAGAACCTAGCCTTCTTCGCCTCTCGTGCTGCTCGACCCACTGACATCTCCCCTGGTCAGGGAGCGTGTCGCATGGACCACCTGAGTCAGCCGCAATCGAATCGATGTGACATTCGGCCCGCACACACGAGCGCTCCGACTACCGTGACAATCGTCACAGCACCGGCCGGACCGCAGCGACCCTCGTCGCGGCGGCGCGACGGGTCCCGCAGCCGGCGGCCCGTGTCCGCTTCGACCCGTTCGCGGCGTCGATGCCGGTCCGATGCTGGACAATTCACGTAGCCGACGGCGCTCGCGGACCCGGCATCGTGCCGCGCGAAAGACCAACGGCCCGAATGTTACTGCCCGGTGTTACCCGGCGGTATTCCCGGGCCCGCCGAGGCCGGGCCCCGGAATCGTCCCCCATTTCGATCGTAATCGACTGTCCGCCAGCGGTTCCCGCGCGCGAGGCGGAGAGGGAGCGGCAAACCCCGCCCTGCCGACCACAAAACGTGACAAACCCTCATGTTTCCTTCATGCTGTTAGCGGAAGGATCGTCCCCACCGGGGGGCACTCGGCCGTCGACGACGACGGTCCGCGGGACGAGGCCGACCGCCTGTCCGCCGACACCCAGGCATCCGCCGGGCCAGTCGGTGCACACGTCCGCACGCATACGCCGACACGAGGAGCCGACCGATACATGTTCTTGCTCGCGTTATCAACCCGTGACGCGGGCCTCGACATCGGTTAACTTTTTCACTCACTGGCGAGAAGCTTCGACGAGCGTCGCACGAGCGCGCACAAACCTGGAGAACGGTGGCAACGAGTATGTTCAAACGGATCGCGGTGGTCAACCGAGGTGAGGCGGCAGTACGCCTCATCAGAGCAGTCCGGGAGCTCAACTCCGAGCACGGCTACGACATCAAGACGATCGCCCTGCACACCGAGGCCGAGCGGCGGGCCATGTTCGTCCGCCAGGCCGACGAGGGCGTCACCCTGCGGCCGTCCACCACGGCCGCCACCCCCTACCTCGATCACGCCGAACTCGAGCGCGCCCTCCTCGAAGCGAAGGCCGACGCCGTGTGGGTCGGCTGGGGCTTCGTGGCCGAGGATCCCGCGTTCGCCGAGGTCTGCGCCCGCCTGAACATCACCTTCATCGGCCCGTCGGCCGAGGCCATGCGCCTGCTCGGCGACAAGGTCGAGGCCAAGCTGCTCGCCGAGAAGGTCGGCGTGCCCGTCGCCCCGTGGTCGGGCGGACCGGTCGAGACCCGCGCCGACGCGCGCCGGCACGCCCAGGCCATCGGCTACCCGCTGATCATCAAGGCCCGTTCCGGCGGCGGCGGCCGCGGCATCCGCAAGGTGTACTCCGAGGACGAGCTCGAGCTCGCCCTCGAGCGCACCCAGGGCGAGGCCGAGCGCTCGTTCGGCGACCCCGTGGTGTTCATCGAGCGTCTCGTCACCGACGCCCGCCACGTCGAGGTCCAGGTCATCGCCGACGGTCACGGCAACGTCTGGGCGCCGGGCGTGCGCGACTGCTCCATCCAGCGCAAGAACCAGAAGGTCATCGAGGAGTCGGCCTCGCCGCTGCTGACCAAGGAGCAGGCCGACCACCTGCGCGCGGTCTCCGCGGACCTCGTGCGCGCCGCCGGGTACTGCGGCGCCGGCACCGTCGAGTACCTGTACCAGCCGGACCTGAAGATCTTCACCTTCCTCGAGGTCAACACCCGCCTGCAGGTCGAGCACCCCATCACCGAGGCCACCACCGGCATCGACCTGGTCAAGCTGCAGATCCTGGTGGCCTCCGGGGAGAAGCTGCCCGGCGACTGCCCGCCCGAGTTCGGTCACGCCGTCGAGGCCCGGCTCAACGCCGAGGACGCCGACAACGGTTTCGCCCCCGCCCCCGGCTCCGTGCAGCTGCTCAAGTTCCCGCTCGGGTCCGGCCTGCGCGTCGACACCGGCATCGCCCAGGGCGACGTCATCCCGCCGGACTACGACTCGATGGTTGCCAAGATCATCGCGTGGGGCCGCGACCGCGACGAGGCCCTGGCCCGCCTGCGCACCGCGCTGCGCGAGACCACCGTCGTCCTCGACGGCGGCACCACCACCAAGTCGTTCCTGCTCGACCTGCTCGACCGCGAGGAGGTCATCTCCGCGTCGGCCGACACCGGCTGGCTCGACCGCACCGGAGCCGGCACCGCCACCGGTCCGTCCCGGGTGGCCGACATCGCGCTGATCGCCACGGCCGTCGACGTCTACGACGCCGAGGAGAGCCACGAGCGCGCCGCGTTCCTCACCTCCGCCCGCGGCGGCCGCCCCCGCGCCGGGCACTCGGTGGGCCGCAAGGTCGAGCTGAGCTACCAGGGCCAGGCCTACGAGCTGCTCGTCGGACAGGTCGGGCCGCACCGCTACCGCGTCGACGCCGGCAGCGGCGAACTCGAGGTGGACGTCGACCGGCTCGGGCAGTTCGAGTCCCGGCTCGTCCTCGCCGGCCGCCGCCACCACATCGTCTCGATCGCCGGCGCCACCGGCTTCCTCGTCGAGGTCGACGGCATCAGCCACCAGATCAGCCAGGACGAGGCCGGCGTCGTGCGCACCCCCGCGCCCGCCGTCGTCGTCGCGGTGCCCGTCGCCCCCGGCGACGACGTCGAGGCCGGCCAGACGCTCGTGGTGCTCGAGTCCATGAAGATGGAGACCGCGGTGCGCGCGCCCTTCGCCGGCCGCGTCCGCGAGGTCCTCGCCGTGGTCAACTCGCAGGTCGACGCCGGTGCACCGCTGCTGCGTGTCGATCGGATCGCCGAGGAGACCGTCACCGAGACGGTCGAGCGCGTGCAGTTCCCCGCACCCGCCGCCGTCGTGACCGGCGACGCCGCGGCCGACGCGCTGGCCCGGCTCGACGCCCTCGAGGCGCTCGTCACCGGTTACGACGTCTCCGGCAAGCGGACCGCGACGCTGCTCGCCGAGTACGACCGCCTGCGCGGCGAGGCCGCCGGGAACTGCGACCTGGTGCGCGCCGAGCTGGCGCTGCTCACCACGTTCGCCGACGTGTGCGAGCTCTCGCGCAACCGCCCGACGCAGGCCGAGGAGTCCAGCGACGAGCGCGTGCACAGCCCCCGCGAGCACTTCCACGGCTACCTGCAGTCCCTCGACGTCGAGGTCGGCGGCCTGCCCGAGAGCTTCCGTGCGCGACTGTCGCAGGCGCTGCGGCACTACGACGTCACCGAGCTGGATCGCACCCCCGAGCTCGAGGAGGCCGTCTACCGGCTGTTCCTCGCGCAGCAGCGCATCGAGACGCAGGTTCCGGTGGTCTCGGCACTGCTCGAGCGGTGGCTCGAGGAGACCGAGGGACCGGCCGGCATCTCGCAGGAGCTGAACGAGGTCCTCGACCGGCTCATCGTCGCCACCCAGGTGCGCTACCCGGTGATCGGCGACGCGGCCCGCAACCTGCGCTACCGCCTCTTCGAGGAGCCGGTGATCCGCAAGGTCCGCGAGCAGGTGTACGACGGGGTGCGCGGCAGCCTCGCCCACCTCGCCGACCACCCCGGCGCCGCGGACTACGCGCAGCGCGTCGAGGCCCTGGTGGCCACCCCCGAGCCGCTGATCGACCTGCTCGCCCAGCAGATCGCCCGACCGGAAACCGTTCCGGGCCCGCTGCTCGAGGTCATCACCCGCCGCGCCTACAAGATCCGCACGCTCGAGCAGGTGCAGTCCGAGGTGCGCGGCGGCCGGCAGTTCGTCACCGGCAACTTCGATCTGCGCGGCACCCGCCTGTACCTGATCTCCACCGAGGCCCGGCACGCCGAGCTCGAGGCGGCCCTGGACACCGTCGAGGAGTCGGCGCGCACCCTGCCCGGCACCGACAACCTGGTGGTCGACCTGTACCTCGCGTGGGACGACGCCCCCGCCGACGCCGACGCGCAGGCCGAGGCGCTGCGCGCGGTGCTGGCCGGCCGTGAGGTCGCCACCGCCGCCCGCCGGGTCACGGTGACGGTGTGCCACACCGACCGCGCCGAGGAGCACGTCTTCACCTTCCGCCCGTTCGAGACCGGGTACGCGGAGGAAACCAACATCCGCGACATGCACCCGCTCACCGGTCAGCGCCTGGATCTGTGGCGGCTGAAGAACTTCGTCGGCACCCGCCTGCCGGCGAACCCGGACTCGTACCTGTATCACATTGCGGCGAACGAGAATCCGTCCGACGAGCGGCTCATCGCCCTCGCCGAGGTGCGGGACCTGACCCCGCAGCGCGACGAGACCGGCACGATCGTGGGCCTGCCCGCGTTCGAGCGGGCCCTGTCGAGCTGCCTCGACGCGATCCGCCGGTCGCAGGCCGCCCGCGGCAAGCGCCGGCTCGACGCGAACCGCGTGGTGCTGTTCGTGTGGCCCGAGGTGGATCTGAGCATCGACGACCTGAAGCGGGTCAGCCGTGGGGCGGCCCCGCTCACCGTCGGCGCCGGCCTCGAGGAGATCACCGTCATCGGCTGGTGGCGTGAGACCGCGGAGGCCGAGCCCCGCGAGGTGGCGCTGCGATTCTCGTACCGCTCCGGCGCCGGCGTGGTCGTGCGGGTGACCGATCCGCCGAAGGAGCCGCTGCAGCCGCTCGACGAGTACACCCAGAAGGTCCAGCGCTCCCGCGCCCGCGGCACCGTGTACCCGTACGAGCTGATCCCGCTGCTCACCGGCAGCAAGGGCAGCTTCGTCGAGTACGACCTCGACGACTCCGGGGCGAGCGCAGCGACGGGGGGTGTCACCGGTGCCGTGGTGCCGGTGCAGCGTCCGTACGGCCGGAACAAGGCCGGTCTGGTGGTCGGGCTGGTCACCACCCCGACGCCGCGGTACCCGGAGGGCATGACCCGCGTCGCGCTGTTCGGCGATCCGACGAAGGCGCTCGGCACCGTCGCGGAGGCCGAGTGCGCCCGCGTCGTCGCCGCGATCGACCTGGCCGAGCAGCTCGGCGTCCCGGTCGAGTGGTTCGCGCTGTCCTCCGGCGCCACCATCTCGATGGAGTCCGGCACCGAGAACATGGACTGGGTCTCGCGGGCCCTGCGCCGCATCATCACCTTCACGCAGGCCGGCGGCGAGATCAACGTCGTGGTCACCGGCATCAACGTCGGCGCCCAGCCGTACTGGAACGCCGAGGCGACGATGCTCATGCACACCAAGGGCATCCTGGTGATGACCCCGGACAGTGCGATGGTGCTGACCGGCAAGCAGTCCCTGGACTACTCCGGTGGCGTGTCGGCCGAGGACAATTTCGGTATCGGCGGCTACGACCGCGTCATGGGCCCCAACGGTCAGGCGCAGTACTGGGCGCCGAACCTGTCGGCCGCGGTCGAGGTGCTCTTCGGGCACTACGAGCACGCCTACCTCGCCCCGGGCGAGCGGTTCCCCCGCAAGGCCGAGACCGTCGACCCGATCGAGCGCGACGTCCGGGTGTACCCGCACGTGCACCCGTCGAGCGACTTCACCACGGTGGGCGACATCTTCTCCGCGGAGACCAACCCGGACCGCAAGAAGCCGTTCGACATCCGCACGGTCATGCGCGCGGTGGTCGACCAGGACCACCCGGTGCTCGAGCGGTGGGCAGACATGGCCGACGCCGACACGTCGGTGGTGTTCGACGCCCATCTCGGCGGCAACGCGGTCACGGTGATCGGCATCGAGTCCCGCGCCATCGCCCGCAAGGGCTGGTTCCCCACCGACGGGCCGGACCAGTGGACCTCGGGCACGCTGTTCCCGAAGTCGTCGAAGAAGACCGCGCGGGCGATCAACGCGGCGAGCGGCAACCGCCCCGTGGTGGTGCTGGCGAACCTGTCCGGGTTCGACGGCTCCCCCGAGTCGCTGCGTAACCTGCAGCTCGAGAACGGCGCCGAGATCGGCCGGGCGATCGTCAATTTCGACGGCCCGATCGTCTTCGTCGTGGTCTCCCGCTACCACGGTGGCGCCTTCGTGGTGTTCTCCGGCGCGTTGAACGAGAACATGGAGGTGCTCGCGGTCGAGGGCTCGTTCGCCTCCGTGCTCGGCGGCGCACCCGCCGCGGCGGTGGTGTTCACCCGCGACGTCAATGCGCGCACCGCGGCGGATCCGCGGATCACCGAACTCGAGGCGCAGCTCGCCGCGGCCGAGGACGGCGAGAAGGCCCGCCTGCGGGTCGAGCTGGCAACGCAGCGCACGGCGGTGCGGTCGGAGAAGCTCGGTGAGGTGGCTGCGGAGTTCGAGGCCATCCACAACATCCAGCGCGCCCAGCAGGTCGGTTCCGTGCACTCGATCATCCCTGCCGCGGACCTGCGGCCGGAGATCGTCGCCGCCGTCGAGCGAGGCATGGCGAAGGTGCTCGCGCAGTAACCGCACGATCCCCGAAGGGCCCCGCACCGGTTCGCCGGTGCGGGGCCCATTCTTGTGCCCTCACGGGTCCGTCACCGTCTCGGCCGGCGTCCCGGGTACTTTCTCCCGCCGGGACGGCCGTACGTCGCCCTGCAGTCGCTGGGCGAGGCGACCGATCCGCGCACACAACCCCCGATCCGGAGTGTCCCAATCCCGGGAAATATGCGATCGTGAGCAAGCTCACAGGTTTGCGGCGGCGTGGAGCCGGGTACCGATTTTCGCCCCCCACACCCCCCGCGCAGGTCGCTACATGCACGCTGTTGGCACGCAGTGCTTTCGAGCCGGCACCCCCCATGCGAGCGGAACAGCCACGGATCGAGCAGTGAATTATGTTGTACTGGAGTACATTTCGCAGACAGATCACAAATACGCGAACAGACCAGCTGCATGTATGCCGCACTCCTGACCGTGCAGTAGTACCGCGCGCCATTCCGATCGGCCCGCTGCGCGTTGCGTGTTGTGACGAAGGTCCCGGAACGGACATGCAGTCGGCCTGTAGGTGAACATCACCCCAACAATGACCGTAATCCGTTGTTATTCAAGACTATTCAGTATCATTAGCGTAAGTCATTGCTCTGCCAATCATTTTCGGCGAAAGACATGACACATGACGCGCGATGCTGCATCATTGAACTCGACAGGGGAGAACGAGCGGGAGCACTACGTGAATTCGGTTGGCAGGGGCGAATATCGCGAAGCGTGCAGGGACGCTCACATCAGCTGCTCGCGGTAGCACCCACGCCGATCGGACTCCGGGCACCGCCGCTCGGGGCACCGGCATCGCCGGCCCGACACATCTGTACTCGACGGCATCCGTCGAGTTCGCCGCATTCGAGGAGAACCGACATGACCAGCACCATCGAACCGTCGTCCCGTACCACCGTCGCCGGCACCAAGCTGCGCGGCCGCGTCGCATTCGTGACCGGTGGAACGCGCGGCATCGGCGCGGCCATCAGCCGCAGCCTCGCCGCCCAGGGCGCGACGGTGGCCGCCGGGTACGGGCGCAACACCGCCCAGGCCGACCAGTTCCTCGCGGACATCCAGGCGAACGGCCAGAACGGCGTCGAGTACAGCGTGCACAAGGGCGACGTCGCGAACGCGGACGACTGCCGTCGCACCATCAACGAGGTCATCGAGCGGCACGGGCGCCTGGACATCCTCGTCAACAACGCCGGCATCACCATCGACCGCACCGTGCTGAAGATGGAGGACGACGACTGGAACAACGTCATCTCCGTCAACCTCTCCGGCGCCTTCTTCCTGGCCCAGGCCGCCCTGAAGCACATGCTCGAGCGCGGCACCGGTCGCATCGTCAACGTCTCGTCCGTCATCGGCGAGACCGGCAACATCGGCCAGGCGAACTACGCGGCCTCGAAGGCCGGCATGTTCGGCCTGACCAAGACGCTCGCGAAGGAGGCGGCGTTCACGCTGGCCCGCTCCGGCAAGCTCACCCCGGACAGCATCGGCGTCACCGTCAACACCATCACCCCCGGCTTCGTCGCCACCGAGATGGTCGAGACCATCCCGGACAAGGTCCTCGATCGCATCAAGAGCACGATCCCGGTGAACCGCCTGGCCGATCCCGAAGAGATCGCCCGCGTCGTCCACTTCCTGGCCGCCGACGCCTCGTCCTACATCACCGGTCAGGTGTGGGGCGTCAACGGCGGACTCGACATGTGACCCGCTGCACCCAGACACACCTCCGCACTTCTCACTGAACGGTACTTCGGCACATGCAGCCTTTCGAGCTCAACCGACACGGGCGGATCGTCTTCCCGTCCAACTTCTTTCCCGATCTCGATTTCTCGACGATGACGAGCGTCGAGCAGCTCGATGCCGTCATCCGTCGCGATTTCGAGACCAAGGCCCCCACGGTCTCGGAGATCCTCTCCCGCCACGCGCAGGGCGTCTACCGCACCAAGGTCGATCTCATGCGCGACATGGCGCTGAACCTGTTCTGGGCCAACCGCTTCGCGATCACGATGTTCGACAAGCGCCCCACCCGGTGGTCGGACGTGCCGCGCAACCGCGACGACGTCTACATGCCCGTCCTGACGCCGTGGCCGGACAGTGAGACGAAGACCGCCCAGGTCGCGGACGCCTACCGCGCCCTGCCCGCGGGCTGGGACGACCCCGCCGAGGACCGGATCTTCGAGACCCTCTTCGACGTCTTCGGCGCCCGCAAGCACATCGCCTCCGGGTTGCCGACGGTCAAGCCCACCGTCGCAGAGCTGATCTCCGATCCGTCGAACCGGACGATGCGCCTCGGTGCGTACAACCCGGACTTCCCCCGGTTCGGCTACGACGAGATCCTCGACTGCCACGAGGACGTCGCCGAGCTCGAGGCGCTGCGGCGCTGGTCGATGGTGCTGCACAACCAGCAGCCGTGGGAGCGAACCCAGGTCGAGCTCACCGAGGTGGGGCAGCTGCGCGACGACGACTACGTCGTGCTCTACTACCCGCGCGACCGGCACGTGCAGCGGTTCATCTCCCGGGTCACCTCGGGTCGGACCGCCCGCGCCGCCGTCCCCGCGAAGGTCGAGCCGGTGCAGCCCTCGCGGCCGTACCCGACGATCGACGTACGCCGCGACTTCGCGGTGCAGCCGCGCATCGAGGCCCTCGCCGTCGCGCACGGTGATCAGGTGTGCACCAACGAGGATCTGATCCGCAACTCGGCCTACAACTGGTCGCCGATGACCGCGGACGAGATCACCGCCAAGACCGGCATCGAACAGCGCCGTTACACCTCGGGCAGCTTCGAGGACCTCGCGCTGTCGGCGGCGAAGTCGGCGATCGAGCACGCGCAGGTGGGACCCGAGGACATCGGGGCCGTGATCGTGTGCACCTGCACCAGCGCCCGGCTGATCCCGTCGCTGGCCACGTGGATCTCCGGCGAGCTGGGCATCGCCCAGACCCACGCCTCGTTCGACCTGGTCGCCGCGTGCGCCGGCCTGCCATACGGGCTGGCGGAGGCCACCCGGATCCTGCAGCAGGTGCAGCGGCCGGTGCTGGTGGTGTGCGTGGAGAAGTTCTCCGACAAGATCGGCAATGTGCGCCCCTCCCGGATGATCTTCGGCGACGGCGCGGCTGCGCTCGTGGTCGGCGTGGCGCCCGAAGGCTCCGCACCGGACATCGAGTACATGCAGACCTACGCCAGCGGCCCGAACAGCCAGGTCAACTCGATCATCTGGCCCAACCCGGACTTCGACAACTACATCACCGTCTACGGACCCGAGGTCAAGGCGCTCGCCGGCCGCTATCTGGTCCAGATGCTCGACGACGTGAAGGCCCTGCCCGCCCCGGAGGGCGGCATGGGAACGCTGCTCGACAACATCGACCTGATCGTCCCGCACCAGGCGAACAAGACGATGATCACCGAGCTCGCGGCGGACGCCGGCCTTTCGTCGGACCGCCTGTACTTCAACATCGAGAAGGTGGGCAACGCCTCGTCGGCGAGCATCCCGCTCGCCATCCACGACGCGGTCCGGGACGGGGTGATCACCGAACCCGTGCGGATCTTCGCTCCGGGCTTCGGCGCCGGCGCCGTCGCCGGCTTCACGGTGCTGCGGATCGATCCGGCGGTGGTGGCACCCTTCCGCCCGGTCGACGGTGGGGCCGTGGCCATCGACCCGCTGCGCGCAGCGTCCACCTCGGACGACGTGACACTCGCCTTCGGCTGATCGAACCGTCGTTCCCCGCGTGGGGAATCGTTGCCCGCGTGCGCACCAGCGCACGCGGGCAACGGCTTTCGGTACCGATGCTCAGGGCAGGACGCGGATCCAGTCGATCAGGGCCCGGGCGACCTCGTGCGGAACCTCGGGGATCAGGGCATGCCCGGCCCCGGGGATCAGCACGACCGTGACCCGGTCGGCGCCGAACTGCCCGGTGAGTTCGCCGCGGGTCGGCACCGGACGGAACACGTCGTCGCCTGCCTGCAGGTCCAGCAGCGGCGACGGCGCGACCGTCCACCATGATTCCTTGTCCGTGGCGGCCATCGCCCGGCGCTGCGCGACGATCGCGGCGGGCCACCAGCCGTCGAGCCACACCGCCGGGTCGTGCCCCTCGGCGAAGAACACCGCCCGCAGATGCTCGAGCCGCTCGGCACCCGGCAGCGACAGGTCGGAGCACTTGGCGACGCGTTCGGTGAGCGACTCCGGGAACCGGCGGGCGCCCGCGGCGAGAATCGCCACCCCCCGCACCAGGTCGGGCCGATCCGCAGCGAGGACCCGCGCGACGTAGTGGCCGAAGGCGTGCCCGGCGAGGACGGCCGGGCCCGCGTCGAGCCGCTCGATCACCTCGGCGACGTCGCGGGCGAGGTCGTGCAGGTCGAGGTCCTCTAGCGGACCGCGGCTCGTGCCCACGCCACGCGGCTGGGGCCGGATCGCACGGAAGCCCTCGGCGGCGAGGTCGGTTGCGATCGGGTCGAACTCGTAGGAGTCGCGGCCGAGGGACGGCAGCAACACCACGGCCGGGCCGGATCCGTCGACGAGCACCTCGATCTCCACGTCGCCGAACGCGACGGTGTGTATATCGCTCATGGCGACATCCTTCCAGTGCCGCCGACCAGGGGCGCGGCCCTGTCCGACGCTTGCGTGGCTACTGCCGAAAGAATGCGATCCGTTGGGTTCTGACGAATATTCGCCTTCGTCGTCCGCCTTCTCGGCCGGAGCGTCGAGTTCCCACCGGGAGGCTCTGCTGAAATTGATGCTCGCCTAATATCAATAGCGGCACGGTCTGATAGTCGAGATAGATCAATGGGCGCAGTAGTGGAGATCCGTCACCTGCGCACGTTCCTTGCGGTAGCGGAGGAACTTCACTTCGGCCGGGCGGCCGCGCGGCTTCATATGGCGCAGCCTCCCGTCAGCCAGCAGATCCAGCAGTTGGAGAAGGAGCTCGGCGTCCAGCTGTTCGAGCGCAACACACGGTCCGTCTCACTCACGAAGGCGGGCCAGGCGTTGCAGGGCCCGGCGCAGAAGGTTCTGAACGACTTGGACCTGGCAAAACGCGCGGCGATGTTCGGCAGCTCGGGAATCACCGGCAGAGTTTCCTTGGGTTTTGCCAGCGCCAGCAGCCGCCGCGTCCTGCCTCTGATCACCAGGGCCGTCAAGGGCAGCGAACCGGGCATCGACCTTGCTCTCCAAGGGCAGACGTACGGCGGAGCGGTGGTGAATCAGATCCTCTCCGGAAGCCTCGACATGGGCTTGGCTCGTCTGCCTGTCCGCGACCCGTCGATCGACTGGCACATCATCGACTTCGAGACGCTGGTGGCTGCGCTGCCCGAAGACCACCCACTGGCGGCGAAACCGGAGCTGGAAGTCGCCGACCTGGCCGGTGAGCCGTTCGTGACTTTCCCTGGCACGCAAGGCTCTACGGTCAGGGACGCCACGGCGCTGATCGCCCTGCAGGCGGGCTTCTCCCCGCGCATCGTCCAGGAGGCGCCCGATTCCTACACGATCCTCAGTCTCGTCGCCGCCGGTGTCGGGATCACAGTGACAGTCTCCTCCGTACAGCACATCCAAATGCCCGGACTTTGCTATCGGGCGTTTTCCACACCGGTACCGAAAATGGCCGCTGTGCTGGCATGGCACAAGAAGAACACGGATCCTGCCCTGCACGCTGTCGTGGCCATTGCCCAGGAGCTCCTGCCCACACCCGAGCCCGAGCCGGTACTCCTCATCCGGTAACCCGACGTTGCCCCGAAAGGGCCTGATCAGCCCCGCCGGACTCACCGAAGCCCCGGTTCCGCTGGGGTTCTTGTCGTTCCCGTCGACGTACCTTCGGATTGGTTAATCCCCGCTATCGAACTCATAGTGAATTCAGATCAATCAGAATTGGATTGCACTACTGTGGATATGAGAAGCTCTGCGCGGTGGGTCACAACTCCCGCCCCGGGGGGCGCGCCTCATAGGAGCCGTTCCCCTCCCTCAACTTCTCCCTTCGATAGGTTCTCCATGTCAACAACAGCCACTGCCGGCGACGGCGCCGGAATACCAGACGGCACAGGGCACTTTCCGAGAAATCAGCGGAAGTCCATGATCGCCGTCGTCTCGGGAAACTTCCTCGAATGGTTCGACTGGACCATGTATGCGCTCCTGACCACATACTTGGCCGCCAACTTCTTCGACAAGAACGATCCCCAGTCGGCGCTGCTCTCCACGCTGGCGGTGTTCGCCGGCGGCTTCCTCGCCCGCCCCCTCGGCGGGCTGATCTTCGGCCGACTGGGAGACAGGCTGGGACGCAAGACATCCCTGGTCATCTGCATGCTCATGATGGGCGCAGGCAGTCTCCTGATCGCGGTGATCCCGACCTACGACTCCATCGGCATCTGGGCCTCGGTTCTCCTTCTGACGGCTCGGCTCATCCAGGGCATCGCCCACGGCGGCGAAAGCGGAAACGCCTACACATACCTGGCCGAGATCGCCCCGGCGAACAAGCGGGGCCTGTGGGGTAGCAGCATCATGATGACCATGCTGCTCGGCGTCATGGCGGCAACCGCGATGAGCATCCTTCTGACGTCGATCATCTCCGAGGACGACATGTCGGAGTTCGGGTGGCGCATCGGCTTTGCCATCGGAGCAGTGCTGGCCATCTTCGCGCTGTTCCTCCGCCGTCAGGCCGAAGAATCCGGATTCTTCGAGGAAGCCAAGGCGGCCGCCGGCACCGCGTCGGTCCGAGTGATCACGCGCCGGCAGCTGGTGATCATCGCCGTCCGCATTCTGATGCTGAGCCTCCTGACCAACGTCCTTTACTACACGTGGGTGAACTTCTCCTCGTCGTTCGCCATTTCCGGCAAGGGCATGGATCCCAACGGGGCTTACATCGCAACGTTCTGCGCACAGATTCTTGCCTTCATCGCACTGCCGTTCTGGGGGCGGCTCTCGGACCGGATCGGGCGCCGCAAGCAACTGGTGTTGTGGGCTGTCGCGGTCATTGTGGTGGTGTTCCCCATCAACTGGGTCCTGACGTCGGCGCCGTGGACCCTGTTCGTGTCGCAGGGAATTGCCCTGCTCGTATGGGGCATCCAGTCGTCGATCCACTCCACAGTCATGTCCGAGCAGTCGCCCACGGAAGCCCGCGCGACGAGCGTAGGCATCTGGACCTCCGTGGGTGCCGCACTCTCCGGCGGCACGGCGCCCTATCTCTACGCCTGGCTCAACTCCATGGATGTCGGGTGGATCTTCTCGGCCTACATCGTGGTGCTGGCTCTGGTCACCCTGGTAGCCGTCAGGTTCATCCCCGAAACAGCCGGTCTCGAAATGGACCGCATCCCGCTGCCCGGCGAAGAGAAGGTCTCCAGCGAGGACGAGAGCACCGCCGTCCCGGTAGGCCGTTGAGTCCCCTGAACCAACCGTGACATTCGGCTCGGCCCCCGCCTGCATTCCAGGCGGGGCCGAGCTGTGTCTTCATCGCGATCGCCCTCGAGGGATGACACGCGCAGCCGCATCATCGAGACCCACGGCCCCAGCCTGCCGCTTCGCGGTGAGTAGATCGAAACCGAGTGTCGGACATGAAGAAGGGTGAGCCGACCTGTTGGGCACCGCCGACAAGATCGGCCTGACCACGGCCGGCTGCACGGCCCGTCGTTGATCGCGACCATGGTCGCGGCCGCGTCCTCGGCGGATCACCGGGCCAGCGCGGGCATCACCATGGCGGAAAGTGCGAGACAGACGCCGCCGACCGCCGCGGGGCCGGCGCCGCGGCCATCGGCACCCTCTCCTCATCGGGATGCCTCGGTCCCCGACGGGTGCGTCCCATACGCCGGTGGCGGCGGTGCAGGTGCCCGGGCCGCTGATAGCCCCGTTATTGGCCTAAAGATTGCCATACATGCAGCCGATAACCGATATTGTGCCGCCTCGAACGCCAGGAGCACGAGACAGATGTGCTTCAGATCGTGTCGATGTACTGGCCCAACTCGTCGAGATCGGACGTGGTGTCGAGCAGTTTCTTGCTGCGCAGGACGGTTCGGGCGGTGTCGAGGTAGCGACGGATGAGTGGGCCGATGGTGTCCTCGCGGTAGGCCAAGGCCAGGGGCACGGACACTGTCGGAGATCTCAGCGGTCGGTAGGTGACACCGTTCATGCGCAGGTGCCGTACCGACTCGGGCGCGAGGGCGACCCCGAGGCCGGCGGCGACGAGGGCGACCAGGGTGGAGGTCTCGGCCACCTGTTGCCGGACGGTGGGAACGAAGCCCGCCTGCCTGCACGCGGTGATCAGGGTGTCGTGCATGGTCGACGGGGAGCAGTAGCCGATGAATGCCTCGTCGGCGAGATCGTGGAGGTCGATCGTGGTGGCGCTGGCCATGGGGTGCTGTACGGGCATGACCACCAGCAGGGGTTCGTTGCGCAGCAGTTCGACGACGATGCCGGGCGCGTTCACCGGGGGTCGGAGCAATCCGACGGACAGGGTGCCATCGAGCAGGGCCTGAACCTGGGCCGGGGTGAGCATCTCGCTGCGCAGGGTGAGCTCCACCAGCGGGTTGCGTTCGCGGTAGGCACGGACCAGGTTGGGCATCAGGTCGTAGGTGGCCGAGCCGGTGAACCCCAACGACAATGCTCCCATTTCTCCGCGGTCGGCTTTGCGCGCCGAATCCACGGCGTCCTCGCTGGCGGCGAGCAGGGCGACGCAGCGGTCGTAGAACACCCGGCCGGCCTCGGTCAGGGCGATCGAGCGGGTGGTGCGCGCGAGCAGTCGCACGCCGAGTTCGCGTTCGAGCTTGCGGATCTGATGGGAGACCGGGGACTGGGCGATGGACAGCCGCTCGGCCGCCCGGGTGAAGCTGCCCTCGTCGACAACGGTGACGAAGTACTTCATATGGCGCAGCTCCATACCCCAGTCTGACATTCAGATGGAAGATATCTCAATAGCTGAACAAACAGGTGTTAGACATCTAGGTTTCTGCCTCCTAGCCTCATCTTCGAGAGCTGGATCACACCGACCCCGGACAGTGACGGGCCTCTCGTTCCGGTGGGACCGCGGGCTGGGCGTTTCTCACCTCGTCGCACTTGTGGAGGAGAACACGTGAAGGTCAACCTGTTCCTGCAGGCGCCGTACCGGTACCTGCCCGACGACTTCGAGACCAAATACGAGTCGGTGTGCAGCATCCCGTACTCGCTCGTCACCCGGGACGGGATGTACTCCTCGATCCGGGACTTCATGGACGAGCTCATGCTCGGGGCCCGCAGCGGCTACGACGGCGTCGCGGTCACCGAACACGGCCAGAGCAGCTACGACATGGTCCCCAACCCCGATCTGATCTCGAGCGCGCTGGCCTACATGACCGAGACCGAGGGACTCGACGTCGCCGTCTACCCGATGGGCCGCTCTTTGGGCAAAGCCCGCGAGCCGCTCCGGGCCGCCGAGGAATACGCGATGATCGACGTGATGAGCGGCGGCCGCCTGGTCGCCGGACTGACCGTGGGTCTGAGCTACGACGCCAACATCAACAACGGCATCCCGCCGATCGAGGTCCGCCCCCGGTTCGACGAGAACCTCGAACTGGTCCTGCGGGCCTGGCGCGAGCAGGAACCGTTCGCCTGGAACGGCCGCTACACCCAATATCCGATGGTGAACATGTGGCCGCGGCCGCTGCAGGAGAACGTGCCGGTGTGGATCACCGGCATCGGCAACCCACGCACCATGCGGATGTGCTTCGACCGCGGCTTCGGGTTCAACTACCTGAGCTGGTTCGGCGCCAAGCTGACCGGCAAGCGCATCTTCGACCGCATGTGGGAACAGGCCGACGAGGCCGGCGTCGCCCGCAATCCCTACCGCATCGGGTTCCTGCAGACCATCGCCGTCGCCGAGACCGACGAACGCGCCGAGACCGAGTACGGTCCGCACGCCGAGTACGCCTTCCGCAAGGGCCTGGGCTCGATCCCGATCGAGAAGCTCGGCCTGCCCGGCGCCATCGACATCAACGGCGTCAAGGCCCTGATCAAGGACCCCGGCGACTTCGGCCTGTACCACCGCATGCGCACCGCCACCTTCCGCGATCTGGTCGAGGCCGGTGTCGTGGTGGTCGGCAGCCCCGACACCGTCGCCGAACAGCTGCTCGCCTTCTGCCGCGAATACGGCATCGGCAATCTGCACGCCATGCTCGGCTTCGGCTCGCTGCCCCGGCACCTGGTGATGAAGAACATCCACCTGTTCGCCGAGGAGGTCCTGCCGCGGCTGCGCACGCTGTGGACCGACACCGACCACGAACACCACTGGTGGCCGAGCCGACTCGGCGGCACCCCCATCGCCTACGACATCACCGCCACCACGAAGGCAGGAGCGAACGCCCGATGAGCACCACACCCACCATCACCGAACAGACCGTCGACGTCTGGGGCGGCCGGCTCGCCATCACCGTCAAGGTCGCCGGCGCCGGCGCACCGCTGCTGTATCTGCACCCGGCCGCCGGTCTGGCGTGGGATCCGTTCCTGTCCCATTTGGCCTCCCGGTACACCGTCTACGCCCCCGAATTCCCCGGCACCAGCGAGGGCAACCCGTACGCCATCCACACCATCGACACCCTCAGCGACATGGTGCTGGCCTACGAGGAGCTGGTCCGCACCCTCGGGCTCGACCATCCCGTGGTGATCGGGCAGTCCTTCGGCGGCATGCTCGCCGCCGAACTCGCCGCCACCTTCCCCACCCTGCCCGACAAGCTGGTCCTGCTCGACCCGATCGGGCTGTGGACCGAGACCGCCCCGGTCGCCAACTGGATCGCCACACCCCCCGACCAGCTACCGGCCCTGCTGTTCCACGACCCGGCGAGCCCGGCCGCCCAGGCGATGCTCGCACCCTCCGACGACCTCGCCCAGCAGCAGGCCGCGGCCGCGGCGATGGTGTGGGCGTTCGGCTGCACCGGCAAGTTCGCCTGGCCCATCCCCGACCGCGGCCTGCGGCACCGCCTGCACCGCATCACCGCACCCACGCTGATCGTGTGGGGCCGCAACGACAGGCTCATCTCGGTGGACTACGCCGATCAGTTCCACAAGCTCATCGCCGACAGCACCGTCACCATCGTCGACGACTGCGGCCACATCCCCCAGGTGGAAAAACTCGACGACACAGTCGAAGCCGTCGACAAATTCCTCCTCTGACCCGAGCAGGCACCGGTGTCCTCCCGACCGGGTCCCCGACCTCCCAGGAAACCGACCATGACCACAACGCTGCAACCCCCCGCACGCGATACCCGACCGGCCGACGAGCACGAGGTCGATGCGACGACGATCCGGCGGGCCATGGGCCGCGTGCCCACCTCGGTCGCCGTCGTCACCGCCCTGTGTGACGGGGAACCGGTCGGCATGACCATCGGCTCGCTGACCTCGGTATCGCTCGATCCACCGTTGGTGGCGTTCTTCGCCTTCTCCGGATCATCGACGTTCGACCAGCTTCGGCGCTGTCGCACATTCTGCATCAACGTCCTCGCCGAGGATCAAGCCGAGATCTGCCACGGCTTCGCTCGACTCGACGGAGCGAAGTTCGACCTCGGTGAGTGGGAATATCACCACGGAATCCCCACCATCAAGAACGCCGTCACCACGGTGCTGTGCGAGCAGGACCATGTTTTCGAAGCCGGGGACCACCTCGGCATGATCGGCCGCGTCACCGACGTCGACTTCAGCGACAACCGGCCGTTGGTGTACTACCGCGGGCAGACATCCCAGCTTCACAGCTCCGGCTCCTGGGAATGATCGGTCCGGCCGCCTCCATGCCTGTCGGGGCGTGACCGGCAAGTCTGGATTCTTCGTCCGCTTGGATTCGAGGCGGCCGCATACGATGCACCGCAAGCCTCTCGTGCCCGATCTCTCCAAGCGGTGAGAGTAGACCCGGGACCGGGCAAGTTCTGGTTAGAGCCGGTTGCCGTTGGTGGCGTCGATGACCTGCCCGGTGATCGCACCGGCGGCGGCGCTGACGAGGAAGGCCACGATCGCGGCGATGTCCTCCGCGGTGGCGAGTTTTCGCAGTGCAGTGGTGGACGCGGCGGTGGTGCGGGCATGGTCGTCACCGCGAAGCCAGTGCGCGTTCATGTCGGTATCGAGCGCGGCCGGCGCCACGGCGTTGGCGGTGATGCCTCGTTCGCCGACGTCTACGGCGAGGGCGCGGGTGAACACCTCGATCGCCCCCTTGGTCATGGCGTACCTGATGACGTCGGGTCTGGCGTAGCGGGCGGATCCGGAGGAAATGTTGACGATGCGACCGCCGTCGTGCATCCGGGGCAGGGCATGCCGAGTCACGAAGAACGGGGCGCGCTGGTTGAGTGCGACCAGACGGTCGAAATCCTCGACAGTGACGCGCTCGAGCGCTCCGCGCCGACTGATTCCGGCGTTGTTGACGAGGATGTCGAGCCCTCGGTCGAGCCCGAGACCGTCGAGCGCGGAGTCGAACTCCCGCATCAGCTCTTCAGGCCCCTCGGGTCGGGACAGGTCGGCCTGGACCGCAGCCGCGAGGCCCCCGGCAGCCGTGATGCCGTCGACCACCGCAGCGGCGGCCGTCCGATCGGATCCGTAGTGGACGATTACGGCGGCACCGGAGGCGGCCACCGCATCTGCGATGGCCGCCCCGATGCCGCGGCTGGCCCCGGTGACCAGCGCGACTCCTCGGCCCGTGTGCATTCCTACTGACGAGCTGCGAGGTCGAGGGCGATGTCGGCGATGAGGTCTTCCTGCCCACCGACCAGCCCGCGTTCACCGACGGCGAGCACGGGCGGACGGAGGTCATCCGGGGCCACCTTTCGTTGGGACTGCGGGGCGGGAGCGGCGGGGTCTATTCGTCGACGGCGACGGCGGTAGTAATTCCGAATCCTGCTATCCACTCGTGGATTTCGCGGTAGAAGGTCGAGGTGACGCGGTACTTCCCGGCGGCGCTCATTGCCGCGTACGCGGCGATCCAGGTGCGCACTTCGTGGGAGGAGTGTCCGGCCTGTTCGACGAACCAGTCGTTGGTCCACGCGTCGATCTGCTCGAGGTCGCCGGAGGCGAGGACGTCGAGCAGGTGCCGGTCCCATTCGGGGTTCAGTGGCTGGATGGCGGCGGTGCCGGCGGCGAAGTCCCGCCCGGCGGTGATGACGCGCTGTTCGCGGGCATCACGTTCGGCGGCACTGGGATTGCGGCCGTCGATCAACCGCTCGCGCACTTCCTCTGGCGCGGTGGCGAACTGCGGGACCGGCGGGTCGTGGGACAGGCCGCCGGATCCGACGAACAGCACACGCTTGTCCAGCTTGGCAGCGGCCCGCCCGACCGTCTCGCCGAGCAGCCGTACCCGGCTGACCGGGCCGAGCGGTTCGGCGACCGAATTGATGAAGATCGGCACGGTCGGCACGGCGGTGATCGATCCGACCAGCAATTGGAGTGCTTGGGCGAATCCGTGGTCGACGTGCATGCGTTCGGAGAATGCGACGTCGATGCCGCTGTCGAGGACTTCGCGGGCGACTGCGTAGGCGGCGTCACGGTCGACGTCGAGAGGGCCGGCTTCGGTGCCGTAGTCGCCGACGGACTGCGCGGCGGCACCGATACAGAACGGCGGCAGCAGGTCGTAGAAGACGCCGTTGTAGTGGTCGGGGGCGAAGATGACGATGAGATCGGGGGCGAAGTCGGCGACGAACCGGCGCGCGTGGTCGAATGCGGCGTCGACGGCGTCGATGACTTCCTGTTCGGGGTCGTTGCGTCCCATCAGGGGGGAGTGCGACATCGCGCACAGCGCTACAGGCATCGCGGCGGTCTCCTTGCTGCTGCTTCGGCGCTTTCTCTCCGGGGGTCCGGACGAGAGCGCAATAGGTCGGGTAAGTGGGATCCGGCCGGTGCCGCCCGGGTTGCAGGGGTTGGCGGCACCGGCCGGGGTCTGTGTCAGCTGCGACCGAGGAGGAAGTCCAGATGCAGCTTGTTAAAGGTCTCGGGGTCCTCGTACTGGGGCCAGTGGCCACAGTTCTCCATGATGGCCAGCTTGGCGCCCGGGATGTGGGAGGCGATGCGCTTGGCTTCGTCGACCGGACCGGAGGGGTCCTTGGTGGTCCACAGCACCATCGCGGGCACCGTGATGCCGTTGAGAGTGGCGTCGGTGATCATGTTCCGCTTGCGGGTTTCGAGGTCCTGCAGTGCCATGTTCATCTCGCAGGCCTTGAGCCAATCCGGCTGCTGGAAGATGGCCTGGCGGGTGCGGATCAGGTCGTCGGTGACCATGGTCGGGTCGGCCATGAGCCATTCGAGGCGTGCTTTGACGCGTTCCCAGCTCGGGTCCTTCGCCGCTTCCATCGACAGGGTATAGAGACGTTCCATCACCTGAGGGTTGGCCATGGTGCCGCCCATGGTGTTGAGCACGATCCGGTCGACCTTCTCGGGATGGTCGTGCGCGAACTGGGCGGTGACCCAGCCGCCGAGAGACTCCCCGGAAAACGAGGCCTTCTCGACGCCGATGGCGTCCAGGAACTGCAGCACGTGGTCGATGTAGTGCTTGATCTCGAGCGGGTGGTCGGGCTTGGTCGAGTAGCCGTGGCCGATGAAGTCGATTGCCCAGACGTTGAAGTGCTCGGAATGCGAGCGCAGATTGCGCACGTACGCCTCGGCGTGGCCGGTGATGCCGTGCAGCAGGATCAGCGTGGGCTTGGACGAGTCGCCGGCGTGCAGGTATCGGGTCCGGTAGGGGCCGGCCTGGATGAATCCCTGGCTGAACTCGACCTGGTTCAGGTCGTCCCAGACGCTGGTGTAAGGACGGGTCATCGGTTCTCTCCCTCGACTGTGGTGGTGCGGGTGGCGGAAGCTGGTGCTGCATCCTCGGCGGTAACGTGCGGAACGACGATCGGCACGGCCCGGGTGCTGTACTGCGGCTCGTTTGTGCCGCTCGGGTTCCCGTTGTCGCTGGCCGAGTGGTCGAGGACCGCGGTGAGAGCGTTCTCGAGGCTGGTGAGCGCTTCGGTGTCGTCCCAGACCGGAGCACTGTGTCGCCACGCGACGTAGCCGTCGGGCCGCACGAGCAGGGCGCCGGCCTCGTCGATGTCGCGGACCCGCCGCCAGTATCCGTAAGGGTCGATGGTGCCGGGTTCGCCGACAACGACGGTCCGCAGGAACGGCAGGTCGAGTTTGGCGGCGGCACGCTTCCATGCCTGGCCGCCGAGTCCGGTCAGCAGGGTCATCATTCCCTTGCCGGTGACGTCGAGGGTGGAGATGCGGGTTCCGTCGGCGCCGACCAGCCACGCATGCGGCAGCTTCGCGCCCGGCCGGGTGGTGGCCTGCAGGTACAGCTCACGATCGCGCACCCACACTTCCTCGCCCGCCTCGGGGTCGGGAACGACCGCGGACGAGGTGTAGCGCTGGTTGAGTTCGACGCCCTGGGCGTTGAATTCGGCGTTCTTCACCTCCAGCGCCTCGTACAGCCGCTCACGCAGAGCAACACCTTCGGACGAGGGTTCCTTCAACTTTGCCAGGCCGGCGGCGACCGGGTCGTCGCTCTCGTGATCGAACCATTCGCGCAGCCCGGCGTAGTCCTTGCGGGACTGGTTGGCGCGAGCGACGATCTGTTTGCCGACCGGAACACGCTCAGGAGAGTAGGACTCGAGCAGACCCGGTCCTGCATACCCCTTCACGACGAACGCGATCTTCCATGCCAGGTTGAACGCGTCCTGCATGGACGTGTTCGAGCCCAGCCCGCTGCTCGGCGGATGCCGGTGCACCGCGTCGCCGCCGCAGAACACTCGACCGGACTGGTAGTGCTCAGCCCACTGCTGGTTGACGTACCAGAAGGACCTCGACACGATCTCGACGTCCAGGTGCGGGTCGCCGACGAGGGTCCGGATCTGTTCGAGGACAACGTCGTCGGAGACATCCGGCTCGCCGTTCGCCATGTCGAAGCCCCAGCCGGCGATCCACTGGTCCCACGGTCGGATCGCGCGCAGCAGACCCATGCCGATCTCACCGAAACCGGCCTTCGAGTTGACGATCCAGTGCAAGATGCTCGGCCGATGAGCGACATATTTGCTCAGGTCCGCGTTGAACAGGATGTACGCGGTACCGGCGCGGGCGAGTTCACCTTCGAACGGAAGCCCGATCTGTTCGGCGATCTTCGATCGTGCGCCGTCGAAACCGAGCAGGAAGCGGGCTCGCTGGGTGAACACGGTGCCCGAGCGGACGTCGCGGAACCGGACGGTCACCCCGTCCTCGTCCTGGGCGTGGTCGAGGTATTCGGTGTTGAAGCTGATGACCGCACCACGTTCGGCGGCGTTCTTGATCAGCACCGGCTCCATCAGGGGCTGCGGAATGTCGAGCATCGTGCAGGGGCTTCCGGACAGGTAGTCCCCGTAGCGGATATCGCCCGTACCCCAGGTCTGCATCCGGACGATCTCCTCGCCGGCCAGGCTCGTGGTGAACAGCGTGTCGCCCATCTGGTCCCACGGGGTGGCGTAGTTGCGCGCCTCGTCTTCGACGCCCAGGTCACGCAGCACTTCGACGGCGCGCTGGTTGGTGATGTGCGCGCGCGGCGAGTTCGCCACCCAGGGGAACATCGAGACGGCGTGAACGCGGATGCCGTAGCTGGCCAGGGCAAGCGCCGCTGTGCCACCGGCGGGGCCGAGGCCGACGATCACGACGTCGGTGTCGTAGGAGGTGCGGTCGTGGTCACTCATGTCTGTCATCACTTCACTTGTCGAGGACGCGCAGGGATGCTGCGGTGTCCGGAACTGTCCGAGTCGAAAATGTTTCGTTGTCAGGCATTTTCGGTGTGGAGGTGGCCTGGTCGCGAGTGAGCTGGCTCGCAGCGCCCTTGCGCCCCCAGCCGCCGGGCAGCAGGATCACCGAGACGATCGAGATGGCCGAGACGATCAGCAGGTAGGTCACGATCGAGTTGCTGGTGTTGGTGGAGGCGTACAAGGCGGTCGCGATCGTCGGGGCGAACGCGGAGCCGGCGACCTGGGAGATGGTGTAGCCGATAGAGACACCGCTGTAGCGCACGTCCGCGTCGAAGACCATCGTGAACAGGGAGCCTGTCACGCCGGCGGCGGGGGCCATTGCAATTCCGAAGACCAGCACCTGCGCGGCCATGAACAGCCACGGGTTGCCGGTGTTGATCAGTGCGAAGGCGGGGGCGATCACCACACCCATCGCGGCGGCGCCGAGCAGGTACATGGTCTTGCGGCCGAAAGTGTCGGACAGAGCGCCGAACACGGGGTAGAGGAGGACGGCGACGATGCCGGCGACGAATACTCCGGCCAGGGCGAAGGTGCGGCTGATCCCCGCGACGGTGGTGCCGTAGGAGACGAGGTAGGCCATGCAGATATAGGCGAACACTCCTTGGGACAGGTAGGTGCCCGCGATGAGGAGAATTTCCTTCCAGTGCTTGCGGAACGCTTCGGCGATCGGCATTCGCACCACGGCGCTCTGTGCCTTCACCTCGGCGAAGTCGGGGCTTTCGGCCAGGGACAGGCGAATGAACAGCCCGATCACGATCAGCACCGCGCTGAACAGGAACGGCAGTCGCCAGCCCCAACTCAGGAACTGCTCGTCGGGCAATTGGGAGACCGCGAAGAACGCCAGGGTTGCGACGCTGGTCCCGGCGGGTGCCCCCATCTGGGAGAAGGATCCGAAAAAGCCCTTCTTCGCGGTGGGGGCGTGCTCGACGGCCATCAGGGTGGCTCCACCCCACTCGCCGCCGACGGCAAAGCCCTGCACCAGGCGCAGCAGGGTCAGCAGGATGGGGGCGGCGATCCCGATTTGGGCGTAACCGGGCAACAATCCCATCAGTACGGTGGCCGAGCCCATTCCGACCAGGGAGATCACCAGCATCTGCTTGCGGCCGACCCGGTCACCGAAGTGCCCGAACACTATGCCACCCAGCGGACGGGCGAGGAACCCAACGCCGAAGGTCGCGAACGACAACAGGATTCCGATCGCGGACGAGACATCCGGGAAGAACAACTCAGGGAATACCAGCGCGGCCGCGGTGCCGTAGATGAAGAAGTCGTAGTACTCGACGGTGGTACCGATGAAGCTGGCCATCGCTACCCGCAGCGGTGAGGTCTTCGTCGGGGAGGTAGGTGTGGTGCTCACGGTCGGGCTTCCCCGATCTGTGGGCGGAAGTGGGCTCGTGCCCCGAAGGACGATGCGTGCGAAGCGGTCGTCATGGCCGCTCCTTTCTTCTGGGGATGTTCGAGAGGGGTTCTCTGGAGAATCTTCGAGAGGGAGCACTCAACTAGAATGCTAGACGTCTAGTTCAGACGCTACTCGGGCATAGAGGGTGACGCAAGTCTCTGGATGAGGGTAAAGGTGATCGACGGCGCGCCGGCCCTCTGGGGCGAGACAGGGGTCAGCGCGGAGGGTGCCGGTGGATCGTCGGCAGCGCTACGGCCGAGAGTCCCCCCTCGGCGTAGGTGGCGCGATAGCGGAGCCGGTCGATGGCCCGGGTATCGGGGTCTAGCTCGGCAGCTGGGCGTTGGATTCGTCGCGGATTACTGCGATGGTGCCGACGATGTGGCGTTCCATGGCCTCGCGGGCGGCAGCTGCGTCACGGTTGCGGATGGCCTCGGTGATTTCGTGGTGGTCATGCTGCCGGTCGGGCAGTGCGCTCGAGAGCGGGTTGGTGATGCCGGTGGTGTTGATCAGGAAGTCCGACAGATCCCACATTCGCTGGCTGGTCTCCTCCATGATCCGCGAGTGCGCCATCGCGTGGATGGCCGCATGGAACTCCCGGTTGTGCACGCGGTACCCGCGGGCGCGGACCACCGGGTCGTGGGAGGTGATCAGGGCGTCGACCCGCGCCGAGATCAGGTCCAGCTCCAGCAACTGGGCCTCGGTCCGCCGGGAGGCCGCTACCGCGGCGATGGTCCCTTCGAAACCGCCGAACAGGGTGTAGAAGTCTTCCACTTCGCGCGGGGCGTAGGAGACGACCTCGCAACCGACCTGGGGGACGATGTGGACCAGCTTGTCGCTGGACAGGCGGCGCAGAGCGTCCATGACGGGCTGCTTGCTCACCCCGAACTCTTGCCGGATCGACTCGACGACGATCTTCTCGCCTGCCGCATAGCGCCCTTCGAGCAGCCGGTTCTTCAGAATGTCGTACAACGCGGAGGACAGCCGCGCCCCCGAGGTGCGGACATTGGCGAGCAGGGCGGCGGCCTCACTGCCCGGCTTGGGGCCGGTGTCGGTGGTGGTCATCGAGTCAGGCTTTCCGTCGGCGTCCCGGACATGGCTCCCCCTTATGCCGCGGCGCTCACCGCAACAGCTTGCATTCTAGTACTTGTGGTGTGAGTCACTGTGGGTTACCTTCGTCTGGAACGCTAGCATTCCAGACCTGATGGACGGGGCATCGTGGCCAACCTCGGGGTTAACGCCGGAGGGCACGCCGTACGCGCCATATCCCGGCACCCGGACATGCGCCCTCTGCGGGCGACAGGCCGAGCAGTGCCCTCGGCAACGCGGGCCACATGCAAGGAGAAGAACATGGAATTCTGTATCGGTACCTGCGCCAAGATCGATCAGGTCGCAGTGGTGAAACGGGCCGAGGACCTGGGCATCACACACTTCGGCGTCGGCGAAGGCCCCTTGCTGTTCTCCGACCCTTACCAGTTCCTCGCCCTTGCCACCCAGCACACCAGCACCATCAACCTGGGCACCATGGTCACCAATCCGCTGACCCGGATCGCCCCGGTCACCGCCAATTCGATGGCCACCCTCAACGCCCTGGCCCCCGGCCGGACCTTCCTCGGCATCGGCACCGCCAACAACGCCCTGCGCTCGATGGGCAACCGCACCGCGAAGATCTCCGAACTCACCCACGCCATCGAAGTCTCACGAGAGCTGATGGCCGGCCACCGGGTCACCCACCATTGGCTCGGGCAGTCCCGGGAAGTGGAGTTCCTCGACAAGGACAGTGGCTTCTACAACGTCACCGACCACATACCAATCTGGGTCGCGGCCGGCGGACCCCGCGGGCTCGCCGAGGCGGCGAAGTACGCAGACGCCGTCGTCTACTGCCTCGGGCCCGACACCGACATGATCGGCCTGATCCGCCGCGAACTCGACAAGGCGGTCGCCGATGCCGACCGGGCACCGGGTTCGGTCAAGCTCGTCTCTCTGTCGTGGTTCTACCAACTCGGCAACGGGGAAACCTGGGAAGACGGCGTCACCAACGGCTTCGGTTCCGGCCCGATCAGCTCATGCATCACCAACGCCGGGCTGATGGACCAGCACCGCGAAGAGCTCGGCGATCCGATTGTCGACGCGTCCCTCACCGCCGCCCAGCAGTACCTCGCTGACCCGAAGACCCCGGACCAGCCGCACTACCTCGATGTCTGGGCGAAATACCTGCGCGGACTCGATCCCCGACACCGTCCGATCATCACCAAAGAACTCGTCGACTACTGGTGCCTGTACGGATCCCCCGCCGACCTGCGCGAGAAGGCGGCCCTGATGCGCGAGGCCGGCGTCGACATACTCCAGGTCTTCCTGTCCAACCCGTTCACCGCTGCCCGCGACATCGACAACATCGGGCACTCGATCCTCGCCCACGCCTGACCGCCCCCACCCTTTCCCAGCCAGGAGCTCTTGATGGAACTCGACCCGCGCACCACCGCCGTCGTGGCAGTGCACTGCCAAGGCGACATCGTCGGCCCCACCGGCGCCTTCGCCGACTTCTTCCACCAGCAGGTCACCGTACGCCACGTCATCGACCAGATTGCCGCGCTCATCGCCGCCGCCCGCACGGCCGCCGCAACCGTCGTCTACACCCGGGTCGCGTGGAAGCCCGACTTCTCCGATCTCGAGGTCAATTCACCCCTGCTGGGCATCGTCGCTCAATCCGGCTGCCTCAAAGAGGGCAGCGAACTCGCCGAGATCGTTGAACCGCTCGCACCGCACGGAGATGACATCGTGCTCACCCATCAGCGCATCGGCGCGTTCGCTCGTACCGACCTCGACACCGTCCTGCGCGAGAAGGGCATCACCACTCTCGTCTTCGCCGGAGTGGCCACGAACGCCTCCGTCGAGGGCACTGCCCGGGTGGCCAGCGATCTCGGCTACCGGGTGGTGATCGTCGAAGATGCATGCTCCGCAGCCACCCCCGCAGCGCACCACGCGAGCATCGACTCACTCGGACTGCTGGCCGAGATCAGCACCGTCGACGAGGTCCGCACCGCCCTGACCGCGACGGTCACCGGCACCCGCGCCTGATCACACCGAAGCTCGCTTCGATGCGGGCACATGACCGCGCCGTACATCCCCACCTATAGACCGCGACCAAACACACTAAATATCAGGAGTTTTCGTACATGAAGTCCACCATGCGTGTGGCCCGCCTCCACGAGATCAATCAGCCGATGCAGATCGAGGACCTCCCTGTTCCCGAGCCACGGCCGACCGATGTGCTGGTACAGGTCAAGGCATGCAACGTCGTGCCGAACCTGAGCAACGTCCTGGCCACCTACAGCGAATGGTTCCCCTATCTGCCGCTGCCCAAGCTCCCCGCCGTCTTCGGTCTCGACTCTGCCGGTGTCGTCGCCGCCGTCGGCAGCCATGTCACCGACGTCGCCGTCGGTGACCGGGTCTACGTCAACCCCGGCATCTCCTGCGGCGGCTGCCGCGCCTGCCGGCAGGGCAACGATCAGAACTGTGACCGCTATACCTTCATGGGCTACTTCTCCTTCGGCGCCGACGGCCAGAAAATGTTCGACGCCTACCCCTATGGCGGCCTCAGCGAGTATCTGACCGCACCCCAACGCAATCTGGTCAAACTGCCCGACACGGTCAGCTTCGAGGAAGGCGCCCGCTTCGGCTATCTCGGCACCGGCTACTCGGCACTGCGCAAGGCCGGCGCCGGCCCGGGCACCACGGTCCTGATCGACGGCATCTCAGGAACTCTGGGCCTGGGCACCTGCCTGAACGCCCTCGCGCTCGGCGCGACCCGCATCTTCGGCACCGGCCGCAACGCCGGCCTGCTCGACGACGTCCGCGCGATCGCCCCCGACCGCATCCACGTCCTCCCCGCCGGGGAGGGTGAGCTGCGCAGCTGGGTGCACGAGCACAACCACGGCGAGGGCGTCGACATCGTCATCGACGCCCTCGGTCCCGGCGCCCCTGCCGAATCGTTCCTCGACGCCATTACCACCCTCCGTCGCGGTGGCGTCGCGGTCGATATCGGCGGCATGATGGAACGCCCACCGCTGGATATGTTCTCGCTGATGTGCCGGCAGATCAGCGTGCTCGGCAGCTTGTGGTTCTCCACCGCCGAAGCCCAGGACATGGCCGACCTCGCTGGCGCCGGGGTCCTCGACCTCTCGGTCTTCGAACACCACAGTTTCCCGCTCGAGAAGATCAACGAAGCACTCGCAGACCTGCCTGCCCGACATGGCGGATTTTCGAACTTCATCAGCGTTCCCTGAGGTGACACGCGAAAGATAAGAGCGAGACTCGGTGCAGATGGCCTTTGCGATGAAGATGCGAAGGTCATCTGCATTCAGCGCCGGTAGCTACGCGCGCATTGCAGGTTCAGTGCCGATAGCCGAAATCATGTGAGTCTGGAGATAGCAAAGCTCATTTCCCACTGCGATCCACTTCCTGCCGAACTCCATGATCGTCCTCCTGTCGTCGGTGCGCCCTGTTGCGCACCACCAGCCGTGGTTCCCACGCGTGAAACCTCGGGGAGACCGACATCAGCGAGTTCTCATGATCGAAGAAGGGATCGATGCGGTGCCGCGAATGGACAAAAGGGATAATCGAGCGGCCGCGCGGATTCCCCCGATCCGTGCGCCGTCCCGAGAGAAAGAGACACACATGAAGATTCGTCGGCTCATCGCCACCGCGGCCGGGTGCGCTGCCCTCGTCGTCGCCGCTCCGGCCACCGCGAACGCATTCTCGCTCGCCGACCTGCTGCCCACCGGATCCGCGGATTTCCTGTTCCCGCAGCCCGCCCCGCCGGCT
>NZ_JAALEG010000007.1 GCF_011058165.1 Rhodococcus aetherivorans
TGTACACGCCCGAGGACCTGCAGCAGGTCCAGGACGAGTTCAACGGCCGCCCCCGGCAGACGCTACGCTGGCGCACGCCAACCGAAGCGTTCACCGAGCTTGTCGCATCGGCCGCCTGAAACCGCCCTGATCGAAGCGGTGTGACATTCGGCCACAGGATGAATCAGGCCGACGGCTTGGCGACGACCACCTCACGGCTGCCGTCCCATTCGACGAGCACGCCCGGGGTACGCATGTCGTGACCCTCGAACGTGATCTCGCCCTGTGCACCGTCGAATCCTTCGGCGGTGACCTGCTCGAGACCACGCTGGATGTCCTCGCGGGACGCACCGCCGGAGGCCTTGATCGCGCGCGCCAGCAGCCACGCGGCGTCGTACCCCTCGGCCGCGTAGTTCAGCGGGTCCTCGTTGTACTTCGCCCGATACGCCGCGACGAACTCCTGGGACGATGCCGCCGGCTGGTCGAGAGTGAAGTTGGCGGTCCAGAACATGCCGGCGCCGTCAGCCCCCGCCGGGACGAGGTTCTTCGCGCCTGCACCGGTCTGGCCGAGCACCGGTCCCGTGTATCCGGCCTGGCGCAACTGCCGCATGGCCGTGGCGTTCTGGGCGCCGGTGAGGAGCATCGCCACGGCGTCGGGCCGTTCCCCGGCGATCTTCGTCGCCGAGGACGCGAAGTCCTGGGTGGTGTTCTGCACGGACGTGGTCGAGACGATCTGGTAGCCGTGCTCCGTCTGCCCCTCGGGAAGGTTCTTCTCCGCCATCTCCGCGAGGGCCGGGTTGGCCGCGTTGAACAACACGCTGACCCGCTCGACGCCGAGGTCCTCGAGATGAGCCAGGGAGGTGTCGATGTGCGTGGTCTGCGGCGGGGTCGCCCGGAAGGTGTAGTCGCCGCCGAGCACACCGTCGCTGGCGGACTGCGTGTAGACGGTCGGCAGCTTCGCCCGGTCGACGAGCGGCGAGATCGCGATCGCCTGGGCACTGGAGATGCCGCCGAGCAGGGCGCTGACCGACCGGTCCGCGGTCGCTTCGGTCGCCTGGCTCACAGCGGTCTGCGTGTCGCTGGCCGCATCGCGGCTCTCGAGCACGAGCTTCGACTCACCGAGGAAGCCACTGCTGTTGACCTGTTCGACGGCGAGCTCGATACCCCGGAACTGGGGCAGGCCGCCGAAGGCGGTCAGACCGGTCTTGTCGGTCACGGACACGATCTTGATCTCGCCGGGCATCTCGCCGGACCCCACGGTTCCGCCGCCGCCCGAGCCGCACGCGGTGGTCAGGGCGAGCCCGGCGACACCGGCCAACGCGGCGACGGCAATGCGCTTGTTCTTCATTCTCTTCCGCTCTCGGTTCAGTTGTCGGTTCCGGTGAGCGCGGCTTCACCGAGGAAGGCCAGCACCACGGACGAGTGGTTCCGCGCCTCGTCGACCGGTCCGGAGTACACGGATTCGCCGCGGTTGACGACGACGACGTCGTCCGCGATCTTCATGCCGGCCTCGGCGTTCTGTTCGACCATGAGGACGCCGATGCCACGGTCGGCGATGCTGCGCACGCTGGCCATGACCCGGTCGACCACGGCGGGGGCCAGACCCATCGACGGCTCGTCCATGAGGATGTACCCGGGCTGCGACATGAGGCTGCGGCCGAAGGCGAGCATCTGCTGCTCGCCGCCGCTGAGCAGGCCGGCGGGGCCGGACTGCCGCTCCTCGAGGATGGGGAACATCTCGAACACGGTCCGCATCGATTCCTCGCGGGCCTTCTTCGACGCCACCAGGCCCCCGATCTTGAGGTTCTCGTGGACGGTGAGCGAGCCGAACACCTTGCGGCCCTCGGGAACCAGCGAGATGCCCCGCTTGAGGATCTTGTGGGCGGGCCATCCCTTGATCGACTCGCCGTCCAGAAGCACGTCCCCGGAACTGGGCGTGGTCAGCCCCGCGACGGTGCGGAGGGTGGTGGTCTTGCCGGCGCCGTTGGCGCCGAGGACGAGCGTCACCCGGCCCGGCCGCGCGGTGACGGACACCCCGCGCACGGCACTGACCTTGCCGTAATCGACGTGCAGATCACGAATCTCGATCATCGTTGTCCTGCTTTCCGAGATAGGCCTCGCGCACCGCCGGATCACGCACCACGTCGGCGGGGGAACCGGAGGCGATGAGCTGTCCGGAGTTCATGGCGAAGAGGTGATCGCAGACGTCCACCATCATCTGCACGTCGTGTTCGACGATCAGCTGGGTGAGTCCTTCCGAGCGCAGGTCGGACATCAGCCCGCCGATCTCCTCGCGTTCGAAGCGGTTCATGCCGGCGGTGGGTTCGTCGAGCAGCAGCAGCTTCGGGGACATCACGATGGCGCGGGCGATCTCCACCCGGCGCTGCAGGCCGTACGAGAGCTGGCCGGGGCGCAGCTTCTCCTTGCCGTCGAGCCCGGTGCGTTCGAGGGCGGTGCGCACGGCCGCCTCGGCGGCGTCGCGTTCGGTGCTGTCGACCCGTCGCCACCACCGTCGCGGTCCCGCGATCAGGTCGTGCCCGAGTTCGACGTTCTCGTGCACGGTGAGATCGTCGAGGAGACGGACGGTCTGGAAGGTGCGCCCGATGCCGAGCCGCGCCACCTGCTCGGGTTGGACGCCGGAGAAGTCCCGCCCCTCGAAGTGCATCGATCCGCGGGTCAGGGGCGTGAGCCGGGTGACGGCGCCGAGCAGGGTGCTCTTGCCCGACCCGTTGGGTCCGAGGATGCCGGAGATCAGGCCGCGCTCGAGGCCCAGGGTGATGCCGTCGACGGCCTTGATGCCGCCGAAGTGGACCGCGAGATCCTCGATGCGTAGCACCTGATCCGGAACCCGGCCGGGAACGCCCTCCTGGGGAGCGACTTCGGTGGTCATCGCGTTTCTCCTGTCGAGGCGGAGTGGGCACCGGTGCCCGCGAGTTCGGCGCCGAGTTCTGCGGCGGCCTCGTCGTCGGCCGCGTCGGCGAGACGTTCCGCGGCAGCCGCGTCCTCGAGGGCCGCGCTGTCGCGACGGGCGAGGCGGCGACGGTACAGGTCGGTGACGACGCCGGTGATGCCGCCGGGCATGAAGATCGCGGCGATGGCGACGATGATGCCGTAGACGATGCTCTGGTAGGTGCCCACCTGCTCCAGCATCACCGGAAGCCACGTGAAGATGAGGGCGCCGATGAGCACACCGAGCCAGGACCGGGAGCCACCGACGATGATGATCGTCAGCGCGAGCACGATCAGCGGGAAGCCGATGTTCTCCGGGGCGATGGCCGTCATCATCAGGATGTTCAGGGCGCCTCCGAGCGCGCCGAGCACACCGCTGATCACGAAGGACATCCGGCGGTAGCGGGCGACGTTGATGCCCATGGCCGAGGCGAGTTCCGGGTCTTCGCGGACCGCCTCGATGCGCCGGCCCATGCGGCCACGCTCGCTGAGGATCATCGCCGCGACGACGGCGGCACAGACGACGGCCAGGTGCGGGACGGAGATCTCCGGGGTGGTGAGAACGCCGAACAGGCCGACCGAGCCGCCGGTGAGCTCGCCGCCGTTGTGGGCGACGACGGTGACGATCATGACGAACGCGACGGTGGCCATGGCCAGGTACAGGCCGGCGAGGCGCTGCAGGATCAGCGAGATCAGGTATCCGATGACCGCGCAGATCACGACGATGGCGGCGGTCGCGGAGATTGCGTCGAATCCATAGTGCAGCACGAAGATTGCGGCGCCGTAGCTGCCCATACCGTAGAAGGCGGCGCCGGCGAAGGAGAACACTCCCATCCGGAACTGGATCTGGATGCTCAGGGCGAGCAGCAGCACCGTGAACGTGCTCTGGATGAGGACGATGTTGGAGAAGTAGAAGTCGCTCATACCCGTCGCACCTCCTTCCTTCCGAAGATGCCCTGCGGCCGCAGCAGCAGAACCACGAGGATGAGGCCGAAGCCGACTGCGTCGACCCAGCCGCCGCCGGTGTAGCGGAGCACCAGGACCTCGGAGAACGCGAGCACCATCGCACCGAGCGCGGCGCCGCCGGTGCTGCCCACGCCGCCGAGGATGATGATGGCGAACGCCTTGATGAGGAGGGTCTCACCGCTCTCGGCGGTGATGGCGCCGAGGTTGTACGTGAGCAGGGCACCGGCGAGGCCGGCGAGGCCGCCCGACACCGCCATCGTCAGCAGCGACAGCTGGCGCCGCTTGACGCCCATCAGTTCGGCGGTCTCCGAGTCCACGCCGATGGCCCGCAGGGCGAGCCCGTGGCTGGTGTTCTTGAGCCAGAAGGAGATCGCCAGCGTGAGGATCAGCGCGCAGCCGAGCACGATCAGGCCCGTGCTCGTCAGTCGCAGGTCGCCGACGGTGTAGACCGACGTCTCGTACGAGCTGCCCACGAAGCCGAACGGCTCGCTCAGCGTGCGGAACTGCACGACGGCGACCGGGATGGTGCCGATTCCGATGCCGCCGATGAGGATCTGCAGTTCGGCGGTCCGCTGGTTCTTGGCCCGTCGCAGGATCGGCTGGAACGCGAAGACGTCGATGGCCGCCGAGAGCGCCGCCCCGACCACGACGGAGATCAGGCAGACCGTGACGAGCCCGAGACCGACGTTGGACACGATCTGGGAGGCCACGAACGCGGAGAACATGAAGATCCCGCCGTGGGCGAAGTTGAGGATGTCGATCGTTCCCCAGGAGATGCTCATTCCCAGGCAGAAGAGCAGGTAGATGGAGCCGAGCACGAGCGCGTCGATCACCAGCTGTGACATGACGCCTGCCTTCCTCCGGCCGGGATGCCCCGGCGGCGGTGCGATGTTCTTCCGGTCATTCGTCGAACTCCTTGGTGCACAGGTGCGGAGCGATCCGCACTACTTCGCCGATTCCTGGTCGTCGATCAGCACTTCTTCCGTGCCGTTCCATTCCACGAGCACGCCGTTGACGCGCATGTCGTTGCCTTCGAAGCGCACCGGGCCGAGCGCGCCGTCGAAGCCCTCGGCCACGACCTGCTCGAGGCCGCGCTGCAGGTCGTCGCGGGACGCACCGCCGGCGTTCTTGGCAGCGTGGGCGAGCATCCAGGTCGCGTCGTAGCCCTCGGCCGCGTAGTTGAGCGGATTCTCCCCGTTGTACTCGGCGCGGTACGCCTCGACGAACCGCTGCGAGGACTCGTCCTTCTGGTGGAAGCTGAAGTCGGTGGCCCAGTACATGCCCGCGCCCGCGGCACCGGCGGGTGCGAGGTTGCCCGCGCCGGCGGCGGGGTTGCCCACCACGGTGCCGGTGTAGCCGGCCTGGCGCAGCTGCGACATGGCCGTGGAGTTGCCGGCGCCGACGAGCAGGACGATGACCGCGTCGGGCTTCTCACCGGCGATCTTCGTTGCGGTGGTGCCGAAGTCCTGCGTGGTGGCCTGGACGGAGGTGCTCGACAGGATCCGGTAGCCGTACTTCTCCTGGCCCTCGGGGATGGTCTTCTCACCGAGTCCGGCGAGGGTGACGTTGCCCGCGTTGTAGAGCACGCTCACGGTCTTCACACCCTGCTGCTGCAGCCGCTCGAGCGCCTTGACGAAGTAGGTCTCCATCGGAGCCGTCGCGCGGTAGGTGTAGTCGCCGATGACGACGCCCTCGCTGCCGGACTGGGTGAAGATCGTCGGCAGCCCGGCCCGTTCCACGAGCGGGGCGATCGCGACGGCATGGGCGCTGAGCACTGGTCCGAGCAGGGCGCTGACACTCTTGTCGGTCAGCGTCTCGGTGGCCTGGCTGACCGCGGTCTGCGTATCGCTCGCCGAATCACGCTTCTGCAGAACGATCTTCGAGTCACCCAGGTAATTCTGCTCGTTGATCTCCTGGATCGCGAGTTCGATGCCCTTGAGCTGGCTGTTGCCGACGTACGCCGTGGTGCCGGTCTGGTCGGTCACGGAGACGACCTTGATCTCGGCCGGCAGGTCACCGTCGGCGACGGTGCCGTTTCCGCCGGAGCCGCAGGCGGCCGTGAACAGGACGCCGAACGCGCTCGCGGCTCCGAGCAGACGACGCCGGACTTTCCGGTCGACTCGAGACATGTGTGCACCTTCCGGTCGAATGATATGCATCATTAGTCGTGATGCCCGTCACAGTAGAGCCACGCCGACGAAATGTCCAGAGGTCGATCCGGATATGCGCAGGAATTATTTGCGGGCGGGGACGCGTACGGGGTCCACGGCGACGGCCGGTGTCCACCGACCCCGTCCCGCCCCCGCGACGGCCACACAGAAGAGGACAAAAATCGTTACCGCACCGGCGGATCCGTAGGAGTATCCCCACGCCGACGAGAAGGCGCCGGCCACCAGGATCATCACCGCCGCGAAGCCGTACGACGAACACGCGTACAGCGACGTGCTCCTCCCCTGCTCCACCGGCGTCATGCCGGCGGTGAGCAGGATGAGGCCCTGCGCGTATGCGAAGCCCTGCCCGATGCCCCACAGGAAGCTGCCGGCCAGTACCGGCCACAGCGTGCGGGCGACGAGGCCGGCGGCGACGAACACGCCACCACCGGCGAGCAGGAGCAGACACAGCTGGGGCCCCGGGAAACGGCCTGCGGCCCGGGCGAGGTAGGGGCCCGACCAGGCCGTGACGAGCAGGATGATGGCGGCGAGGACGCCGACCACCAGCAGCTCGGACCCGATCCCGTCGCGCAACGCCGACGGCAGCACGCCGACGGCGATGCCGCCGACCGTCCACCCGGCCGCACCCAATCCGTAGGCGGGCAACCTGTTCCGGTCGAACGCGGCGCCCGCGCCGGCCGGAACGGGTCCCGCCGGGCGCGGGGGCTCGGCGTGCCGGAGCGCGGAGAGCCGGCGCCTGTTCCCCCACAGCGCGGCGGCGAGCAGCAGTCCCGAGAGCACGAGGGAGACGGCGTGCAGCCGATAGATGAGAACGGTGGGCTCCGGCAGCAATTGGGCGACGGTGGCCGCGGCGATCAGGCCGAGGAACGAGCCCGCGATCGCGCCGGTCGCCGCAAGGGTGCGGCCCGCGTCGCCGCGCGCCGCCACGGCGAGCGTGGCGGCGGATCCGGTGGCGAGCCCGACACACGTTCCGGTCAGGGCACGGCCGACGAAGAGCAGCCAGACGGTGTCGGCACCGGACCACAGGGCGACGTCGCCGAGGACCCCGACGACGAGCGCACCCGGCAGGACGGCCCACGCGAACCGTCCGAGCGCGGTCCTGCTCACGACCAGGAACATCGACACCAGGGCGACGAAGTACGTCACGAACAGGGCGGCCAGCACGAACGGGGACAGGCCCAGATGGTCCTCGTACAACGGCAGGATCGGGCCCGGAATGTTGGACCCGACGACGGCGAACGTGAATGCGGCCGCCACCGCGGCGCCCAGGAGCACCGGTCCCCGGCCGGGTCGCGGAGCCCGGACCGCGATCATGCCCGTACGGGCAGACTCTTCACGAGCGGTGGGTCGTAGTCGGTCTTTCCGATCTTGGAAGCGCCGCCCGGTGAGCCGATCTCGGCGAAGAAGTCGGCGTTGATCTGCGTGTACCCGGCGCGATCCTCGGGGACGTCGTCCTCGAAGAAGATCGCCTCCACGGGGCAGACGGGTTCGCAGGCGCCGCAGTCGACGCATTCCTCCGGGTTGATGTACATCATCCGGCCGCCCTCGTAGATGCAGTCCACCGGACACTCCTCGATGCACGCCTTGTCGAGGACGTCGACACAGGGCTCGGTGATGGTGTAGGTCACTGCGCACTCCTCCGATTCGATGACCGCGTGATTTAGGTCATAATCATATTCATTGATTGTCGGGTGTCAATGGGTGTCCGCTCCGAGTGCCTCGACGACCGGCCGGCGACGCACCACCGCGACCTCGGCACCGCAGACGCAGGCCAGGAAGAACCCGCAGAAGGCGTAAGTCGCCGGGCGCAAGCCGATTCCGTCCGCCAGGAATCCCAGCCCGAGGATCCCCGACCCGACGGTGGCGTATCCGGCGAGCCACACCATGGACACCACTTCGGCGGTCCGCCCCTCCGGCGCATACCCGCGCGCGAGGGTGAGCCCGGCGAGCTGTGCCAGGCTCTGACCCAGGCCTGCCGCGATCGCGGCCACGACGATGACGGGCACCGAGGCGGCGCCGACGGCGACGGCGATGAGCACCGCGGCCAGCGCGGAAACCGAGAGCCCGACCACCGCGACCCGGTAGATGCTCATCCGGCGGACGAGGAACTGCGCCCCGGCCCCGGCCCCGAAGACCACGAACGACACCGCGCCGGCCAGGGTTCGCGTGTCGTTGCCGAGCAGGTCGGCGATCAACGCCGGGCCGAGGGAGATGAACAGCCCCGCCAGCGCGAAGGGGCTGCCGGCCACAGCCAGGGACAGCAGCACGGTTCCCGCGATCTCGCGCGGGATGCTCGGCAGCTGCACCCAGCGACCGCCCACCCCGGCCGGACGACCGCCGACGGCGGTCAGCGGTATCGCGGCCGCCGCCAGCGGAACGATCAGCACCAGGAAGACCAGCCGTGTGGGCGCCGGCGCGACGTCGGCCAGCACCCCGGAGAGCAGCGGCCCCACGGCCGACCCGGCGACGGGTGCCGCGCTCGCGTACAGCGCGGCACGCGCTCCGCGGCCGGGGCCGAACGCGTCGGCGATCGCCGCCGACCCCGCCGCGCCGAACGCCCCGGATGCGAGGCCGATGAAGAACCGCCCCGCCTCCAGCCACAGGGGCGTGCGGGCCGTCGCGAACACGAGGCAGGCCACGATCGCGAGACCCAGGGCGGGCAGCAGGACGGCCCGACGTCCGAATCGGTCCGAAGCGCGGCCACCGAACACCAGCGCCACGACCGACCCGACTATGTAACTGACGAAGATCAGGCTGACCGTGCTGGGTGGAAAACCCATCTCGCGCTGCCAGACCACATACAGCGGAGCCGGGGCATTGCTCGCCGCGAACACGAGGAACACCGACAGTGCGATCCACGACGGCCGAGCCACCCGGCGCCTTTCCAGAACCTCGACCGACACCCGGCCTCCCTATTGATATGAATGATTAGCCCCTATAGAGAGTGGCACATTCCCGGCGCCCGTGGAGCGAATTGCCGGCCCGTACGATGGCGGACTCCCGAGAGAAAGGTGCCGACCGTGGACCCTGAGGCCGATCCGTCCACGCCACTCGAGTCCTTCGGGTCGGCGGTCCGCGCCGGATGGCACGCCGTCTCCGCGGTGAGCGAGCCCGCGCCGCCCCTGCTCGTCGCCCTCACCGCCACCGTCGCGCTGGTGCTGGTGACGGTGCGCCCGCTGTGGCTGGTGACCCGGCATGTGATCACCCAGGCACACGAGGGCTCGCACGCGCTCGTCGCACGGCTCGTGGGCCGGCAGCTGGCGGGCATCCGCCTGCACAGCGACACCTCGGGCGTGACCGTGTCCTCCGGCAACCCACGCGGGCCGGGCATGATCGCCACCGCGTTCGCCGGGTACACCGGCCCGGCCGTGCTCGGGTTCGTGGCCGCGACCCTGCTCACCGTCGACCGGCCCGCGGCGGTGCTGTGGTCCGTGCTGGCCGCGCTCGCCCTGCTGATCCTGTTGATCCGCAACTTCTTCGGATTCGTCTCGGTGCTGGCGGCCGGCGCGGTGATCGGGACCGCCGCCTACTACGGCGACGAGCTGGTGCGCTACACCGTCGCGTACCTGACCACCTGGGTGCTGCTGTTCGGCGCCACCCGGCCGGTGCTCGAACTGGCGCGCACCCACCGGCGCGGCCGCGGGCAGGGCTCCGACGCGGATCAGCTGCGGTGGCTCACCCGGGTGCCGACGGCGGTATGGATCGTGGCGTTCGCGGTCGTCACGCTCGGTACCGCGGCGTACGGCACCGCACGCATCGTCGCGACGCAGGTGCCCTGATCACGGCTCGAGCGCGATCGCCACGGCCCGCACCGGGGCGCCGTCCGCGTCCCGCAGCCGCAGCGGAAGAAGACTGATCAGCGGATCGGGAAAGTCCACGAGTTCGAGGTTGCACAGGTTCTCGCACACGATGCCGCCGGCCTCGGCGACGAGGCGATGCGCTGGATAGTCACTGCCGAGGGCGGAATCGATGCTCGGGGCGTCGAGGCCGATGGTGCGCACGCCCCGCCCGAGCAGCCACCGGCACGCGTCCTCCGACAGATAGGGGTGCTCGAAGTAGGCATCGGTGCCGTAGTGCTCGGCCCACCCGGTATGCAGGAGGACGATGTCGCCGGGGCCCGGGTCCGGTCCGCCGGCCACTCCGTCGACGACGTGCCGCCGCGTCACCGCGGTGCGCGGCGGCAGGCCCCGCACGTCCAGGACGATCCCGCGACCCACGAAATGTTCGAGCGTCACCCGGTCGATCGGCGCGGCCCCGGCGCGCATGTGCAGCGGGGCGTCGACGTGCGTTCCGGTCTGCGAGCCGATCTCCACCCGCAGCAGGTTGTACCCGTCGCGCTCGAGCGTCGCGTGCGGCGTCAGCACCGGCACGGGATCGCCCGGGTAGACCTGGGTGTCGCCGGAGACGGTGCGGCTCAGGTCGACGATCCGGCGCACGCGCATGCGCCGATGCTAACGGGTGACCCGCGATCCGCGGGGTCACGCAGCGCCGCCGCGCGGGGCTCACTCAGCGCGCCGGCGCTGCCGTGAGGTGATGCCGGTCGGCGCGGTCGATCGTCGCGGCCGCGACGAGTACGCCGACCACCACGCCGACGAGGGTGTCGGCGATCCGGCTCAGCGCGATCTCCGGCCCGACGGACGCCCCGAGACCGGTGAGGAGCAGCGCCATCGCGGTCACCGCGACGGAGGTCGCTGCGTAGTTCTTCATCACGTACAGTTCCGCCACCGTCTGCAGGACGACGATGGCCAGCGCGTACGGCCAGTAGTCGAGGGACAGCGCGAGCAGCGCGGCGGCGAGCACCGCGCCTGCGACGTTGCCGAGCAACCGCTGGATCGCGCGCTGCACGGTGTTCCGGTAGTTGGCCCCCTGCAACGCGGCCATCGCGCCCATCGTCGCCCACAGCGGGTGCTGCAGACCGGCGGCCTCGGCGAACCAGCCCGCGATCAGCGCGGCGAGCAGCACCCGGCCCGCGCCGACGAGAAGCGCGCGATCGCGCAACCGGGCGAATCCCTCTCGCGCGAACCCGGCGGGCCGCGCGAGGACCGGCGCCCCAGCCGCATCGACGCGAGGAATCGCGATGTCGCGCCGCACCTTTCGCAGCTCGGCCTCGAACAGGGCGAATTCGGCGACGCGATCGGCCGCGACGCCGGATGCGGCCCCGTCGACGACCGTCTCGGCCGCGTCGAGCAGCGCGAGCAGTTCGTGGGTGTGCCGGTCGGTCCGGCTGAATCCGAGCGCGAGAACCTCGTGGGCGCGGGCGATCGCCGCCCGGGCGCCCGGCACGGCCCGTTCGCCGTCGCGTTCGATCGCCGCGACCGCCGCCAGGGCCCGGGCCACGGCGAGCCGGGCGGGACCGTGCGGGTGATGCAGCGCGGGCAGCATCGCGACGGCCCAGCCGACGAGCGCGCCGAGGGCCGTCGCGACGACCACGTCGCGCACGTCTACGGCGGTGCGTGCGAATCCGGCGGCACCGGCCGCGGCGAAGATGAGGATCACCGGGCCAGGGCCGGACAGCCGGAAGGCGCCGAGGATCCAGAAGGCGATCGCGGCCGCGACGGAGAGCACCGCGATCTGCGTCCACATGGCCGCACCGGTGGTCCCCACGGCGGCACCGAGTGCGGCGTACCCGACCACCCCGAGGCCGACCACCGCGATCTTGCCGGCCTGCTGCGAGTAGGGCTCGTGCCGGCCGAACGCCGAGGCGAGTGCACCGAGGGCGGCGAAGCCGGCCGGATGCGGCAGATCCAGCAGCCCTCCCGCGACGAGGACTACGAGAACTGCCGCCCCGACGCGCAGCGCCGGAGCGCGCGTGGCGTCCGCACTGCGGAACTCGAGCGACTCGCGCCACGCCGTCGGCGAGAGGGAGTGCGCGAGGGCGATCCGCGAGTGACGGAGGCGGCTGCGGTCCGGGACAGAGGTAGCGAGGGGCACTCCCCCAGTGTAGATACTTCACGTATAAATTAAATATAAATCGATTGTGAGACTCATCGCTAGAATGGGCCCATGACGGACGCCACCCAGCCCGAGGACTTCGTCGACCGCGTGCGGGTCGGCTGGGCCGAGACGTACCCCGACATCGACACGCGACCCATCGACGTCGTCGGCCGCATCACGCGGATCAGCTCCCTGGTGCTCGCCCAACTGGACCGCGAACTCGTCCCCAGCGGCGTCACGCGCCCCGAATTCGAGGTGCTGTGCGCCCTCGCCCGCAGCGAATCACCGCTGCGCGCCAGCGAAGTCACCTCCGTCACCGGACTGAGCGGCGCTTCCACCACCAAGCACGCGGACCGCCTCGTCGGGCTCGGCCTCGTCGAACGTCAGCGCTTCGAGCGGGACGGTCGCGTGGTCCTGCTCGCACTCACCGATGCGGGGCGAGCCGTGGTCGACACCGAGTTCCCGCGCCGCCTCACCCGGGAACGCCACCTGCTCGACGGATTCACCGACGGCGAACTCGACACCCTCACCGCTCTGCTGCGGCGCCTCACCCGCGAGGTCGAGGCGCAGACCCGGCCCTGATCCGGGACGTCAGGGCAGCTCGATCGTCTCTGCGCGTTCGATCTCGCCCAGCGCGCGGCGCAGGTAGAGCTCGGGACCCGCCCGGCGGGCCGCGAGCAGATCCGCGAGCACGACCAGCCCCGCCCGCAGGTACTCGTCGGGGCGAGCCTTCGGCGCGTCGGGATCGGACACCCCGAGCGTGCCGGTGAGCACCGCGACCAGCGTGTCCGGCTGCAGCGACGGCAGCCACGTCGACGCCGTGCGCGCGCTGCGCTCCAGCACCGCCTGCACGTCCTCGCCGGTCAGCCCGTCCGGATGCAACTCCTCGAGCAGTTCCCGCATCATCGTCGCGTGTACCCCGGCGACCTGCTCGTACGGCAACGCGGCGAGCTCGGCCACCGCGTCCTCCCACGCCGGCACCGACTGCGCCCGGGCCGCGGCGAGCGCGGTCGCGGTGTGATCCGCAACGTCGCGTGCGATCTCCGGCCACTGCGTTGGCCACACGATGTCCTCCTGGGGTTGTCGACGTGTCGGCGCCAGCCTGCCAGCCGGCACCGACATCCGTGTCACACCCGGCGTTGCAGCTCGAGCGCGTCCCACGGCGCGTAGCCCTTGATGTCGTTGTCGAAGTACACGTACACGTCGCGCCCCTCGGAGCGCCAACCGCGGATCCGGGCCGCCCACTCGTCCAGCGCCTCGGGGGTGTAGCCGCTGGCGTACAGCTCGGTATCGCCGTGCAACCGCACGTAGACGAAATCGGTGGTGGCCTCGGTGAGGAACGGGAAGCGGCCCGCGGTGTCCGCGACGACGAGGGCGACGTCGAGCCGGCGGAGCAGGGCGGCCGCCTCCTCGTCGGCGAAGCTGGGGTGGCGCACCTCGAGCGCGTACCGGATCGGCCGGTCCGCGTCGATCTCGGTCCACACCCGGTCCTCGCGCACCTTGTCCGTGTGCCGCGCCGCGAGCGCCGCGGCCTCGCGCGTCGACGCGGGCAGGCTCGTGAGAAATGCGCCGAGGCGCTCCGGCTCGAATGCCAGAGTGGGGGGCAGTTGCCACAGCACCGGTCCGAGCTTGGGACCGAGGGCGAGCACACCGGAGGCGAAGAAGTTGGCGAGGGCGTCGTCCACGTCGACGAGACGCTTCATGTGGGTGACGAACCGTCCGCCCTTGACGGCGAAGACGAACCCGTCCGGCGTCTCGTCGCGCCACCGCAGGAAGCTCGACGGCCGCTGCAGCGCGTAGAAGGTGCCGTTGATCTCGATGGAGCCGAACCGCTCCGCGGCGTACTCGAGTTCGCGGCGCTGCGGCAGGCCGGACGGATAGAAGTCGCCACGCCACGGGGCGTACCGCCAGCCGGAGATCCCGATCCGCACCTGAGCCACCGCTACACGGTAACGCTCGTCACGACTGGGAATCGGATCGTCATTCGGCGGGCGCCGGGCGCGGCACGGGCCTACGCTGTGCCCGAACTACGAGACCGCATCCTAGGAGTGGCCGTGTCCGAGAGAGCTTTCACCGCAAACGATCAGTTCAGTCCCCTGTTCAAACAGATGTGGTGGTTGGTGCTGATCCGCGGCATCCTCGCCGTGTTGTTCGGCGTGGTCGCCCTGGTGTGGCCCGGGATCACCGTCTGGGCCCTGGTGGTGGTGTTCGGCATCTATGCCATCGTCGACGGCGTGGTGCTCGTCTACCACTCGATTCGTGACCGGGCCCGCCTCGACGGCTGGGGCTGGTGGCTCGCGATGGGCCTGGTCTCCATCGCCGCCGGCATCGTCGCCCTCGTCTGGCCGGCGGCCACCGCGCTCGTGGTGCTGTACATCATCGCGTTCTATGCGATCCTCTTCGGCGTCACCGGCATCATCGGTGCGCTGAGCTTCCGGAAGGTACCGAACTCCGGGTGGGGATGGTCACTGTTCGCCGGGATCCTCGCCGTCCTGCTCGGCGTCGTGCTGCTGATCTTCCCGGGCAGCGGCATCATCAGCCTGATCTGGTTGCTCGGCATCTACGCGATCCTCTTCGGCGTGCTGTTGATCGTCCTTTCCTTCCAGATCCGCAAGGTGGCCAAGGCGGCCGGGCTCGTGTGAGCCCGGCCGCCCGGGGCCGGCTCAGGCGACGTCCTTGAGCCGGCCCCACGCGTGCCAGCGGTCGATGTCGATCCAGGCACTCACCCGCGGCCGGTTGCGCACCCCATACGGCTTGCCGGTGTAGTGCCGCGCGATCCGGTCGATGTCGGTCAGTTCCGGGTCGTCGGCGAACTCGGTGACCCGGCCCTGGATGCTCACGTGCGTCACCCAGTCCGTCGGGTCCATGGCGCTGAGACTGACCCGGGGATCGCGCCGCAGGTGCCCGAGGCGGGTGCGACCGGCGTCCATGTTGACCAGGATGCGGCCGTTCTCGAACAGATACCAGGTGGGCACCGACACCGGATGTCCGTCGGCGCGCAACGTGCTGATCGTGGCGTAATTCGGCTGGGCCAGCATCTCGGCGACGGCCTGCGGCAGCGGGGCTTCGGGCACGGCGTGGTCCTTTCCTCGGCGGACGGTGGCGGATGTTCGATCACGAACCTACGCCGGTTCCGGCGGAAACCATCCCGCGACAGGGCCTCCGGGCCGACGATGGGAGGGTCCACGAGCCCGACCATGGAATGGTCCGACAGCCGAGGAGCTGAGAACATGCCGAAGTACCTGTGGCAGGTCACCTACACCCCGGAGGGCGCGCAGGGGCTGCTCTCCGAGGGTGGTTCCGTCCGTAGTTCCGCCATCACCGAGATGGTCGAGAGCGTGGGCGGCAGCGTCGAGTCCGTGCACTTCGCACTCGGCGGGCACGACCTCTACGTCATCGGGGAGGTGCCCGACGACCTCGCCGCGGCCACGCTCGAGTTCCGCACCCGGGCGTCCGGCATCGCGCGTTCCGTGCCGATCCGGCTGCTCACCCCGCAGGAGATGGACGACGCGGTGCATCGCAACGCCGCGTACCGGACGCCCGGGCACTGAGCGGGCCGCTCCCCACCCCGGCACCGAGCGGGCCGCTCCCCCCGAGCACCGAGCGGGCCGCTCCCCCGAGCACCGAGCGGGCCTCTCCCCCGAGCACCGAGCGGGCCGTTCCCCGGGCACCGGCGACGAACTCGAGGCGCAGGTCTCCGGGTACTTCGCCGATCGCCCCGCCCGGCTCGGGGTGCCGTCGTTCCGGTCAGGCGACCGGGGTTGCGGCCACCGATCGGGCCGGAAGCAGTCCTGCCCGGCCGTGCGCGACGAACTCGGCCTCGTAGCGGTCCCGCGCGTCCTCGCCGAACGGAACGTACTCGCTGGTTCGTCCCACCCGGACCAGGACCGGATCGTCGGTGCGCCACGCCGCGGACCGCAACGGCGCCTTGTTCACCTTGTTGCTGCCTGTCAACGGGATTCGCTCGACGATCCGCACGAACCGCGGCCACCACTTGTCGCCCATGTCCGGTTGCGCGGCGAGGAACGAACCGAACTGTCGCCCGTCCAGGTGCGCGCCGGGCGACAGTTCGAGTACACACATGACCTGGTCGCCGGTGACCGGATCGGGCACCGCGAAGACCGGGGCGGACAGGACCGCCGGATGACGCTGCAGAATCCGTTCGATCGGTGCCGCGGAGAAGTTCTCGCTGTCGACCCGTAGCCAGTCGGAGGAGCGGCCGGCGAAGTAGAAGTACCCGTCGGCATCCCGGTATCCGAGATCCCCGGACCAGAAGTCGTCGCCCCGGACGCGGTCCGCCATCGCCCCCGGGTTCTTGTAGTAGCCCTCGAACATGCCGGCAGCCCCCACCGCGACGATCTGCCCCACCGCCTCGGGGTTCGTCAGCCGGCCGGTGGCGTCGAACCGGGCGCGTGGGCATTCGTGTCCGGTCGCCTCGTCCAGGATCCGGACGTCGGCGTCGCCGGCGGGCAGGCCCAGCGAGCCCGGCGGAGTCCCGGGCGTGCGGTTGATCCGGAACACTCCCTCACTGAGGCCGTAACCCTCGATCACCGTGCAGCCGAATCGCTCGGCGAAACGCGCGACGTCGGCCTCGGAGGCCTCGGTGCCGAACGCCAGTTCCAGTGTGCCCGTCCGGTCCCGGGGATCCTCGGGCCGGCTCAGCACGTAGGACAGGGCCCGGCCGACGTAGTTGACGAACGTCGCGCCGTACCGGTGGATGTCGTCCCCGAAACGCGAGGCGGAGAACTTGCGGACCATCGCCACCGTGGCCCCCACGCGCATCGCCGTGCCCAGGTTGAGCATGAGCGCATTGCCGTGGAACAAGGGCATGCACAGGTAGGCGACCGAGTCCCGGCGCATCTGTGTCCGGTCGACGAGAACGTCGATCAGCCGGCCGAGTCGCCCCTGGCCGACGACGACCGCCTTGGGCGCCCCGGTGGATCCCGAACTGAACAGCAGAAGGGCAAGTTGCTCAGGCGACGGTGTCGCGGCGGGCGGCTCCACGCCGCGGAACGGTGCGAGCAGTTCGGCGTAGGAGTCCGAGTCGACGTTCAGGATCCGCTCTTCCGCAAGGCCGTGCTCCTCACCGTGGACCAGGTGCGCGAGCCGGTTCTCGGTGAGGAGGAGGTCGACGTCCGCGTGGGCGATGTCGTGAGCGATCTCGGGCCCGCCGCGGCTGGCGTTGATTCCGACTACGACGGCGCCGGCGAGCGCCCCGGCTCCTATCCAGAACACGAAATCGGGCACGTTGTCCAGCAGGACCCCGACGTGGCGTTGCCGACCGGCCGGGGCGGTCACGATCGACTCGAGAGCGGCTGCTCTACAGGCGCTTTCGGACACCACCTCGTCCCAGGTCCAGTCTCTCCCCTCGAAACGCAGTCCGACTTTCGGGTCGCCTCGCCGCGCGAGCAGCACGTCCGTGAATGTCTCCACCGTCCACCTCCGCTGTGTGCAGCATGCGGCGCCTGCCGTCCGGTTCGACGCACCGCCGGGAACCGTCCGGTGCGGAATCGTCGCCGCGGCTGCAACGCCTCGATTCTGTACGAGCGCATCACATCAGAGCAGTCACAGCAGACACGGCCCGTTCCCGCCTGACGGGAGCGCACCGCATTCCGCATAGCGCACCAAGCAAATGCTAGGTAAAGTGCACCGAAGGAGGCCAGACATTGACAGTGACGCGTAGTGACTCGATTCCGACGTCGGACATGCCGCGCGAGCAACGCCCCAGCGTGGCGGAACGGTTCACCCAGATCCTCGACGTGTTCGCATCCGGTCCCGACCGGATGTTCCTCGAGGAGATCACGGCCGCCACCGGATTGCCACGCTCGACCGCCTTCCGCCTGCTCACCCAGCTCGTCGACCTTCACTGGGTCGAACACGACTCCCGCGGATACGGCCCCGGCCTGCGGATGCAGACGATGGCCCGACCCCGGGACTACTCGCAGCTGCGCGCCGCAGCCGCGGGGATGCTCAACGACCTGCAGATCGGCACCGGCGGAGTCGCGCACCTGACGGTGCTCGAAGGCTCGTCCGTCTATTTCCTCGACCGGATCGGGGGCACGGCGAGCGCGGGCATCCCCTCCCAGGTCGCGGCCCGGCTGCCGGCCGAGAGTACCGTCAGCGGACGGGCGCTGCTCGCCGGTCTCGAGCCGGAGAAGGTCGACGCCCTCATGACGGCCGGACCGCACGTACGGTCCCGGGCCGACCTGTCGACACTGCACGACCGTCTGAACCGGGTGCGCCAGCGGCAGGGTCTCGCGTTCGTGCCCGGCCACGCGTGCCCCATGTCCATCAGCGCGGTCGCCGCACCGGTCGTCGGTCCCGACGGCGTCGTGGGTGCGATCTCGGTGGCGTGCCGCGGAACGGTCGAACTCGCCCACATCGCACCGATGGTCTGGGCCACCGCGCGCCGCACCTCGCGGTTGCTCACACCCGGCCGGCCCGGTTCCACCGCGCGGACCCGTCTGTCGCACCGAACGCACGTGGGTGTCGTGAACTAGAACGTGGCGGCGCGCCGGAGGTCGTCCGGCGCGCCGCGAATTCGAGCTGCCTGCACACCGTTCCGTCGACGGAACCGGTCATTCCTCGACGCGGACGAACACTCCCCGCGCCTCGACCGTGCACTCACCGCGGCATTCGATCCAACCCCCGGCGACGGTCTTCCGGCCCTCGATCTCGACGATCCGCGAATACAGATCCAGCGGCTCGTCGAGCGACGTGCGCCGCAGGTAGCGCAGGTCGAGCGACGCCGTCAGCGAACGACTGCCCCGTGCCTGCATGAGGATGCCGAGCATGCAGTCCAGCAGGTGAGCGCTGAACCCGCCGTGCACGCTGTCGGGCGGGCCCTCGTGCAGGGCGTTCGCGATCAGCCGGGCGCGCCTCGTCCGCGCCGAAGTGGATCTCGAGCGATCGCCCGGCCGGTGCCGCGGCTCGCGCCGGTGACGAGCTGCCCGGCGTTCGTCATGCGGGCGCCCCGATTCCTGGTGCGGATCCGAGGACGTCTCCCAGCTCGGCCGCGGTGGCGTCCGCACCGCCGAGGGTGAAGCACAATTGCCGTCCCCACAGGAAGTAGCGGTGGATCGGGTAGTCCACGTCCGCACCGATACCGCCGTGCAGGTGCTGCGTCGCGTGCACCACCCGCAGACCGCCGCGCGACGCCCACCATGTGGCGACGAGAACCGCGGATTCGGCCTCCTGCTCCCGTCCGGCGTCGAGCAGCCACGCCGCCCTCCGGGTGGTGAGCCGGATCGCCTCGGTGTCGAGGTAGGCGTCTGCGGCCCGCACCGCCACCGCCTGGTTGGTCGACAGCGGACGGTCGAATTGGATTCGCTGCGAGGTGTATTCGGCCGTCGTCTTCAGCGCCTGCCCGCACACGCCCAGCTGCACCGCGGCGAGCGCGAGCTGGATCCGGCGGCGCACCCAGGTGACCGTCTCCGCGCCGTCGCCCGGCAGGCGATCGGACGCGGGCACCACGACGTCGTCGAACCGGACGTGGGCGAGGCTGCCGCGGTCGGTTGCGGCGACCGGTTCCACCGTGACCCCGTCCGCCCCGGTCGGTATCACCGCGACGGCGAGCGACCCGTCGTCGCACCGGACCGGAACGATCGTCGCGGCGGCCACGGCTGCGGCGGGCACACCGGCGACAGTTCCACTGACGACCAGGTCGTCGCCCTTGCTCACCGCCGACAGCGAGGTGAGTTCACCGTAGGGCGCATCGAACGCCGCGACGACCGGTCGGGATCCGTCCACGATGCCGGGGACCAGGCGTTCGACCTGTTCGGCCGTGCCGAAACGGACGATCGCCGATGCGGCCGCCGTCACCGACCACAGCGGTACCGGCGCCACGTGCCGGCCCTGCTGTTCGAGCACCGTGATCAGGCCGAGCAGGCCCATCCCGGCGCCACCGGACTCCTCCGGCACCGCGATGCCGAGCAGACCGGCGTCGGCCAGGGCACTCCACAGCTTCGCGTCGAAGCCGCCCTCGTTCTTTTCCACCTCGACAACCCGATCGACCGGCGCGAGCTGCCGGAAGAGCTGGGACGCCAGGTCCTGCACACTCGTCAGGTCGTCGTCTAGTTCGAAATCCATGTCAGCTCCTCGTGCTGGTGGGGGCGTCGGTGCGGCGACGGGCGGCGAGCGTCATGCCGAGGCACTTGGCGGCGACGATCTCGCGCATCACTTCATTGGTGCCGCCGCCGAAGGTGTTGTTCTGGGCTCTGCGCGCCAGGGTTTCGACGCGCCCCTCGAGGACGGCACCGGGGCTGCCGGGCCGGAGCAGACCCCGCACGCCGAGGATCTCCTGCATCTTGCCGTAGGCGGTGACGACCGCCTCGGTGCCGAAGATCTTCGCCGCCGCGGAATCACCGCCGCCGAGGGTGTTCGCGGCGACGTCCGCGACGAGCCGGAGGTTGACGAGGTCGGCGGCGCTGAGCAGCGCGTACGTCTCCGCCAGATTGGCGCGCACCCAGGGCAGGTCGTAGACCGTCCCGGCGCCCAGGGGCTCGGACTGTGCCCAGGCCAGGACGGCGTCGTACAACTCGTTCGCGATGCCACCGCGGGCGGCGAGCGCCACCCGCTCGTGGTTGAGCTGGTTGGTGATCAGGCCCCAGCCCTGGTTCAGCTCGCCGACGACGTTGGTCAGCGGCACGCGGACGTCGTCGTAGTAGGTGGCGGAGGTGCTGATGCCACCGACGGTGTGGATCTCGGTCACCGAGAACCCGGCCGCCGACGTCGGTACCAGCACCACCGAGATGCCCTCGTGCCGCGGCGCGTCCGGATCGGTCCGGACGGCCAGCCAGATCCAGTCCGCGTAGACCCCGGCGCTGGTGAAGATCTTGTTGCCGTTGATGACCAGTTCGTCGCCCTCGATGCGGGCGCGGGTCTGCAACGAGGCGAGGTCGGTGCCCGCGTTCGGTTCGGTGTAGCCGATGGCGAAGATGAGTTCGCCCGCCAGGATCGGCGGTAGGAAGAAGTCCTTCTGCGCCTGGGTACCGTGCTTCATCAGCGCCGGCGCGACGGTGTTGAGGGTGACGAGCGACAGCGGTGCGCCGGCGCGGATCACCTCGTCGTAGAACACGTACAGGGCCTCGGGATCCTCTCCCCGGCCGCCGTATTCGGTGGGCCAGCCGAGACCGAGCCACCCGTCGCGGCCCATCCGCCGCAGGATGCGGTCGAACACGGGACCGCCCTCGGTCTGGTCGACGAGTGCGCGCCGGTCGTCGTCGTCGATGATCTCGGCGAAGTAGTTGCGCAGTTCGGTGCGGAGCCGACGTGAGTTGTCGGACAGTTCCGGGTGCATGGCCCCTCCAGGTTCGTGTGATGGATTCGGTGTCAGCGCGGCAGTCCCAGCACGCGACGGGCGATCACGTTGAGCTGGATCTCGATGGTGCCGCCGCCGAACAGCACCGCGGGCAGGCCGATGTGGTCGAGCATGTGGCCGTCGTCGTCGACGGCGCCGACCGGGCCGAGCAGCGAGACCAGCCCGCGCGAGCCGTCGCGTTGGGCGAGGGCGCTGAAGACCTTCTGGACGCTGATCTCCGCGCCGGCGTCGAGACCGGACAACCGTCGCAGCACGCTGCGCAGGTTCATCGCCGACAGGGCCATCTCGCGGCCGGTGTTGCGGCCGAGGACGCGCAGCGCGTCGTCGCGGCCGGCGGCGTAGCGGCCCGACTCGACGAGGTCGCGCACCCGCGCGGCCGCGCCGTGCGCGAGCTGTGCGCCCATGCTGAGCCGTTCGTTGGCGAGCGTGGTCACCGCGAGGCGCCAGCCCTGCCCCCGTTCGGAGACCAGACAGTCGTCGGGGACGAAGACGTCGTCGAAGAACACCTCATTGAACTCCGCGCGCCCGGTCGCCTGCCGCAGCGGCCGCACGTCGAGCCCGTCGCTGCGCATGTCGACGAGGAAGTACGAGATGCCCTCGTGCCTGGGCACATCGGGATCGGTTCGGGCCAGGCAGATACCCCAATCCGCCTCGTGCGCCATCGAATTCCACACCTTCTGTCCGGTGAGGATCCAGCCGCCGTCCACCTTGCGGGCCCGGGTGGACAACCCGGCCAGGTCCGAGCCGGCGCCCGGTTCGCTGAACAACTGGCACCAGACGATCTCGCCGCGCAGGGTGGGCGCGACGAAGCGGCGCTGCTGGTCCTCGCTGCCGTGCAGCAGCAGGGTGGGCAGGGCCCACTCGCCGATGACGGTGGTCGGCTGTTCGAGGCCGCGGCGCGCGAATTCGTCCGCGATCACGGCCTGCTCCTGCGGTCCGGCGGCCAGCCCGTACGGCCGGGGATAGTGCGGCGCGACGAGACCGGCCTCGGCGAGGCGGGCGCGACGTGCCCCGCCTCGCGCCGGAGCCCATCCGTCGCTGTGCACCGCGTCGTCCGGCAGTGCCCGTACCTCGTCGAGGACGGCGCCGACCTGCGCGCGCAGCTCGGGTAGCGCATCGGCCTCGACGAAGGAGAAGTCGCGCTCGTCCGACAGTGCGAGCTCACCGAGCCGGCGTGCCCAGACGTCCTCCGGGCCGGCGACGGAGGCGATCGACAGTGCCCGTCGCCAGTACAGGTGCGCGTCGTGTTCCCAGGTGAAGCCGAGACCGCCGAGCAGGGTGACGCATTCGAGCGCCACGTCGACGGCCGCCGGCACTGCCGTCAGTCCTGCCTGCGCCGCCGCGAGCCGCTGCTGCTCCCGGCCCTGCTGCACCGACCGGGCCGCGTCCCACGCTGCGGCACAGGCGATCTCGCTACGCACCAGCATCATCGCAGCCTTGTGCTGCACGGCCTGGAAGCTGCCCACCGGGCGGCCGAACTGGTGCCGGTTGCGGACGTGGTCCACGGCGGTGTCCAGCGCCCACGCCGCAAGCCCGGCCGCCTCGGCGCCGAGCACGGTGTTGACGATCAGCTGCACGTCGTCGTCGTCGATCGCCGGGAGCAGGTGCTCGGGCGTGATCGCCGCTCCGGACAGTCGCAGTCGTCCCACCGAGCGGGTGGGGTCCACGCCGTCGGCGAGCTCGACCTCTCCGGCCGCGGGCGGGAGCCGGAACCACACGGGCGCGCCGTCGGCGGTGGCGCGCACGATCACCTCGTCGGCGCCGGGCAACCCGAGCACCGGCTCGGAGACACCGGTGACCGTCCATCCCCGCCCCGACGTGATCGCGACGAGACCGGGGGTGGTGACGGCGGCACCGGTCGCTCCGTCGGCGAACCGCCGCAGCAACTCCGCCGCGGTGCCCTCGGCCGGGAGGGTGGCGGTCAGCGCGCCGGCCACGACGGTGGGCACCCATGGCCCGGGTACCAGGGCGCGGCCGAGCTGCTCGGCCACGACCGCGAGTTCCGGCAGTCCCGCCCCACCGCCGCCGTGCTCCTCGGGCAGGTGCAGGGCGTGCAGGCCCTGCGCGATGCACGCATCCCAGATCTCGGGCCGCTTGCCCGCCGCCAGGTCGGCGAACGCGGCGCGGGTGCGTTCGATCGGGGCATGGCGACGGGCGAGGCCCGCGACGGAGTCGGCAAGGTCGCGATGGTCGGCGTCGAGTGCAATGGCCATGACTTACATCCGTTCCAGAATCATGCACGTGGTGGCAGCCGACGCGCAGATGGCGATCATCGCGACCTGCCGGTCCCGGCGTTCGAGTTCGTCGATCGCGGTGGCCAGCAGCCGGATTCCGGTGGCGCCGGCCGGGTGACCGAGGGCGATGGCACCGCCGCCGACGTTGAGCACGTCCGGGTCGACCTTGTGCACCTGGGCGAACGACATCGGCACGGCCGCGAAGGCTTCGTTGACCTCGAACAGGTCCACGTCGGCGACCGTCATCCCGGTGCGGTCGAACAGCACCTGCGCCGCGGCCACCGGGCCGTCGAGCATGAACTCGGTGTCGCCGCCGATGACGCACTGCGCGAGCAGCCGGGCCCGCGGCGCCGCACCGAGTTCACGTGCCCTGTCCTCGGACATCAGGACCGCGGCGCTCGCCCCGTCGGACACCTGCGACGAGGTGCCGGCGGTATGGAGACCGCCCTCGATCGTGGCACGCAACCGCGCGAGCGCCTCCATGCCGGTCTCGCGCAGTCCCTGGTCCCGGGTGACCGTGGTGTCGCCGTCGTCGCTCGGGACGGCGACGGGGATGATCTGCCGGTCGAACCACCCGGCGTCCCAGGCGTCGCGCGCCCGCTGCTGCGACCGCAGGCCGAACGCGTCGAGGTCCTCGCGGGAGAAGCCGCGGTGCCGGGCGATGCGATCGGCCGCCGTGTACTGGTCGGGGGTGTCCACCGACCACGACGCCGGCCGCGGGGTGCCGGCGCCGGTGCCGACCTTGTAGGTGAGCGGGACCCGCGACATCAGTTCGACGCCGCACGCCAGGCCGACCTCGAGGGTGCCGAGCGCGATCTGCCCGGCGACGAGATGCACCGCCTGCAGCGCGGTGCCGCACTGGGCGTCGATGGTGGTGGTCCCGGTGTGGGACGGCAGGCCGGCGTGCATCCACGCGGTGCGGGTGATGTTGCCGAACTGCTCCCCGATCGGGGTGACACACCCGCCGACGGCCTGCTCGACGAGGGTGGCATCGAGGTCGAGCCGGTCGAGCACGCCGCGTTGCGCGAGACCGAGCAGCTCGGCGGCGTGCAGACCGGAGATCCAGCCGTCGCGCTTGCCGAAGGGGGTGCGTGCGGCGTCGACGATCACGGGCTTCATGCGGGCACCTGCACCCGGGTCCACTGCCGATTGTCGAGCCCGCGGACCTCGCGCCCGAATTCGTCGACGAGGCCGAGGCTGTCGCAGATGCGGCCGGTGAAACGAGACGGCACGGCGGTCACCTCCACTTCGCGGCGAAGGCGTGGATCGCGTCGGTCACGCGGGTGACCTCCTCGTCGGACAGCCCGTGGCTCATGCCGAGCGTCATGCCGCGCTCGAACACCGCATCGGCCTCGGGCAGGCCTTCGTCCGGCACGCGGTGCTCGACGCCCGCCATCATCGGGTGGCGGGTGATGTTGCCGCTCCACACGGTTCGCGTGTCGATGCCCTGCGCGTCGACGAATTCCTGCAGGTCGCTACGGGAGAACGGGGCGTCGGCGGTGACCGTGACGGGATAGCACAACCAGGCAGTGTCGAGTTCGTCGGTCTCCACCGGCGTGCTGAAGAACTCGGGGTAGGCGCCGTACGCGGCGGTGAACTCCGCGAAGGTCTTGCGGCGCCGCTCGTAGTTCTGCGCGAGCTTGTTCAGCTGCACGACACCGTAGGCGGCGCCGAGTTCGGACGGCTCGAAGTTCCACGGCAGCAGGTCGAAGATGAAGTCGTTGTCGTAGTCGACCCCGTCCAGATCCTCCCGGAAGACGCGTCCACGTCCGTTGCCGAACAGGTTCGGCTCGGATCGACGTCCCCACCGGCGCAGCAGGAGTGCGCGATCGCGGGTCTGCTCGTCGTCCATCATGACCATGCCGCCGGTGCCGGCACACGTGATGATGTGGGCCATGGAGAAGCTGGTGACGGTCAGGTCGGCGCGCGCGCCGGTGGGCGTGCCGCGCAGCCGGGCGCCGAGGGTGTCGCAGGTGTCCTCGATCACCTTCAGGTCGTGCCGGTCGGCGACGGCCCGGATCGCGTCCCAGTCCGGGCAGTTGCCGGCGAGGTTCGGGATGAGCACGGCGCGGGTCCGGTCGGTGACCATCGCCTCGATCCTGGTGACGTCGACGTTGAACGTGTTCGGTTCGACGTCGACGAAGACCGGTATCAGGCCGGCGCGCACGAGGGGCGCGACGTCGGTGGAGAAGGTCAGCGGCGAGGTGATGACTTCGCTGCCCTTCGGCAGATCGAGCAGCTCGACCGCGAGGTACAGGCCGGAGGATCCGGAGTTGCACATCACGCCGTACTGTTTCCCGGACAGCTCGGGGATGCGGCGTTCGAGCTCGAGGACGTTCTTGCCGATGCGCAGCCCCTGATGGCCGCTGCGCAGGACGTCGACCACCGCTCGGATTTCGTCCTCGCCGTGGGTGGCGCGGGCATAGGTGATGCGTTCGGTCATGTCGGGACTTCCTCTGGATGGGTGGTCGGTCAGTTGTCGGTGGAGAGCACGAGTGCGCTGTGCGGCACCGGGGAGCCGCCCGTGACCAGAACGTTCGCCACGTCCTTGCCGGGCTGGTTCACCGACGTGCCGCGGATCAGCCGCACGCCCTCGGCGATTCCGTTGACGCCGTGGATGTATCCCTCGCCGAGTTGTCCGCCGTGGGTGTTGACGGGCAGACGGCCGTCGAGTTCGAGGTTGCCGTCCGCGATGAAGTCCTTGGCCTCACCGCGGGCGCAGAACCCGTACTCCTCGAGTTGCAGCAGCACCATCGGGGTGAACGCGTCGTAGAGGATTGCGGCGTCGATGTCGTCCGGATCGATGCCGGCCTGATCCCACAGCTGCCGTGCCACCAGCTCGACCTCGGGCATCTCGTCGATGTCCTCGCGGTAGTAGCTGCTCATGGAGATCTGCTGCGGCCCGACGCCTTGCGCGGCGGCGGAGACGACGGCCGGCGGGTGCGGCAGGTCGCGGGCCCGCTCGGTGCTGACGATCACCAGGGCCTGTCCGCCGTCGCTCTCCTGGCAGCAGTCGAGCAGCCGCAGCGGGTCGGCGATCATCCGGGAGTTCTGGTGCTCGTCGAGGGTGATGGGCCGCTCGTAGAACCATGCCTTGGGGTTGTTTGCGGCATGCTTGCGCGACAGCACGGAGACGCGGCCGAAGTCGGCGCTGGTCGCGCCGTACTTGTGCATGTAGCGCCGGGCGAGGAACGCCTCCTGCTGGGCGGGGGTGAGCAGCCCGTAGGGATTGATCCAGTTGCGGTATTCCTGATCGGTGTTGGCCGTGTAGGCGAACGGCGGCGGGCCGGCGCCGAACCGGGTGCCGGAACGTTCGTTGAAGGCCCGGTAGACGACCACGACGTCGGCGACACCGCTCGCGACGGCGAGCGCCGCCTGCTGCACGGGTGCGCATGCGCCGCCGCCGCCGTGCGGGATGCGGCTGAAGAACGTCAGTTCGGGGATGCCGAGTGCGCGGGCGACCGCGATCTCGGGGTTGGTCTCCATCGTGAACAGCGCGAAGCCGTCCACCTCCTCGACGCCGATCTGTGCATCCTCGAGCGCGGCGAGCACACTCTCGCAGGCCAGTTGCCATTCGCTGCGCCCGGAGTTCTTGGAGAATTCGGTGGCGCCGATGCCGGCGATCGCCGCCCTGCGGGCGAAGCCCCCGCCGGGAATTATCCTGCCGCTCATCGTGTCTGTCCTTCGTACGGTGCGACGGTGACCTCGGCGGTCACGTGCGTTCCTCGGGCGTTACGGCCGAGAACCTCGACGGTCACGGCGCCGGCGTCGACGCGGGTCACCGTCCCGGTCAGGCGCATGATGTCGCCGGGAAAGTTGGGGACGCCCAGCCGCAGTGCGACGCGGCGGATGCGGGCGGTCGGCCCGGCCCAGTCGGTGATGTAGCGGTCGACGAACCCGTTCGTCGAGTTGATGCTCATGAAGATGTCCGGCGTGCCGCGTTTTTCGGCTGCCCCCGGATCGTGGTGCACGTCCTCGAAGTCCTGGGAGGCGAGGGCGGTGGCGACGATGGTGCTGCGATCGAGCGGCAGATCCAGTGCCGGCAGCTCGGTGCCGACGACGACCGGTGGCAGACTCATGCGGCACCCCCGCCCGGAAGGCGCAGCTGCGGAAGGATTTCGCCGTGTGCGTGCTCGGCGAAGCCGACCTCGAGCTCCATCCCGATCTGCAGCCGGTCGTGCTCGACCCCGGCGATGTCGGCGACGATCCGGATGCCCTCCTCGAGGTCGATCAGCCCGACCGCGAGGGGATAGTCGAAGGACGGGTCCTTCGGGTGGTGGATCACGGTCCAGCTGTGCAGGGTGCCGCGGCGCGACGACTCGACGGTGTCCCACTTGAAGGAGCGGCACTTCGGGCACGCCGGTCCCGGCGGATGCCGGAGCGCGCCGCAGTCGCTGCAGCGCTGGATCTCGAGCCGGCCCTCGCGGGCGGCTGCGAACCAGAACTCGTTGTCCTGGGTGACGGTCAACCTGGGAACGGCCGTCATCACGCCTCCTCGGTGGTGTTCGGGTTGAAGCGGAGCAATCGGAACCGCTCCTCGACGAGCAGTTCGCCATGCTGGTTCTCGTAGCGTTTGTGCAGGGTGACGAAGCAGCCGCGGCCCAGGCCGGTGTGCTTGACCGGGGAGATCGACTCGATGGTGAAGTGCGCGGTGACGTGGTCGCCCGGGACGAGTTCGCGGTGATAGTCCTGCTCGGCGTTGGTGGCGACGACGGAGGTGAAACCGTGCCGGTCCAGCAGTGTCATCAGCGCGGAGTAGGCGAAGTCCTCGGTCCGTCCTTCGGCGCGCAGCCGCTGCACCTCGCGCCAGCGGCGGTAGCCGGCCATCACCCACGTCGAGATCATCGCGGGCGGGCACACCACGTCCGGTCGTCCGGTCGCGCGGGCCGCGTCCCGGTCGACGTAGACGGGGTTGTAGTCGTCGTGGGCCTCGACCCAGTTCCGGATCATCGCCTCGTCGACGGCGTACCGGGCCACCCGGGCGGGCTCGGCCACCTTCCCGACGTACTGTTCGAACTCGCGTTCCAACTCCTGTTCCAGCGTCGGCATGTCCGCACCACCTTTCTTGAGCAAGCGCTTGGTGCAGTACGGTAGGCGCGGGCGCCCCGCCAGGACTGCCCACTCCCACTCAGTTGGAACAGAGGGCGGAAGACTCGCGCCGAACCGGCGAATCGGAAGGTGAGGTGACCATGACGTCGGACCGACGCGACGAGATCATGCGGCTCGCGGCCGAACTCTTCGCAACCAAGGGGATCGGGCCGACGACGGTCCGCGACATCGGCGAACGCGCCGGAGTGTTCTCCGGCAGCCTGTACCACTTCTTCAGATCCAAGAATGCACTCGTCGCCGAGATCCTCAGCGGCTTCATGGCCGACATCGACCAGCGCTTCCGGCGCGTCGTGGAGATCTCGACGAGTCCCCGCGAGACTGTGCGCGGCCTGATCCACCAGACCCTCGTCGTGATCGAGGAGCATCCCCATCCGACGGCGATCTACCAGCAGAACCGGCAGTACCTGCGCGACAACGGCCTGCTCGACGTCGTCGACGCACCGTCGCGCACGGTGCGCGACTATTGGCTGACCACGATCGCCACCGGCGTCGCCGACGGCAGCTTCCGCTCCGACATCCCCGCCGAGGTCTTCTACCGCACGGTGCGGGACGCGCTGTGGGCGAGCATGCACTGGCCGGGACGGGACGGATACACCACCGACGAGTTCACCGACGTGCTCGTTGCGCTGTTCTTCGGCGGTTTCGCCGAGGAGTGACCGGACTCGTCACCGGACCGAACGGCGCTCAGCGCACTCGACACGGCCGCGGTCAGCGCGCTCCGCCGGGTTCGTCTCCACGCTCGGGGGAGAGACCGAGTTCTTCGAGTACCTCTCGGGTGTGCTGCCCGTGGCGCGGCGCCGGGCGCGCCTCGGTGTACGTCCCGTCCCAGCGCAACGGGGAGCGCGCCGTCGGCACCGGGCCGACGCCGGGCTGCTCGACGCGTTCGATCACCGCGTACTCGCGGGCGGCCACCTCGTCCATGGTCCGGTACGGCGCCCACAGCACCCGGCTGCCGGACAGTTCCTTCTCGATCTCGGCGAGCGTGCGCGCCGCGAACCACGGACGCAGGATCGCCGTGATCTCGTCGCGCGCGGCGTAGCGGTCACCCTCGTCGGCGAACCGCAGCCCGCGGTGCCGTTCGAGCGCCGCGAAGACCTCGGCGGTGCCGGTGACCTCGACGAGCGATCGCCACTGTGCGGGGGTGAGGCCGACAACCATGACGGCGCGGCCGTCCGCCGTGGCGAAGTCGGACCCGTAGCTGCCGTAGAGCGCGTTGCCCTGCCGATCGCGGGCCGAGCCGCGTTCCTCGGCCTCGGCCAGCCAGCCCATGCTCGCGACCGCAGACACCGCGACGTCCTCGAGCGCGAGCTCGAGGTACGCGCCCTCCCCCGTGCGGTCCCGCCTGCGCAGCGCGGCGACGATGCCGAGGGCCGCCTGCACCCCGGTGATCAGGTCCCAGGCCGGGAGCACGTGGTTCACCGGGGCCGCAGCATCGACGGGCCCGGTCATGAGAGGCAGCCCGACAGCGGCGTTGACCGTGTAGTCCACGGCGGGGGTGCCGTCGGCATTGCCGGCGATGTGCAGGTGGATCAGGTCGGGTCGTCGCGCGGCGAGCACCTCGTGGGCGAGCCACGGTGCGTGGGCCGCGTTCTCGAGCACCACCCCGGACCGGGCGATCAGCTCGGTGACGACGGCACGACCGTCCGCACTGCGCAGGTCCACCGCGACGGACCGCTTCGCCTGGTTCAACCCCGTCCAGTACAGGCTCGCCCCCGACTCCGCGAGGGGCCACCGCCCGCCGTCGACCGCGCCGGCGACCGGATCGACACGGACCACGTCGGCACCGAGCTCGGCGAGGATGCGCCCGGCGGTCGGACCGGCGACGAAGCTCGACAGGTCGACGACGCGGATCCCCTCGAGCGGCCGGGTCGTCATGCGGCCCTTTCGAAGATCGCCGTCAGCCCCTGCCCGCCACCGATGCACATCGTCTCGAGGCCGTAGCGCGCCCCGCGACGATCCAGTTCGCGCAGCAACGTGGCGAGGATGCGCACGCCGGTCGCCCCGACCGGGTGGCCGAGCGAGATTCCCGAACCGTTGACGTTCGTCCGCTCGAAATCGGTTGTCCCGAAGTTCCATTCACGGGTCACCGCGAGTGCCTGCGCCGCGAACGCCTCGTTGAGTTCGATCAGGTCGATGTCGGCGAGCGTCAGGCCGGCGCGCTTCAGGGCCTTCTCGGTGGACGGCACCGGGCCGATGCCCATCTCCGCCGGCGCGACGCCGGCCACCGCCCAGGTCACCAACCGGCCCAGGGGACGCAGGCCCAGGCGGTCCGCCTGCGCGCGGGTGGTGACGAGACAGGCTGCGGCACCGTCGTTCTGACCGCTGGCGTTGCCCGCGGTCACCGTCGCCTCCGGATCCTGCGCCGCCATGATCGGCCGCAGTTTCGCGAGGGTGTCGACGGAGGCGTCCGCGCGCGGATGCTCGTCCCGGTCCACGATGCGGTCGTCGCCCTTGCGCTGGGGCACCGCCACCGGCACGATCTCCTGCGCGAACACCCCGGATTCGATGGCGGCCACCGCGCGCCGGTGCGATTCGACGGCCAGCTCGTCCTGTTCGCGTCGGCCGATGCCGTACTTGCGGCGCAGGTTCTCGGCGGTCTCGAGCATCCCGCCGGGGACGGGATGGTGACGGCCGCCGGCGGTGACCCGGCCGCGGGCGAGGCGGTCGTGCAGGGCGGCCGGAGCCCCCTTGGCACCCCACCGCATCGATTCGGTGTAGTACTCGGCGCGGCTCATGGATTCGACGCCACCGGCGATCACGACGTCGGCGACGCCGGTCTGCACGCGCATCGCCGCGTCGAGCACGGCCTGCAGCCCGGACCCACACCGGCGGTCGAGCTGCAGGCCCGGCACCGTCACCGGCAGGCCCGCGTCGAGCGCGGCGACGCGGCCGATCGCGGGGGCCTCGCCGTTGGGATAGCACTGGCCGAAGATCACGTCGTCCACCGACTCGGGGTCGATGCCCGTGCGCGCCAGCAGTTCCGAGATCACCCCGGCGGCGAGGTCGGTGGCGGGGACGTCGACGAACGCCCCGCCGTACCGGCCCACCGGTGTGCGCAGCGGTTCGCAGATCACCACATCGGTTGCGGTCACATCAGTTGCGGTCACGTCTGAAGTCCCTTTCGCGGTCGGTCCATTGCTGCGCCCACTCACGCAGTTCCACGGCGCGGATCTTGGTGCCGTTGCCGCCCACCGTCGTGGGCATCGTCTCGATCACGTGGATCGTCGCCGGCACCTTGAACGCGGCCAGCGTCTCGGCGCACCACGCCTTCAGCGATGCCGCATCGAACTCGACGGCGTCCTCGACGGGGACGACGAACCCCACCGCCCGGGTGTAGCCGCCCTCGCCGGTGATGCCGACGACCTTCGCGGTCCGCACCCCGGGGTGTTCGGCGAGACGGTGCTCGATCTCGGCCGGGTCCACGAGAAACCCCCGCAGCCGCAGCACGTCTCCCATCCGGCACACGTAGGTGTAGCCGCCGTCTCCGGTCGCGACGGCGAGGTCGCCGCTGCGGAACCAGCCGTCGGCGGTGAATGCGCGGCGGGCGGCATCGGGGTTGCCGAGGTAGGCGTCGACGACGTTGGGGCCGCGCACCTGCAGCTCGCCCTGTTCCCCGTCCGGGAGGACACGGTCGTCGAGCGGGTCGGCGATGCGGACGTCGACCGACGGGTCGACCGGGCGGCCGCCGCCGTTCCAGCGCACCGACTCCGGGTCGCCGGCCGACCACAGCAACGCCAGCGCGAACACCTCGGACGACCCGAACACGCCCGAGGTGTGGGCGCCGAACTCGTCGCGCGCCCAGCGGGCGATCTCGTGCGAGCGGCCGAGGAAGTCGGCGATGCCGAGCCACTTCAGCGCCGACAGGTCGGCGCGCATCTCGGCGTGCCACGTGTCGTGGAGCCGGCCGAACAGGTCGTCGCCCCCGACGACGTGCGTGACGTACAGCTGTTCCATGCGGCGCAGGGTCGCCGCGGCATCGAAGACCGGCTCCATCAGCAGCGCGGCACCGCCGGCGAGCGCGGCCATGGCGGTGCTGTAGCCGAACACCCCGGAGACCGGCAGCACGCACAGCGCGACGTCGCCGGGCTCGACCCGCATGATCGCGGCGTCGGCGCGAGCGTGCCGCACGATCGCCGAGTCGCGGTGGGCGGCGAGCTTGGGGGTTCCGGTGGAGCCGGACGTGGTGAACGCGACGGCCAGCGGGTCCGCCGGATCGTCCTCCGCGCCGGCGGGCGTGAGCGTCGCGGTGTCGGGCGTGTCCGGGGCGCGCACGCCGCGGGTGTCGCCGCCGCCCGCGCACCAGGACCCGGCGCCGAGGTCGAAGGGGGCCGGATCGGCGGATCCCCCGCCGGGTCCGGCGACGACCGCGACCGCGGGAGCCGGCACCGCGGCGACCTCCGAGGCGGCACGGAGCGTGCCGAACAGGTCCAGGCCGTGGAAGCCGGCCGCGACGGCGACGACCGCCGGCCGCGCCGCGGTGAGGATGTGGGCCACCTCGGCGGTGTTGTAGCGGGTGTTCACGCCGATCACGTGGGCGCCGAGCGCCGCGGCCGCGAACTGCCACACGAGGGCGTCGGACCAGTTGGGCAACAGCACCGCGATGCACCGGCCGCGCCGGACGCCGACGGCCGCGAGTTCGGCCCGCACCGCCTGCACGCGGCGCCGCAGCTCCGCCCTGTTGCAGATCAGCAGCCGCCCGTCGGCGACGTCGTAGGTGGCGACGGCACCGGGATCGGCGGCGACGAGGTCGTCGAGGAACGCGGCCAGTCCGGAGGTGGTGGTCGCGGTCACGACAGCACCTCCGCGGTGGCGCCCCGCAGGTCGGTCAGCCACGAGTCGGCGAGGACGGCGAAGTCCTCCACCTCCTCCATGGGGTAGTGGCCGACGCCGTCGAGCCGGGTGAACCGCGCCCGTCCCGGCGAGATGTCGTTGATCCGGACGGCGAGGTCCGCGACGGCGTCCGGGTCGAGCCACGGATCGTCGGCCCCGACGACGAGGTGGAGCGGGCAGGTCAGCAGCGGCAGCCGGTCGCGCACGTCGTGGGTGCCCCAGCCGATGAGGTCGGACGACGAGATCTCCGGGTCCTCCCGCTTGTGCATGAGGGCGATCCGGTGCGCCGTCGCGGCGGGTACCGAACGCCCGACGGAGGCGAGGGTGCCCAGATAGGTGCGTTCGGCGCGCGACGGCCCGGCGACGTCCTCGAGTTCGCGGCGCAGACCCGAGACGTTGACGCGGCCGGGGCCGGCCTCGGCCTCCATCGCGACGGCGCCGGCGAGCGGCCGGTCCGGTCGGGTGGCGAGTTCGAGGGTCAGCTTGCCGCCGATCGAGCAGCCGAGCACGTACGGCCGGTGCACGTCGAGCGCGTCGAGCAGGGCGGTGAGCCAGTCGCCGTACGTGGTGAGGCTGGTGACCGGTCCGTCCGGGGCGGGCTCGGATCGGCCGTGTCCCGGCAGGTCGGGCACGAGCACGCGGTAGCCGCGGGCCGCGAGGTCGTGGGCGACGTGCCGCCACTGCACCCCGCTCTGCCCGGCGGTGTGGATGCACAGCACGGTGGGAAGCGCGTCGGGGGCGTGTTCGCCGGCGGGGGTGACGATCTCGACGAATCCGAGGGCTCCGTCGATGTCCAGGTAACGGGCCTCGATCATGAGCGGGCCTTTCTCGCGACGGCACGGGCGTGGCCGATGATCAGGTTCAGCGGTTTGGTGAGCCGGAGATACTCGTATCCGTCTCCGGTGGAGGAGAATTCGCCGCCGATTGCGCGGCGCATGAAGTCGTCGTGCGCACCGAGGATCAGGTCGACCCAGGTGTGGTCGGGTGCGACGAACGTGAAGGTGGCCCCGTGCGGGGTGCGCCGCGTGACGTCGACGATGCGGCCGCGGTAGATCCGCAGGTGCAGTTCCCGGTCGCCGCAGCGCAGGCCGACGGTGCCGTCCCAGGTGGCCAGGGCGGACCCGAAGGCGGGGTCGGCCTCGAGGTGGTCACGGAGCAGCTCACCCCAGGCCGGAGTGCAGAAGTCCAGTGCCGGAACGGGTTCGGATGGCGTGGCGAGCCGCCAGGTCTCGGTGCCCTCCTCCCGCACGGCGCCGGCGGCATCGAGCACGCGGACGAACCGCTCGGCGGTGGTGCCCTCGACGCGGGTGACGACGGCCTCCGACCGGATCCGGTCCACCGCCGTGACCGGCGTGATCGCCGTCCAGCGCAGTCCCGTGCGGTGCGCGGCGGGCACAGGCGGGGTGAGCAGCTCGGCGGCGACGGTCCCGAGCGCGAACGTCCCTGTCGGGAGGACGATTCCGGACTCTGCGAGCAGGTCGGCGGCCATCCGGCCGGAACCGGCGGTGCGATCGCCGACGCGGAGGGTGTTCAGTGTGGTGCTCATGCGGTTTCCGGCCTTCCGAGCAGCTCGTCGGAGATGATGCGCATCTGGATCTCGCTGGTGCCTTCGAAGATCTTCGTCAGGCGGGCGTCGCGCCAGTGCCGTTCGACCTGGAAGTCCGTGGTGTAGCCGGCACCGCCGTGGATCTGCACGGCCTCGCTGGTCACCTGCTCGGCCATCTCGGTGGCGACGAGCTTGCACATCGACGCCTCGAGCGAGCAGCGCCGCCCGGTGTCGATGTCGGTGGCCACGGAGTACATCAGCTGGCGGGCCGCCTCGATGTCGGCCGCCATCTTCGCGATCTTGAACCGCAGGTGCTGGAAGTCCCCGATGGGACGGCCGAATTGGCGCCGGGTGTGTACGTAGGCGATCGAGTCCTCGAGGGCCGCACGGGCGAGGCCGATCGCGCGGGCCGCGGTGTGGGCCCGGCCGACCTCGAGCCCGGAGACGGCGAGATAGAAACCCTTGCCCTCCTCGCCGAGCATCTTGCCGGCGGGGATGCGGAAGTTGTCGAACGACAGCTCCCAGGTGTGCCAGCCGAAGTAGCCGATCTTGCGGACCTTGGTGCCCGAGATTCCCTCCGGGAACACGCCGCGCTGCTTCTCGACGAGGAACGCGCTGATCCCGCGGTGCGGCTTGGCCGGATCCTTGTGCGGATCGGTGCGGGCGAACAGCACCAGGTAGTCGGCCTCGTCGGCGTAGGTGCACCACATCTTGGTGCCGTTGACGACCCATTCGTCCCCGTCGCGGGTCGCCCGGCAGGAGATGTTGGCGACGTCGGAGCCGGCCTCCGCCTCGGACAGGGCGTACGCGCCGAGGTATTCGCCGCGAGCCACCTTCGGCAGCAGGGCGGCCTCCTGCTCGGGAGTGAAGCCACCGCCCATGCCGTTGCCGCGGGCGAGGAGACCGGACACGCTCATCCAGGCCCGGGACAGCTCCTCGGCGACCAGGCAGTACTCGAACACGCCGAGACCGAGGCCGCCGTGCTCCTCGGGGATCATGATGCCGAAGAACCCGATCTCGGCCATCTCCTTCTTCAGCGAGTCGGGGATGGTGCCCTGGACGGGGTCGAGCTCGTTGGCGACGGGCAGCACCTTCGTCATGGCGAAGTCACGGGCGAGGTCGCGGACGGCGAGGCGCTCTTCGGTGAGGTACCGCGGGGTGTCGGTACGGGGCTGCGACGGCCGGTGGGTCATGGGGGACTCCCTCGGTGAACCAGAATCTGGTTATTAACGCTTGTTCACCCAGTACAGCACGCCCCCGCCCGGGCGTCAACGCCGGAGTTCAGGCGGGGCGGTATCCGAGCAGGTTGAGCGCGTACCGGCCGTAGTCGTCGGCCACCTCGGCCGCGCCGAGCGGCCCGTCCGGGCGGAACCACAGCGGGATACCGGCGCACATCGTGAGGACCGCGGTCACGGCCTGGTGCACGTGCGGAACATCGAAAATCCCTATCCGGGAACCCTGTTCGGCAATCTCGACGAACAGCTGCTCCTGCGCGTCCCGCGAACCGACCACCCGCTTGCGATCCACCTCGCCGAGATACCGGAGCTCGGTGTTCGCCACCAGGCACTCCCGCGGATTACGGGCGGTGAACAGCGCGTGCGCCACCACGGCGGCCCGCCAGCGCTCGGCGGGATCCGTACCCGCCTTGCGCAGCGCGTTGCGCGTGGCGGTGAATTGCTCGTCGCTGGCCGCCCGGAGGATCTCGACGAGCAACTCCGACTTGTTCTCGAAGTGGTTGTAGACGTTCGCAGCGCTGCAACCAGCACGATTGGCGATGGTGCGCATCGTCGCGCCGTGGAAACCGGCCGCGAAGAACTCGTCGAGCGCCGCGTCGAGGATCCGGTCCCGGACGCCCATCAGGGTCGTGCCCGATCGAGTGTTCATGAGATGGAGGGTAGAGGCCCAGGTCGGGACCAGCAAGAAGCCGGTCTTGACGGTGCGGTTGCCGCCCGTCTATGGTCCACCTCACATGAACATGCGTTAACCACTTCTTCGGAGGGCGCACCTGTGACCACCATCCCCGACATCACGCTCACCGAGCGCATCACCCGCCTCGAGGACCTCGAGGCGATCCGTTCGCTCGACGCCCGCTACTGCCGTCACCTCGACGACGGCGACTGGGACGCCCTGATGGACCTGTTCACCGACGACGGCGAGTTCGACGGCCTGTCCCATCCCCGCGGCAAGGCCGAGATGCGCGAGTTCTTCGCGGGCCTCGCCGCCGGAGGGCTGACCACGTTCTGGCACTTCATCACGAACATGGAGATCGACCTCGACGGCGACCGCGCCACCGTGCGGTCCTTCCTGTGGCAGCCCTGCGTGACCGACGGCGCCCCCGCCATCGCCGCCGGCCGCTACACCGACGAGGTGGTCAAGGTCGACGGTCGTTGGCGCTACCGGGTCAAGCAGGTCCGCTTCCACTTCTTCGGTCCGCTCGAGCAGGGCTGGGACGAGAACCTCTTCGCACTGGAGACGGCACGCCGGGCGGCGGTGCGGCCGTGACCGAGTTGCAGACCGGAACGCAACCGACCTGGAGCGCGATGCTCTCCCTGCCCGAGGTCGTCGAACTGCGCCGCCGCCGGCGCACCGTCACCAACTCCCTCGGCGCCCTCGCGATCACGCTCTTCGCGTCCTTCCTCGTCGGCTTCGCCTACTTCCCCGAATTCCTCGGTGACACCGAGCTCCTCGGAGTTCCCCTCTCGCTGTGGGTCGTGTTCTCCCAGTTCGCCGGGACGTGGGTCCTCGTCTACGCCTACTTCCGGCTCACCCGCATCTACATCCAGCCCGCCGCCGACGCCGCCGTCGCGGCCGTCCTCGAGAACCAGGAGCGTGCGGCATGACCGGCGACGCCGACTACCTCGCGATCGCGATCTGCGCGGCGGTGATCTCGCTGACCCTGTGGGTCACGTTCGCCGTGTCCCGGCGGGCCCGCAGCGCCGACGGATTCTTCGCCGCCGGCCGCTCGATCTCGAGCTGGCAGAACGGCTTCGCGATCGCCGGTGAATTCATCTCGGCCGGAAGCTTTCTCGGAACCACCGGCCTGATCTTCTACAAGGGCGTCGACGGTGCCGTCATCCTCTGTACCTCGGTGATCTCGTTCCTGCCCGTGCTGTTCCTGCTCGCCGAGAAGATGCGCAACGTGGGCAAGTACACCCTCGCCGACGTACTCGTGTTCCGCACCGAGGCACGCAGTGTGCGGGTCGTCGTGGCGTTGAGCACCATCGCCACCGGCACCTTCGTGTTGCTCGCGCAACTCGTTGCGGCCGGGGTGCTGCTCGAGTCGGTCTCCGGTATCCCGTTCTGGCTGTCCGTCATCGTCGCCGGCACCCTCATGGGCATCTACGTCTTCGTCGGCGGCATGCTCGCCACCACGTGGGTGCAGGTCATCAAGTCCACGATCCTGTCGGTCCTCGCGATCGTGGTCGGGCTGGGCATTCTCGCGCAGTTCGGGTTCAGCTTCCCGAAGGTCCTCGACACCGCGACCGAGCACGCGGTTGCGGGCGAGGCCGTCCTGTCCCCGGGCCTGATCTTCGGGCAGACCAGCGCGCTGAACCTCGTCTCGTACTCGCTGGCGTTCGCGCTCGGCACGGCGGGCATGGCGCACATCCTGATCCGCTTCTTCACCGTCCCCGAGGCGAGCACCGCCCGACGCTCGCTGGGCTGGACCGTCGCGCTGTGCAGCATGTTCTACCTGATCGTCATCGTGATGGGCTTCGGCGCCGCAGCCCTGCTGGGGGACGGCGGCGCCGATCGGGTCGGCGCCGGCGGCAATCTCGCGGCGCCCGTGCTCGTCACCGAACTCGGCGGGGGCGTGGGCACGATCGGCGGCTCGATCGCCCTCGCGATGGTCGCGGCGGTCGCGTTCGCGAGCATCGTCGCCGTTGTCGCCGGCGTGGTGATCTCCGCCGCGGGCACCTTCGCCCGCGACATCTGGCCGGCGCTGACCCGCAAGCCGCCGGTGGACGAACTCGACGTCACGGCGCGCACGCGCGAGGAGAACGCCCAGGCCCGTGTCGCCCGGTTCGGTGCGGTGGCGTTCAGCGCCGTCGCGATCGGGCTGACCATGCTGATCGGCGACGACACGAACATCACCTACTTCATGGGAATGGCGTTCATGGTGGCCGGCAGCGCCCACCTGCCGTCGCTGGTGCTCAGCCTGAACTGGCGGCGCTTCAACAGCACCGGTGCCGTGTGGGGAATCCTCACCGGCCTGGTCTCGACCATCGTCAGTCTCATGCTCACCGAGGCGCTGTGGCTCGGCAGCGGCCCGGCACCCCTGACGATCCAGCTTCCGGTGATCGTCACCATGCCGCTCGGCCTTGCCGCGTGCGTCGTCGGCTCACTCGTGGCCGAGAAGCGACGCGGACGCTCCGCGCACGAGGACGAGAAGTTCGCCGAGATGCTGGTGCGCGCGGAAACCGGGATCGGGGCCGAGGTCGCGACCGCCCACTGACGACGACGCAGGCGGGCACCCGCACTCGGCCAGGTCCGAGCGGGGTGCCCGTCGCGTCGCCGTCGTCAGGGCAGGTCGAACAGCGTCGGATGGTCCTGCTGCGCCTGTTCGGCGAGCACCGCGCCGTGTCTCTCGCACATCTCGCGTGCGATGTGTTCGGGGCACGCGAGTTCGCGACCGATCTGTTCCCAGTCCCACCCGGACGCGTGCAGTTCCCAGGCGACGCGGCCGTCTTCGTCCCAGAGTGCCGACATGGCCCGATACTGCTCCGTGTCGAGCGCACGGCCAACGACATTCGTGCGCGTGTCGCGGATCGGGCTGCCGTCCCGCGACCGAAAGTGCTTCCCGCGCTCGTACGGACGCGCGCGGGAAGCACCGCCGCGCGCGGACGTCTAGTCGAAGGTCATGCCGGCGTCGGTTCCCTGCTGCATGGTGGTGTTCGCCCCGTCGAGGGATTCGCGGATGATGTCGGCATGACCGCTGTGGTGGGCGGTCTCCCGGATGATGTGCAGCAGCATCTTTCGGGCGCTCCACCACTGTCGCTCCGGCGCCCACGGCGCGGTGGGCAGCGGCACCTGCAGGTCGAGGTCCGCGAGGCCGGCGACGAAGGCCTCCGTCTGCTCCGCGATCGCCTCGTACCGCTCGAGCAGACCGGCGACGGTCTCGTCGTCGCGCATGTAGTACTGCTCCATCGCGGACTCCATGTCGAACTCGGCGGTGTCGTCGAGTGTGCGGATCGTGTCGATCCAGTGCTGCTCGGTGGTCGAGACGTGCTTGAGCAGCCCACCCAGGGTCAGGTCGCTGACGGTGCTGCGGGTGCGGGCCTGCTCGTCGTCGAGGTTGCGGAGGGTGATCAGAAACATCTTCCGCTGCTCGGCCAGCATGTCGAGGATGTCGGCCCGTTCTCCGGAGAGGGTCCGCTCGGTCATGTCGCTTCCGCCCTTCGTGATGTCGATTCTGCGGCTACGACTACGACGGTAGGGACGAATGCGGACAGTTTCGGTCCTCGATAGGTGACCGGAAATCAGGTGGCGAAGAAGACCGCACCGGTCACCGGCACGAGCGTCAGGAACAGGACCGACAGGACGAACAGCGTGATCGTCAGCTTCCTGTTCCATCCGCCGCGCGTTCCGCTCGCGGCGAGCACGAAGAGCACGAATCCGACGCAGATGGACACGATGCCCACGATCACGGGTGTCTCGATCATCTGTTCATCATCCATCTGTTCGTCATCGCGGAGGGCCGCGCACCGCGCCCACGGTGGGCGGCGTCGGGAACGGCGACGTCCCCGACGCCGCCCGTGCTCAGCCCGGGCAGTGGATGGTCACGTGGCCGCATTTGACGGACGCGCTCGCGGTGGCGGCGTTCGCGGCGCCTGCGGTGCCGAGGACGACGGTGAACAAGGTCGCGACGACCGCGACGGTGGTGCGGATCCGGGTCTTCATGGCAGCCTCCTGAGGGTGGTGAGAAACGGGGTTCGCCCATCGTCGGCCGCCATCCGGGTCCTCGACAGGCACCCTGTGGTGCCGATGCGGCCACCCCGGATCGCCTTCGGAGCGCAGGACCACCCCCGAGGCGGATCATGAAGCCATGACGACCGCCCCTTCCGCGACGACCGTTGCGACCATCGCCGAGGCCGCCGAGCGCACCGGTCTGACCACCCACACCCTCCGCTATTACGAGCGCGACGGCCTCATGCTGCGTGAAATCGGCCGCTCCTCCTCCGGCCACCGGCTCTACACCGAGGACGACCTCTCCTGGGTGGTGCTGCTGACCCGGCTGCGGGCGACGGGCATGCCGATCCGCGAGATCCGCGAGTACGCGGCCCTCTGCCGGGCCGGCGGCGGCAACGAACAGGACCGCCTCGCGCTGCTCCGCGCGCACCGGGCGCGGGTGCTCACCCAACTCGACGAGGTGACCGAGCACCTCGCCGCGATCGACGGCAAGATCGAGATCTACCTCTCCCGGACGAGCGGCCGCGACGACGGACCGTGCGAGAGCGCTCGCGCTTGACTTCGAGCGCGCTCGAAGGTCTTGACTCGACGCCATGACCACGAACAACACCTCCCGGCCCCCACTCGGCACCCGCACGCTCGGCACCGCGTCGCCGCTGACGGTCTCGGCGATGGGACTCGGGTGCATGGGCATGTCCGAGTTCTACGGCACCGGGGACGAGGCCGAGGCCGTCGCCACCATCCGCCGGGCCCTCGAGCGCGGCGTGACGTTGCTCGACACCGCCGACATGTACGGGCCGTTCACCAACGAGAACCTCGTCGGCCGCGCCGTCGCGGATCGCCGCGACCGCGTCGTCCTCGCGACCAAGTTCGGCAACGAGCGTGCCGAGGACGGCACCCGCCTCGGCATCAACGGCCGGCCCGAATACGTCCACACGGCCTGCGACGCGTCGCTCCGCCGCCTCGGCGTCGACCACATCGATCTCTACTACCAGCACCGCGTGGACAAGACCGTGCCGATCGAGGACACCGTCGGCGCGATGGCCGAACTGGTGCAGGCGGGGAAGGTCCGCCATCTGGGTCTGTCGGAGGCGTCCGCGGAGACGATCCGCCGGGCCCACGCCGTCCACCCGATCACCGCGCTGCAGACCGAGTACTCGCTGTTCACCCGCGACATCGAGGACGAGATCCTGCCGGCCCTGCGTGACCTCGGCATCGGGCTCGTGCCGTATTCGCCGCTCGGGCGCGGCATCCTGACGGGCGCGATCACGGCGCCGTCCGATCTCGAGAGCTCGGATTCTCGCCGCACCGCGTATTTCCCGCGATTCCAGGGTGCGGCGCTGGAGGCGAACCTGGCGCTCGTGACCGCCGTCCGCCGCCTGGCCCGGTCCAAGAACTGCACCCCGGGTCAGCTGGCACTGGCGTGGGTCCTCGCCCAGGGCGACGACGTGGTCCCCATCCCGGGGACGAAGCGGGTGCGTTTCCTCGAGGAGAACGTCGCGGCCGCGGCCGTGTCGCTCACCGCGGACGAGCTGGGCGCGATCGAGTCGGCGGTACCCCGGGAGGCGGTCGTGGGGGAGCGCTACGGGGACATGTCCAGCATCGACGGGTGAGCGACGCGTCGCCCGCTGGGTACGGTCGGCGGGCGACGCCCAGGCCGCCCCTCCGTGCAAGCGGTTACATGCAGCTTGACAAAGCGATGTAACCGCTTGCACAGTGGGTGGACCCCACACCTGAGGAGAACCCATGGCGACGCTTCGCGAGGTCGCAGCGCGCGCCGGCGTCTCGACCGCCACGGTCTCACGCGTGTTCTCCCGCCCGGAGGCCGTCAGTCCCGACACGCGCGCGAAGGTGTTCACCGCCGCGGAGGCACTGTCCTTCACCCCCAACCCCACCGCCCGCTCGCTCGCCCTCGGCCGCACCCACAACCTGGGCTTCCTCGTCCCGGACATCCGCAACCCCGTGTTCGGCCCCGCCGTCGAGTCGGCACAGGACCGGGCCCGCGCGCGCGGCTACTCCCTCTTCGTCGCGGCGGGCGAGGGACGGTCCGCGGACGAGCTGGACCTCGTCCGCGCGATCGCCCGGCAGGTCGACGGACTGGTTCTGATCGCCCCGCGCATGTCCGACACCGACCTCGAGGACCTCGCACGGGTCACGCCCGTCGTGCTCGTCAACCACACTGCCGGCGATCTGCCCGCCGTGCTGCTGTCCTCCGACGACGGCATGGTCGAGGCCGTCGAGCATCTCGCCGACGCCGGGCACACCGCCGTCACCTACCTCGGCGGCCCCGAGTACTGGCTCGCCCAGCGCCGCCGCCGCGCCGCCTTCGTGGAGGCCTGCGCCGGCCGGGGCATCACCGGCACGGTGCTCGGCCCCCTCGAGCCCGACTTCGTCGTCGCGGGCCGGAAGGCGGCCGAGGAACTGGTCGGCACCGGGACGACGGCCGTCGTCGCGTACAACGACCAGGCCGCCGTCGGCCTCATGCAAGGCTTCGCCGAGCACGGACTGCGGGCGGGCCGCGACTACTCCGTCGTCGGGTTCGACGACTCGTGGCTCTGCGAGATGACCTCGCCGCCGCTGACCACCGTGCATCTCGCGTTCGACGAGGCCGGCGTGACTGCGATCGACCTGCTGTGCGACGTCCTCGACGGAAAGACCACACCCCGCGCTGCGCCCGTGGAACTCGGCACCCACCTCGTCGTGCGCTCGAGCACCGTGACCGCCCGCCTGCCCGTCGGCTGACAGACCCGGCCGGGAGATGCCCCCGGAACACGAAGAAAGCAAAGGAGATTCGTCCATGACCTCGGTGCTCGTCCTCAACGGCCCCAACCTCAACCTGCTCGGCACCCGCGAGCCCGGCGTGTACGGCGCGCAGACCCTCGAGGACGTGGAGACCCTGTGCCGCAACGTCGGCAAGGAACTGGGCGTCGACATCGACTTCCGGCAGTCCAACCACGAGGGCGTCCTCATCGACGCCCTCCACGACGCCGGCGCCGCGGTCGCCCGCGGGGAGTCCCTCGGGGTGGTGTTCAACGCGGGCGCCTACACGCACACCTCGGTGGCCCTGCACGATGCGATCAAGGGCGCCCACGTACCGCTCATCGAGTTGCACATCTCCAACGTCCATGCCCGCGAGGGGTTCCGCCACCACTCCTACATCTCCCCGGTCGCATCCGGGATCATCGTGGGTCTCGGCGTCGCCGGCTACGAGTGGGCGCTGCGCGCGCTCGTGGCCCAGCGCACGGCGCAGGCGTAACCGGCGCCCCCACACCCCGAGACCGGTCCCCTCGCGCGCGACCCGCGGCGAGCCACCCTGCCGATACCGGTGTGCGGGGCAAACCCGCCCTCGCGCACCGGTCCCCGATTCCAAGTCCGCCCGCACAGGCGGCACCGTGGAGGAGCCCGACCATGACCCACCCCCGTCCTGGGACCAAGCGCGCCAAGGCAATCGCCACCGTGTGCCTGTCCGGCACCCTCGAGGACAAGCTCGTCGCCGCCGCCCACGCCGGGTTCGACGGCATCGAGCTGTTCGAACCCGACCTGATCGGCTCCCCGCTCACCCCCGCGGCCGTGCGCGAACGCTGCGCCGAACTCGGGCTGAGCATCCCGCTGTATCAGCCCTTCCGCGACTTCGAGGCCGTCCCGGCCGAGATCCACGCCCGCAACATGCGCCGCGCGCGGCACAAGTTCGACGTGATGGAACAGCTCGGCACCGACCTCGTGCTGGTGTGCTCGTCGGTGTCGCCGCACACCGTCGACGATGTCGATCTCGCGGCCGCGCAGCTGCGGGAACTGGCGGATGCGGCAGCGCAGCGGGGCATGCGGATCGCCTTCGAGGCGCTGGCGTGGGGCCGCCACGTGAACACCTGGCAGCGCTCGTGGGAGATCGTGCGCCGGGCCGATCATCCGGCCCTCGGGCTGTGCCTCGACAGCTTCCACATCTTCTCCCGCACCAAGGACGTCGCCGGCATCGCGGACATCCCAGGCGAGAAGATCTTCTTCCTGCAACTCTCCGACGCACCGGAGATGGACATGAACGTCCTGCAGTGGAGCCGCCACTACCGGGTGTTCCCGGGCGAGGGCGAGTTCGATCTCGTCGGACTCGTCGGGCACGTCCTCGCGGCGGGTTACACCGGGCCGCTCTCGCTGGAGGTGTTCAACGATGTGTTCCGCCAGTCGGCGCCGGTGCCGACGGCGATCGACGCGATGCGCTCGCTGCTCGATCTGGAACTGCGGCTCGACGGTGACCCCAACCCGGTACAGGTGCGCGGGCACGCGTTCACGGAGATCGGAACTCCGCCCACCGCTGCGGAGCCGGTCCGTGCGGCCCTCGCCTCGCTCGGCTTCACCCACTCGGGGCAGCATCACAGCAAGCCGGTGGAGCTGTGGGAGCAGGGGGACGCGCGGGTGCTGGTGAACACCTCGAACCCGGCCCACAGCGCGGCCGAGGGCGCGGCCGTCACCGCTCTGGGGATCGAGGTCGCGGACGTCGGCGCCGTCTCCCGGCACGCCCACGAGCTGCTGGCACCGCAGCTGGCGCGGGTCGTCGGCCCGGGTGAGGCACCGTTGTCCGCAGTGGTCTCCCCGGACGGCACCGCCCTGTTCCTGTCGTCGCGGAGCGACGGCCCGGCGAACTGGCGCAACGACTTCCGCCCCACCGGCACGACGCCGACGACGGCGGTGGGCGTGCGGTGCACCGAGTACGTCGCGCTGACCCAGGCCTACGACCGATTCGACGAAGCCACGCTGTTCTACCGGTCGGTGCTGGGCCTGACCGACGCCGAGGCCGCCGAATACGCGGGACCGTTCGGCTTGGTGCGCAGCCGCGTCCTCGCCACGGACGGTTTCGAGGTCGGCCTGGTCGCACCCGTGCTCCGTCGCGGCGAATGGGCACCGGGCGTGCGGCACCCCCAGCACATCGCGTTCGGTGTCGACGATGCGGTGGAAGCCGCTCGCGCCCTGCATGATTCGGGAGCACCGGTGCTCGAGATCCCCCGCAACTACTACGACGATCTGGATGCGCGCCTGGCTCCGGATCCGGAAATGCTTGCCGCCCTTCGGGAATACAACGTGCTCTACGATCGGGACGAGGACGGCGGCGAGCTGTTCCAGGTGTTCACCAAGGTCGTCAGTGCCCGGGTGTTCTTCGAACTGGTGCAGCGGCGCGGCGGCTACCGGGGTCACGGCACGGTCAACGCCCCGATCCGCATGGCCGCGCACGCGGCCGCACGACGCTGACCCACTGCTACCGGGCGCCACCCACCGCGCTCGCCAGCGCCGCGAGGGTCTGGGCGCTCGTGTAGTGCGGCTGCCAGCCGAGCTGCGTCCGGGCCCTCGTCGTGTCCATCACGACGGACGTGCGGCCCGTGTGGATCCACTCGACCATGGAGGGCAGGAACGGCAGCCGCGCCACCACGGCCGACGCGGCCGTCGCGACCGACGCCGGGACCCGGATCGGCCGGGCGCCGAGCGCGGCCGCGACGTCCGACAGCGACACCACCCCGTCGCCGGCGATGTTGTACGCGCCGGGCGGCCCCTCGGACGTCACGGCGGCGACGACGGCACTCGCGACGTCGTCGTGGTGCACGAGCTGGAGCGGATGACCGGGGTCCGGGAACACCGGGCGCGGCAGGGGCAGGGCGCCGGCAGCCTTCCGCACTGCCCCGGGCAGATGCCCGGCGACCTGCCGCCACGGCATGGCATCGGCCAGGGCGGTCGCGTGCGGCCCCGCGACGATGCAGGGCCGCAGCACGAACACCTCGAGGTCCGATCCGCGGGTGACCTCGTCGAGCACCCGCTCGAGTTGGGCCTTCTGTTCGGAGTAGTAGTGCTCGTGCGAGCCACGCGTGGGCACGTCCTCGGAGAGCGGGGTCGGATTGTCGGGGTGGTATCCGTACGCGGCGACGGACGAGGTGTACACGAGACGCCGCGGCCGGGCGGCGGCAACCGTCGCCTCGAAGACGTTGCGGGTCCCGGCGATGTTGATCCGGTGACTCTCGGCGCGCGAGCCCATGATGACGAAGGCCAGGTGCACGACGACGTCGGCCTCCGCGACCAGGGCGTCGACGGCGCCGCGGTCGAGGATGTCGCCCTGCCGGTACTCGGTCTTGGTCCAGCCCTGCCGGGCAGGATCGAACGGGCCTCGCGCCATGCCGAGGATCCGGTCGATGCGCGGGTCCTGTTCGAGGGCTGCGACCGCGGCCCTGCCGATCTCGCCGGTGGGGCCGGTGACCGCAACCGTCGTTCCCATGGGATCCCCTTCGCTCGTGACGCCGTCCGTGCGATTCATACCGCGTTCCCGGGCCGGGCCGGGGGCAAACGACGGTCCGGCTCGTGCGGTTAGACTCACCGCCACTGCGGACGGGGGGCGAACGGTGGGCGACGGCGGGTTGACGCAGATCGGCGACGGGGTGTGGGCGGTTGTACGGACGCCGGGCGGCTGGGGAGAGGCGAACACCGGTCTCGTCGTCGATGCGGGCACGGCGTCGCTGGTCGTGGACACCGCGTGGGACACGCGGCTGGCGCGGCGGATCGCCGAGGCACAGCAGCCGCTGGTGTCGCGGGCACCGATCACCGAGGCCGTCAACACCCATTCCGACGGCGACCACTGGTGGGGCAACGACACGCTTCCGGCGACGGCCCGCATCACGACGAGTGCGGCCGCGCTGCGCGGCATGCGCGAGGATCTCCCTCCCGCCGCGGTGGCGGCGCTCGCGGCGGCCGGACGTCCGCTCGCCGCGCTGCCCGGGATGCTGGGCGCCGCGGCAGCCTACATGCGCCGGGTGCCGGGCGGCGCCCGCCTGCCGCTGCGATCGCCTCGGCTGCCCGACCACACCTTCGACACAGTCCTGCGGCTCGATGTGGGGCAACGTCCGGTCCAGCTCGAGCGCCTCGGGCCGTGCCACACCGCCGGGGACCTCATCGCGCACGTGCCGGACGCCGGCATCGTGTTCGCCGGCGATCTGCTGTTCATCGGCTCGACCCCGATCCTGTGGCACGGGCCGCTGGAGAACTGGCTCGCCGCGATCGACCGGCTGCTGGCCCTGGACGCGGACCTCTACGTGCCCGGTCACGGGCCGCTGTGCGGACCCGCGGAGATCCGCGAGTTGCGCGCCTACTGGGTGTGGCTCGAGCAGGCCGGCCGGGAACAGTACGCGCGCGGCGCCGGGCCGCTCGAGGCGGCCCGGCAGCTGGTGCGGGATCCCGAATTCGTCCGGTGGGGCGTTTGGATCCACCCGGAGCGGATCGTCCTGAGCCTGAGCACGCTGTTCCACGGGTGGGACGGGCATCCGCCGGCGGCGCCGACCGTCGTGCGACGGGCGCGGGCGTTCGCCGACGCCGAGACGCTGCTGCGCGAGTTGTCCGCGAAACGGTGAAGGGACCCTCCGATCGGTCGAACCGATCGGAGGGTCCCTTCACCCGGGCGGGTCAGGCGGCGACGGTCGCCTTCGCCTCCTGACGATTGCGGCGGATGCTGCTGGCGAACGCGGCACCGATGAGCGCGACCCCCACGAGACCCGTGACGATCTCGTTCACGTGATGGCCGATCGAGTACAGCAGGATGAACGCGAGCGCACCGATCGCCCAGTGCGCGCCGTGCTCGAGGTAGCGGTACTCCGAGAGGGTGCCCTTGCGGACGAGGAACACCGTGATCGAGCGGACGAACATCGCGCCGATGAAACCGAGGCCCAGGGCGATGATGATCGGGTCCGAGGTGATGGCGAACGCGCCGATCACGCCGTCGAAGGAGAACGACGCGTCGAGCACCTCGAGGTAGAGGAACAGGAAGAACCCGGCCTTGCCGGTGGCCTTGGCCAGCTGGGTGGGCCCGCCCGTCGGCTCTTCCTCTTCCTCGGGGATGTGGAACAGCTCGCCGAGCCCGTTGACGACGATGTAGGTGATCATGCCGAGCACGCCGGCGATCATCACGGTGGAGACCTTGTCCTCGGGAGCGAGGATCGTGGCGGTCAGCACCAGCAGCACCGAGGCGGTGACGACCTCGAGCTGGTCCAGCTTGCCGGCCCGCGCGAGCGGACGCTCGAGCCAGGCCAGCCACTTGATCTCGCGTTCCTCGAAGATGAAGTTCAGGAACAGCATCAGCAGGAACATGCCACCGAACCCGGCGATCTGCGGGTGGGCGTCGGTGATGATGGTCTCGTAGCTGGGGCTGCCGTCGGGGAAGTACGCGGCGTCGTTCGGCGGCGGGTTCAAGGCGAGGTCGAGTGCCTCGATCGGACCGAGGCCGGAGGCGATCCACACGATGAGCAGCGGGAAGATCAGCCGCATGCCGAACACGGCGATGAGGATGCCGATGGTGAGGAAGATCTTCTGCCAGAATTCGCTCATCCGCTGCAGCACGGTGGCGTTGATGACCGCGTTGTCGAACGAGAGCGAGACCTCGAGGATGCCGAGGATCGCGGCGAGGAACAGGGCCTGGGGTCCGCCGTAGAGGAAGGCGACCACCAGGGAGACGACGGTGACGGCAAACGATATGCCGAAGATGCGCAGAACCACGAAGCGTGGCCTTTCTGTCTGGATCGGGGCGGTGCAGGGTGGTTACTGCAGCAAATTATCGGTGAACCAAGGAAAGCGGCCCCCGGCGACGAAGCCGGGGGCCGGATCCGGAATCCGGATGCGACGTCAGACGTTGACGCCGTAGTCGCGGGCGATGCCCGCCAGGCCGGACGCGTAGCCCTGGCCGATGGCGCGGAACTTCCACTCCGCACCGTGCCGGTACAGCTCACCGAAGACCATGGCGGTCTCGGTGGAGGCGTCCTCCGACAGGTCGTAGCGGGCGAGCTCGTTGCCGTTGGCGCGGTCGACGACGCGGATGTACGCGTTGCGGACCTGTCCGAACGACTGGCTGCGGGAGTCGGCGTCGTAGATCGAGACCGGGAAGAAGATGCTCTCGATGTTGGCCGGCACGGCGCTCAGGTCGACGTTGACGACCTCGTCGTCGCCCTCGCCCTCGCCCGTGCGGTTGTCGCCGATGTGCTCGATCGAGCCGTCCGGGGACTTGAGGTTGTTGAAGAAGACGAAGTGCTGGTCCGAGACGACCTTCTTGTCGGCGCCGGTCGCGATCGCGCTGGCATCGAGGTCGAAGTCGGCACCGGTGGTGCTGCGGATGTCCCAGCCGAGGCCGACGGCCACGGCGGTGAGGTTCGGCGCTTCCTTGGTGAGGGAAACATTGCCGCCCTTGGTCAAGCTGACGCCCATGCGGGGTCCTTTCGATCTGTCGGTCCGGACGAGGTGCCCGGGCGGGCACGCCCGATTTGCGCGTGTCACTCCACCCTAATAGCTGTTCCGCGCCGACGCCCCATGCTCGAGGCGCGCGCACGGGGCCGAACCGCGCGGACCAGTACCATTCGGGGCGTGGCGAGCCGATGGACGCGCCGCCTCTTCGGCGGTGGGAGCACCGACGATCCGGTGGCCCGTGGCGCCTACGACGCGATGGTCGCCGCGTTCCTCGACATGGACCGCCGCCAGTCCGTCGCCGAGGCCGCCGTCACGGCCTCGCACGACCTCGCGCCGCAGCGCGGGCTGCGCCGCGAGTGGGAGCCCGTCCGCGAAGCCTGTTACCGCGCGGCCGAGACGTACCTGCACCTCGCCCGCACCGAACCGACCGATCCGCTCGCTCCCGCCCCGGCCTACGAACAGGCTCTGCAGCAGATCGGTCTCGCCACCCGCACCCTCGACCAGTTCTACGATCGCCACCGCGCACACCTCGAGCATTCGGTCGCGGTGGCACAGACCGTCCCGCAGCTCGCCCGGCAGGTCCGCACCGAGGCGCAGGCCGCGGCGGCGCTGGTGGACGCGCCCGAGCACGCCGCATACGCCGACTACCCGTCCGTGCGGTCCGCGGCGAACGCGCTCGACGCGGAGGTCCGCGCCCTGGATTCGGCGGTGGGAACCGGCGCCGTCCGAACGGCGGCACGGCGGGCCGAGGAGGCGGCCATCGCCCTGCGTCGCGCCCTCGCGCAGGCGCCGGACAAGGCCGAGTCCGCCCGGAAAGCTGTGGCATCCGTCACCACCCGCCTGTCGGCGGTCCGCACCCGCGCCGAGAGCCTGGCGCCGGCGTTCTCGGCCCTGCTGCGCGAGTTCAACGCGGCCAGCTCCGCCGACCTGTCCGGCAACGAGCGCGCCGCCCGCGAGTTCCTCGACCGGGCCGACGCCGACGTGACCGCGGCGCGAACGGCTTCGGCCGGGAACCGGCCCGAGCAGGCGCTCGAGCTGACCGCGGCGGCCCGGGCATCGCTCACCCAGGCGGAACGCTACGTCGACGCCGTCACCGAGCGGCTGTCCGTCCTCCGCGCGGTCCGCCGTGATCCGGCCGCGAAGGTGGAGCAGGTACGGTTCCGTCTGCGCGACGCGCAACAACTCGCGGTGCAACGGGGGTTGACCGCAGAATGGGGATCGGTGCTCGACGCGCAGCTCGATCGGATCGACAGGGCAGTCGGTTCGCTCACCGGCGTACACCCCGACTACTGGGCGTACGTCCGAGAGCTCGACGCCGTTTCGCGCTTCATCGCCGGCGTGGTGCAACGAATGAGAGGACGAACGGAAGAGGCATGAGTGGGGGAACCTTCGCCGATATGCGCACGATGCACCATTTCCACCACATGGACCGCGCGACCCGGGACACGCTGTTCCTGCATCCGCCGCAGGCATTCTCCGATGCCGACGAGCGCGATCGGCTCGCCGTCGCGCTCGGGGCCACCCTGTACGTCCCGGCCACCCGCGCGGATCTGACCGCCACGATCGCCCGCCGAGCCCGCGAGGGTGTCGCCTCGATGGTGATCGACCTCGAGGACGCCGTCGCCGATCACGAGGTCGAGGACGGCCTGCGCAACGCGGTCGCCACCCTCGACGAGCTCGCCGGCACCGCGGCCGCGACGATGCTGCTGTTCGTCCGGGTGCGCACCCCCGACGGTGTCGACCGCATCGCCGACATCCTGGGGCCCGGCGTCACCGCGTTGACCGGATTCGTTCTGCCCAAGTTCACCGCGGCGTCGGGGCCGGCCTTCCTCGATGCGGTGGCGGCGGCGTCCGAGCGGCTCGGCAAGCACCTGTACGCGATGCCGGTGCTCGAGTCCGCCGAGCTGGTGCACCGGCAGACCCGCGACGGCGAGCTGCAGCAGATCGCGGCACTGCTCGCCGGACACCGTGACCGCGTGCTGGCGGTACGGATCGGGGCCACCGACATGTGCGGCACGTTCGGCATCCGCCGCGACCGCGATCTGACCATCTACGACGTGCGCGTGGTCGTCGATGTCATTGCGGATGTCGTCAACTACCTCGGCCGCACCGACGGCACCGGATTCGTCATCACCGGTCCCGTCTGGGAGTACTTCGCCGATCACGAGCGCATGTTCCGCCCGATGCTGCGGGCCACGCCGTTCGCCGAGCACGACGCGGTGATGTTCCGCCAGCAGCTCGTCAGCCGGGATCTCGACGGGCTGCTCCGCGAGATCGCCCTCGACCGGGCGAACGGCATCCAGGGCAAGACCGTGATCCATCCCTCCCATGTGGCCGCGGTGCACGCCTTGTCCGCGGTCACCCACGAGGAGTACCACGACGCGGTCGACATCCTCGGCGGCGACGCAGGTGGCGTGCAGGCCTCCGGTTACCGCAACAAGATGAACGAGCGGCGTCCGCACCGCACCTGGGCGCAGCAGACGTTGCTGCGCGCCTCGGTGTTCGGCGTCACCAACAAGGGAGTCACTTTCGTGGACCTGCTGACGGCATTGGTGGACCGGTGACCGCAGGGTTGCAGTCACCCTGGGCGACGGAGCAATTCGGCCTGGAACTGCAGCACTTCGACTCGGCGACCGGCGACACCGTGCCGGACCTCGTCGTGCCGGGGCTGCGCCGCAACCCCCGTCGCGCACACCTGCTGGTCTCCACGGTGCTCGGCAAGCACATTCCCACCGACCCGGCCGCGGTCATCGGCGCGGGTGACCGGCTCGGCGATCTCGTCGCGGACCTGCTGGGCTCCGCCGCGCACGACACGGTCGTACTCGGATTCGCCGAAACCGCAACGGGCCTGGGTCATTGTGTGGCCAGCCGGCTGCGAGCGCGCTGCTACCTGCACTCCACCCGGCGTGACGTGCCCGGCGCCGGCACCTTCGCCGGGTTCGAGGAGGGCCACTCGCACGCCACGTCGCACCTGCTCCAGCCGACGTCGCCGGAGCTGTTCGCGAACGACGCACCGCTGGTCCTGGTGGACGACGAGATCTCCACCGGCGCCACGGCCGTCGACGCGATCCGGTCCCTGCACCGGCACCATCCCCGCGCCCGGTACGTCGTCGCGTCGCTGGTGGACATGCGCACCGCCGATCACCGTCGCGCGGTCGACGAGGCGGCCGCCGAACTCGGCGCCCGGATCGACCACGTAAGCCTCGCGGCGGGACACACGATCCTTCCCGACGGGCTCGTCGAGCGGGTCGCCGCACTGCCCGATCCGGATATGAATCCCGTTGCCTCACAACGGGGCTCCGTGGAGTTCGTGACGTTGCCGTGGCCGGCGACCGTGCCCGACGGCGGGCGGCACGGCTTCCTGCGCACCGACACCGTGGCTTTCGACGCCGCGATCGAGCACACGACCGAGGCCGTGGCCACCGCCCTCGGACCGGGACGGCCGGTCGTCGTGGTGGGCCACGAGGAACTGATGTACCTGCCGCTGCGCATCGCCGACGCGCTCGCCCGCCGGGGGATCCCCACGCGGTTCCAGACCACCACCCGCTCCCCTGCGTACGTCCGGGACGTGCCCTGCTACCCCCTTCGGCGCGGATTCACCTTCATCGCACCCGAACCCGACGACGTCCCGCGGTACCTGTACAACGCGCGGTGGCCGGAGGAACGGGCACGGCTGCTGCTGGTGCTCGACGATCCCGCCGACACCGATCGCCTCCGGGCCGACGGTGGCCTGCTCGACGTGCTGACCGCCGCCGGGGAGGACGTGGTCGTCGCCGTCGTGCCCGCCACCGACCCGTCGGTGCTGCGCGCCGCCCGGGAGGGACGATGACCGTTCCGCTGGCCGGACCCGACTTCGGCTCCTACGCCCCGGACGAGGTGCGGTGGCTCCTCAAGGACCTCTCGCACGTCGCCCTCGAGGCCGACATCGCCGAGCGCGAACGCCGCATCCAGTCGGGTCTCGCCCACTACGCCGAGACGCTGCCGATCGAATACCAACCCGATGCCGCCTACCGCGAGCTGTTCGACAAGGTACTCGCCGCGACGGCGGGGCGCCTCGCCCACGCCGTCGGTACGGTCACCGAACTGCTGCTCGCCGAACGGGGCCGGGACCTGACGCTCGTATCACTGGCCCGCGCAGGCACTCCCGTCGGCATCCTGATCCGTCGCTGGGCGCAGCGGCACCACGGGCTGGACCTGCCGCACTACGCGGTGTCGATCGTGCGGGGCCGTGGCATCGACGTCGCCGCCCTCGACCACGTGACGGCGCGTCACGATCCGGCCTCGGTGGTGTTCGTCGACGGCTGGACCGGCAAGGGCGCCATCGCCCGCGAACTCGCGGCGGCCCTGGCCGAGTACCGGGCCGCGGGCGGTCCGGAACTCTCCGGCGACCTCGCCGTGCTCGCCGACCCCGGGTACTGCGTGCGGACCTACGGCACCCGCGACGACTTCCTCATCGCCTCGGCGTGCCTGAATTCCACTGTCTCCGGCCTGGTCTCACGCACCGTCCTCAACGAAACCCTGATCGGCCCGGGCGAGTTCCACGGCGCCAAGTTCTACGCCGAACTTGCCGGCGAGGACGTCTCGGCCGTCCTCCTCGACACCGTCGCCGCGGAATTCGGAGACCGGGACGCCGCAGTCACCGCCGCCGGGGACATCCTGCGGTCCGACCGCACCCCCACGTGGGCGGGCTGGGAGTCGGTGGAGAGGGTACGGGCCGAGTACGGCATCTCCACCGTCAACTACGTCAAGCCCGGTGTCGGTGAGACCACCCGGGTGCTGTTGCGGCGCGTGCCGTGGCGGGTGCTGGTCCGCGAGGCCGATGCCGAGGAGCACGCGCACATCCGGATGCTCGCCGCCGCCCGCGACGTGCCGGTCGAAACGGTTCCCGACCTGGCGTATTCCTGCATGGGACTGATCAAGGATCTGCCGTGACCACCGCCCTCGTCGCGACCGACCTCGACCGCACGATGATCTACTCGCGCGCCGCGATGGGCGAATCGCCCGTCGTCGACGGCGATCTGGTGTGTGTCGAGCACTACGACGGTGCGCCCCTGTCGTACCTGACCGTCACGTCCGCGCAGCGCCTGCGCGACCTGGCCGCCGCCGCGGTGGTGGTGCCGACCACCACGCGCACCCCGGAACAGTTCCGGCGCATCGCGCTGCCCGGCGCACCGTGGCGCTACGCGATCGCCAGCAACGGCGGCGTGATCCTCGCCGACGGTGTGCCGGACACCGGGTGGCGGCAGGCGGTGGACGCGGGCGTGCGCGCCGAGGGCGCCGGACTCGACGAGGTCACCGCCGAACTGCGGCGCCGCGTCTCCGACGACTGGGTGCACAAGTTCCGCATCGCCGACGAGTTGTTCTGCTATCTCGTGATCGACGTCGCCGCCCAGCCGGTCGGATTCCTCGACGAATGGGACCACTGGTGCCGCGGCCGCGGATGGAGCGCCTCGCAGCAGGGCCGCAAGCTGTACACGATGCCGTCGGCGGTGTGCAAGAGCAAGGCCGTCGCCGAGGTCCGCCGGCGCCTGGTCGCCGACGGAACGCTCGCCCCGGATGCCGCGGTACTCGCCGCCGGGGACGGAGCGCTCGACGCCGAGATGCTGGTCGCCGCCGACGCCGCGATCCGGCCGCGGCACGGCGAACTCGAAGCGCTGGACTGGCGGCACCCGACGGTGACGGTGACCCGGGAAACGGGGATCCGGGCCGGCGAGGAGATCCTGGCCTGGTTCGCCCGATACGCCCGGATCGGCGCGGGTTCGTACAGTGGCAGTGACGCTCCATGTTCCCCAAGACAGAGTTTCCAGTAACAGTGAGGACCCCTCCCGTGCCCGTATCTCTCGCCAAGGGTCAGAACGGCCCCCTCACCGCCACCGACGTCGTCGTCTCGCTCGAGCTGACCACCCCGGCCGACCTGTCCGCCCTGTTGGTCAAGGCCGACGGCAAGGTGCGCTCCGACGCCGACTTCGTCTTCTTCAACCAGCCGAGCGGGCCGGGGGTGCGGCTCGTGCCGGGCACTCCCGGGCAGGCCGCGTCGCTGGCCGTGTCGCTGAACCAGGTGCCGGCAGACATCGACCAGGTGCGCGCGGTCATCACCCTCGACGACGCGTCGAGCAGCTTCGGTCGCTTCGCCCCGCCGTCCGCGCGGGTCTCCGACACCGCGGGCAACGTCCTCTACGAGTACCGGATCGACGGGCTGAGCAGCGAGTCGATCGTGATCGCCCTCGAGCTGTACCGGCGGCAGGGCGCGTGGAAGGTGCGGGCCGTCGGCCAGGGATACGCGGGCGGGTTCGCCGCGCTCGTGACCGATCACGGGGTGAGCGTCGACGACGCGCCCGCGGCGGCGCCGCAAACGGCTCAGCCCGTGCCGCCGTCGGCCCCGGCCGCGCCGCCCGTACCGCCGGCCTACTCCACGCCGCCGCCTTCTGCTCAGCAGCCCTACCAGCAGCCGGCCCCGCCGCAGCCGTACGTGCAGGCCTCCGCGCCGCAGCCGGCGCAGGACGCCCAGCCCGAGGTCAGCCTCACCAAGAGCCGGCCGGTCAGCCTCGTCAAGGGCCAGAAGGTCACCCTCCGCAAGGAGGGTGGTGTGGCCCTGACCTACCTGCGCATGGGGCTGGGCTGGGATCCGATCGCGAAGCGCGGTCTGTTCGGCAACCGTGCCGCCGACATCGACCTCGACGCGTCGGCTGTGCTGTTCGCCGACCAGAACCTCGTCGACGTCGCGTACTACGGCCAGCTGCGGTCCAAGGACGGCTCGGTCCAGCACCAGGGCGACAACCTCACCGGCGAGGGCGCCGGCGACGACGAGGTCGTGCTCGTCGACCTCACCCGGGTCCCGGCCCACATCACGACGGTCATGTTCATCGTCACCTCGTACAAGGGGCACACCTTCGAGCAGGTTGCGAACGCGTTCTGCCGGCTGGTGGACGGCACCAACAACGCCGAGCTGGCCCGCTACACCATGCAGGGCGGTATGCCGTTCACCGGCATGGTGATGGCCAAGGTGTACCGGCAGGGGCAGGACTGGAAGCTTCAGGCGATCGGCGAGGGCATCCAGGCCAAGCATCCCGGGGAGGCCGCGCCGCAGCTCGGCCGGTTCCTGGTGTCCTGACGCCGTGACGGGGAGATTCGCGGCGGGGCAGAACGCCCCGCTGACGGCGCGCCGGGTCCGCTTCACGGCGCGCGCGGCGGGGCCGCTGGACGTGTGCGCGCTGGTGGTCGACACGAACCTGCAGGTACGCACCTCCGCCGACGCCGTGTTCTACAACCAGCCCGCGGCGCCGGGCGTGGACCTGGCCGGCGACGCCGTCGTCGTGGATCTCGACCGGGTGTGCCCGCAGGCCGCCGCGGTGCTGTTGGCGGTCTCCTCGGACCGAGGGCCGGTGGGCGCGCTGTCCACCGACCTGACCGGGCCGCCCGGATCCGGGCCGGCGACGTTCGACGCGCCCGCCGGCGGTGCCGAGTCGGCGGTGATCTGCTGGGAGTTGTACCGCCGCGACGGCGGATGGAAGCTGCGGGCGGTGGGCCAGGGGTATACCGGTGGACTCGCCGAACTGTTCCGCGCTCACGGAGTGGACGTCGACGACGAGCCGGCTCCGCCTTCGCCGGATACCCCGGCGACGGTGCCGGTCGAACCGGAGCAGGCGTGGGAGCGGACCTGGCAGATCTTCGAGGACGCATCCCGCTCTGCCGCCGCGTTCGTCTCCGCACACGACTACGCACTGCACCGGCTCGACGAGGAACTGTCCGCAGCCGTCTCCGACCCGGCCTGCCGCACCGGACCGGCCGCCGACCAGGCTCGGGCCGAGGCGAATCGGCGATGCGACGAGCTGATCGCCGCGGCTCGCGCCCGGCACGCCGCCGACACCGCGTTGTTGACCGAGGAACTGCGCGCCGTCGGCGCGGCCCTGCCCGCGGCGATGGCCTCGTGGGACGCACCGGCGTGGCAGCGGCCGGGTCTCGGCGGAAACGGGCTGCGGATAGGCGAACTCGGGGCCCCGGATCGCGACTCGCCGACACTTCCGTTGTGCCTCCCGTTGCCGCTGCGGCGCCCGCTGTGGGTCGACGGGGACTCCGTCGCCGCCGCCCCGATCGTGTCGGCCCTCGTGGTGCGGCTCCTCGCGGCGCACCCGGCGGCGCGCCTCGACATCGTCGACACGGCCGGTGCGTTGTCCGCCCTCACCGATGTGGTGTCCTTCGCAGTGACGAGCCCGGTCGTCCGCGACGTCCCGGACATCGGACCCCGGCTGCGCGACGTGGCGCACGCGGTCGATCTCGCCGCCCTGGCCGCGACCGCGGATCCGGGTGCCGAGCCACCGGCGCCACGGATCGTGGTGCTCGCGGGTATCCCGCACGGCTACACCCGTGACGATCTGATGCACGTCGTCCGGATCGTGGAGGCGTCTGCGACACAGCCGGTTTCGGTGATCATCGTCGGCGAGGACGACGGTGTGACGGACGAGCCGTTGCTGGACCTGCTCTCGCAGGAGGCTCAGCACCTACCGGTGGCGCCGGGCACCCACATGGCCGATCCGTGGACCGGCACCGACTGGCAGCTCACGTTGGACACTGCGCCGGACCGCGACGGGCTCCGCCGCGTCGTCGCTGCGCTCGGGCGCTGAGCCTCGGGCTGAGCCGAACATCCGCGCGCGGCCGTGCTCCTTGCGCGCGTCCGTCGGGGGCCGTACCCGCGCAGGAAGCACCTCTGCGCGCAAGGACAGTCGCGCGCCGCCGGTCCCGACATAGGCACTCGCTATCGGTCGCTGTGGATCTTGGACTTTGTTCCGCCGAGGCGCTGGTGATCGACTGATCGGGCACGGCGGCCCGACATCGAGGCGCTCGCCGAACGGAACGAGGAGTGGGATGTGAGCGGTCTGCACCTTCCGCAGCGGGTCCGGCAGCACGCGGCGGAACGGCCGGACGCACTTGCACTGACCTGCGGCGACACCACCGTCACCTTCGCCGAACTCGATCGGCGCACCAATCGGCTCGCGACCGCCCTGAGCGGTCTGGCCCGCCGCGGCGGTCGGATCGGAGCGCTCCTGCGCATGCGGCTCGAGGCCGCCGAGACGTTCGTCGCCTGCGGGAAAGCGGGGCTGGTGTTCGTCCCCCTGAACTGGCGGCTCACCCCGGCGGAGGCCGCCCGCATCGCCGAGGACGCGGAACTCGACGTGCTCGTCGTCGAATCCGGGTTCGCAGCGGCAGCCGAGGCGATCCGTGCCGCACTGCCCGGCCTGCCCGTCGTCCTCGTCGACACCGAGCCCGGCGACGACCTGCTGCCCGGGGCGTGGACGTGGGAACGGCTCACCGCCACCGGCGCCGACACCGATCCCGGCCGCGGCAACGACCCCGACACGACGCTGTTGCAGCTGTACACCTCCGGCACCACCGGCACGCCGAAGGGGGTGCTCATCACCCACCGCAACCTCCACAACGACGAGGAGGGACAGCGCATCTACCACTGGCGGCCCGACTCGGTGGCGCTGAACGCGATGCCGCTGTTCCACATCGCCGGGGCCGGATGGCTGAGCACCTGCCTGTCCGCCGGTGTGCACGCCGTCCTGCTCGGCGAGTTCCAGCCAAGCACCGTCGCGTCGCTCGTCGAACGCCATCGCATCACCCATGCGTTCCTGGTGCCCGCGACCGTCCAGATGCTGCTCGACCTGCCCGGCCTGGACAGGTTCGACCTGTCGAGCCTGCAGTTGATCTTCTACGGCGCCTCCCCCGTCACCCCGTCGATGCTGCGCCGCGCCGTGCACACCCTCGGATGCGGATTCGTCCAGCGCTACGGGATGACGGAGACGAGCGGCTCCGTCACCGCGTTGCGCGTCGAGGATCACGACCCGACCGGTCCCCGCTCCTACCTGCTGCGCTCGGCGGGCCGCCCCATGCCCGGTGTGGAGATCGCCATCCGCGACGTGGCGACCGGGGAGGACCTGCCGGTGGGAGGGTCCGGCGAGATCGTGTGCCGCTCCCGCCACAACACGTCCGGCTATTGGCGGCGCCCGGAGGAGACCGCGGCGCTGTTCACCCACGACGGATTCCTGCGCACCGGCGACGCCGGCCACCTCGACGAGGACGGCTACCTGTTCGTCACCGACCGGGTGAAGGACATGATCATCACCGGCGGGGAGAACGTCTACCCGATCGAGGTGGAGTCGGTGCTCGCCGAGCATCCCGCCGTCGCCGAGGTCGCCGTGGTCGGGGTCCCCGACCGCAAGTGGGGCGAGGCCGTCACCGCCGTCGTGCGGGTGGCCGACGGTGCCGCCGTGCCGGACGAGAGCGAACTGGTCGCGTTCACCACCAGCCGGCTCGCCTCCTACAAGAAGCCGCAGCGCATCCACTTCGTGAGCGAGCTGCCGCGCAACGCCAGCGGCAAGATCCTCAAGCGCACGTTGCGCGACACCCTCGCGGGGGAGGTGTCGTGACCGCGGTCGAGGTCGTCGGCGTCGTGCAGCAGGAGGCGTGGCGGCGCGGCGAGCTGCCACCGGTCGAGCAGGTCCGGCCCGGGCTGTGGTCGATTCCCGTGCCCATGCCGAAGAACCCGCTGCGCTACGTGCTGGTCTACGCGCTGGCCCTGCCCGACGGCCTGGCCCTGATCGACGTCGGCTGGGACTCGGAACAGTCGTGGCAGGCCCTGGTCGACGGAATCCGGCAGACCGGGCACGACATCACCGAGGTCCGGTTCGCGGCGATCACGCACCTGCACCCGGACCACTTCGGCCTGGCGCCGCGGCTGCGCGAGGTCAGCGGTGCCGCACTGGCGATGCACGCCGCCGACGCGTCGCTGCTCGGCCACCACACCGCCACGGATCGGGAAGGGTTCACCGCGGCCTGGGCCCGGCAGCTGGCCCGGCTCGGAGCCCCCGAAGAGGTCCGATCGGGCGAGGTCATGGAACTGGTCCGGTTCGGGCCGCGCGAGTCGCTCGACGTCGTGCTCGACGACGGCACCCCCCTGGATCTGCCGGGCTGGGACCTGCACGCCGTGTGGACGCCCGGCCACACCCCCGGCCACCTGTGCTTCGTCGATCGCACCCACGAGCTGGTGTTCAGCGGCGACCACATGCTCCCCCGCATCAGTCCCAACATCTCCACCGTCCCGGGCGAACTGCCGAATCCGTTGCACCGCTACCTGCTGTCGCTGCACGCCACCACGAGCCTGCCCGACGGCGAGGTCTTCCCCGCCCACGAATACCGCTTCCGCGGTGTCGCTTCCCGCGCGCAGGCGCTGCTCGGCCACCACGAGGAACGGCTGGCCGAGATCGCCGAGGCCGTGTCCCGGCACCCCGGTTCCACGGCGTGGGAGGTCGCCACGCGGATCTCGTGGTCCCGTCCGTTCGAGACGATGTCGCCGCGTCTGTGCCGGCTCGCGGTGCGGGAGACCGACGCCCACCTGTTGGTTCTCGCCGACCGGGACGTGGTCACCGGGTGCGGTACCGACCCGGACCGCTGGATGCCGGCAACCGCCGTCCCCGTACGATGAGCCGGTGGACCTTCACCTCATCACCTATTTCGTCGCGGTCGTCGACCGGGGTGGGATCACGAAGGCCGCCCAGTCCCTCTACATTTCGCAGCCGTCGCTGTCGCAGGCCATCCGCACACTCGAACGTCGGCTCGGCACAACCCTGTTCGACCGGACCGGGCGCCGGCTCACGCTCACCGAGGACGGCCGCCGGCTCGACGTAGCGGCGCGCCGCATCCTCGCCGACGTCGAGCGGGCGAAGGCGAAGGTCGCCGCGGTACGCGAACTCGCCTCGGGCCGCGTCGACGTGGTGACGTACTCGTCGTTCTCGTTCGACCCGATGATCGAGCTCGCCCGCCGCTTCCGTGACCGCTACCCGCACATCCTGGTGCGGATCGTCGACACGGACGGTCCCGCCGGGGTGCACACCGCGCTGCGCCGCGGCGAGGCGGAGATCGGCGTGACCGACCTGTCGGTCGAGCACGCGGGCATGATCACCGTGCCGCTGTTCGAGCAGGAACTCGTGCTCGCCCTCCACCACGACCTCGCGGCCGACCTGCCGGACCCGATCCCGCGCACCCGTGTGCGGGACGTACCCCTCGTCGTCGATCTCGGCGACCGCACCAACGCCGCGAAGGCGGGCGGGCTGCTCGCCGAGAACGCCGCCAATGTGGTCGTCGACTGCGCCCACCCGGCGGCGACGTGGGAACTGGTGTGCCTGGGCACCGGCGCAACGGTGGTGCCCAGGCCGGTGGCCGAACAGCAGATGCCCACGGTGACGGTGCGGCCGCTGGAGCCGCCGCTGACCCGGCCCGTCGGACTCGTGCTGCGGGCGGGCGAGCCGTCGCCGGCCGCGGCGGCGTTCCTCGACGTCGCCTCGACACTGCGGCAGGGGGTGTAGGACTGTGGATTTCCGGCAGGTGGAGTACTTCCTCGCGGTCGTCGAGAACAACGGCATCAACGGGGCCGCGACCGCGCTCGGCGTCGCGCAGCCGACGGTGTCGCAGGCCCTGCGCAGCCTCGAACGCGAGCTCGGCGTCGAGTTGTTCCACCGCATCGGTCGCGGCATGGTTCTCACCGCGGCGGGCCGCAGCCTCATCGGCCCGAGCCGGCAGATCCTGCGTGACGTGACCGCGGTCGAGGAGCTGCTCGCCACGTCGGACGGCGCGGTGGCGGGCCGGCTCGACATCATGGCCTTCCCGGCACTGTCCGCCGGCCCGCTGGTGGAGCTGATCGCGCGGTTCCGCCGCGAATATCCCAAGGTCGCGGTGCGGTTCTCGGCCCTGCAGGACGAGGAGCTGGTCGCGTCGCTGATCCGCGACGGTCACTGCGAGTTCGTCGTTGCGCACCTGCCGCTCGAGGGCGGCGACGGACTCGAGGTGATCGAGCTGGGCGAGCAGGAGTGGTGGCTGGCGTATCCGCCGGGATCCGAGCTGCCGGAGGGCCCGATCCACCTGTCCGAGCTGCCGGACATCCCCATGGTGTTCGCGCCGACCGGTGGGTCGATGGTCGATGCGGTGGAGTCGGCGCTGCGCGCGGCCGGTGCCCGTCCGGAGATCTCCGTCCTGGTCGGCCAGCGCGAAGTCCGGCTGCCGATGGTGGCAGCCGGACTCGGCGGGTCGATCGTGGATCGGGTGCCGGCGGAGGCCGCCGGGGACCGGCTCGTGGTGCGCGCATGCGAGCCGCGGCTGGTGGGCACGTACGGGCTCGCGTTCGATCCGGCGACCCTGTCTGCGGTGGGTCAGGCGTTCGTCGACCTGGTACGGCGGCGCTGACGCGCCATGGCGCTGCCGCGCCGGTGCGTCCTTTGAGTTGCTCCCACAGCCCAAAGGACGCACCGGCCGCGAAGCGGCCTACACCCTCTCGAACACCGCGGCCAGACCCTGACCGCCGCCGATGCACATCGTCTCGAGGCCGTAGCGGCCGTCGCGGCGGTGCAGTTCCCGGGCGAGCGTCGCCAGCATGCGGCCGCCGGTCGCGCCGACCGGGTGGCCCAGTGAGATGCCGGACCCGTGGACGTTGGTGCGCTCGAAATCGGCTGCGCCGAACTTCCATTCGCGAGTCACCGCGAGTGCCTGCGCCGCGAAGGCCTCGTTGAGTTCGATCACGTCGACGTCGGCGAGCGTGATGCCGGCCTTGGCGAGGGCCTTCTCCGTGGCCGGAACCGGGCCGATGCCCATGATCTTCGGAGCCACACCGGCCAGGCCCCAGGACACGACCCGCACGAGCGGGGTCAGGCCCAGCTCCGCGGCGCGCTCGGGGGTGGTGACGAGGCACATGGACGCGGCGTCGTTCTGGCCGCTGGCGTTACCGGCGGTGACCGTGGCCTCGGGATCCTGCTTGCCCATGATCGGCTTCAGCTTCGCCAGCGACTCGACGGTGACGTCCGGGCGGGGATGCTCGTCGGTGTCGATGACGTCGTCACCGGAGCGGGTCGTGACGGTGACCGGGACGATCTCCTCGGCGAGGATGCCGTTCTTCTGCGCGGCGACGGCGCGGGCGTGCGAGGACACCGCGAGCTCGTCCTGTTCGAGCCGGCTGATGCCGTAGTCGCGGCGCAGGTTCTCGGCGGTCTCGATCATGCCGCCGGGCACCGGGTAGAAGCGGCCGCCGGCGGTGGCCCGGGCACGCACGAGGCTGTCGTGCATCTGCACGCCGGTGCGGGCGCCGCCCCAGCGCATGTCGACGGAGTAGAACGAGGCGTTGCTCATCGACTCGGCACCGCCGGCGACGACGACCTCGTTGTCGCCGTTGCCCACCTGGAGCGCAGCCTGGATGACGGCCTGCAGGCCGGAGCCGCAGCGACGGTCGATGTGCATGCCGGGCACCGTGATCGGCAGGCCCGCGTCGAGCGCGACGACGCGGCCGATGGCGGGGGCCTCACTGTTGCCGTTGCAGTGGCCGAGAATGACGTCCTCGATCGCGTCGGGGGCGATTCCGGTGCGGTCGAGGAGACCCTTCAGTGCGGCGACACCGAGGTCGACGGCGTTGAGGGACTTGAACATTCCGCCGTAGCGGCCGATGGGAGTGCGGACGGGCTCGCAGATGACTACTTCGCGCATGACGACCTTCGGGAGAGGAGAGTGATTGTGAAAGAGACTGTGAGACAGGGACTCACATGAATCGGCCGCCGGTGACCTCGAGTACCGTACCGGTCATGTACGAGGACATGTCGGACGCGAGGAAGAGGGCCACGGACGCGATCTCGGACACCTCGCCGGGCCGGCCCATGGGGATCTCGCTCATCTTCTGATCCCAGGCCTTCTGCGGCATCGCCTCGGTCATCGCGGAACGGATCAGGCCCGGCTGGATCGCGTTGACCCGCACGCCGTGGTGCGCCATCTCCTTCGCGGCCGCCTTGGTGAGGCCGACGATGCCCGCCTTCGCGGCCGAGTAGTTGGTCTGGCCGACCATGCCGACCTTGCCGGAGAGCGAGGAGATGTTGACGATGGCGCCACGCTTGGAATCGCGCATGATCGCCGACGCCTTGCGGGTGCCGTGCCAGGTGCCCTTGAGGTGGACGGCGATCACCAGATCGAAGTCCTCCTCGGTCATGGTGCGCATCGTCGCGTCGCGGGTGATGCCGGCGTTGTTGACGACGACGTCGAGCGAGCCGAACCCGTCGACGGCCTCCGCGAGGAGCGTGTCCCACTCCTCCGCGTTCACCACGTTGCACCGCACCGCCCGGGCCACCTCGCGGCCACCGAGCTTCTCGGCGGCGGCTGTCGCGGCATCGAGGTCGAGGTCGCCGAGGACGACCCGGGCGCCGGCGTCGACGAACTCCTGTGCGATCGCGAAACCGATGCCCTGAGCGCCTCCGGTGATGACGGCGGTTCGGTTCTCCAGCAGTGACATGAGGTTCCTTTCGCACGAGCCCACCCGGTCCGGGGACGGTGGGAAGGCACCGATGAATCGAGGACGCGGGCGACGCCCGTCGGCTGATGCTCCGAATATACCGAGAGGACCGGTGATTCGACCCCGCCCCATTCATCGACAGTGCCTATGTGGCGATGGGGTGATTCGTATTGGACACCCGCCGCCCCGGAAACCGATGGTGGATTCATGACAACCTCGACTGCGACGCCGGCTGCCCAGGTCGACGACGACGACTTCCAGGAAATCCTCGCCCAGACCCGCGCGTTCGTGCGCGGCGTGGTGGTGCCGCGCGAGCAGGAGATCGCCGACACCAACGCGATTCCGGACGACATCCGCACCGCTGCCAAGGAGATGGGCCTGTTCGGGTACGCCATCCCGCAGGAGTGGGGTGGGCTGGGCCTGAACCTGGCGCAGGACGCCGAGCTGGCGATGGAGCTGGGCTACACCACGCTGTCGCTGCGGTCGATGTTCGGCACCAACAACGGCATCGCCGGGCAGGTCCTCGTCGGGTTCGGCACCGACGAGCAGAAGGCGCAGTGGCTCGAGAAGATCGCCTCCGGCGAGGTCGTCGCGTCCTTCGCGCTGACCGAGCCCGGCGCCGGCTCGAACCCGGCCGGGCTGCGCACCAAGGCGGTGCGCGACGGCGACGACTGGATCATCACCGGCGAGAAGCGGTTCATCACCAACGCCCCGCTCGCGGACCTGTTCGTCGTCTTCGCCCGCACCCGCCCCGCCGACGAGAACGGCACCGGCATCGCGGTGTTCCTGGTCCCGGCCGACACCGACGGGGTGCAGGTCGGCGCCAAGGACCGCAAGATGGGCCAGGAGGGGTCCTGGACGGCGGACGTGCACTTCACCGACGTGCGGGTGCCGGCCGCGGCGCTGGTCGGCGGCAGCGAGGACGTCGGCTACAAGGCCGCGATGACCTCCCTGGCCCGCGGCCGGGTGCACATCGCGGCGCTGTCGGTGGGGCAGGCGCAGCGCGCGCTGGACGAGTCGGTGGCGTATGCGGCGACCGCGACGCAGGGCGGCACCGCGATCGGCAACTTCCAGCTGGTGCAGGCGATGCTCGCCGATCAGCAGACCGGGGTGATGGCCGGGCGGGCGCTGGTGCGCGACGCGGCGCGGGCGTGGGTGGAGGGCACCGACCGGCGGATCGCGCCGTCGGTGGCGAAGCTGTTCTGCACCGAGATGGTCGGCAAGGTCGCCGACCTGGCGGTGCAGATCCACGGCGGCACCGGGTACATGCGGGAGGTGCCGGTCGAGCGGATCTACCGGGACGTGCGGCTGCTGCGCCTGTACGAGGGCACCAGCGAGATCCAGCGTCTGATCATCGGCGGCGGACTGGTCAAGCAGGCCCAGCGCGGCTGACCCCGGAACGCGACGAGGGGCGGTGCCTGTCGAAGGCACCGCCCCTTTTCGTCTGTTCGTCCGAGCGAATGTATCGCTCACCTCGTCAGACCGACAGCATGGTCCATTCGCTCGGCGACGCGGCGACGCGGCGACGCGGCGACACGGCGACACGGCGACACGGCGACACGGCGACACGGCGACAGGGCGACAGGGCGACAGCCGGGCACCGTCGCGGTACCCGGCTGCCGGTTCAGCGTGAGGCCGCGGCCTGCTCGATCCGGGCCCGCAGATCCGTCTTGAGCACCTTGCCCGCCGCGGAGGTGGGCAGCGCGTCCACGAGCACGACCTCGCGAATCTTCTTGTAGGGCAGGACCTGCTCGGCAACGAATGCCATCAGCTCGGCAGGGTCGGGCTGCGCGCCCGGCACCGGCACCACGAAGGCGACCGGTTCCTGCCCGACGTTGCCGGCCTCGCGGCCGACCACCGCCGCCGTCGACACCGCAGGATGGGACACCAGGATCTCCTCGAGCTCACGCGGATACACGTTGTAGCCCTTGTAGATCAGCATGTCCTTGGCGCGGTCGCAGATATAGACGTAGCCGTCGGCGTCGCGGTAGGCGATGTCGCCGGTGTCGAGCCAGCCGTCCACGTACTGCTGGGCCGTGATCTCGGGATGGCCGAGGTAGCCGTCGGTCACCTGAGGCCCACGGACCCACAGTTCGCCGCGCTCGCCCTCGCCGAGGACGACGCTCGGATCGTCCTGGACCCGGATCTCGATCTCGGTGTCGAAGACGGGCAGGCCCACACTGCCGAGACGATAGGTGGACCCGATGATCAGCGGCATGGCGGTGACCACACACGTGCCCTCGGTCAGGCCGTAGCCCTCGGCCACGCGGGCGTTCGGGAACGCCGCACCGAGCGCCTCGAGCGTGACGTGGTCGATCGGCGCCGCCCCCGACGACACGACCCGCACCGACGTGGTGTCACGGCGGGCGACGTCGGGGTGGGTGGCCAGCGCATGCCACATGGCCGGGCTGCCGGTGATGTAGCTGGCGCGGTGCCGCTCCACGAGCTCGAGCATGCGGGCGGGGTCGAAGCGGCCCGCGAGCACCTGGGTGAGGCCGCACAGCAGCAGGAACGACGTGTTGATCAGCGCGTGGGCATGGAACAGGGGCGACACGACGACGGTGGCGCCCTCGCCGGGGATCACCCCGTGCACATCGAGACCCTCGATCGGGCGCAGCGCGACCAGCCCGTCGTCGGTGGTGACGACCTGGTGGGCGGCCCGCCACCCGCACATCTGGGTCACGTTGGCGACCACGTTGCGGTGCAGCACGCGCACGCCCTTGGAGATGCCGGTGGTACCGCCGGTGAAGGCCAGGTGCGCGACGTCCGTTCCGGCGACCTCCGCCGGCGTGAACGCCGTGGGCTGCCCGGCGAGGAACTCGTCGTACCGCACGACGGCCGCGGAGGTGGGGGCCACCTCCACCGGCTCGTCGGAGACCACCACGATCGTCACGGCCGTGGTGCCCGCCGCGGCGCCGAGGAGGACACCGAGCTGCTGCGGCTGGGTCACCGCCGCCACGGCGCCCGTCTCCTCGATCTGCTTGCGCAGGCCCGGTTCCGGTTGCAGCGGGTTGACCAGCGTCACGGTGGCGCCGGCCCGCAGCGCACCGTAGTAGGCCACGATGAACTCGATGCAGTTGCCCACGTGCAGCAGCACCACGTCGCGCGGGGCGACACCGGCTCCCTGCAGGGCGGAGGCGAACTGCGCGGAGCGCTCGTCGAGCTCGCGGTACGTGCACACCCGTTCCCCGTCGACGATCGCCGGGCGGTCGCCGTAGAGGGCGGCCATGCTCGGCGCCCACACGCCCATCGTCACGTCCGGGTAGGACAGCGACATCGTCGACGGATCCGGCAGGTTCATGGTCATCCGTCCCACCTCAGCGCGGGGCCATGCGGATGGCACCGTCGAGACGGATGGTCTCACCGTTGAGGTAGCCGTTCTCGAGGATGTTGGTGGCCAGCCGGCCGAACTCGTCGGGGCGGCCCAGGCGCGCCGGGTTCGGCACGGTCTTCTCGAGCGAGGCACGCACATCGTCGCGCAGGCGCGCGAGCAGCGGGGTGTCCATGATGCCCGGCGCGATGGTGTTGACGCGGATGTTCTTGCTGGCCAGATCGCGGGCGGCGACGACGGTCATGCCGACGATGCCGGCCTTGGACGCCGAGTAGTTGATCTGGCCGATCTGCCCCTCGAAGGCGGCGACCGACGCGGTCATGACGATGGCGCCACGCTCGCCGTCGACCGGCTCGAGCGCGGCCATGCGCTCGGCACCGAGACGCAGCGCGTTGAACGAGCCGATCAGGTTCAGCCGGATCACGAACTCGAAGTCCTCGAGCGAACCGGCCTTGCCCTCCTTGTCGAGGACGCGCATCTTCCGGCCGGCGCCGGCGCAGTGCACGAGTCCGCGCAGGCCGCCGCGCTCGTGCGCGACGTCGAGGGCGGCGGCGAACTGCTCGGCGTCGGTGACGTCGGCGGCGGCGAAGGCCGCGCCGTCACCGAGGGAGCTCGCGACGTCGGCACCCGGCGAGCCAGGCAGGTCGATGAGGGTGACGGTGCCGCCGGCGTCGAGGACGCGGCGGGCGGTGGCCAGGCCGAGACCGGAGGCGCCGCCGGTGATCGCGACGGAAAGACCCTTCAGTTCCATATCTTTCGTTCCTTTTCGTGAAATGCGAAGCGGGGTGTCAGAGCAGTTCGAGGATGGTGGCGTTCGCCATGCCGCCGGCCTCGCACATCGACTGCAAGCCGTAACGGATGCCGTTGTCGCGCATGTGGTGCACGAGACGGGTCATGAGGATCGCGCCGGAGCCGCCGAGCGGGTGGCCGACGCCGATGGCGCCACCGAGGGGGTTGAGCCGGTCCATCGCGGCGCCGGTCTCGATCTGCCACGCGAGCGGCACCGGGGCGAACGCCTCGTTGATCTCGAAGGCGCCGATCTCATCGATGGACAGGCCCGACCGCTTCAGCGCCTTCTCGGTGGCCGCGATGGGACCGGTGAGCATGATGACCGGATCGTCGGCGGCGACGACGGCGGTGTGGATGCGGGCCATCGGGGTCCAGCCCTGCGCCGCGGCGTACTCGCTCGTGGTGATCAGCAGGGCACCGGCGCCGTCGGAGATCTGCGAGGAGTTGCCGGCGTGGATCACGCCGTCCTCCTTGAACACGGTCTTCAGCTTGGCCAGGGACTCGAGGCTGCCCCCGCGGCGGATGCCCTCGTCGGCGCTCAGGCCGGCGATCGGGGCGAGTTGCCCGGCGAAGGCGCCGGCGTCGGCCGCGGCCGCGGACAGCTCGTGCGAGCGCAGCGAGTACTCGTCGAGCGCGGTGCGGGACAGGCCCCACTTCTCGGCCATCATCTCCGCGCCGGTGCCCTGGCTGAAGCCCTCGACACCGAACCGCTCGAGAACCTCGGCCGGGAAGTGCTCACCGTTCTTGCTCGCGCTGCCCATCGGGACGCGGCTCATCGACTCCACGCCACCGGCGACGACCACGTCGCTCTGACCGGAGATCACGGTAGCCGCGGCGAACGAGACGGCCTGCTGGCTCGACCCGCAGGCGCGGTTCACGGTGGTGGCCGGAACCGTCTCGGGCCAGCCGGCGGCGAACACGGCACTGCGTGAGACGATTCCGGCCTGCTCGCCGACCTGGCTCACGCAACCCCACACGACATCCTCGACCGACGCGGGATCGAGCCCGGTGCGGTCGGCGAGGGCCCCGAGCACGTGTGCCGACAGGTTGGCGGGATGGATCTCGGACAGGGCACCGCCACGGCGCCCGATCGGAGTACGGACGGCATCGACGATCACGGCATCGCGCATGGGGATTCCTTACTGCAGTAGAAGAGCGAGGAGCGGAGACGACGACCGGCCGGGTGGTGGTCCTCGATATCGAGTCGATCACGCACCCGGCCGGTGGGGAAAGGACATTCGGTGGATGACTCCGTTAGGCGGAAGCTATGCCTTCGCGGTGGCGTCCGACTCGCCCCGGATGACGGCGCGGTCGCGCTCCGGGTTCGCGAAGATCAGGACGAGGATCGCCGCGACGATGCCGAGTGCACCGATGACCTGGAAGGCGGTCGCGTAGCCCTCGGCCGGGGTGGCCGCGTTGTCGACGAGCACGCCGGTGCCGTAGGGGGCGACCAGGCCGCCGACCGCCATCAGTGCGAGGAACACGCCCATCGTGCCTGCGGTCTGCTGCGGCGGGCACAGCTCCGAGATGGCGGCGTTGATCAGGGGGAAGACGATCGCGCCGAAGCCGTAGCCGATGGACACGGCCGCGACGGCGAGGCCGGGGGTGCCGATGCTGGGCAGGAAGACCAGGACCGAACCGCAGACGAGGACGCCGATGCCGGGAACGATGATCCGCACGACCCGGGAGCGGTAGCCGCGCTGGGCGAGCCGGTCGGTGACCGAACCGGAGGTGACCATGAGGACGAGACCGACGATCGACGGCAGGGCGAACATCGAACCGGCCTGCAGGGCGCTGTAGCCGAGGCCCACCTCGAAGTAGGAGGGCAGCCAGGTCAGCACGACGGTGGTGAGCGCGTAGACGACCATGATCAGGACAGCGCAGCTGATGAACGTGCGGGTGAGGAAGATCTTCTTCCACGGCACCGACGGTTCGGTGGATGCGGTGCCGGTCCCCTTCTTCACGGCCGTCGCGGTGAACGGGCCTTCCTTCCAGCCGGTCAGCCACGAGGCCATCCACACGGCGCCGAGGATCGACAGGGAGACCAGGGCGGCCCGCCAGCCCCACTCGACCGTGATGTAGGCGAGGATCGGGGCGAGAGCGATCTTGGCAACCGACGCCGAGCCGGCGAGGAAGGCGCCGGGCAGGCCGCGCTTGGCCGGGGGATGCCAGGAGTACGCGGCGGTGTGCATGAGCGCCGAGCTGGGGCCTTCGGCCAGGCCGAGCAGCATGCGGGTGACGATCAGCATCACCAGGCTCGCCGAGACGACCAGCGGCAGCATGACCACCGACCACATCGCGCCCAGCGCAAGCAGCGCCCACCGCAGGGTGAGGTACTTGTTGAGCGGGCCGGCCAGGAAGCCGCCGAGTGTGAAGGTCACGAAGAACAGGGATCCGACGAGGCCGATCTGGGACGAGGACAGTCCCAGCTCGCGAGCCAGCGGCTGCGCGATGATGCCCAGCACCGCCTTGTCGGCGTAGTTGACGACGTACAAGAAGATCACGAGGCCGGTCATGCCCCATGCCTGCTTGCCGCTGACGAGTGGTGCCGCCCCCTTCGGCGGGGCGCCGTGCGCTGCGTCGTGCGAGATTTCGCCAGTGGTCACCGGAGTGTCCCCTTAATGGCTCGAAGGGATATATCGATCGGACGGTGCGTCGGCGATCGAAGGAGATGCACCGATCAGGCGCTCGGGATCCATTCAACGTGGTCTAGGTCACTGAGGCAATGTCCCGTCGACGAATCGATCGATCGTCGAAACCTATGGACTTCCGGCCCTCCAATGCGAGGGCCATTGATCGGCGCTAACCGACCTATAGCCGAACGGTGTTGGCCCTGTGGCCCGGCGGTGCTGCATATTTGCTCGGACAGCTTCGCCGGCGCGCCCTGGGCTCCGGCGTCCGCCCGGATGAGGACAGGCGATATGAACTCCACTGCTTCCATCGACGAGCTTCCCTCGTCCACCGCGCCCCTGGCCGGTGTGCGGGTCATCGAGGTCTCGAGTTTCATCGCAGCCCCACTGTGCGGCATGACGCTCGCGCAGCTCGGCGCCGAGGTCGTCCGCGTCGACCCGATCGGCGGCGCTGCCGACTACCACCGGTGGCCCGTCACCGAGGACGGCGAGTCCATCTACTGGGCGGGACTGAACAAGGGCAAGCGCTCCCTCGCGGCGGATTTCCGGGACCCGAACGCGCACAAGCTGATCCGGGACCTCATCACCGACGCCGGGGTGCTCGTCACCAACGCCGCGGGACGCGACTGGCTCGACTACGACGAGCTCGCCACGATCCGCCCCGATCTGATCCACGTGCAGGTCCTGGGCCGTGCGGACGGCGGTTCCGCCGTCGACTACACCGTCAACGCCGCCGCGGGCTTCCCGCTCGCCACCGGCCCCGTCGGCCACGCCGGACCGGTCAATCACCTGTTGCCGGCGTGGGACGTCGCATGCGGTCTCTACGCCGCGCTCTCGGTCGCGTCCGCGGTGCACCGCCGCGAGGTCACGGGTGCGGGCGCGAAGATCGTGCTCCCCCTCGAAGACGTCGCCCTCGCCACCGTCGGCAACCTCGGCTACCTCGCCGAGGCCCAGCTCGGCGGGCCCGACCGCGACCGCATCGGCAACGCCGTCTACGGCACCTACGGTCGCGATTTCACCACCTCCGACGGCGCGTCCTTCATGGTCGTCGCGCTGACCCCGCGCCACTTCCGCGACCTGACCGAACTGACCGGCACGACGGCCGCGGTCGACGCGCTCGAAGCCGCCCTCGGCGCCGACTTCCGCGACGAGGGCGCCCGCTACCGCCACCGCGAGGTACTCGACGCGTTGTTCGCCGTGTGGTTCCGCGAGCACACCGCCGCCGAGGTGGAGACCGCCCTGTCGGGCACCTCGATCCTGCACGAGCGGTACCGCACCTTCGCCGAGATCGCGAAAGACCCTCGCGTCACCGCCAATCCGATGTTCCAGTACGTCGAGCAGCCCCGCGTCGGCGGGCACCTGGCCCCCAGCCTGCCGATGTCGTTCGACGGCCTCCACCCCGCACCCCGGCCGGCGCCGGCCAACGGCGACGACACCGCCGCCGTCCTCAGCGAACACCTCGGCCTGACGCCCGAAGAGATCGATCGTCTCGCCACCGACGGGACCGTCGGTGTCCCCGCCGGCACCCTCCCCGCCCTCGAGAAGGACTTCGCATGACCCGTCTCGCCCAGACCCTCGGCCTCACCGAGTTCCAGACCGAGATCCTCGCCACCGTCCGGCAGTTCGTCGACCGGGAGATCATCCCGAACGCGCAGGAACTCGAGCACTCGGACACCTACCCGCAGGCCATCGTCGATCAGATGCGGGAGATGGGCCTGTTCGGGCTGATGATCCCCGAGGAGTACGGCGGGCTCGGCGAGTCGCTGCTCACCTATGCCCTGTGCGTCGAGGAACTCGCCCGCGGCTGGATGAGCGTGTCCGGCGTGATCAACACCCACTTCATCGTCGCCTACATGCTGCGCCAGCACGGCACCGACGAGCAGAAGAACTACTACCTGCCGAAGATGGCGACCGGCGAGACCCGCGGCGCCTTCTCGATGTCCGAGCCGGAACTGGGCTCGGACGTCGCCGCGATCCGCACGAAGGCCAAGCGTGACGCCGACGGCGACTACGTGATCAACGGCCAGAAGATGTGGCTGACCAACGGCGGCAGCTCGACCCTCGTGGCCGCGCTGGTGCGCACCGAGGAGGGTGCCGCCAAGCCCCACGAGAATCTCACTACGTTCCTCGTGGAGAAGCCCGCCGGCTTCGGCGAGGTCGTCCCCGGCGTCACCATCCCCGGCAAGATCGACAAGATGGGCTACAAGGGGATCGACACCACCGAGCTGATCTTCGACAACTACCGCGCCAAGGCGACCGATGTCCTCGGTGGCACTCCCGGCCGCGGCTTCTACCAGATGATGGACGGCGTCGAGGTCGGCCGCGTGAACGTCTCCGCCCGCGCCTGCGGCGTCGCCATCCGCGCGTTCGAACTCGCCGCCCGGTACGCGCAGCAGCGCACCACCTTCGGCAAGCCCATCGCGCAGCACCAGGCGATCTCCTTCTCCCTCGCGGAGATGGCGACGAAGGTCGAGGCCGCTCATCTGATGATGGTCAACGCCGCGCGGCTGAAGGACTCCGGCGAGCGCAACGACGTCGCCGCCGGCATGGCGAAATACCTCACCAGCGAGTACTGCTCGGAGGTCACCCAGGCCAGCTTCCGCATCCACGGCGGCTACGGCTATTCCAAGGAGTACGAGATCGAGCGGCTCATGCGCGAGGCACCGTTCCTGCTCATCGGCGAGGGCACCAGCGAGATCCAGAAGACGATCATCAGCAAGGGCGTACTGCGCAGCTACGCACTCTGATCCGCATCGACCCCATTCGAAGGAGAACCTTTCCGTGCAGCGAACCGTGTTCAACGAGGACCACGAGGCCTTCCGCAAGCTCGTCCGCGACTTCATCGCCAAGGAGGTCGCGCCGGTCCACCACGACTGGGAGGTCGAGGGGCATCCGCCGCGCGACTTCTACCGCCGTCTCGGTGAGCTCGGCGTGCTCGGCATCCAGGTGCCCGAGGAGTTCGGCGGGGGCGGCGAGAAGTCCATCAAGTTCAACGCCGTCGTCGCCGAGGAGACGGCCGCCGCGGGCGTGTCCTTCGGCAGCTACTCGGTGCATTCCAACCTGATCCTGCCGTACCTGCTCGAGTACGCTTCCGAGGAGCAGAAGCAGCGCTGGCTGCCCGGATTCGCCTCGGGTGAACTGATGTTCGCGATCGCGATGACCGAGCCCGGCACCGGGTCGGACCTGGCGAACATCTCGACGACGGCGAAGCTGTCGGCCGACGGCAGCCACTACGTCGTCAACGGCGCGAAGACCTTCATCACCGGTGGTGCGCTCGCCGACCGCATCCTCGTGGTGTGCCGCACGGCGCCCGCCACGCCGGAGGACCGCCGCGCGGGGCTGAGCATTCTCGTCGTCGACACCACCTCCGAGGGCTTTGCCGTGGGCCGCAAGATCGAGAAGATCGGCCTCAAGGCGTCCGACACCGCCGAGCTGTCCTTCACCGACGTGAAGGTGCCCGTGACGGACCGGCTCGGCGAGGAGGGATCCGGATTCTCGTACCTGACGCACAATCTCGCGCAGGAGCGGCTGACCATCGCATTCGGCGCATCGGCGTCCTCGGCCGCGGCGCTCTCGCACGCGATCGCGTACGTCAAGGACCGCAAGGTGTTCGGCAAGCCGGTCGCGTCGTTCCAGAACACCAAGTTCGTCCTCGCCGAGTGCGCCACCGAGGTCGAGGCGATCCGGCTCATGGTCGACCGTGCCCTCGACCTGCACGACGCCGGCGAACTGACCGTCGCGGACGCGGCGAAGGCCAAGCTGTTCTGCACCGAGGCCGCCGGCCGGGTCATCGACAAGTGCCTGCAGCTGCACGGCGGCTACGGCTACATCACCGAGTACCCGATCGCGCGGCTCTACGCCGACACCCGCGTCACCCGCATCTACGGCGGCACCAGCGAGGTCATGAAGACGATCATCGCCAAGGATCTCGGGCTCTGACCGCCGCCCGCACAGGATCCGTGCGGCGAACCGGAATCCGCCCATGCCACGGCGTGGGCGGATTCCGGTACTGCGAGCGAATTCGGTTGCGCTCCGGATTCACTCGACGATCGCGGTGGCCGGGACACGTCCGAGCACGGCCCCGGTGGCGGTGACCAGCTGCTCGAGCCAGGCGTCCGTGCCGATCGCCTGGCGCAGCGGCTCGTTCGGCAGCTCGATGCTCACCGGCAGCCCCTCCGGCAGGGCGGACCAGATCGCCGGGAGGTCGATGCCGCCCGTGCCGGGCACGAGCCTTTCCTCCCGGGCGTGCCGGATCAGTTCGGCGTGATCGCGCGGGGCGGGGGTGGCGCCGTCGCACATCTGGGCGTAGTGCAACCACTCGCGCGGGATGGCCGCCAGGTCGGCGACGGTCGTGGAAGAGCGCGCGACGTGCAGCGCGTCGACGAGCACGCTGCGGGCCGGACCGTCGGCCCCGGCGACGATCTCGACGGCCGTCTTCGCGTCGGGAACCGCTGTCCACGGCATGAATTCGAGGCTCGCAACGATGCCGTAGGAGGCGCACAGCTCCGCCAGCCGCGCGTAGGAGTCGGTGAGACGGGCCCGGTCGGGGTCGTCGCCGCCGACCAGGACGGCCCGCGCCCCGAGCCGCGCGCCCGCCTCGAGCAGCGGAGCGTAGTCGGACGGGTCGAAATCCGGACCGAGACGGATGATCTCGAGATCGAACACCTGGACCGGGGAATCGGCGAGACGGCGGACGAGCGCGGAGAGCGCGGCGTCGTCCTCATGCAGCGGGTAAGCCGTGGTGCCGGGCGCCGCGGGCAGCAGACGCAGTCCGATCGTGTCGAATCCGTGCCGTTCGGCGAGATCGACGTGCTGCAGCGGCGGTGTGTCGAGGACGGTGAGGGCGGCGAGGCCGAGCGGGGTGCTCATCGGGTGGCTCCTGTGGTCGATGCGAGGCGGCGTCCGGTCAGGTACCCGAAGGTCATTGCCGGGCCCAGATTGATTCCGCCGGAGGGGTAGTGACCGCCCATCACGCTGGACTGGTCGACGCCGACCGCGAACAGCCCGTCGATCGGCCGGTCCTCGCGGTTCAGCACCCGGGACGACGAGTCGGTGACCAGGCCGGCGAACGTGCCGAAACTGCCGGGGACGACCTTGACGGCGTAGAACGGTCCGCGCTCGAGCGGCGCGAGGGACGGGTTGGGCCACGGGTTGTCCGCATCCCCGGACTTGACGTTGAACGGGGTGGTGCCGCGACCGAATTCGGGATCCTCCCCGAGGCGTGCGCTCTCGTTGAACGCGGTGACGGTCTTCTCGAGCCCGTCCGGGTCGACGCCGATCCGCTCCGCGAGTTCGCGGAGCGTCCGGCCCTTCGAGAGGTATCCGGATCGCAGGTAGGGCCACGTCGGGATCGGGAAGGGCTTGGCCATGCCGAGCGGGAAGTACCGCAGGTACTGCTGGTCGGCGATCAGCCAGGAGCAGATCTCCTCGCCGTCCGGCACCTGTTCGACCATTGCCAGTGTGTAGTCGTGATATCCGAGCGCCTCGTTGACGAAACGGCGTCCGTCGGCCAGCACCCCGATGACACCGGGCTTTCCGCGGTCCAGGATGTGCGGGAACACGCCTTGCCTGCCGTTGCGGTACCGGACGAGGGATACGGGACAGTATGCCACCGGCGAGGCGAGCGAACGGTCGAGGCGGCCACCGACGGATTCGCCCAGCGAGATGCCGTCACCGGTCGTCGTCGACGGCGTGAGCGTCCAGTGTTCGCGTCCGGTCGGGGTGCGGGGGAACAGCTCTCGCCGCCGGTCGAGGTCGCGGGTGAACCCGCCGGTCGCGAGGACGACACCCCGGCGGGCGGACACCGTGTAGGCGCCGTCGGGGCCGTCGAGCCGGACACCGACGACACGGCCGGACGGGTCGGTGACGAGTGCGGTGGCGGCGGTGGCGACGCGGATGTCGGCGCCGGCATCGAGTGCGGAGCGCAGCAGCCGGCCCACGAGCGCCGTCCCGTTGACCAGTTGCTGGCCCCGACGCCTGGTGGCGAGGTCGAACATGTGGGTCGAGACGCGGCGCGCGCAGTGCAGGAACGCCCGGCCCGAGCGGGTCGAGTGCAGGAAGGCCTGCAGGTCCGGGCCGGCCATGATGCCCATGCCGAGGAACGAGGTCTCGTACAGCTGCCGACGCAGCAGCGCGGCGACGTCGGGTCCGAGGCGGCGCAGGCTCACGGGCTTCGGCGCGACGGAGCGGTGTCCCGTGCCGGCGCCGGGGGTGTCACCGTGGATGTCGGCGATGGCGGCGCCGGGGACGAACTGCAGCGCCGTGTGGTGTTCGAAGAACTCGACCATCTCGGGGGCACCGTCGAGGAGCGCGTCCACCTTGGCGGCATCGAAGTTGTCCCCGAGCCGGTGTTCGAGGTAGCGGCGCGGCTCCGAGCGGTCCTCGTGCACCCCGTCGGCGTGGGCGAACAGGGTCCGCGGCGTCCACATCCACCCGCCCGACCAGGCGGTGGCGCCGCCGCACACGTCCGCCTTCTCGACGACGAGCACGGAGGCGCCCCCGTGGGCGGCAGCCACGGCCGTGGACAGGCCGCCCGCGCCGGACCCGACGACAACCACGTCGTAGGTGAGGGATTCGGACACTGTGTCGGGGGTCATCGGAGCTCCTTGCCGGACGAGACGAGGGTGGGTGCGGGCGCGAGGTCGACGACCCGGCCGGTGCGGGAGGATTCGTAGATCGCGGCGACGACGGCCAGGGAGGCGCGGGCGTCCCGCCCGGTCACCGCGGGCCGGCGGCCGGTCAGCACGGACTCGGCGAAGTCCTGGACCTGCAGGGTGTGGAAGTCGGCGAGGCCGGCATTGACGTCGCGGACGTCGAGATTGGCGTCGACCTCGGGGGAATACGGGGTTCGCAGCTCCACCTCGCCCGGCGCGGTCCACAGCTCGTTGACGCCCTCACGCCCCTCGGGGAACTCGAGGACGCTCGCGATCGCCCCGGTTGCGCCGATCACCGTCACGCGGTTGCCGAGGTTGTGGTTGGCGCCGGTGGTGGCGGTGATCGTCGCGGTGCCACCGGAGGCGAACGAGACGACGGCCGAGGCGCTGTCCTCGGTTTCGATGTGCTCGCCGTGGAAGCGGGTGCCGACGAAGCCACTGACGCGGACCGGCGCACCCATGAACCACTGCAGCATGTCGATCTGGTGTACGGCCTGCGTCATGAGGACGCCCCCGCCGTCGGTGTCCCACCGCCCGCGCCACGCGTCGGCCGAGTAGTAGGTCGACGGGCGGTGCAGGATCACCGACACCTCCCCGAGGACGGGAACGCCGAGGCGGCCGTCGTCGATCGCCGCCTTGATGCGGCGCGCCGCGGGCCAGAATCGGCGCTGGAACAACACCCCGAAGGTGATGCCCGCGCGGTCGGCGGCCGCGATCATCCGGTCGGCCGCGGCCACGTCCACCGCGATCGGCTTCTCGCACAGCACGTGGATCCCGGCCTCGGCGGCGGCGAGGACGATCTGTTCGTGCACGGGGTGTGGTGTGCAGACGGTGCAGGCGTCGAGGCCGAGAGCGAACAACTCCGCCACCGATCCGACGGCGTGGGCGATGCCGTGCCGGGCGGCGAATGCGCGAGCGCGCTCCAGGTCGGGGTCGCAGCACGCGACGACCTCGACGCCGGGCACCTGCTGCAGTGCGTGCGCGTGGTTGCCCGCGATCTTTCCGCATCCGACGATGCCTGCACGAAGGGGCATCAGAAGTGTTCCTCTCGTTCGACGTCCCGGGCCGCGGCTTCGCCGCGGTCGAGACGGTTCAGCGCGGCGACGTCCGCCGCCGTGAGTTCCACGTCGACGGCGGCCAGATTCTCGGACTGGCGCGCCGGGTTCGCCGACCGCGCGACCGGCACGACGCCCTGCGCGAGGTGCCAGGCCAGCACGACCTGCGCGCGCGTGCAGCCGACGCGGTCCGCGATCGAGGCGACCACGGGGGCGCCGAGCACCTCGCCGCGGCCGAGCGGGCTCCACGACTGGGTGAACACCCCGAGCTCGTCGTTCGCGCGGCGGACGGGCAGGCGGGCCAGCGACGGGTCCATCTGGATCTGGTTGACGGCGGGAGCCTCCCCGGTCTCGGCCACCACCTTGCGCAGATGGTGGCCGAGGAAGTTGGAAACCCCCACGTAGCGGACGAGCCCGGCGTCGCGGCACTCGAGCATGGCCTCGAAAGCCGCGGCGTACCGGTCGAACCGCGGCAGCGGCCAGTGGATGAGGAACAGGTCGAGCCGCTCGAGGCCGAGGCGCTCGAGGCTCCGCTCCACGGCACCGCGAACGTCGCCGGAAACATGGTCGCTGCCGCGGAGTTTGGTGGTGACGAACAGGTCGTCGCGGGGCACGCCGCAGGTGGCGAGGGCGGCGCCGACGGCGTCCTCGTTCCCGTAGATCGCTGCCGTGTCGATCAACCGGTATCCGGCCTCGATACCGGCGAGCACGGCGCGCGTGGCGTCGGGCCCGACGAGGGGCCAAGTGCCCAGGCCGAGGCGCGGCAGCGCGGTGCGCACGGAATCCGGTGCCGGCGCGGTGGTCTCCGGGTTCACGCGTCGGCCCCCACGCGCGAATCGGCGGCCGCGGTGATGCGGACGGCGACGTCGGCGGCCGTGACGAGCGCGGCATGAAGGGAGCCGCCGTCGCCGCTCGCGTCCCCGACGGAATGGACGCCGAGCCGCGGCGCGAGCCGCCGCAGCTCGGTCAGCAGGCCGGCGCGTGGCTCGACGCCGTGCGAGACGAGCAGTTCCCCGGGCGCGGGCACGGTGCGCTGTTGCCCGTTCGTCGAGATGACCACCCGGTCGGCCTCGATGTGCGTGACGACGGACGACAGGTACGTGGTGAGGTTCTCGCTCGCCGCCAGCCGGGGCAGCAGGACGATCTTGCCGCGACGGCCGACATCGTGCGCGATCGTCTCCTGCGGACCGATCATCACCACCCTCGTGCCGTGCTGGAGCAGGTCGTCGGCCACCGCCGCGGCCTCCCGGTCGGCACCGAAGATCGTGATCGACTCGGGCGCGGGGTCCCCGGAGGCGAGGAACTCCCGCACGTCGCGGATCCGTCGCGTGCCGGCACCGGGAAGGTCGATCGCCGGTCCGCGCCCGCCGGTCGCGAGGACGATCGCGTCGAAGTCGAGCGGGGCCAGCGTGGCGGCATCGACTCTCGTACCGGTGTGGCAGGTGACATTCAGGTCCGCGAGTTCGTCGCGGTACCAGTCGACGATCCGGTGGTATTCCGGGTACTCGTGCAGCCGGGAGGCCAACGCGAAATCGCCACCCAGACTGCCGCGTTCGTCGTACAGGTCGACGCTGTGGCCCGCCAGCACGAGCTCACGTGCGGCCGCCGTGCCGGCCGGTCCGCCGCCCACGACGGCGACGCGCACCGCGGTCCCGGCCGGCTTCGAGGGCTGCTCGAGTTCGCGACCGACCCACGGGTTGACCGAACACGGGATCGGCCCGGCCGCCAGGCTGTCGATGCAGTAGTTGCAGGCGATGCAGGGCCGGTACCGGCCCCCGTCGAGGGCACGGTTCGGGAAGTCCGGGTCGGCGTGCAGGGTCCGGGCCATGCTCACGAAGTCGGCCCGGCCGGAGGCGATGATCTGCTCCGCCGTCTCGGGTGAGCTGATCCGGCCGGCGACGCCCACCGGGATGTCGAAGTCGCGGGCATACGGTTCGGCGTACGGGGCGAGCAGACCGCGCTGCCACTCCCCCGGCTGGATGATCCACTGCCCCGACTCGTAGTTGCCCGCCGAAACGTCGAGGAAGTCCAGCCGGTGCGTGTCGATCGCGTCGATGCGCTCGCGCGTCGTCTCCGCGTCGAGCCCGCCGTCGACCGCCTCGAAGGCCGAGAAGCGCAGTCCCAGAGTGATACCCGGCGCCATGGTGCGGACCGCGTCGATGACCCGGTTGACGAACAGCGTCGGCTCGGCCCACTCGTCGTCGCGGTGGTTGTATGCGGGCGAAAGGAACTGGTGGATGAGATAACCGTGCCCGCCGTGCAGGGAGATCACGTCGACGCCGGCCTCCGCGCAGCGTGCCGCAGCCTCACCGAAGCACTCGACGAGGTGCTCGATGTCGTCGCTGTCGAGCTGCTCGGGCATCTCGCCGCCGACGACCGCGCACGGGATCGGGGTGGGGGCGACCGGGACGAATCCGCTCACCGCGCCCTGCGCGGTGCGGCCCCCGTGGTTGAGTTCGACACCGACGAGCGCGCCGTGGGCGTGCACCGCCTCCGCCATCCGGGCGATGCCGGGGATGCGTTCGTCGACGTCCACACCCATCTGGCGGATGCGGCCCTTGCCGTCGGCCCGCACGTAGCTCGCCTCGGTGAAGACGAGCGCGGCGCCTCCGGCGGCACGTCGCTCGAGGTAGGCGATGTAGCGGTCGGTCATCGTGCCGTCGAGTTCGCAGTAGTTGCGTTCCATGGGCGCGGACACGAAGCGGTTGCGCAAACGGACCGAACCCATGTCCAGCGGTTGCGCGAAGGACGCGGTGGTGTTCATTCCATCTCCTGGTGGGCATCGGGACGTCCGGCCGGCGCACGGTCCACCGGCGCGGCCACGAGAACCCGGTCCGAGATCACCTCGTCGAGGTGCTTCCGCATGCGGTCGACGTCCGGACGGATCCCGGTCAGCAGCGCGAACGTGTCGGCGGCCTGGGCGACGAGCATCTGCCCGCCGTCGAGCACGTCGCAGCCGAGAACCGCTGCGGCCGCGATCAGCTCGGTTCGGATCGGCCGGTAGACGATGTCCGCGACCCACAGCCCGGGGTGCAGGGCGCCGGTGTCGAACGGCGTTCCGGGGTGGCCGACCATGCCGATCGGCGAGGCGTTGACCACCCCGGTGCACGTGCGCAGGGCGGCGGGGATCGCCTCCGCCGGCAGAGCCGTGGCCCGTGTCGCGGGGAAGGCGGTGGACAGTCGCGCGCAGACGTCCGCGGCGCGGGCGGTGTCCACGTCGGCGATCCGCAGGTCCGCCACACCCGCGGCGGCGAGCGCGTAGGCCACCGCCGAGCCCGCACCGCCCGCACCGACCAGCACGACCGCATCCAGGGCGGCATCGGGCAGCCCGCGGCGCAGCGCCGTGAGGAATCCGCTGTGGTCCGTGTTGTGGCCGATCAGGCGCCCGTCCCGGACGACGACGGTGTTGACCGCGCCGAGCAGGCGGGCGTTGTCGGACAGGCCGTCGAGGGCCGGGATGACGACCTGCTTGCACGGGTGGGTGATGTTCAGGCCGGTGCAGCCGCCGGCGACGACGGCGCGCACCAGGTCGCCGGTGCGTTCGACGGGAACGTTCTCCGCCTCGAGGTCGAGCAGTTCGTAGCGGTAGTCGCTCACACCGAGTGCGGCGGCCTCGCGCTCGTGGAGGGCCGGCGACAGGGACGAGGCGATGCCTGCCCCCACGAGCCGGATGCGGTGGCGGGCGGTGGACGGGGTCACGGTTACTCCTACGGGGTGGGACGGGCCGTGGCCCCGGCGCGTCGGGCGCCGGGGCTCGGTGGCCGGTCAGACGTCGCTGCGGACGAGTTCCTGCGCCGGTCGCGCCGCCGGCGCCGGGCGACGCTCGCCCAGGTCCTCGGTGGGGGTGCGGTAGGTCTCCGGACCGGTGAGGGCGGCGATCGACGACAGCACCGCGAAGCCCAGGCACATCCAGGCGACCGGGGCCCAGTTGCTGGTGTCCCCCGCCGAGAGCATCTGCGCGACGGCGGGTGTGAATCCGGCGACGAGCAGACCGAGCATGAGGCTCACGGCCATGCCCGTGTACCGGACCCGGGCCGGGAACTGCTCCGGGAAGTAGGCCGGGTAGACACCGTTCGGCATGGCGTAGAAGAAGCCGATCAGCACGATCCCCGAGGCGAACACCAGTGGCGTGCTGCCGGTTCCGATGGCGTGGAAGAAGGCGAACACCATCGCGCCCGAGCCGAGGGCACCGAACACGAACACCGGCTTGCGGCCGATCCGGTCCGCGAGGAGCCCGGCCACGGGCTGGCTGAGTACCGCCACGAAGTTGGCGGCGGCGATCGCCCACAGCATCGTGGAGCGCTCGAAGCCTTCGACCTGCACGGCGTAGGCGAGTGCGAAGACATTGACGATCGTGTTGATCATGGCGAACGTGGCGCTGAGGCTGATCCGCAGGACGGTGCGCCAGTGCGAGCGGAACATCTCGACGACCGGCAGGGTGGCGGTCTCGCCGTTCTCCTGGAGTTCCTCGAACACCTCGGGCTCGTCGAGCTTGCGGCGCAGCCACACCGCGACCACCGTGACGACGATGCTGAGCCAGAACGGCACCCGCCAGCCCCACGAGTACAGCGCCTCGTCGGGCAGCGATGCCACCGGAATGAACACGAGGCTCGAGATGACGATGCCGAACATGATGCCGCTCATGGTGAACGACGTGAAGAACGAGCGCCGGTGCGCCGGGGCGTGCTCGAGCGTCAGGGACGACGAGCCCGGGGATTCACCACCGGCCGACAGGCCCTGCAGCAGGCGCAGCAGCACCAGGATCACCGGCGCGGCGATGCCGATCTGCTCGTAGGTGGGCAGGCAGCCGATGACGAACGTGGCGATGCCCATCAGCATCAGGCAGGCCAGGAGGGCGTTGCGCCGGCCGAACTTGTCGCCCCAGTGCCCCCACAGCACGGCGCCGAGCGGGCGGGCGATGTATGCGACGCCGAGGGTGCTGATCGACAGCAGCGTCGAGGTGGCTCCGTCGCCGGGAAAGAAGATCTTCCCGAAGACGAGGGCTGCGGCGGAGCCGTAGATGAAGAAGTCGTAGTACTCCAGGGTGCTGCCCAGGAAACCGGAGATGGCCGCCCGGCGGGCGTTCTCGTTCGGTCGTCCGTCGGGGCCGGCAGCGTGCGTGTTCGCCATGGCGTTCCTTTCGTCCCAGGATCCGACGGACGCCGAGTCGGCCATTCGGTGATGGCCCTCACAGTCGCCGGAACGAGACGAGCGTGACACGCCGCACTATGCAGCGTCCAACACTGAAAAAGTCTCAGATAAAGACCCTTATCATCTCAATCGGGCGTCGGAAGAATCTCCTCGGCGACCTTCAAGGCCACCTCGAGCGCCGGCGACACGCGCCGGGGCGACCAGCCGATCCCGTGGTGCATGTAGACGGATTCTCCGGCGAGGGGGACGAAGACCGTGCCCGGCGGCGTGATCGTCGCGATGCTCGACGTCATCAACGCCACCCCCACGCCGGCCGAGACGAGCACCAGGATCATGTACGGGTCGGTGATCTCCTGGACCACGCGCGGGCGGAACCCCGCGTCGAGGCACGCACGCATGGCGCTCTCCTGCAGGGCCGACCCCGCCGACAACGGGGTGGTGATGAAGCCGTCGTCCGCGAGTTCGTGCAGGTCGATCTCCGGCTCTCCGGCGAGCGGGTGGTCGGAGGGCAGCACGGCACCGAACGACTCGCGGCGGATCAGCCGGGTGGCCACCGCCGTGGACTGGACCGGCAGCCCGACGAACGCGAGATCCAATGCGCCACTCTCTAATTGGGTGACCGCGTCGCGGGTCATGATGCGGCCGACGAGGTCGAGCTCGATGTCCGGGTAACGCTGTCGCAGCGCCCGGGTCAGCGGCGGGAGCGAAAGATGGTTCAGCACACCGGTGAACCCGATCTTGATGCGGCCGTACACGCCGCCGGCGGACGCGCGCGTGGCCTGCCGTGCCGTCTCGACGCTTTCGAGGATGTGGTAGGCGTGGGGCAGGAAGGCGTGACCGCCCGCCGTGAGGGCGACGCTGCGCGTATTGCGCTCGAACAACGGCACACCGAGGTCCTTCTCGAGCTTGCGCACCGTCTGACTCAGGGGTGACTGCGCCATCTGCAAGCGGGCGGCGGCCCGGCCGAAGTGCAGCTCCTCCGCGACGGCGACGAAGGCCTGAAGCCAGCGGATCTCCATGTCGATCCCTTCGGGGACTTGACGACTGCACCTACAGCCGTATATCCAGATTCATACATGGTGCGTCTCCGATTGTTTCGATTTCGCACATGGATTCAGACTACTATCCACACACCGGCGAGGAGCAGCCGTATGGTGACCTATCCCTCGGGCGCGACCGCGCTCGTCACCGGCGGGGCGAGCGGAATCGGCGCGGCCTGCGCGAGGCGGCTGTCCGCCGCGGGCGTCCGGGTCGTCACCGCCGACATCGCGGACGGCGCCGACGAACGCATCGACGTCACCGACCCCGTCGCCGTCGAACGGCTGCGAGAACGCCTGGGCCGGGTCGACATCCTCGTCAACAGCGCCGGCGTCGTGGGACCGTCGGCGCCGCTGGTCGACACCGAGCTGTCCGACTGGCACCGCACGTTCCGCATCAACGTCGACGGCACGTTCCTCGCGTGCCGCGCCTTCGTTCCCGCGATGATCGGCGCCGGCTGGGGCCGGGTCGTGAACCTGGCGAGCATCGCGGCCAAGGACGGCAATCCGAAGCAGAGCGCCTACTCGGCGTCCAAGGCCGCGGTGATCGCGCTGACGAAGTCGCTCGGCAAGGAGATCGCGACGACCGGGGTGCTCGCCAACGTGGTTGCGCCCGCGGCGGTGGAGAGCCCGATGAACGCCGGAACGGATCCGGCGATCCTGGCGCGGTCGCAGAGCCTGACGCCGATGGCCCGGATGGGCCGGCCGGACGAGATCGCCGAACTCGTCGCCTGGCTCTCCTCGGACGCGCTGAGCTTCTCGACCGGCGCCGTGTACGACGCGAGCGGCGGCCGCGCGTCGTACTGACGGTCCGCACTCGGCCGACGAGCGGGAGGTTTCCGCGTCCAGCGGGAACTTGTCGTCGGAGCTACTCGGCCGACGCCGCCGTCCCGGCCCGCTCGGCGCGACAAGCTCCCGTTCGACCCGGAGCAGGCTGCGCGCGGAGGGCGTCGACGCGTCAGACCAGGGGCCACCCGGTGTACTGCTCGGCGATCAGGGTGCGTCCGGCGACGGAACGGGTGATCGCGTCGAGCTCGGCGTCCTGGCGCTTGTTGTCGAACGGGCTGCTGCCCGGGTGGGCGTGCAGCATCGACGACATCCACCACGAGAAGTGCTGGGCCCGCCACACGCGCGGCAGAACTTCCGCGGTGTAACCGTCGAGCCGGCCGCGTTCACCGCGGGTGAGGTACTCGTCCATCGAACGGGCCAGCACGAACACGTCCGCGACCGCGAGGTTGAGCCCCTTGGCGCCGGTCGGCGGGACGGTGTGCGCGGCATCGCCGGCGAGGAACAGGTTGCCGTGCTGCATGGGCTCGCACACGAAGCTGCGGAACTGCAGGATCGACTTCTCGAAGATCCGGCCGTCCTTGATCTCGGCACCCTCCCCGTCGACCCGGGCGTGCAGTTCGCTCCAGATGCGGTCGTCGGACCAGTTGGCGACGTCGTCGTCCGGGTCCACCTGCAGGTAGTGCCGCTGCACGTCGGCGGTGCGGGTGGAGATCAGTGCGAAGCCCCGCTCGTGCCGGGCGTAGATCAGTTCCTCCGACGAGCGGGGCGCCTCGGCGAGGATGCCGAGCCAGGCGAACGGGTACTGCCGGAAGTGGTCGGTACGCACCTGCGGGGCCGGAATCAGACCGCGGGTGCCGGTGCGCGAGCCGTCGCAGCCGGCGACGAGCAGCGCGTCGAGGCGCTGCGGGTTGCCCTGCGCGTCGGTGTAGGTCAGGTACGGCCGATCGGTGAGGTGGTCGTGGACCTGCACGTCGGAGACACCGAAGCGGAGGTCGCCACCGTCGGCGAGACGGCGGGCGATGAGGTCCTTGTTGACCTCGTGCTGCGGGTAGACGGTGACCGCGCGCCCGACGAGTTCGTCGAACGCGATGCGGTGACCCCTGCCGCCGAAACGGAACTCCACGCCGTGGTGCTCGTAACCCTCGGCCTTCAGCCGGTCGCCGACGCCGGTCTCGACCATGAGGTCGACGGTGTTCTGCTCGAGCACGCCGGCGCGGATGGTGGCCTCGATGTCCTCCCGCGAGCGCGCCTCGAGCACGACGGACTCGATGCCGCGCAGGTGCAGCAGGTGCGACAGCATCAGCCCGGCGGGGCCGGCGCCGACGACGGCGACCTGGGTGCGGGATTCGCTCATGGGGGACTCCTCGGGATCGGGAAGCGGTGACGACCCTCACTGTCCCGAAGGAAGGTCCACGTCGTCACCCCCCACTTTCACTCAGTGAAAGACAGCTTTCAGGTCAGCCGCCGGGAGATGCCGCTCGCCGCCGCTCGCATGGCCGGGATCAACGGCGCGGGATCCGCATCGATCGACACCACCACCGATATCGCCGCGACGACCCGGCCGGAACGCTCCCGGATCGGTGCCGCCATCGCCATCGTGCCCACGTTCAGGTATTCGCGGCAGATCACGATGCCGGTGCGGCGGACGCCGTCGAGCACGCGCCGTAACCGGGCCTCGTCGGTGATCGTGGCGGGGGTGAACCGTTCGAGCCCGGCATCGAGCACCTCCTGCAGCAGCTCGGGCCCGCCGTGGGCGAGCAGCACCAGCCCACCGCTCGACGCGTGCAGCGGCAGCCGGCCGCCCGCCCGGCCGACCACGGCCACGGCACCGCGCGCCGACAACCGCTCGACGTAGAGCGCCTCGAGCCCCTCCCGGACGACCAGCTGCACGTTCTCCCGGGTCGCATCGAACAGGTCCTCGAGATAGGGCATCGCCACCTGGCGCAGGCCGTGCGCGCGGGGCGCGAGGGCGCCGAGCTCCCACACCCGCACCCCGACCTGATAGCTGCCGTCCGCACGGCGTTCGAGTGCCCCGGCGTCGACGAGCTGGCCGCACAGCCGGAACACCGTCGGCAGGGGCAGCCCGGTCCGGCGGCTCAGTTCCGACTGGGTCAGGCGCGGGCGCTCGGCGGTGAACGCGCCCAGCACGGCGAAGGCGCGGCCGAGCAGGGTCCGGTCGGGAACATCGGGCACGCACCCATTGTGGGGTGTCCGCATCGGGCGGGCGCGAGCCGGAAGGGCACACCGGCGGCCGAGCGTCTATCGTGTTCGCGCATGCGACTGGTCGAGAGATCGAAACGGGTCATAGAGGCGCACCTGAACAACACCAGCATCCGGGCACTGTCGGGGTCGATGGTGGCGTACGAGGGCCAGGTGCAGTTCAAGTCGGCCGGATTCGGCGGCGGCGAGGGCGTGCTGGCCGGCCTGCGGCAGCGGGCCACGGGTGAGGGCCTGTCGCTGATGGAGTGCGCCGGCAACGGCGTGGTCTATCTCGCCCACCAGGGGCAGGACGTCACCGTGCTCGAGTTGAACAACGAGACCCTGCAGGTCGAGTCGGAGCAACTGCTCGCCCTGAACGGCAACCTCACCACGAACGTCACGTTCGCCGGGGTGCGCGGCAACATGAGCGGCCAGGGCCTGTTCACCACGACGGTCACCGGCAGCGGGCAGGTCGCGCTGCTGTCGGCCGGTGGCCCACTGATCCACCTCGAGGTCTCGCCGCAGTACCCGCTCGTCGTCGACCCGGACGCGTTCGTGTGCGCGAAGGGACAGTTGAGCCAGTCGTTCGTCACCGACGTCTCGTGGCGCACGTTCGTCGGTCAGGGCAGCGGCGAGGCGTTCTCGCTGCGGTGGGACGGCATGGGCGTCGTGTCCATCCAGCCGGCGGAGCGGTGAGGGAGGCAGCGATGACGGAGACAGCGGTGTTCTCGAAGATCAACGGCAAGGTCGTCAAGGTCGATCTGAACCAGTCCGGGCCGGTCGTCGCCCGTCGCGGCGCAATGCTGTTCTACACCGGCATGGTGCAGTTCGCTCCGCACCAGGTACCCGGGGCCGGTGGGATGCCGGGCATGGGCGGGATCGCCGGGATGGCGGGACGGATGATGCAGGGCGAGCACGAACGCACGATGCTCGCGCAGGGCAACGGCGTGGTGCACTACGGCTTCCGCGGCCTCGAGGTGCACGTGGTGGACCTGTCCGCGGGCGGCGAGCTGCGGGTGGAGGCGTCGCGGCTGCTGGGATACACCGCGAGCCTGCAGAGCTCGGTGGTGTCGATGTCGGCGCCCCCGGCCGGGGGCGGCGGGGGCGGTGGCGGCTTCCTGGGCGCGCTGCGCAGCGCCGCCACCGGCATGGTGACCGGCACCGGCATGTTCACCACCCAGCTGTCCGGGCGCGGGGCCGCGGTGCTGCTCGGGCACGGTGGATTCCTCGAGCTGCAGGTCGGCGGGCCGGCCCCGGTCGTCGTCGACCCGCAGTCCTTCATCGCCGCCCACGGACCGGTGCGGACGGAACTGAAGTCCGCGATGAGCTGGCGCACCGCGGGGCGCAGCGGCGGCGAGGGCCTCCAGCTCGAATGCACCGGTCAGGGCATCGTCTACGTGCAAGCGTCGGAGGAGAAACTGTGAGCGTCGTCCTGAACCCGTCCCACCTCGTCGGCAGCGACAACCTGCCCGGCAACCACTACGCCTTCTGCATCGACCTGCAGAGCCCGTGGTTCCTGTCCAAGGGCGCGATGATCGCCTACTACGGGCAGGTGCAGTTCACCTCGCTCACCCACGGACTGCAGGGGCAGCTGCTGCAGATGGTGGCGCACCAGTTCTCGGCCCCGCTGTACATGGGCGACTACGTCGTCGCCGAGGGGTACGGGAAGCTGATCCTCGGTGACCGTGGGTACGACATCAACTCCTACGACCTCGACGACGGCAACCTCACCATCCGGGCCGCGAACCTGCTCGCGTTCGAGCCCGGGCTGTCGCTGAACCAGTCGATCGTGCCGGGCTTCCTCACGCTGATCGGGACGGGCAAGTTCCTCGCGTCGTCGAACGGGCCCGTGATGTTCGCCGAGCCGCCGCTGCGGGTCGATCCCGAGGCGCTCGTCGGGTGGGCGGACTGCCCGTCGCCGAGCCACCACTACGACGAGGCGTGGGTCAACGGCTTCGTGGCGGCGGGGGCGCGCATGTTCGGTGTGCAGTCCGGGGAGGAGCGGCAGTTCGACTTCACGGGCGCCGGGACCGTGCTCATCCAGTCCAGCGAGAAGGTGATCGACGACAGCGCGATCGTCCGGACCATCGAGGGACAGCTACCGGGTCTGACCCCCGGCGGTCTGCAGCGGATCAACCAGGTGGTGGCGTCGCAGTTGCAGTCACAGCAGCACTGAACTCGGCAGCCCTGAGCCCGGCAGCACCGGCCTCAGGGCACCCCGGGCCGGGACTGGGCACTTGCCCGGGGCGCCCGAGGCCGGATTGTGACTACGCTCACAGGTAAGCCACACCTCATTGAGGTAAGGTTTGGTGAACCTAAGTAGTACGTCCAGGAGGGTCTCGATGATCGTCTGCAGCTGCCACGCTCTCTCGCACCGGCACATCGAGGCCCACATCGCTGCCGGGGCGCGCTGCACCCGCGAGATCGGCGCGGCCTGCCGCGCCGGCACCGACTGCGGACGGTGCGTCCGAAATATCTCGGCGATCGTTCGCGCATCCCGCGAGCGGGATGAGAGGATCGAACTCGAGACCGCCGTCTAGACCCCTACCCGGCGGTCGATCCGCGTTCGGTCCCCGGGAGGCGCCATGAAGGGCGACAAGAAGGTCATCGAGTACCTCAACGAGCAGCTCACCGCCGAGCTCACGGCGATCAACCAGTATTTCCTGCACTCGAAGATGCAGGACAACAACGGCTGGACCAAGCTCGCCGCGCACACCCGCGCCGAATCCTTCGAGGAGATGCGGCACGCCGAAACCCTCACCGACCGGATCCTGTTCCTCGAGGGCCTGCCCAACTACCAGCGGCTCGGCACGCTGCGGCTCGGCGAGACGGTCAAGGAGATGTTCGAGGCCGACCTGCAGGTCGAGATCGAGGCCCGCGACCGCCTCCGCAAGGGCTCCGAGTACATGCGCTCGGTCAGCGACATCACCTCGGCCCGCATCTTCGAGGAGATCCTCGCGAACGAGGAAGAACACATCGACTACCTGGAGACCCAGCTGGGCCTGCTCGAGCAGCTCGGCGAAGCCCTCTACATCTCCGTGCACGTATCGCCGCCGGAGTGAGCGAGGCGCGCGTCCCGATCGACAAGCAGACCCGCCCGGTGTACCGGGCGCAGATCGAGGTAGCCAAAGCGATCCGCCAGGCCACGGCCGACGCCGGACTCGAGCGTCGGCTCGTGGAGCTGGTGAACGTACGCGTCTCCCAGATGAACGGCTGCGCCTACTGCCTGGACGTGCACGTCCGGGACGCCCTGCGCGAGGGCGAGACCACCCAGCGACTCGCGGTGCTGCGGGCCTGGCGGGAGACGGACCTGTTCACCGAGCAGGAGCAGGCCGCTCTCGCCGAGTCGATCACCACGCTGCCCGACAGTCACCTGCAGGACCGGGACTACGACTTCGCGCGCGCCCGGCTCACCGAGGACGAACTCTCCGCGATCGCGTGGGTTGCCGTGGCGATGAACGCGTTCAACCGGATCTCCATCGTCAGCCGGCACCCGGTACGTCCCCCGCAACAGTGACGGCCGAATTGATTTCCTGAGCAACCACCCGGTTATTCTCGACGGATGACGAAGACCCGGTGGCTCAGCGACGACGAGCAGCGCACCTGGCGCGCCTACCTCGACAGCACCCGGCTGCTGATGAGCGCCCTGGACAAGCAGCTCACCCAGGACTCCGGGATGTCCCTCACCGACTACGAACTGCTGGTCGCCCTCTCGGAGGCCCCCGGCCGGCGGCTGCGCATGCGCGCCCTCGCCGACGCCGTCGTCACGACCCGCAGCGGCGTCACCCGCGCGATCAGCCGCCTCGTCGACGCCGGCTGGGTGCAACGCGTCGAATGCGACGAGGACAAGCGCGGCATGCTGGCCGAACTCACCGAGGCCGGCGCCGCGAAGCTGGCCCAGGCCAGCCCCGGACACGTCGAGGCCGTACGCTCCTACGTGTTCGACCTGCTCAGCCCTCAGGACGTGACCCGCTTCGGTGACACGTACACCGCGATGCGCGCGCACCTGCTCGACAACACCTGAACAGCCGGAGGAATGCCATGAGCGACCCGTCCGTCGTCGCCGTCCACAATCCGCAGCAACAGCGCTACGAACTGCGCGACGGCGACACCGTCGTCGGCTACACCCAGTACCACCCCGACGGCGACGTTCAACTCGTGTTCGACCACACCGAGGTCGACCGCGCCTACTCGGGCCAGGGCCTGTCGAGCACGCTGGTGCGGTTCGCGCTCGACGACGTGCGTGCCCGCGGCAAGCGGGTGGTGGCGATCTGCCCGTTCGTCGACGGCTTCATCGACAAGCACCCCGAATACAAGGATCTCGCCGACTGAGACCGGGACACGGCCGCATGCCGACTCCGCCGGATCCCTCCGCCGTCGCGGCCACCCTGCGGCGCGCGGGTTGCGTGTTCGCGGAGGAGGAGGCGCGGCTGCTCGTCGAGGCCGCCGGCACGCCCGGCGAGCTCGCCGGCATGGTGGACCGGCGCGCCGCCGGCGAGCCGCTCGAGCACATCCTCGGCTGGACCGAGTTCCACGGCCTGCGCATCCTCCTGGACCCCCGGGTGTTCGTGCCGCGCCGGCGCAGCGAGTTCCTCGTCGATCGCGCCGTCGCTCTCGCCGTGCCCGGCGCCGTCGTCGTCGACCTGTGCTGCGGCTCGGGGGCCCTGGGTGCCGCGGTGGCGACGGCCGTTGCCGGGGTGGACCTGCATGCGACGGACCTCGATCCCGCCGCGGTGCGGTGCGCGGGCCGCAACGTCGCCGCGCTCGGCGGCCGGGTGTACGAGGGCGACCTCTACGACCCGCTCCCCGAGGTGCTGCGCGGACGCGTCCACCTCCTGCTGGCGAACGTGCCGTACGTACCGACCGCGGACCTGGCGCTGCTGCCCGCCGAGGCCCGGGACCACGAGGACCGCATCGCCCTCGACGGGGGCGCCGACGGCCTCGACGTGCTGCGGCGGGTGGCCGCGACGGCCGGGCGATGGCTGGCACCGGGCGGGCACCTGCTGGTCGAATCGAGCGAGCGGCAGGCCGCCGGGATCGCCGAGTGCTTCGCCCGCAGCGGGCTGATCCCGCAGGTGGTACACAGCGACGACGCGTTCGCGACCGTCGTCGTCGGCACCGCTCCGCGCTGATCGTCCGGGCTCACCCGACGTGCGCGGCCCGGTGCCGGCGCACGGCGTCGCGGTTCGCGCACCGCGGCGAGCAGTACCGCTGCCGCCCGTTGCGGGAGGTGTCCGCGTAGACGTGGTCGCACTCGTCGAGGGCGCAGCGGCCGAGGCGGTGCATGCCCCGGCCCACCAGGTGCAGGGCCGTTCCCACGGAGACGAGGGCCTCGACGACACCGGCGAGGGAATGCTGGTCGTCCCGGTAGTGCAGGTGCCAGCCGTCGCCGGCGTGGTTCGTCATGCGCGGGTACGCCGATGCGGCGGCAAGCATCTCGTTGACCAGCGCGGCGCGCTCGGCGTCCCCGGTCGCGTCGACGACGCGGCACCAGCGTCCGAGCATCGCGCCGACGCCGAGCAGGTCGTCGGCACCGACCGGGAAGTCGATCACCAGGCCCGCCTCGACGCAGCGCTGCACCAGCGCGTCGACGGTCACGGGCGGGTCGTTCACCAGATCCGCGGCGAGCCGCACGGCATACTCGCCGTAAGGGTTGAGATGCACAATGCCATTACATCACGCTGGGTGGCATGCAGACATCCCATCGCCACCACTGGACCGAGGTCTCCCGCCACCCGACGAGCGAAGGCGTGGTGCGCTACCAGCGCTGCGCGTGCGGCCGCTGGCACATGGTCGCGACGCCCCTCGTCGCCGATCCGATCGGCGTGTCGGCGACGGTCCCGGTCACCCCGCGACCGTGAAACCCGGCGCCCCGCGGAGGACAATCGCCTCCATGACCGAGCGCAAGCGGCCGGACATCACCTTCGAGTCGTGGATCGAACGTCAGATCCGCGTCGCGCAGGAGCGGGGCGACTTCGACAACCTCAGGGGAGCCGGCAAACCCATCCCGCATCGCAGCGACGACGAGCTGTGGTGGGTGAAGGACTATCTGCGCCGGGAAGGACTGTCGACCGAGGCGTTGCTGCCGCCCCCGCTGCAACTGCGCAAGGAGATCGAGCGGTTGCGCGGCACCGTGCTCGACGTACCCTCCGAGCCGGCGGTGCGGCAGATCGTCCGGGAGCTGAACCGGCGGATCGTGGACTGCCTGCGCGCACCGAGCGGCCCCCTGGTCCCCATCCACAGGGTCGACCCGGAGGAGGTGGTCCGGCAGTGGGCCGCGGACCGGGCGGAACTGCGGTCGAAACGCGCCGAGCGGGCCGCGGCAGCGGCCGCCGTGCTGCGCGAGTACGCCCCCGAGCCGCCGCGTCGGCGCTGGTGGCACCGAGTCCTGGGAATCCGGTCCGCCGGAACCTGAGGCGCAGAGCGGCGACGAGTTCGCTCCCCCGAATCCGCACGACCGCACAGCCGCGCGGTCCACAGCCGTCCGCGACCACCATTCGCTGATTGTCGGGGCGTTCGTCGGTTCGTGTCGCGGAGACGAAAGTGCAGTCCCGGTCGGCGTACCCGTTGCCAGCAGACTGCCAGGAACGTCCCAAGGTTCCTCGAGCGTCACCGGCTGTACTGGTGTCGTTCGCATCGCGTTCACCGCACAGCGGTTCGCCGACGAGAGGCCGGTTCCATGGGAGTGTTCGACCGATTCCGCACGTCCTCCGCGAAGGGTACGCACCGGGCGGAGGACGTCCCCACCGCACCGACCGGCTACCAGCAGACCGCCGGCAGGCTGCACGCCTTCAACCGCTACGAGATCAAATACTTCGTCGACGAGATGAAGGTCCCCGAACTGCGGCGGGAACTCGCGGCGCGGATGGACACCGATCCGTATTCGCCCCACGGCGGGTATCCGGTCACCTCGCTCTACTACGACACGCCGGACCTGCGGTTCTACTGGGAGAAGATCGAGGGCCTGCGGTTCCGGCGCAAGCTGCGGATGCGCCTGTACGGCAACCCTTCCGAATGCACCGACGACACGCCGGTGCACATCGAGATCAAGCAGCGCGTCAACCGCGTCACCCAGAAACGGCGCATCGCAGTGCCGTACGGGAACGCGCGACGCTGGCTCGACGGACGGCAGGAGATCGACTGCGAACCCTCGCAACGCCCGTTCGTCCACGAGGTGACGACGCTGATCGGCAACCTCGACCTGCGGCCGATCGTGACCACCGGCTACCTGCGGGAGGCGTTCGTCGGCCGCGAGGCCGACCTCGGCCTGCGAGTGACGATCGACCACAAGGTGCACGGCCGCGACCGCGACTTCCACTTCGCCTCGGGAGCACAGAACCGGTTCGTCGTCCCGCCGAGGCTGGCGATCGTCGAACTGAAGGCCAACGAACGCGTTCCGTACTGGGCGACCGATCTGACCGCCCGGCTGGACATGTCGGTCGTCCGCGTCTCGAAGTACTGCCAGTCCGTCGAGGCGTTCGGCCTCGCTCCGCGCTCCCGGATGGGCGCCCCCGAACTCGTTCTGCCGCAAGGCTTCGACGACCGTGTGCCGACCGGTCTCTTCGAGACCTCGACGATGGCGCGCTGACCGCCGCACCGTCTGCCCGCGTCCCCCGCACGGGCGCCGTTCCCGTCCCTACACCGAACCAGGACCATCATGAATTTCGACCTGCAAGACCTCAGCGGGACGTTCACGACGTTCGACATCATCGTGTCGCTGTCGCTGTCGTTCGTGCTCGCCTCGATCATCGGCTGGGTCTACCGCCACACCCACAGGAACGTCTCCTACAGCCAGTCCTACGTGCAGACCCTCGTGCTGGTCGGCATGGTGATCTCGCTGATCATGCTGGTCGTCGGCTCCAACATCGCCCGCGCGTTCGCACTCGTCGGCGCCCTGTCGGTGGTTCGATTCCGCAACGCCATCAAGGAAACTCGCGATGTAGGCTTCATCTTCCTGGTGATGGCCGTCGGCATGACGACCGGCACCCGCTTCTACCTGCTGGCGATCGCCGCGACGATCGCGATCTGCCTGGTGCTGCTGATCATGAACAAGTTCAACTGGTTCAAGCTCGACGTCCAGCGTCAGGTCGTGAAGGTGCAGGTGCCGCCGGAGCAGGAGTACAACGCGCTGGTCGAGGACGTGCTCATCCGGTACTGCTCCGAGTTCGAACTGGTCTCCACCGAATCCGTTCGCTCCGGTGCGCTGACCGAGCTGTACTACACCGCGCAGCTGAAGAAGGGCACGAAGCCGAACGAGCTGATCTCGGCCCTGAGTGCGGTCAACACCGGCCAGCGGGTGACCGTCCTGACCGGATACGACCAGACGGACATCTGATGGACGACACACCCACCGCCGGGCAGTCGCCGCCGCGGCGCCGGCTCCGGCACCGGGTCCCGACGTCGCTGCGCCGGCACTGGAAACTCCTGGCTGTGTTCGTCGTGTTCGTGACGATCCTGGCGACCGTGTTCGGGGCGACCCGCATCCGCCCGTACATCACCGGCGACCCGACGATCATCGCCTCGGAGATCACCGACAACATCACCGGCACGGTGGACCTGTTCGACGCCTCGGTCCCGCACGAACTGTCGGTCGAGATCACCGACGCGGAATACGACGAGATGATCACCGCCTTCCAGAGCACCGGCGAGAAGAAGTGGGTCACCGCCGATGTCACCATCGACGGCACGCTGATCACCGACGTCTCGGTGCGGTTGAAGGGCAACTCCACCCTCATGGGCGTGCGCGGCGAGGACGCCGGGCCCGGCGGCGAGGGCTTCGAGCCCCCGGAGGGGATGGAGCTGCCCGACGGATTCGATCCGGCGGCCATGGGCGGCCCGGGCGGCATGTCGCAGGCGTCCGAGGACGATCCGACGTCGCTGCCGCTGCTCATCAGCTTCGACGAGAACGCCGGCGGCCGCGCCTACCAGGGCATGACCGAAATCTCGGTGCGTCCCGGCTCGCCCGTGCTCAACGAGGCGATGGCCCTGTCGCTGACCGCGGAGACCGGGCAGCCGACGCAGCGCTACGCGTACACGGTCTATTCGGTCAACGACAGCGCCACCACCACGCGCCTGCTGCTCGAACACCCCGACGACACGTATGCGAACTCCCTGTTCGACTCCGACGGCTACCTGTACAAGGCGGACGCGTCGTCGCGGTTCGAGTACATCGGCGACGACCAGTCGGACTACGCCGACCAGTTCGAGCAGATCAATGCGGTCGGGACGGGGAACCTGCAGCCGGTCGTCAGCTTCCTGAAATGGCTGGACTCGGCGAGCGACGAGGAGTTCGGCGCACACCTGTCGGAGTGGGTGGACGTGGACTCGTTCGCGCGGTACGTCGCCACGCAGAACCTGCTCGTCAACGGTGACGACATGAGCGGGCCGGGCCAGAACTACTACCTCTGGTACGACCTGCAGACGGGCAAGCTCTCCGTCGTGTCCTGGGACCTGAACCTGGCCATGCAAGGCGATGTCACCACCGGCCCGCACGACACCGTCTCGATGACACCCGGCGCGATGGGCGGCCCCGGGCAGGGCGAGGCCGGCACCGCGGCGGCCGACCCCGGCACCATGCCCCAGCCGCGTGGGATGCTGCCTCCGGGCGCAGCTGCACCGCAGGGCGGGCAGGGGGCAGGCCGGGTGCAGTCCGGCAACAGCCTGAAGACACGGTTCCTCGAATCCGACGCCTTCACCCAGGTCTACGAGGACGCCTACCGGGACCTCCACGAACAGATGTACGGCAGCGGACGCGCCATCGAGGTGCTCGACACCCTGGTCTCGACCGTCCCTGTCAGCGACGCACTCCCGGCCGCTTCCCTCCAGTCGAGCGCGGACTCGATGCGGTCCTGGATCGAACAGCGCACCGCTGCGCTCGCGGAGCTGCGTGACAGCTGAGCTGCGTGACAGTCGACCGGACGAGGCGCGAGCGCCGGGCGCGAGGTGCGGCCCGGTTTCACAGCCGGACCTCAGGAAGGACTCAGCGTCGGCCCAGTCCCTGCCGGCATCCTGGAGACGGCAGAATCGATCACGAATCTGCCCGCAGGGAAAGGAATCGTCATAACCACCTCAGCTCCGACGGTCCCCCACCCGGGACACCCGTCCGGGCGCGACACCGGTGCCGTCTTCCTGATGGCCGGTGGCGTTCCCGGAGCGGGTAAGAGCACCCTGCTTCGCCGGATCGAGCACGACATCCCGGGTCTGACCGTTCTCGATCCGGAGCGCCGGGCCGAACGCCTCGCCGCCGCGCTTCCGCCGGGCCTGCCGTATCGCTGGTACCGGCCACTGGTCCATCTCATGCACACCCTCGACGTGGTGCGCACCCTCCTGGCCGGACCGCACCGGAGCGAAGGGCCTGTGGCCGTTCACGACACCGCCACGCGCAGGCGCCGACGCGACTGGACGGCCCGCCTGGCACGGCGACGAGGCTGGACGCCGGTGCTGGTCTTCCTCGACGTGCCCCGCGATGTCGCGCGGGCCGGACAGCACGCTCGCGGGCGCGTGGTGAACGAGTCGTCGTTCGCGCGGCACTGGCATCGGTGGACGGCTCTGCGACCGCACCTCACCCGCGAGGACGACGCCCCGGCCGGGGGTCCGTGGGACCACGTCGTCGTCACCACTCGCGACGATGCGAAGAGCCGGGTGTTCGGATTGCTGACGCAGGACGGGACGGACCGCTGCGCACTCGGCGGCGGATCCCCGTGCGCGCAGTGACGATCTCCGGTACGCAGTGACGATCTCCGGCACCGCAGTGACGATCTCCGGCACCGCAGTGACGATCTCCGGCACCGCAGTGGCATCGACACCTCGGTGACCGGTGTCCCCGACACGTGTCGGGTTCACCGAAGGCGCACTTCCCAGCAGATCCACGGCTCACTCCCATGGACGCCCGAGGGTCGTCCGGTTGTGTGGGTGCGTGAACGGACGCGATGCGTCATGCCCCAGCAAGGAAGGCACGACTCGATGACAACTCCCACCCAGGCCGTCGACACCGCAACCGCCCGCGGGAATCGGCCGGACTCCGTATGCGAGAGGGACGGTCCGGAGCTGCGCGTGCTGCGCTGCGAGCGGCAGCACGTCGACGCGCTGCTCTCGACGCTCACCCTCAGGCAACGCGAAATCCTGCGCCTGCGGGTGGTCGAGGGGTTGTCTGTGGAGGAGTCCGCCGCCGTCCTGCGGACGACGCCCGGCGCCGTTCGTGTGGGTCAGCATCGCGCGTTGTCCCGCCTTCGGGCGGCGCTGGCCGACCCCGCGCGCATGGGCGCCGTCACGGGGCCGGGCGACTCCCGGCCTCGGCCTCGGCGGGGTGCGGTCGCGCGCCTGCCGCGTGCGTCAGCTGTTCCTCCGTGACCGCCTCACCGCGGGCGACCATGCCCGCCTCGTGCGACAGCGGGATCTGCCGCAGGAAGCACGCGATGACGAAGGCCACCAACAGGAATGGGATCAGGTACCAGAACACCGGTGCGAGGGAGTCGGCGTAGGCGTCGACCACGCCGGTGCGCACGGAGTCCGGCAGCTGGTTCAGGGCCGCGGGATCGAGCGTCGCCGTCGCCTGGCCAGCCTGCTCCGGGGAGGCCCCGGCTCCGGTGAATACGGCGGTGAGCTGCTCGGCCAGCCGGTTGGTGAAGATCGTGCCGAAGACCGCCACGCCGAGGGACGCGCCCACCTCCCGGAAGTAGTTGTTGGTGCTGGTCGCGGTCCCGATCTCGGTGGGCGGCACGGCGTTCTGCACCACGAGAACGACCACCTGCATGATCAGACCCAGGCCGAGGCCGAGGGTGAACAGCATCGTGCAGATCAGCCACAGCGGCGTGCTGCCTTCGAGGGTGGTCAGCCACAACATCGCGGCGGCCGTGACGAGGGCACCGGCGATGGGATACGCCTTGTAGTGACCGGTTTTCGTGATCGCGATGCCGGAGGCGATCGAGGTGGCCATCAGGCCGGCCATCATCGGGATCATCAGCAGGCCGGAGACCGCGGCCGAGGTGCCGGACGACATCTGCAGGAACGTCGGCATGAAGGCCAGCGCCGCGAACATGCCGAGGCCCACGGTGAAGCCGATCGCGGTGGCATTGACGAAGATCGGATTGCGGAACAGCGACAGCGGAATGATCGGATCCTCGGCGCGGGACTCGACGAGGACGAAAAGGCTTGCCGCGACGAGCACTCCGACGGCGAGCGCGAGGGTCAGCGGGTCGGTCCAGCCCCGGTCGCCACCGAAGTCCGTGAACAGGATCAGGCACGTGGTGGCGGCCGAGAGGGTGAGCACGCCGAGGAAGTCGACCTTCTTCTCGGGCCGCTTCGTGGGCAGCGTGAGGGTGAACCAGGCGATCGCGAAGGCGAGCACGCCGACGGGCAGGTTGATGTAGAAGGCCCAGTGCCAGGTCAGGTGGTCGACGAAGAAGCCGCCGAGCAGGGGGCCGGCGACGGCGGCCACACCGAAGACCGCACCGAGCGGACCCAGGTACTTGCCACGCTGGTCGGCCGGGACGATGTCGGCGATGATGGCCTGGGAGAGGATCATCAGGCCGCCGCCGCCGAGGCCCTGCATCGCGCGGAAGATCACGAACCACCAGAAGTCGGTGGCGAAGGCACAGCCGGCGGAGGCGAGGGTGAACACCGCGATGGCTACGAGGAAGAGGGTGCGGCGGCCGAACACGTCGCCGAACTTTCCGTAGATCGGCATCACGATGGTGGTCGCCAGCAGGTAGGCGGTGGTGATCCAGGCCTGGTGTTCGACGCCGCCGAGCTGCCCGACGATGGTCGGCATCGCGGTGGAGACGATGGTCTGGTCGAGGCTCGACAGCAGCATGCCGGCGATCAGCGCGGAGAAGATGAGCCAGATCCGGCGCTGCGTGAGCACCAACGGTGGTGCCGCGGGCCGGGACGACGTTGCGGTCACGGGTTTCCTGCCGTTTCGATGGGGTCGAGTCGCTGTCCGAACAGTCGCCGGACGATGTCGAGATTGCGGAGCAGCAGCTCCGCGAAGGGTCGATCGGTGTCGTCGCCGAAGAACTCGTCGGCGGTGTGCCGGGTGATGTCGGCGAGCGCGTAGACGACGGTCCGCGGCAGCGGATCGTCGGGAGGCAGGTTCTCTCTCCGGGCGACGACCTCGGCGAACCGCCGGAGCTGGGCCTCGCCGTTGTGCAGGATGCGGGGCAGCAGCTGCGGCTCGCGGTGGATGATGTCGTGGTACTGCTTCGCGTGCTCGCGGGTGAAGTCGGTGCGCCCGATCTGGGCGAGGATCACCGCGACGAGGTCCTGGAGCAGCGTGGGGGAGATGCCGTCCCCGTCGTGCCGCCCGGCGGCCACGAAGGCGTTCTCCGCCTCGGGGGTCAGGCTGAGCGGGGGCTCGCCGAGGACCGCGTCCTCCTTGGACGGGAAGTAGTTGAAGAAGGTGCGCCGGGAGATCTCCACCCGCTCGCAGAGTTCCTCCACGGTGAACCCGGCAAGACCATGTCGGGCGGTGAGCGCGCGCGCCTCGCCGACGAGTGCGGCTCTGGTGCGCTCCATCCGGCGGTTCCGCCGCCCGGACGGAGTTGTTGCACTTTCATCCATAGAGTGCATGATTGCACCATTGTCCCGAGAGTGCAAAGAAGCCTGGTGTCTGCGGGCGACTATGGGACGTTATGGTCATTTATGGAGAACTTCAGATAGAACTCCATAAGTCTCTATACTCGCCCCATGGACCTCGAGTTCAATCCGTTCAAGCCCGGCTCCGGACTCCGGCCGCCGGCGCTCGAGGGGCGCGACGAGCAGATCGGGGCGTTCGAACTCCTGGTCGCCCGCAGCAAACGGCAGAACTACGACCGTGGCCCGATCCTGTCGGGACTGCGCGGGGTCGGGAAGACGACCCTGCTCAACACCCTCGTCGAGCACGCCGACCGGCAGGGATGGCTCACCATCGCCATCGAGGCCCGCCCCAGCGAGGCCGGCACCACCGCGGTCCGCGCCAAGCTCTCCCAGGAGCTGACGGTCGGACTGCGCCGCTACAGCCGCAAGCACCGGATCCAGCACGCGATCGACCCGCTCATCGACCTCGCCCGCGGCTTCTCCCTCGGCCTCGGCCTCGGCCCGGCGACCGCAAGCTTCTCCCTCGACCAGCGTCCGGCAGCCAGTGGCGACATCGATCTCGACCTCGAGGAACTCGTCGAAGCGATCACCGCCGAACTGCGGCCCAGATCCAGCGCATTCGGGTTGTTCATCGACGAGATGCAGGACCTCGACTCCGATCTGCTGTCGGCGCTGCTCGCCGTCCAGCACCGGGCGAGCCAGCGCGAATGGCCGTTCTTCCTCATCGGCGCCGGACTACCCAATCTTCCCGCGGTGCTGGCCGGCAACCGCTCGTACGCGGAGCGACAGTTCCTCTACAGCACCATCGGCCCCCTCACCCCGGCGGCCGCAGCCGACGCCCTGCGCATCCCGGTACGCCGTCAGGGCGGGGACTTCACCGACGACGCGCTCGCCGTGCTCGTCCAGGCCAGCGGCGGTTACCCGTACTTCCTCCAGGAGTACGGGAAGGCGATCTGGAACATCGCTCCGCACAGCCCCTTTCAGCTCGAGGATGCCGAACTCGCCGTCGAGGTGGGCCGGCGTCACCTCGACGAGGGATTCTTCCCGTCCCGCTGGAACCGGGCGACCGACCGCGAGCGCCGTTACCTCACCGCGCTCGCCGCCACCGGCGAGGAGACCCCGCGGTCCGGGAAGGTCGCCCAGCTGATGGGCTCGACCGCCACCGGCGTCAGCGACGTCCGCAACTCGGCCATCCGCAAGGGCCTGATCTGGGCACCGGAGCACGGTCGCATCGCCTTCACCGTCCCGGGTATGGCCGACTTCATCCGCCGTCAACCGGCGGAGTAGCCGGATCAGCGGCCCCGCTCGGCCACCATCCGGTCCACGGCGCGCACGCTGAGCACCTGGTCGAGAGCCATGGAGGCGCAGCCGATCATCCCGGAGCGATCGCCGTGCGACCAGGGCAGGATCTGCAGGGCGCGGGTGGCCACGGACACCGCGTCGCGATAGAGGGTTTCGCGCAGTCCGGCGACGAACACGTCGTAGGCCTCGGCCATGTCGCCACCCACGACGAGCACCGCCGGGTCGAGGAGGTTGACGGCACCGGCGATCACCTCACCGATCCGCCGGCCGCTGTCCCGGATCATGCGGCGCGCCTCCGCATCCCCGCCGACGGCGAGGGCTACGACGTCGCGGATGTGGGTCACGTCCCGGCCCTGCTCCTGCAGGTCGCGGACCAGGGCCCAGCCCCCGGCGATCGCCTCGACGCAGCCGACGTCGCCGCAGCGGCACAGGACGCCCTGCGCGGCGGCGGTCTTGGTGTGCCCGATCTCGCCGGCCGCGCCCACCGCGCCGCGCTGCAGCACACCGCCCGACACGATGCCCGCACCGAGGCCCGTGGACGCCTTGATGAGGAGCATGTCATCGAATTTCCGTCGTTCGCCGAGCCTTTCGGCGAGCACCATGACGTTCGCGTCGTTGTCGACGAACACCGGCGCCGCACCGAGGCCGGCGAGGAAGGGCTGCAGCTCGACACCGTCCCAGCCGGCCATCATCGGCGAGTCGAGGCTGCAGCCGCGGACCGTGTCCACCGTGCCCGGCAGGCTCACCCCGATGCCGACGGTGCGGGGCGCGCCGGGACCGAGCGCGTCGCGCAGGTCGGCGAGGTGCGCGGCGATCTTCGGCATCAGCTCGCCCGGGCTCGCCCCGATCTCCTGCTCGAGGTCCTCGGTCCGGAGCAGTTCCCCGGCGAGATCGCAGACGGCGAGCTGGGTGCGGCTGCGGCCGATCGCGCCGACGAGCACGATGCCCGCGCCGGCCCCGAAGGTGAGGGTGAGCGGTGGCCGCCCACCGGTGGAGGGCCCCTCCTCCGTTTCGACGACGAGGCCGAGGTCCTGGAGTGCCGCGACCCGGGCGGCGACGGCGGTGCGGGAGAGCCCGGTGTGGTGCCCGATCTCGCTTCGGGTGGTCGCGGCGCCGGCGCGGACGAGGGCGAAGACCTCGCCCGCTGTGGCGGGCGCGCTGGAGGATCGGCTCATACCGCCATTGAACCAAGGAACCGCACCCGAGAGCGCCTCGTGCAGCCGCGGCGTGCTGCGTCGAACCGGACTTTGTTCTTAGAAATGCGTAAGTTTGTTGTTTCAGTGCGGAAGATGTTCTACGGTTGCCAGTGACAGCCCTCACCCCCTCATTCGGGAGGACAAGCCATGTCACCCGCCGCTCCCTGTACCGTCGTCGTCTTCGGCGGCACCGGCGACCTCGCCGTCCGTAAGCTCCTGCCCGCCCTCTACCTGCGCGATCACGACGGCCAGTTGCCGCCCGGCAGCCGGATCGTCGGCGCCGCGCGCGCCGGCCTCGACACCGACGGCTACCGCGACAAGGTCCGCGGCGAGCTCGCGCGCTTCGTACCCGCCCACCTGCTGGATGCCGGCACCCTCACGCGGTTCCTGGACCGCCTCGACTACGTGAGCGTCGACTTCGCAGGCGGGGACGACTGGTCCGCCCTGCGCGACGTCCTGGCCCCGGACTCCGTGCGCGTGTTCTACCTCGCTTGCGCCCCTTCGCTGTTCGGGCCGATCTCCCATCACCTCGCCCGGCACGGACTCGTCGAGCCGACGTCGCGGGTGGTGCTCGAGAAGCCCATCGGCCGCGACCTCGCGTCCGCCCGCGCGATCAACGACGCGGTCGGCGAGGTGTTCGACGAGTCGCAGATCTTCCGCATCGACCACTACCTCGGCAAGGAGAGTGTCCAGAACCTGCTGGTCACCCGGTTCGCCAACACCCTGCTCGAGCCGCTGTGGAACTCGACGTGGATCGACCACGTGCAGATCACCGTCTCCGAATCCCTCGGCGTGGGCACCCGCGGTGGCTACTACGACACCTCCGGGGCGCTGCGCGACATGCTGCAGAACCACCTGCTGCAGGTGCTGTGCCTGGTGGCGATGGAACCGCCGACGGTCGTCGACCGCGAGACCGTGCGCGACGAGAAACTCAAGGTGCTGCAGGCACTGCGGCCGATGACGCCCGACGACGTCGAAAGATTCACCGTCACCGGGCAATACGGACCCGGATTGGTCGACGGCGGTGCCGTGCCCGGGTATCGCGACGAGGTGGAGAACCCGGACAGCCGCACCGAGACCTTCGTCGCGGTGCGCGCGGAGGTGCGCAACTGGCGCTGGGCCGGCGTGCCGTTCTACCTGCGCACCGGCAAGCGTCTCGAGAAGCGCAGTTCCGAGATCGTGGTGCAGTTCAAGGACGTTCCGCACCCGATGTTCCCCCGGGCCGAGGGCGCCACCGAACCCAATCGCCTGGTGATCCGGCTGCAGCCCGACGAGGGCATCTGCCTGCACATGACCGCCAAGGAACCCGGGCCCGGCGGGATCCGCCTGCGTCCGGTGTCGCTGGATCTGAACTACGTGGACGCGTTCGACCGTCCGTCCCCCGACGCGTACGAGCGGCTGCTGATGGACGTGGTGCGGGGTGACCCGACCCTGTTCATGCGCCGCGACGAGGTCGAGACCGCGTGGGCATGGGTCGAGCCGATCCTGCAGACCTGGGACCGCACCGGCCGGGTGCCGCGCCGCTACCCGGCGGGTACGTCCGGCCCCACCGACGCGATCACCCTCATCGAGCGCGACGGCCGCGCCTGGTACGAAGGACCTTCCTCATGAGCCACGTCCATCCCGTTCTCGCCCGGGTCACCGACCGCATCGTCCGGCGCAGCCGGGCCGAGCGTGCCGCCTACCTCGAGCGGCTGCGCGCCGCCGCCGACAAGGGGCCTGCCCGCGGGCGCCTCGCGTGCGCCAACCTGGCCCACGGATTCGCCGCGGCCGAGCCCGCCGACAAGTCCGCGCTGCGCGGGCTGGTGAAGCCGAACATCGCGATCGTCTCGTCCTACAACGACATGCTCTCGGCGCACCGGCCCTTCGAGGAGTACCCGGCGCGGCTGAAGGCCGCGGTCCTCGAGGCAGGCGGCATCGCACAGTTCGCCGGCGGCGTCCCGGCCATGTGCGACGGCATCACCCAGGGCCGCGACGGCATGCAGCTGTCGCTGTTCAGCCGCGACGTCATCGCGATGTCCACCGCTATCGCGTTGTCGCACGACATGTTCGACGGCGCGCTCATGCTCGGGGTCTGCGACAAGATCGTCCCCGGCATGCTGATCGGCGCCCTGGGCTTCGGGCACCTGCCGACGGTGTTCGTCCCGGCCGGGCCGATGACGTCGGGGCTGCCCAACGGCGAGAAGGCCCGGGTGCGGCAGCTCTACGCGGAGGGCCGCGCCCGACGCGAAGACCTGCTCGAGGCCGAGGCCGCGTCCTATCACGGCGCCGGCACGTGCACGTTCTTCGGCACCGCGAACTCCAATCAGCTGCTGATGGAGGTGATGGGCCTGCACCTGCCCGGCGCGAGCTTCGTCAACCCGGGCACCGAGCTGCGGGACGCGCTCACCGACGAGGCCGCGCGCCGCGTCACCGGCCTCACCGCGCTCGGCTCCGCCTTCACCCCGGTCGGGGAGGTCGTCGACGAGCGGGCCGTCGTCAACGGCTGCGTCGCACTGCTCGCCACCGGCGGCTCCACCAATCACACGATGCACCTGGTGGCGATCGCGCGAGCCGCGGGCATCACGCTCACGTGGCGCGACCTGGCGGACCTGTCGGCCGTCGTGCCGCTGCTCGCCCGGATCTACCCCAACGGCGCGGCCGACGTGAACCACTTCCACGCCGCCGGCGGGCTCGGTGTCGTCGTCTCGGAACTGCTCTCGGCGGGCCTGCTGCACGACGACGTCACCACCGTCGCCGGCCCCGGTCTGCACCGGTACACGCAGGAGCCGCGGCTGCGCGACGGGACGCTGCAGTGGGAGACCGGGCCGTCCGAGAGCCTGGACCGCACCGTGCTGCGCGGCGTCGTGGACCCGTTCGCCGTGGACGGCGGGCTCAAGGTGCTCGACGGCAACCTCGGCGAGGCCGTGCTCAAGGTGTCCGCGGTCGCCCCGGAGCACCACATCGTCACCGCGCCGGCCCGGGTGTTCGACGACCAGGCCGACTTCCTCGCGGCCTTCGAGGCGGGCGAACTCGACCGCGACGTCGTGGCGGTGCTGCGTTACCAGGGTCCGCGCGCGAACGGAATGCCGGAGCTGCACAAGCTCACCCCCGCGCTGGGGGTGCTGCAGGACCGCGGGCGCCGGGTCGCGCTGGTGACCGACGGCCGGATGTCGGGCGCGTCCGGCAAGGTTCCCGCCGCCATCCACGTCACGCCCGAGGCCGCGGCCGGCGGCCCGCTCGCCCGCGTCCGCGACGGCGACCTGATCACCGTCGACGCCGTCGCCGGCTCGCTGTCCGTGCACCTGTCCGACGCCACACTCGCCGACCGCGTGGCGACCGGCCACGCCCCCACCGACGACGCCTGGACGGGCACGGGCCGGGAACTGTTCGCGGGCCTGCGGGCCGCCGTGGGCCCGGCCACCCTCGGCGCCAGCGTCTTCCAACCCAACCCCGCGTGAAGGAGACCCCGATGAGCCTGCTGGACGTGACCCCCGTCGTTCCCGTCGTCGTGATAGACGATGCCGCGGACGCGGTCCCGATCGCCCGGGCCCTCGTCGACGGCGGTGTGCCGATGATCGAGCTGACTCTGCGCACCCCGTGCGCCCTCGAGGCGATCGAGCGGATCGCCGCCGAGGTTCCCGAGATCACCGTCGGTGCCGGCACGATCGTCGAACCCGGCCAGGCCGCGCAGGCCGCGGCGGCCGGCGCGCGCTTCCTGGTGTCGCCGGGCGCGACGGAGTCGCTGCTGAAGGCCATGACCGACACGGGACTGCCCCACCTGCCGGGTGCCGCGACCGTCTCGGAGGTGCTGCTGCTCCTCGAACGCGGCTACCGCGAGATGAAGTTCTTTCCCGCGGAGGCCGCGGGGGGCACCCGGTTCCTCGCGTCCGTCCACTCCCCCGTGCCCGCGGCCCGGTTCTGCCCCACCGGCGGGATCTCGGTCGCAACCGCCCCCGACTACCTCGCGCTGCCCAACGTCGGCTGCGTGGGGGGCTCGTGGCTCACCCCCGCCGATGCGGTGCAGACCCGGGACTGGGCCCGGATCACCCGCCTCGCGCAGGTGACCACGAAACTACGCCTGGCCGAGGCGTAGGCCGACCGGGCTCGCCCCCGTCCTACTCGGACGCGACGGGGGCGAGCCCTCGTGCGTTGCTGGATGCGCGCGTTTCGCCGTCAGCCGCGACCAGCGCGCGTGACGCGCGCATCCGACCAGGCCGGTCGCAGATCTTCCGCGCCGGCCGGAGCGAGCGGAGCGCCGAGGGACGGTACCCTGGGCGGATGCGTGAGGACACCGACCACCCCGGCTCGCAGTCGTCGCTGCGGTCGGCCAATCAGCAACGGGTGGTTCGGGTTCTGCAGTCCGGTGGCGAACTCACCCAGGCGGAGATCGCCCGGCGCACCGGTCTGGCCCCGGCCACGGTGTCGAATCTGGTGCGGGAACTGACCACCAGCGGCCTGGTGGAGGTGGCCGCGGCCGAGCGCCCGGGCCAGCGGGGGCGGGCCGTGAAGCTCACCCGGTCGGCAGGCCTGGCCGTCGGAATCGATTTCGGGCACCGGCATCTCACCGTCGCCGTCGCCGACCTGTCGCACGAGATCCTCGCCGAGAAGCGGGTCGAGCTGGCGACCGGACATCGTGCCGAGGACGGGATAACAAGGGCCGGTGCGCTTCTCGACGACGCCCTCGTCGAACTCGGGTGCGGACGCGACGCCGTCGCGGCCGTCGGTATGGGCCTGCCCGCGCCGGTCGAGTCCGCCACGCACCGGATCGGCGGGCCGTCGATCCTGCCGGGCTGGGTGGGCGTCGACCCGGCCGCACTGGCCGCCGAGCGGCTCGCGCTTCCCGTCCACGTCGACAACGACGCCAATCTCGGTGCGCTGGCCGAGCACATCTGGGGTGCCGGGTGCGGCGTGGACGACCTGGCCTACATCAAGCTGTCCGACGGCGTCGGCGCCGGACTGGTGCTGGACGGGCGGCTGTACCGGGGCCGCGCCGGCACGGCCGGCGAGATCGGCCACACATCCCTCGACGAGTTCGGCCAGGTGTGCCGGTGCGGCAACCGCGGCTGCCTAGAGACGATGGTGGCCTCGCACGTGGTGATCGGGCTGCTCGAGCCGAGCCGGGGGCCCGGCCTGACGATCGCGGACGTGGTGGCACTCGCCGAGGCCGGCGACGCCGGGTGTGCCCGGGTGCTCGCGGACACCGGCCGCCACGTCGGGGTCGCGGCGGCGAGCCTGTGCAACCTGCTCAATCCGCAGCTCCTCCTGATCGGCGGCGAACTCGCCCTGGCGGGAGAGCTGCTGCTCGAGCCCCTGCGTCGCGCGATCGAGCGGTACGCGGTGCCCAGCGCCGCGCGCACCGTGCAGGTACGGACGGCGGCGCTCGGCGCCCGGGCCCAGGTACTCGGGGCGGTCGCCCTCGGACTGCGGGCGGCCAGCCCCCGCTGAAGATCATCTTCGAGGCTTCGGCGCCGACTCACGTCCAGAACTAGATTCAAATTCGAACATAAGTAGCGTCTCAAGACGCTTTTTTCATTCATTTCTTGACGACTGACGCCGCTTCGTCCTACTGTGGTCCAGCACACAGTTCGCGTGACCGCCGCCACTCGCCTCCCGGAACGGGACCGCCGCGGCCGGGTCCCGCCGCCCACGAGGAGTCCCATGAGCAACCACGTCGCGCTCCCGACCGTCCCCGACACCGGACCGGACACCGCCGGCGCCCCGGTGCCGGTCCGCATCGCCGCCATCGCCGCGCTCGGCGGCCTGTTGTTCGGCTTCGACAGCGCCGTCATCAACGGTGCCGTGTCGGCCATCGAATCCCGGTTCGCCGTCTCGTCCGCCGTCCTCGGCTTCGCGGTCGCCTCGGCCCTGCTCGGCGCGGCCGGCGGCGCCGTCCTCGCCGGCCGCATCGCGGACCGCTACGGCCGGCTCACCACCATGCAGGTCGCCGCCGCGATGTTCCTGGTCAGCGCGCTGGGCACCGGATTCGCCTTCAACGTCGAAACTCTCGTCCTGTTCCGCATCGTCGGCGGTGTCGGCGTCGGACTCGCCTCCGTCATCGCCCCCGCCTACATCGCCGAGATCTCCCCCGCCCGGGTACGCGGTCGCCTGGGATCGCTGCAGCAGCTCGCGATCGTCGTCGGCATCTTCGCCGCCCTGCTCGTCGACTACGCCCTCGCCGCCCTCGCGGGTGGCTCCCGCGAGGAACTGTGGTTCGGGCTCGAGGCGTGGCGCTGGATGTTCCTGTCCATGACCGTTCCCGCCCTCGTGTACGGATTCCTGACGCTCACCATCCCGGAGTCCCCGCGCTATCTCGTCGCGAAGGGCCGCATCGGGGAGGCCCGCGGCATCCTCGGCACGCTGCTCGGCGAGCAGGGCATCGACCTGCGCATCGAATCGATCCGCGCCACCCTCGGCCACGAGCGCACCCCGTCGCTGCGCGACCTGAGGGGACCCGCGCTGGGCCTGCTGCCCATCGTGTGGATCGGCATCGGGCTGTCGGTGTTCCAGCAGTTCGTCGGCATCAACGTGATCTTCTACTACTCCAGCATCCTCTGGCAGGCAGTGGGATTCGACGAGAACAGCTCCCTCGTCATCACCGTCGTCACGTCCGTGGTCAACATCGCCACCACCCTCGTGGCCATCGCGTTCGTCGACCGCATCGGACGCCGGCCCCTGCTGATCATCGGCTCGGCCGGCATGGCCGTCACCCTCACCACGATGGCCGTCGTCTTCGCCACCGCCTCCACCACCGTCGTCGACGGTGTGACCACCCCGCACCTGACCGGACTGCAGGGACCGATCGCGCTGATCGCCGCGAACCTGTTCGTCGTCGCGTTCGGCATGTCGTGGGGACCGGTCGTGTGGGTCCTGCTCGGCGAGGCCTTCCCCAACCGGATCCGCGCGGCGGCACTGTCGCTCGCCGCCGGCGCGCAGTGGGCGGCCAACTGGGTCATCACCGTGAGCTTCCCTGCCATGAAGGAACTGTCGCTGGGGCTGTCGTACGGCTTCTACGCCGTGTGCGCGGTGCTGTCGCTGCTGTTCGTCCTGCGCTGGGTCAAGGAGACCAAGGGCCGCGAGCTCGAGGACATGGACGCCGCCTGAATCCCGGGCACCCCGGTAACAGAACAGTCAGGGAGAGAACAGACATGGCACTGACCATCGGAATCGACGTGGGCGGCACCAAGGTCGCCGCCGGCGTGGTCGACGAACACGGCACCCTGCACGCCCGGCTCCGCCGCGCCACCCCGTCGGACGACCCCGCCCGCACCGAGGACGTCGTCGCCGACGTGGTCCGCGAACTCCGCGCCGCGCACGACGTGTGCGCGGTGGGCATCGGCGCCGCCGGATTCGTCGCGTCCGATCGCCGTACCGTGCTGTTCGCCCCCAACCTCGCGTGGCGCGGCGAACCGCTCGGCGAGGCCGTCGAGGCCGCGTGCGGGCTGCCGACCGTCGTCGAGAACGACGCCAACGCCGCCGCCTGGGGCGAGGCACGCTTCGGCGCCGGCCGGGGTGCCCGCACCGCGATCGTGCTCACCGTCGGCACCGGCATCGGCGGTGGTCTGATCATCGACGGCGCCCTGCACCGCGGAGCCTCGGGGCTGGCCGCGGAACTCGGCCATCTCAACGTCGAGCCGCACGGCCGTCGCTGCGGGTGCGGGAACCACGGCTGCTGGGAGCGTTACGCCAGCGGGCGGGCCCTGGTGCGGGAGGCGCAGGAGATCGCGAGCGTCTCGCCCGCGCTCGCCGGCCGGCTGCTCGAGCTGGCCGGCGGGCGCGCCGAGCAGATTACCGGGCACCACGTCACCACCGCCGCCCGCGAGGGCGACGCCGCCGCGCTCGAGTGCTTCCGCACGATCGGCACGTGGCTCGGGCACGGCATGGCGGACCTCGCCGCGTTCCTCGACCCGGAGGTGTTCGTCCTCGGCGGCGGTGTGTGCGAGGCCGGGGAACTGCTGCGCGGGCCCGCCGTCGCCACGTTCGCCCAGCGGCTGACCGGACGCGGGCACCGCCCGGCCGCCCCGGTGCGCCTGGCCGAGCTCGGCCCCGACGCCGGGATCGTCGGCGCCGCTGACCTGGCCCGGCGCCGCACGGATCTGTCGGCCACGCGCCTCGATCTCTCGGCCGCCGGCTGAGCACCCGCCCGGGTGGGGCGAGCGAATGTATCACCGACTCGGACTGAGGAGGTGAGCGATACATTCGCTCGCCGCACGCGGTCCACCGCGTAACACCGTCGTTACCGCGGTTAACCGTTCGCTTGACACGACGCCACTACCGTCGGCGGAGCCACGCGTATACAGCCGTGGATACAGACGACGGGAGTGTGCAGCGGTGGACGGACTCGAACGGCTCCACGCCTCGCTCGACGCGACGCTCGGGCCCGTCGACGCCGCGTACGCCACCGCCTATCCCGGGACGACACCGGCGCGGCAACCCGTGCACACCGTGTACGTGCCGGCCCACCGGTACGACGCGACGACCGTCGCCGAGTGGGGTGCACACGCCCGCCGGGCGCTCGACGAGAACTGCTCCGGCCCCGGCGACCTGGCCGGCGTGACGGGGATCGAACCGGAGCTCGCCGAACAGGTCCTACCGCTCGTGCGGGCCAAGCTCGGCACCGAGCCGATCGAAGATCTGCGCATCGACTTCGAGGACGGTTTTCCCCAGACGGACGTGCCCGGCCCGCACCGCGACACCGACGAGGACGCCCACGTCGCTCGGACCGCCACCGTTCTCGCGGGCAATCCCTCCGCCACCCCGTTCGTGGGGCTGCGCTTCAAGTGTCTCGAGCCCGCCACCCGCCGTCGCGGGATCCGCACGCTCGACGCCTTCGTCGGTGCTCTCGCCGAGAAGACCTCCGCTCCGGACGGTTTCGTCGTGACCCTGCCGAAGGTGACTGCACCCGAGCAGGTCTCCGCGATGGTCACCGTGTGCGAGCACCTCGAGCGTGCGCACGGGCTCGCCGTTCCCCTGCGGTTCGAGATCCAGATCGAGACCCCGCAGGCGATCTGCGGTCCCGACGGCACCGCGCAGGTGGCGCGGATGCTGCACGCCGCCGCGGGCCGTTGCGCGGGACTGCACTACGGCACCTACGACTACTCCGCCGCGTGCGGCATCGCCGCCGAATACCAGGCCATGGACCACCCCGTCGCCGACCACGCCAAGGCCACCATGCAGGTGGCCGCCGCCGGCACCGGCGTACCCCTGTCCGACGGATCCACCAACCGCCTCCCCGTCGGCACCCGCGAACAGATCCGGGCCGCGTGGGGCCTGCACGCCCGGCTGGTGGAGCGGTCGCTGCGCCGCGGGTTCTACCAGGGCTGGGACCTGCACCCCGCGCAACTGCCCACCCGCTATGCCGCGACGTTCGCGTTCTACCGCCGTTCGTTCCCCACCGCGGCGGCCCGCGTCGCCGCCTACCTGTCGCCGGGGCGTGACTCCGGCTATCTCGACGAACCCGCGACGGCCCGAGCCTTGGCCACATTCCTGCTCCGCGGCCTCGCCTGCGGAGCCCTCACCGAGACCGAGGTCCGCGACCGCGCGGAGACCACGCCGGACCGGCTGGCGCGGCTCGCGGGCCGACAGGAAGGACCCACCGGATGCCCACCGTGATCCGCACGCGACGCGCCGTCGTCGGCGACCGCGAACACCCCTGCTCGGTCGTGCTCCGGGACGGGCGCATCGCCGCGATCGGGGCCTACGACGCCCCTGCCCCCGCGGGCGCCGAGGAGGTTGTCCTCGCCGACGACGAGGCTCTTCTGCCCGGTCTGGTCGACACGCACGTGCACATCAACGACCCCGGCCGCACCGAGTGGGAGGGATTCGCGACCGCGACCCGCGCGGCCGCCGCGGGCGGCGTCACCACCGTCGTGGACATGCCGCTCAACTCCGTGCCGGCCACCGTCGACGTCGCTGCGCTGGAGGTCAAGAAGAAGGTTGCCGCCGAACAGATCTCGGTCGACGTCGGATTCTGGGGCGGCGCCGTGCCGGGCAACCTCGCCGACCTCGAACCGCTCTGGGACGCGGGCGTGTACGGCTTCAAGTGCTTCCTCGCCCATTCCGGGCTGGACGAGTATCCGCCGCTCGACCGGGAACAGATGCTCGCCGCGATGCGCACGATCGCGGGCTTCGGGGGCCTGCTCATCGTCCACGCCGAGGACGGGCCCACCCTCGACGCCCAGCCGCCGGCCGCGGGCCGCCGGTACGCCGGCTTCCTGCGGTCGCGTCCGCCGGCCGCGGAGTCGCGGGCCGTCGCCCAGGTGCTCGAGGGCGCCCGGGAAACGGGTTGCCGCACCCACATTCTGCACCTGTCCGACGCCGGGAGCCTGCCGCTGATCGCGCAGGCCAAGGCCGACGGCGTGCCCGTCACCGTCGAGACGTGCCCCCACTACCTGTCGCTGTTCAGCGAGGAGATCCTGGACGGTGCGACCCATTTCAAATGCTGCCCGCCGATCCGCGAGGCGAGCAACCGGGAAGACCTGTGGCGCGGCCTCGCCGAGGGCACGATCGACGCGGTGGTCTCGGACCACTCGCCGTGCGTGCCGGAACTGAAGAAGTTCGCGACCGGAGACTTCGCCGAGGCGTGGGGCGGCATCTCGTCGCTGCAGCTCGGCCTGCCGATCGTGTGGTCCCAGGCCAGGCGCCGCGGCCACACCCTGACGGAGGTGACCCGATGGATGGCCCGAGGCCCCCGCGACCTGGTGGGCATGACCGACCGGGGCGAGATCGCGATCGGCAACGTCGCGGACTTCTGCGTCCTCGCCCCCGACGACGCGTTCGTCGTCTTCCCCGAACGCCTGCACCACCGCAACGCCGTCACCCCCTATGCCGAGACCGCGCTTGCCGGGGTGGTCCGCGGGACGTGGCTCGGCGGCCGCCCCGTGGGCCGGACGCCGCGCGGGCGCCTGCTCGACCGTGAGAGGACGAACCCGTGACCGACCCCGCCTTCCTGCAGCTGCCCGACCTCGCGTCCCGGACCCTCGCCGGCTCCGTGGTGTACGCCAACGACGAACTGTTCGCCCAGCGGGAGAATCTCGTCACCCCGGAACCCCCGGCCTTCGACACCGGGGACTTCGGGCACAAGGGCAAGGTGTACGACGGCTGGGAGACCCGTCGGCGCCGCGAACCCGGCCACGACTTCGCGATCGTCCGGCTCGGGGTGCCCGGAGTCGTGCGCGGCGTGGTGATCGACACCGCATGGTTCACCGGCAACTACCCGCCGTTCGCCTCGGTGGACGCCGTCGAGACGGAGGGGTATCCGACACCGGACCAGCTGCTCGCGGCGCCGTGGCAGCCGATCCTCGACAAGGTGGCCCTCGCCGGGGACACCGCCAACACCTTCGCGGTCGACAGCGAATTCCGATGGACACACCTGCGGCTCAACATCTTTCCCGACGGCGGGGTGGCCCGGCTGCGGGTGCACGGCGAGCCCCGGCCCGACCCGGCGTTCCTCACCGGGACGATCGACCTCGCCGCGCTCGAGCACGGGGCCGACGTGGTGGACTGCTCGAACCGCTTCTACTCGTCCCCGCGCAACATCATCGCCCCCGGCCGGGCGCGGCACATGGGCGAGGGCTGGGAGAACGCCCGCCGCCGCGACGGCGGCAACGACCATGTGGTGGTGCGCCTGGCCGGGGAGGGCCACGTCGACCACGTCGAAATCGACACCTCGTACTTCGTCGGCAACGCCCCCGGGTGGGCACGACTGATCGGAATCCCGGACGGCGCAGCGCTCTCCGACGAATCCGCGTGGGTCGAGCTCGTGCCGCAGACGGCACTGCTGCCCGACTGCCGGCACCGGTTCCGCGTCGACGCGGCCGTGCCGTTGCGGCACGTGCGGCTCGACGTCTACCCCGACGGGGGCATCGCCCGGCTGCGCGTGCACGGGCGGTTGACGTCGCCTGCGGCGGAAATCTGACTTCCTGCGTGAACGACGGTGCAAGCAGCGGCACGCCGTCGAATGCGGTATCAACCAACTCGAGCAGAACCGGGCCGTGGCAACTCGATACGACAACTCGCCGTTCGCTACGCGTCTACCGTCCGCATCACCGCGACCAATTAGAGTATGTCTCATTTGGCCAGTTTCTTGAAGCAGGTCAGCGCAGCAGCGAGTTGGAGAAAGGCAGCGAAGTGCTCACCGTGACGTTCGTAGCGCATCGTCAGCCGGCGGTAGCCGCTCAGCCACGCCAGGGTGCGTTCGATCTTCCACCGGTACCGCCCGAGACGCTCGCTGCTGTCGACGCCACGGCGAGCGATCCGCGGGACGATGCCCCGCTGACGCAGCCACCGACGGTGCACGGGGTAGTCGTAGCCCTTGTCCGCCCGCAACCGGCCGGGTCGCCGGCGCCGCGGACCACGACGCGACCGGACCGCCGGGATCGCGGCCACCATGGGCTGCAGCATGACACTGTCGTGGGTGTTCGCCGAGGTCACCGCGGTGACGAGTGGGATCCCGTCGGCGTCGGTGAGGATGTGGATCTTCGAGCCGTTCTTGCCCCGGTCGACCGGGCTGGGACCGGTCAGAGAGCCCCCCTTTTCGCCCGGACGTGCGCGGCGTCCAGGATCGCCGCGGACCAGTCCAGGTCCCCGCCGGCGCCGAGTCGGTCGAGGATTTGGCGGTGCAGCTCGTCGAACACCCCGGCCTTTGCCCAGGCCGCGAAGCGGCGGTGCGCGGTCGGGACGCTGACCCCGAACGACGGTGGCAGGTGCCGCCAGGCGCAGCCACTGGTGAGCACGTAGACGACGGCGGTGAACACCGCCCGATCATCGAGCGCCGCCCGGCCGCCGCCCTGCGGCCTCGGCGAGAACCGAGGCAGCAGCGGTTCGACGATCTCCCACAACGCATCCGGCACCAACCGAGTAGACAACGCATCGACCACGCCATGCATCATGCCGTACACAGGATCCGACCCATACAAGACACGCTCTTAGTGGCTCCGGACGGACAACTGATGAAAAACGCCTAGAGTCTGGGGGTGCTCCGTTCGGCGGCTCGGGGCTGCGCCCGGCTACATCTTGGCGTATCTGGCCATGGCGAAGCTGTAGAGGCCGTAGGTGATGATGCCCACGCCGGCCGCGATGAGGAGGGCAGCTCCATAGGGTTGCGCCCCCACGGTTTTGAAGGCGCCGTCGAGTCCGGTGGCCTTACCGGGCTCGGATTGGCTGACGGCGAGAATCACCAGCAACCCGATGGCGGCGATGGCCAGACCTTTCGCGATGTACCCGACCATGCCCAGTCGTCGCACGAGAGGACTGGTGGTTCCTTCGAGGTCGTCGAGGAAGCTGCGACTGACACCCTTGTAGACGTGGTATCCGCCGACCGCGATGATGACCAGCGCCCCCGCGAGGAGGACGATCGTACCGGCGGTGGTCTGCATCAGGCGGGCCGTGATGCCCGCACTCTGCCCGCTGCTGGACTTGCCGCTGCCGCGGGCGAAACCGAACGCGGAAAATGCGAAAGCGAAGTAGACCACCGCCAGGGAAAGGGCCTTGAGACGATCGATCACCTCCGATTTCTTGCTGTCGGCGTCCGGTCGGGACGAACTGCCGAGCGCCGCTTCGGCGAGCCGCCACAGTCCCATGATTGCGAACGCGACGACGCCCACCCACAGCGCTGCGATGCCGCCCGGCTTTGCGGCCAGTTCCGTCATGGCGCCGGATTGGTCGGCGGTGCCGGCTGCGCCGCCGAGCGCGAGCCGGATGGCGATGTAGCCGATGATCAGGTGCACGATGCCGCTCACGACGAACCCCGCGCGGGCGAATCGTTCGAAGATGCTGTTCTGGGCCAGACGGCCCGCGGTGGAGGACGAGTTGGCGTACGACGGCGGCGAAGAGCTCGCGGCGGGTGCCGAGGAAGGGGTGGTGTCAGGCATGGCGATCGTCCCATGTTGGTGGTGGAATTCTCCGTCGGCGGGTGCGACGGTTCGTGGGCAGGGTGCGTAGGGCTGTCCGTAGCCCGATGCGGGAAGCCGGAGCACCTCCGCCCGTCTCACGCAAGGCACGGAATTTCAGTTCGGAGGCCGTCTCGGGGGCATCGTCGGCGGTCGCTCGCAGGAACCGGTCGGGCAGTGCGAGTTTGTGGATGGTGCGCAGCGTCAGCAGGTACTGCCGTGCAAGGGGACCGGTGGTGTAGGGCAGGTCGTACTTCTCGCACAGCGCTTGCACCCTGGTGGAGATTTCCGCATAGCGGTTGCTGGGGAGATCGGGAAACAGGTGATGCTCGATCTGGTAGCAGAGGTTGCCGCTCAGGAACGCCATCACCGGGCCGGCCCGGAAGTTGGCCGCGCCGAGCATCTGCCGCAGGTACCATTCGGCCCTCGTCTCGTTCTCGAGTTCGGCGAGGGTGAACTTCTCGGCGCCGTCGGGGAAGTGCCCGCAGAAGATCACCACGTACGCCCACACGTTCCGCACCAGATTCGCGGTCAGGTTCGCCGTCAGCGTTCGCCGCCAGCGGCGTCCGCTGAGGGCGGGAAAGAGCAGGTAGTCCTTGCCCGTCTGACGGGCGATCTTCCCGATCAGCGCTCGGAAGTGGGCGGATTTCTCGGCAGCGGTGCCGACGCGGTCCTGTTCGGAGTACAGGTCGTGCAGAGCGATGCCCCATTCGAACGTGGCTGCCAGCAACAGATTCCGCAGCGGTTGCAACAGATGTTCGGGCTTCCAGGGCTGGTCACGAGTGATGCGGAGGACACCGTAGCCGAGGTCGTCGTCCATTCCGACGATGTTGCTGAACATGTGATGGCGGTAGTTGTGGGAGTAGCGCCACTGCGACGAGAGGCCGGCCATGTCCCATTCCCAGTTGCTGGAGTGGATTTCCGGGTCGTTCATCCAGTCCCATTGACCGTGGGAGACGTTGTGGCCGATCTCCATGTTCTCCACACTCTTGGCCACGCCGAGCGCCGCCGTTCCGAGGACCCAGCCCACCGGGCCCCTGGTGCCGTAGATCACCAGCCGCGCAGCGGTATCCAGTAGCCGCTGGAGGCCGATGGTGCGGCGGATGTAGGCGGCATCGGCCTCACCGAGCGACTCGGTGACGTCATGGCGAATGCTGGTGAGCTCGTCGCTGAGTGCCTCGACGTCCTCGTCGGTGAGGTGTGCGTATTCCTTGATATCGGAGATGGCCATGGTGCGCTCCAGGTTCCGGACGAGCCCCACCCGGAACGCCGGGTGGGGGCGGCGCCCGGTGCGGCCTCAGGGCCGGGTCAGTAGTAGTGGCGTCGGCCTGCCACCGCGTGGCCCATCGACCCCATGATCGCCAGGACCACTCCGATGAGGATGAGCGCGACCCCGACATACAACAGGATGGGCAGGCTGATGACCACGCCGACGATGGCGAGGATGATTCCGAGAACGATCATGAGGACCAACTGATTTCGGGTTGTCTTGCTTGTGCGGACGGCAGCCGGTGCGCCGGGCAGCACACGGCGCACCGACGCGAGAAGCGGAATCTAGTGTTTGAAGGCGTCCTTGATCTTGGCGCCGGACTGCTTGAGGTTGCCCTTGACCTGGTCGGCCCGTCCTTCGGCTTCGAGGCTGCGATTCCGGGTGGCCCTGCCGAACACCTTCTTCACCGAGCCCTTGGCGGCCTCGGCCGAATGCGCGAACTTTGTACGCATACTCATGACGGGTTCATCTTCCTCTGGTGTTTCGCCGGCGCGGACGCGCCGGTCGTGGATGAATCGGTACCGGGCCGACCGTCAGTGTGTGACGCCGTGGCGCACGGTGGCTTGACCTGTTCGGTGACCGAACGGGTGTCGCCAGTCACGTCGCCCGTCGTGCTGGTCGCGGTGGTTCGTCCCGTGCGGTGTCCTGTCGACTGTATCCGGGTTCGCGGAGGCCATCTCGCGCTGTTCGGCGAGGCGGTCCCGATCCTGGTACGCATCCGCTGTTTCGCGGCGGGATTCTGTCAGGTCGTGGCGGGCGACACGGCCACGCCGGGAGGTGCGCCGGGCGCCGGCAAGGAGCATGCTGAGCCCGATGAGCCCTACTGCGCCGACGACGATGCCGTAGAGGAACAGCGTGCCGGTGGAGCCGGTGACGTGATAGCCGAACACGGCAAACCCGTCGGTCACGGCGTGCCCGTCACCGCTGTTGCTCAGCACGCCGGTGAGTCCGACAATCACGGCGGCGAGAAGGACGATGAGTCCGAAGATGATGATCATGGCGGCCTCCCGGGCCTACGTCGTGAGACTCAGTCAACGCCGAAATCCACCGTATGTCAACACTGTAGGTCTACTGCCAAGACCTACGGTAAAGGCCTACGGTGGGAGGCAATGAGTGAAGGAAGTGTTTGTGATGGCCAAGGCCCCCGCTGATCGCACGCCCCGCTCCGGCAAGGGTCGGGTCCCGGACGGCGGCCCGATCACCCGACAGCGAATCCTGACGGCCGCACTCGAGATCATCGACCGCGACGGAATCGACGCACTGTCCATGCGTCGCCTCGGCAAAGCCCTCGACCGCGACCCGATGACCCTCTACCGTCACGCCCCGAACAAGGCCGCTCTCCTCGACGCCGTCGCCGAGAACGTCCTCGAACAGCTCGAGGTCGACACCGACGACGGCGACTGGGTAACTCAACTCCGGGAGGTCGCCCGGGGCTTCCGCCGGTTGGCGCTCGACCATCCCCACGTTGTCCCGCTCCTGGTCACCCGGCCCCTGGCGACGCCCCTCGGACTGCGGCCGCTGGGAACACTGCGCCCGCTGGAAGACATCCTCACCTTGCTCACCCGGGCCGGCTTCACCGCGACTGATGCCCTGCACGTCTACCGGGCTTTGTTCGGATTCCTCCACGGTCACGTCCTCAGCGAGCTCCAGGAACTCGTCGAACGACCCGACGAGCACGACGATCTGCTACGCCTGGGACTGCACCGCCTACCGATCGGCGACTTCCCCCTCCTGCGCGGCCTCGCACCGGTACTGGCGTCCTACGACGGCGCCGCGGAACTCGAACGCGGCCTCGACATCCTGTTCACCGGACTCACCGCGACACTGACCTCCCTCGACGGCCCAGTCGCGCGGTGATCCCACGACGGCGAGTCGTCGGTCGATCGTCGCCGCGGGCATCCCCTGAGCAGGACGGTGGTCCCGTCGCGGATGTCCGGTTCCGGGAACGACCGCAACACGGGCACCAGATCGCTCAGGATCGGGGCCAGACGCTTGCCTGACGGCATCGCGAGCACCGCCCACCAAACACCAGCGCGGCCACAACCTTCGGTCCGAATTTCGGCGGCCGACGCACGGGGTCGCACCACCGTCGGTGTCAGTGTCGACCGCAAGGCCTTGCAGACATGGTCCCGATTCCGGCCGGTCGTGGCACACAACTCGACGAGGGAGCACATCAGGCCCGAGCCGGCCGGGTCGAGGCAGGGCCCCGGCTGCACGTCGAGGCAATGGTGCCTTTCCGGACTTCCGGAGCTCCGAAAGGACGCCACGGCAGCGGCGCTGCCATAGGCTCGCAGCATGACGGCATCGGCGGCGATCGGCTCACCGGAGGAGCTGGCGCGGGCGCTGGACACGACGGGCTATCTCGCCGACGACGGCCTCGCAACGGTCGCCTTCCTGGCGCTGCGCATGGGCCGCCCGCTGTTCTGCGAGGGGGAACCCGGCACCGGCAAGACATCGCTGGCCATTGCCCTCGCCGACGCGCTGGCCCTGCCGCTGATCCGGTTGCAGTGCCACGAGGGCATCGATGCGTCCCAGGCCCTCTACGACTGGGACTTCCCCCGGCAGTTGCTGCACCTGCGCACCCTCGAGGCCGCGAGCGGCGGCCACCTGGAGGCCGAGGAGGCGGAACGCTCGCTGTACACCGAGCGGTTCCTGCTGGCGCGGCCCCTGCTGCAGGCGCTCACCGACGCGCCGTGCGTGCTGCTCGTCGACGAGATCGACCGGGCCGACGACGAGTTCGAGGCGTTCCTGCTGCAGGTGCTGGACGAGAACGCCGTCACCATTCCCGAGCTCGGGCAGGTGCGGGCGCGGACGCCGCCGCTGGTGGTGCTCACCTCCAACCGCACCCGCGAGGTGCACGACGCCCTCAAACGCCGCTGCCTGTACCACTGGCTCGAACATCCCGACCTCGCGCGGGAGGTGGAGATCCTGCGCCGCCGCATCCCGGGCATCGCCGAACACCTCGCGGAGCAGGTCGCCCACGCGGTGCAGACCATGCGCGGGATGGATCTGCTCAAGCCGCCCGGCGTCGCCGAGTCGCTGGACTGGGCCCGAGCGCTGCGCGAACTCGACCGCGACGTGCTCGACGCGACGACCGCGGCCGCGACGCTGGGCGCCGTCCTCAAGTACCGGGAGGACCTCGACCGGGTGGTCCGCACCGGGCTCGACCGGCTCCTGACGGGGTGAGGCCCGCGATGACGACGGCCGCGGACGTCGGAGGTCCCCTCGTCGGGATCGCCGGGTTCACCCGCGCCCTCGCCGCGGCCGGCCTGCCCGTCGCCTCGGACGCCGCCGAGGCCTACGTGCGCGCCCTGCGCGAGATCGACCTCGGCGACCGCCGGCAGGTGTACTGGACCGGACGTGCCACCCTGTGCCACGACCCCGACGACATCCCCCGCTACGACCTCGCGTTCGAAAGCTGGTTCGGGGGAACGGCACCCGGCGTGACGTCGCCGCAGACCCGCACCCCGCGTCGGGCCCGCATCGCCGGACTCACATCCACGGGGGGTGACGAGACCGCCGGGGAGGGTCCGGAACTGCGGGTCGCCGCGGACGACGCCGACGTGCTCCGCCGTCGCGACATCGCGGAACTGTCCGACGCCGAGCGGGCGCACCTCGCCGAGCTGATCGCCACGCTGCATCCGCGACCGCCCACCCGCCCGGCGATGCGGCTGCGCCCGTCGCGCCGGGGCCGCATCGACCCGCGCCGCACGGTGCGCCGGATGCTCGCGGCCGGGGGCGAGCCCGTCCGGCCGAGCCGGCACGGCAAGGCGACCCGTGCGCGCCGGGTGGTGCTGCTGCTCGACGTCTCCGGATCGATGAGCCCCTACGCGGACGCGCTGCTGCGGTTCGCGCACGTGGTGACCCGCGCCGATCCCGCCCACACCGAGGTGTTCTCCCTCGGCACACGCCTGACGCGGCTGTCGCGCGCGCTGCGGGCCCGCGACCCGGAACTCGCCCTCGCCGCGGCGGGCCGGGCGGTCCCCGACTGGGCGGGCGGCACCCGGCTCGGCGAGACCCTGCGGGCGTTCCTGGACCGGTGGGGCCGTCGTGGGCTCGCGCGCGGTGCCGTCGTGGTGATCTTCTCGGACGGCTGGGAACGCGGCGATCCCGGCCTGCTCGCCGAGCAGCTCGCCCAGCTGCGCCGCCTCGCCCGCGCCGTGCTGTGGGTCAACCCGCACGCCGGGGCGGCCGGGTACGAGCCGGTGCAGTCCGGCATCGCGGCCGCCCTGCCGCATCTCGACCGTCTGCTCGCCGGGCACAGCCTCGCGACGCTGCAGGAACTGCTGGAGGAGGTCCACCGTGCGTGAGGTTCTCGACGAACTCGACCGTCGCTACCGGGCCGGCGACACCGTCGCCTTGGGAACCGTGGTCTCGACGTTCCGTTCCGCGCCGCGCGCACCGGGCGCGGCGATGCTCGTCGCCGGCGACGGCACCGTGACCGGCAGCGTCTCCGGCGGTTGCGTGGAGGGCGCCGTGTACGAGCTCGCCCAGCAGGTGATCGAGGACGGTGTGCCCGTGTTGCAGCGGTACGGCGTGTCCGACGACGACGCCTTCGCCGTCGGGCTCACCTGCGGCGGCATCATCGACGTGTTCGTCGAACGGGTGGACGTCGCCGGATTCCCCGAGCTGGGCGAGGTCGTCGCGTCGGTGCGGGCCGGGGAACCCGTCGCGGTCGCCACCGTCACCGAGCATCCCGATCCGGCGTGGGTTGGTCGGCGCATGGCGGTGTGGCCGGATCGCGCGCACGGGGCGCTGGGGTCGGCGCGGGCGGACGACGCCGTCGCCGACGACACGCGGGGTCTGCTCGCCGCGGGCCGGACCGCGACGCTGCACTACGGGCCGGACGGGCAGCGCCGCGGCGAGGGCATGTCGGTGTTCGTCCACTCGTTCCAGCCGCCGCCGCGGTTGCTGGTGTTCGGCGCCATCGACTTCGCGGCCGCCATGGCACAGCTCGGCTCGTTCCTCGGCTACCGCGTGACGGTGTGCGACGCGCGGGGCGTGTTCACCACCGCCGCCCGGTTCCCGGCCGCCGACGAGGTGGTCGTGGACTGGCCGCACCGCTACCTCGCCGCCGAGGCGGCCGCGGGGCGCGTCGACTCGCGCACGGTCGTCACGGTGCTCACCCACGACCCGAAGTTCGACGTGCCGCTGCTCGAGGTGGCATTGCGGCTCGACCTGGCGTACGTCGGTGCCATGGGGTCGCGGCGGACGCACGAGGACCGGTTGGCGCGCCTGCGCGAAGCGGGGATGACGGAGGACGAGCTGGCGCGGCTGTGCTCCCCGATCGGCCTGGATCTGGGGGCGCGCACTCCGGAGGAGACCGCGGTGTCGATCGCGGCGGAGATCATCGCGCTGAAATGGGGTGGCCGGGGTGAGCACCTCGCCCGCACCGAGGGCCCGATCCACGCCCACGAGGACAGCGCGGTTCCCGGGCAGTAGGAGCTGCCCGGGGCGGCCGCGCTCAGCCCTCGGCGACGACCCGGAACTTCTCGAGCGAGGTGTCGGTCGCGTCGGGAATCACCATCCCGGCGTTCACGCCGCTGCGCAGGTAGTCGACGACGGCGTCGTCGAGCCGCTCACCCGGCACGACGGCGGGAATGCCCGGCGGATAGGGGGTGATCTGCTCGGCCGCGATGCGCCCGGCGGCCCGGCCCGCGTCGACCATCTCCGCCCTGCCGAAGAACGCGTCGCGCGGCGACATCACCGAGTCGAGCTGCAGCTCGCCGGGGCTCGGCAGATACATCTTCGGCGGCGGATCGAACGACTCCGCGGCCTGCGACAGCGACTCGAGCGCCGCGACGAGCCGGTCCGTGGTGCCCTCGTCGTCCGCCATGGAGAGGGTGGCCAGGATGCGCCGGTGATCGGTCATGCCGAGGTCGAGCCGGCAGTGCTCGCGCAGCCAGTCGCTGCACTGATAGCCGGAGACGCCGAGTTCGCTCACGTCCAGGAGGATCTGCAGCCGATCGAGATCGTGCGAGGCCTCCTCGCCGAGCAACCGGTCCTCGAGGACGGTCGGCCCGTCGATCGCGGCGATCCGGTCGCGGGTACGCCGAGCCAGCTGCAGTGCGTCACCGAGCAACTCGGCGCCGTGCTCGACCATCTGCCGGCGCCACCCGTCGATGGCCGAGTAGATCATCACGTTCGGGCTCGTGGTCATCAGCAGGTCGGCACAGGCCGACAGGTGCGCCCCGTCCACCAGGTCGCCTTGTAGGTGGTACACCGATCCTTGCTCGAATCCGGCACCCATCTTGTGGACGCTGACCACGCAGATGTCGGCGCCGGCGTCCATGGCCCAGGTGGGCAGGTCGTCGTGGAACGGCAGGTGCGCGCCCCACGCCTCGTCGACGATGAGGGGCTTGCCCCGCTCGTGGCAGACCTTCGCGATGCCCTCGAGGTCCGCGCACGTGCCGTAGGGGCTCGGGCTGACGATCAGCGCGCCGGCCGCATCCGGGTACTTCTCCCACGTCGCGCGCACCTGGTCCGGCGACGGCGGATGGGAGAAGTGCATCTCCTCGTCCCACCGGGGTGTGATCCAGCGGGGCGTGACGCCGCTGAAGATCAGCCCGGCGACGATCGACTTGTGCGAGTCCCGGCCGACGAGCAGTCCCCCCGGATCGTTGCCCGCCACCGCCATCATCGCGGCCTTCACCGACAGGGAGCTGCCGCAGGTGGAGAAGAACGCCTGCTCCGCTCCGACCGCCTCGGCCATGAGCTGCTCGGCCCGCGACAGGTAGCCGTTGCCCGACTTCCGGTCGTCGAGGCCGCCCGAGGCGAGCACGTCCGAGCGGAACGTGTCGAGCCCGAGGACCTTCTTCACCCGCGGGTCGGCACCGCGGCCTTGGCGGTGGCCGGGCGGAGAGAAGCCGTAACGGTCGAGCCGGTGGTACTGATCCAGTGCATCCAGCAGGGGAGTTTCGGACTGATCCATGCCCGGGGGGTACCCCGCACGCGGACCGAAAATGCCCTGCCGCGGGTCGGCTTCGCGAGTCGGATTCCCCCGTCCCGCCGCCACCCGCGCGGGAACGAGGTTGTTCCGCCACCGATTCGGCGAATCGGCGTATTCGGTGGTCATCGTTGGAGCACAGTGTCAGTGAACACTTCTCGACGATCTTGGATCCCGGATGTTCCCGGCATTGGAGGCCCGATGCGCATCACTGTCACCGTCGACGGGACGACCTACACGGACGAGGTGGAACCGAGGCTGCTGCTCGTGCACTACCTGCGCGACCGGCTCGGCAAGGTCGGCACCGTGGTGGGCTGCGACACCAGCAACTGCGGTGCCTGCACCGTGCACCTCGACGGCCGCAGCGTCAAATCCTGCTCGGTGCTCGCCGTGCAGGCCGACGGTGCGGAGGTCACGACCGTCGAAGGCCTGTCCCGCGACGGCGTGCTGCACCCCGTCCAGCAGGCATTCCACGACAACCACGCACTGCAGTGCGGCTACTGCACGCCCGGCATGATCATGTCGACGATCGACCTGCTCGAGGAGAACCCCGATCCCGACGAGCACGAGGTGCGGCTGGGTCTCGAGGGCAACCTGTGCCGCTGCACCGGCTACCAGAACATCGTGCGGGCGGCGCTGGACGCGGCGCAGAAGGCCCGGGCCGCCGAACTGCAGACGGACAACACGACGGCAGGAGGCGGGCGATGACCAGCACCGTCGAACCCGAGATCGGCCAGTCGCGGCGGCGCAAGGAGGACGAGCACCTCGTCACCGGGCGCACCCGCTGGACCGACAACCTCGTCCTCCCCGGGATGCTGCACATGGCGATCCTGCGCAGCCCGTTCGCCCACGCCCGCATCACCTCGATCGACACGTCGGAAGCACGGCAGAGACCCGGCGTGGTGGCGGTGCTCACCGGCGCGGACGCCTCGCCGGAGCAGGGCAGCCTGCCGTGCGCGTGGGTGATCACCCCCGATATGAAGATCCCGCCCGCGCCGTCCCTGGCCGTCGACACGGTCAACTTCGCCGGGGAGGCCGTCGCCCTCGTCGTCGCGCGCAGCGCCTACGAGGCCCACGACGCCCTCGAGGCGATCGACGTGGACTACGACGAGCTGCCCGTGGTCCTCGACCTGGCGACCGCCGCCCGCGACGGCGCCGACCTCGTGCACCCGGACCTCGGCACCAACGTCAGCGCCACCTGGACGTTCGACTCCGCCGAGGCCGGCACCGGCGGCGACGTCGAGCAGGCCATCCGCGACGCCGAGGTCGTCGTCGAGCGCACGTTCCGGCAGCAGCGGCTCATCCCGGCGTTCATGGAACCGCGCTCCGTCGTCGTCGACCCGACCGGGCCGCAGATCACCGTGTGGTCGGCCACGCAGATCCCGCACATCCTCAAGATCATGCTGGCGATGACGCTGGGCATCCCCGAGCACAAGCTGCGGGTGATCGCACCGGACGTCGGCGGTGGTTTCGGCGGCAAGCTGCAGGTGACCCCGGAGGAACTGCTCGCACTGCTCGTCGCGCGCCGGCTCGGGAAACCGGTCAAGTACACCGAGACCCGCAGCGAGTCGATGGTCGCGGCGCATCACGGCCGCGACCAGATCCAGAAGCTCACCCTCGCCGCGCGCCGCGACGGCACCGTCGTCGGCCTGAAGGTCGAGCTGCTCGCCGACATGGGCGCCTACCTGAGGCTCGTCACCCCGGGCGTACCGATCCTGGGCGCGTTCATGTTCAACGGCATCTACAAGTTCGACGCCTACCACTTCTCGTGCACCAACGTGTTCACCAACAAGGTGCCCACCGACGCCTACCGCGGGGCGGGCCGGCCGGAGGCGACGTTCGGGATCGAACGGATCATGGACGAGCTCGCCGCCGAGCTGTCGATGGATCCGCTCGAGCTGCGCGCCAAGAACTGGATCCGGCACGAGGAGTTCCCGTTCGACACCGTCGCGGGCCTGACGTACGACTCGGGCAACTACGAGGCGGCCACCGCGAAGGCCCGCGATCTGTTCCGGTACGACGAGTTGCGCCGCGAGCAGGAGGAACGCCGCCGCCGGCAGGACCCGGTCCAGCTCGGCATCGGGGTGTCGACCTTCACCGAGATGTGCGGCCTGGCGCCGTCGCGGGTACTCGGCTCGCTCAACTACGGGGCGGGCGGCTGGGAGCACGCCGCGATCCGCATGCTGCCCACCGGCCGGGTGGAGGTGGTCACCGGTTCGTCGTCGCACGGGCAGGGCCACGAGACGGCGTGGAGCCAGATCGTCGCCGACCGGCTCGGAGTGCCGTTCGAGGACATCGAGGTGCTGCACGGCGACACGCAGACCTCGCCGAAGGGGTTGGACACCTATGGATCCCGGTCCCTCGCCGTCGGCGGTATGGCCGTGGTCAAGGCCGCGGAGAAGGTGATCGCGAAGGCCCGCCCGATCGCGGCGCACATGATGGAGTGCTCGGAGGACGACCTCGAGTTCGCCGAGGGCCGGTTCCGGGTCCGGGGTACCGAGAAGGCCGTGGGCATGAGCGACATCGCGCTCGCGGTGTTCACCGCGGCCGACCTGCCCGAAGGCATCGAGCCGAACCTGGATTCCGAGGCCACCTACGACCCGGACAACTTTTCGTTCCCGCACGGCACGCACCTGTGCGCCGCCGAGGTGGACACCGAGACCGGGCAGGTGCGCATCCGCTCGTACGTGTGCGTCGACGACGTCGGGCACGTCGTGAACCCGCTCATCGTGGAGGGGCAGGTGCACGGCGGCCTCGCCCAGGGCATCGCGCAGGCCCTGTACGAGGAGGCCGTCCACGACGAGTCCGGCACCCTGCTCAGCGGTTCGTTCGCCGAGTACCTGCTGCCGTCGGCCGCGGACCTGCCGACGTTCACCACCGACCGCACCGAGACCCCCGCCACCGGAAACCCGCTGGGCGTCAAGGGGGTCGGCGAGTCCGGCACGATCGCCTCCACGCCGGCGGTGGTCAACGCCGTCCTCGACGCCGTGCGCCACCTCGGCGTGCGGGACATCGAGATGCCGTGCACCCCGATGCGGGTGTGGCACGCCGTCGAATCAGCTCGGCAATCGGCTCAGGGAGGCGCCCGATGATTCCGTCGACGTTCGACTACGTCGCGCCCACCACCATCGACGAGGCCGTCGCCGCGCTGGCCGCGGCCGGGGAGGACGCCAAGATCATCGCCGGCGGGCAGAGCCTGATGCCGGTGCTGCGGCTGCGGTTGGCCGCCCCCACCACGCTCGTCGACCTCGGGCGCGTCCCCGACCTGCGGGGGGTGCGCGAGGACGGCGGCGACCTCGTGATCGGCGCGATGACCACCCACCACGACGTGATCCACGATCCGCTCGTGCGTGAACACGCGCGGCTGCTCGCCGAAGCCACGAGCACGGTGGCCGACCCGCAGATCCGGCACCGCGGCACCCTCGGTGGGGCCCTGGCCCACGCCGATCCGGCCGGGGATCTCGGCGCGCCGGTGCTCGCCCTCGAGGCCACCCTCGTCGCGGCCGGACCGTCGGGGCGGCGCAGCATCCCCGTCGCGGAGTTCTTCGACGACTACTTCACCACCACCCTGCAGCCCGAGGAGATCCTCGTCGAGGTGCGGATCCCCAAGCTCACGGGATGGGCGGCGCGGTACGAGAAGTTCAACCGGGTGGCCCACGCCTGGTCGATCGTCGCGGTCGCCGCCACCGTGCAGACGGACGGCGGCACGATCCGTCAGGCCCGGGTGGCGCTGACGAACATGGCGGCCGTGCCCGTGCGGGCGCACGCCGTCGAGCAGGCCCTCGTCGGGCAGCCCGCGACGGCGGACACCGTCCGTGCCGCCGCCGAGCAGGCCACCGAGGGCACCTCACCCATGAGCGACGGCAACGCCGACGCCGACTACCGCCGCCAGCTCGCGCGGGTGCTCACGCGCCGTGCCGTGGCAACGGCAGCGGACGTCGCCTGAGCACACACTGGAGACGAACCATGCAACTCGAACACCACATGTCCGTGCCGGCACCCATCGACGAGGTGTGGACGGCACTGCTCGACCCCGAGAAGGTGGCACCCTGCATGCCCGGCGCCACCCTCACCGGCGTCGACGGCAACACCTTCACCGGCACGGTGAAGATCAAGATGGGACCGGTACAGCTGCTGTACAAGGGCACCGGGGAGTTCGTCGAGACCGACGAGCAGGCCCGCCGCGCGGTCATGGAGGCCGCCGCGAAGGACTCGCGCGGCAACGGCACCGTGAACGCGACGTTCACGATCACCCTCGTCGGCGACGGCGACCGCACCGAGGGCACCGTCGTGACCGACCTGTCCATCACCGGCAAGCCCGCCCAGTTCGGGCGGGGCATGATCTCCGACGTCGGCGGCAAGATCATCGAGCAGTTCACGGCGTGCCTGGCGGACAAGCTCGGTGGCCCGCCCGAACTAGGC
>NZ_JAALEG010000080.1 GCF_011058165.1 Rhodococcus aetherivorans
CCACCCACTCCCAGCTCACCGCCACCGAGCAACTCGCCGCCGGCGTCACCCCCGGCCAGGTCCGCCTCGCCGTGGGCATCGAAGGCATCGACGACATCCTCGCCGACATCACCACCGGCCTCGAGGCGGTCGCGTCTTGACGGCGCGCGTCGACCGGCGCCACGTGGAGCTGCCGCCGGAGGACGGCCGTCTGGGCACGGTCGACATCGGGCCGCTGGCGCTGGAGAGCGGCGCGACCCTGCCCGACGTGACGGTGGCGGTGCAACGGTGGGGCAGGCTGTCGCCGACCCGCGACAACGTCGTCCTCGTCGAACACGCCCTCACCGGGGACTCGCACGTGACCGGCCCCGCCGGGCCCGAGCACCCGTCGCCGGGCTGGTGGTCCGGGATGGTCGGTCCCGGTGCGCCGATCGACACCGACCGGTGGTGCGTCGTGGCGACGAACGTGCTGGGCGGCTGCCGCGGCACCACCGGGCCCGGTTCGACCGCCCCGGACGGCAAGGCGTGGGGCTCCCGGTTCCCCGGCATCACGGTGCGCGACCAGGTCGCCGCCGAGGTCGCCCTCGCCGACGCGCTCGGCATCGACAGGTTCGCCGCCGTGACCGGAGGGTCCATGGGCGGCATGCGGACGCTCGAATGGATCGTCGGATATCCGGAACGGGTGCGGGCGGCCCTGGTCCTGGCGGTGGGCGCCCGCGCCACCGCCGACCAGATCGGCACCCAGACCACGCAGATCGCCGCAATCACCGCCGACCCGGACTGGCAAGGCGGGGACTACTACGGAACCGGACGGGTGCCGCGGGCCGGACTGGGCATCGCCCGGCGGATCGCGCACCTGACGTACCGGACCGAGGGCGAGCTCGACACCCGCTTCGCCAACTCCCCCCAGGGGAGTGAAAACCCTTGGAACGGTGGCCGATACGCGGTGCAGAGCTACCTGGAGCACCAGGCCGACAAGCTCGTCGCCCGCTTCGATCCCGGTACCTACGTGGCGCTCACCCAGGCGATGAACCGGCACGACGTCGGGCACGGCCGGGGCGGCGTGGCCGCCGCGCTCGGATCCACCCCGGTGCCGACGATCGTCGCCGGCGTGGACTCCGACCGCCTGTACCCGCTGCGGCTGCAGCAGGAGATCGCCGACGGGCTGCCCGGCTGCGACGGGCTGCGTGTCCTCGAGTCCCGGGACGGTCACGACGGCTTCCTCACCGAGGCCGACGCCGTCGCCAAGCTCCTGTCCGAGCTCGTCACCCTCGCGCGGGGCTGAGGATCGCGTGCCGCCGGGCCGCCGAGGCCCGGCGGTTCAGCCGGTGCCGAGAGGATCGATCGAGACCGCCAGGGCGATGATGAGACCGCCCACCACGAGGAGCGCGGACACGTCGAAGGTCCGGCTGCGCACGGCGAGCACGCCGACCAGGTCCTCGGGCACCCACAGGCGCAGCAGGCCGGCGAGCAGGGTGGCGCTGCCGAAGACGAACGCACCGCGGCGCCACCGATCCGCCACGACGAGGATCACCGCCGCGGCGATGACGACCGTCACCGCCAGCAGCGGCAGATTCCGCCGGGCCAGACGCACCCAGCGCTCCGCGCCGGCCAGTTGCACCACCGGGTCAGCGGCCGGCGAGCTGTTCGGCTCGCTCGACCACGTTCGCCAGCAGGAACGCACGGGTCAGGGGGCCGACGCCGCCGGGATTGGGCGAGAGGAACCCGGCGACCTCTCGGACGTCGTCGGCGACGTCGCCGCGCAGGCCCTCCGGCGTCCGGCTCACACCCACGTCCAGGACCGCCGCACCCGGCTTGACCATGTCGGCGGTGATCAGTCCCGGCACACCGGCGGCGGCGACGACGATGTCCGCGCGCCGCACCTCCGCGGCGAGATCCTTCGTGCCGGTGTGGCAGAGGGTCACGGTGGCGTTCTCGCTGCGCCGGGTGAGCAGCAGCCCGATCGGCCGGCCGACGGTGACGCCGCGGCCCACGACGGCCACGTGGGCACCCGCGATCGGGACCTCGTAGCGGCGCAGCAGGTGCACGATGCCGCGCGGGGTGCACGGCAGCGCCGCCTCCTTGCCGAGGACGAGGCGCCCGAGGTTGATCGGGTGCAGCCCGTCGGCGTCCTTGTCGGGGTCGATCCGCTCGAGCGCGGCGTTCTCGTCGAGGTGCTTCGGGAGCGGCAGCTGCACGATGTAGCCGGTGCAGGCGGGGTCGGCGTTCAGCTCGTCGATGACAGCCTCGAGCTCCTCCTGCGTCGTGGCGGCGGGCAGGTCGCGGCGGATGGAGGTGATGCCGACCTTGGCGCAGTCGTTGTGCTTGCCGCGCACATACGCCGCGGATCCCGGGTCGTCGCCGACGAGAACGGTGCCGAGGCCGGGGGTGATGCCCTTCGCCTTCAGCGCGGCCACGCGGGCCTTCAGGTCCTCGAAAATCTCGTCGCGGGTCGCTTTGCCGTCCAGGATCGTCGCAGTCACGACCGCCATTGTCTCAGGTCGTCCAGCCGGGGCGGAGACAGCCTCACCACAGCCGGTCCCGCCCCGGGCCGGGCACGCCGCATCGGCGACTCGGCCGGACGGCCGCGCGCGACGGTCCGACCCGGGAGCGGCTGCCGGCGAACGACCCGGAGACACCGACTGGCAAGCTGGATCGGTGTTCCGAGTGATGTTCCACGAGCCGTGTATCCCGCCCAACACAGGCAATGCGATCCGCATGGTCGCCGGGACCGGATGCGAGCTGCATCTGGTGGAGCCGCTCGGATTCGATCTCTCCGAACCCAAGCTGCGGCGCGCCGGCCTGGACTACCACGATCTGGCGTCGGTGTCCGTGCACAAGGACCTCGAGGCCGCCTGGGCCGCGCTGCGGCCGGAGCGGGTGTACGCGTTCACCGCGCACGCGAGCGTGTCGTACGCCGCGCTCGAGTACCGGCCCGGTGACGTGTTCCTCTTCGGGCCGGAACCGACCGGACTGTCCGACGAGGTGCTCGCCGACCCGCACGTCACCGCCACGGTGCGGATTCCGATGCTGCCGGGCCGGCGCTCGCTGAACCTGTCGAACGCGGCGGCGGTGGTCACGTACGAGGCGTGGCGCCAGCACGGCTTCGCGGGCGCGGTCTGAGCCGGTCCGGCAGCGAACCCATCCACTCCGGTGGCCGCTCCGAATGCCCACCGACGCCGCGTGCGGAGCCTCGTCGTGGGGAAACGCCGCAACTGTGGGAACGTGGAACGGGGAGGTGAGACGTCGTGACTCTAGTCGTGCTGGTCGACCGCGACGGTCGGGAAGTCGGGACGGCCGAGAAGGTGGCGGCGCACCGCCCCCCGGCCCCGCTGCATCGCGCATTCTCGGCATTCCTGCTCGATGCCGACGACAACGTGCTGCTGCAGCGCAGAAGCCTGGACAAGTACCACTTCGCCGGCCTGTGGGCCAACAGCTGCTGCGGACATCCGCTGCCGGGCGAGAGCGTGCTCGACGCCGCGGCCCGGCGCAGCTGGGACGAACTGGGCGTGCGCCCGTCGGACCTGCAGGAGGTGGCCTCGGTCGTCTACTCCGCCCACGATCCGGACTCGTCGCTGATGGAGCACGAGTTCGACCACGTGGTCGTCGGACGCGTCACCACGGCTCCTCGTCCCGTTCCGAGCGAAGTGGCCGAGGTGCGGTTCCAGTCCCTCGCCGAGGTGGTACGCGAGGTGGAACAGACCCCGCAGGTGTTCGCGCCCTGGATGCCGCATGTCCTCGGCGCGGTGCTGCCGGCGCTGACCCCATAGGCCGTCAGCCGGCGGGCACGTCCGTGGCGGTGGCCCGCATCCGGGCCACACCGGCCCGGATGCGGGCCCGGACCGTCGCGACGGGCAGATCGAGGCGCTCGGCGATCTGCCCGCAGGTCATTCCCTCGTAGTAGGCGAGATACAGCGGCTCACCGTGCCCGCACCCGGGCGGCGTCGCCTCGGCCGCGGCCGGGACCCCGGCGTGCGGCCGGCCGGCCCGTGAGCGGATCCGGTCGGCGGCCCGGCGGTGCGCGAGCGCCGACAGCCAGGCCAGGGGGGACCCGACCTGTGGGGCATAGCGGTCGGCCGTGTGCCACACCTGCTCGAACACCTCGCGGGTGACGTCCTCGGCGTCGGTGCCGCCGCGCACGACTCGGAGGACGATGCCGTGCACCTGTGCGACGGTGAGGTCGTAGAGCGCCGCGAAGGCGGCACGGTCCTTTCCCGCGACCCGGACCAGGAGGGGCCGGAGGCGGTCGTCCCCGACCGGGCCGGACCCCTCGGTCCCCGCGTCCGGCGCGCGCTTCGGGGGCGTCGGCGAGCCCGTCGTCGCAGTCATACGAACGACTGTAGACATCCCACCCTCCCGTCGCCGGGTTCGTTTTTCCTTGCGTTGCAGGAAGATCGGACTTCGTATCAATTCGTTATACATCGTTACACTTCCGTGATCTTCCTGCGTCGGGCTCGACACCGGCGACGGGGATGCTCGGGACTCGCACCGCTCCGGTACACCCGGCGACACGCTCGCCGACCGGCTGTCGGGCGAACGACTCGGAGAACAGAGATGACGGCACCACGGATCCCCCACCGCCCGAAGGGCCCCTCGGCGCTGCTCGACGGCCCGCACGCAGGCATGATCCTCGCCGGCGGCGTCACGGTCGTGGGTGCGCTCGCCGCCGTGGCGGTGGCCGGCTCCGCGCTGCTGGCCGTCGCCCTCACGGCCATCGTCGCAGGTGCGGTGGCGGTCGTCGCCGCCGCGATCTGACGGCGACGAGGTGGAAACGCTCGACGCCGTCGAAGTACCGATCCGGCGCCTCGACGACGGACTGCTCGCGGCATCACTGGTACGCGCGTCCGGGCCGTCCCCCCGCCGCCGGCCGCCCCACCGCGCGGTTCCGGCCGCCGACGTCTCCGTACTCGTCCCCGTCCACCTCGGACCGGACTCCGGCGCGCGCGACGCCCTCGGCCACGCCGTGCGCGCGGCCGCCGAATCCCGCCGCGCCGGGCGGCTCGTGGCGGTCGACGAGGTGGGGGCCGATCCGCGGGCCTCGGCGCTGCTCGCGCTGCTCGAACCGGAGATCGTGATCCTCGCGTCCGGGATGCTGACGCGGCGGGCGGACAGCGACGTCGCGCCCACCCTCCATGCCGTGGCCGCGCACGTCGAACGTACGGGCGCTGTCCTGGTGGCCGACGGGGTCGACTCACTCCGGCACCGGCGGCGGGCACTCGAACTCGGGGCCACCCACGGCCTCGGCCGGCTGTATCCGCCGGCGCTGCGAGCCGAGCCCGCCGAGCGTTTCCCGCCGAGCCCGACGTGGAGCACACCCGACGTGGAGACGCCGACCCCCTACGCCACCGTGGCGTCCGGCCGCGTCCCGGTGCGCAGCACCGAGCATCTGCTGGCCCGGATGACCGCCACCCTGGAAGCTCACGCCGCCACCGCCGGTCCGGACACCCTGGTGCTCGGCACGTTCCGGCACCTCGACCACTTCTGCGCCTCCACCCGATCCCGCTGGTCGGGCATGGCCGGGGGCGTCGCCCACGCCGGCGCCTATGCAGTGGGAATGAAGGCCGGTGTGGAGTCCGGCGTCGTCCACACGCCCCTCGACCCGGCGGACCCGCTGGCCGCGGAGTGGAACGTCGTGGTCCTCGGGGCCCACTTCGCGGGCGTGCTCTCCGCGGTGAGCACCCACCATCGGCATCCCGCCGGGGACCGTGAGTTCGACTACGTCGTGTCCTACGACCGTCCGACCGTGGTGCGCTGCGCCCGCTCGATCCTGCGACGCGGCCCCTCCCCCGCCGCTCGGCGCGGGACCGGGTGACCGCCTCCGGGGCGACGGCCGGTCAGACCCCGGCTTCGATGTCGCGGCCGGACTGCTGCCACGCCACGGTGCCGCCGGCCACCGACACGGCGTTGATGCCGCGTCCGGCGAGATAGCTGGCCGCCTGCGAACTGCGCCCTCCGACCGCACAGATCACATAGACGGTGTCGGCGTCCGGGATCTCGTCGGCGCGGGCGACGAACTCGCTGAGCGGGATGAGCGTCACGCCGGGCACCCGCACCTGCAGGTACTCGTCGCGCTCACGGACGTCGATGACGGGTGCACCGGCGGCGAGCGCGGTGTCCAATGCGGCCAGGCCGACCTCACGCATCCTGGTCGTTCCTCTCCGGGTTCGGGGCTGGTTCCGGTTTGCCGCGCCGTGCGAGGAGCCGGACTACCACGTAGACGACGGCCGCGCACACGGCGAGAAACCCCACCCACGGTAGCGCCACCCCCAAAGCGACCACCGACCCGGCCAGCGCCGAGCGCAACGCGTCCCATCCGGCGAGGACTCCGTCCCAGAAGCTGTCCCGGTCCGCGCGGCGCTCTGCCGAGATGTCCACGGTCAGGGTGGACAGCTCGATCTGGTCGGCGAGGTAGCGCTGCTGGGCGACGAGGCCGTCGAGTTCGCCCTGGCGCTGCGCCAGCGCGTTCTCGGCCTCGATGAGGTCGGCGGTGCTCGCGGCCGAGGCCATCAGTGCGCGCAGCCGGTCCACCGACGACTGCAGGGCCGCGATCCGCGCCTCGAGATCGGTGTACTGGAGCGTGACGTCCTCGCGGGTGGTCGTCAGGCTGGTCACCTCGCCGAGACCGCGGATGTCCTCGATCGTTCCGGTGAGCCGGTCCGCCGGCACCCGGACGGTCAGCATGCTGCCGGCGCCCGGCTGCTCGGTGACCGAATCCACCCGGCCGCCCGCGGCCTCGACGAGCGTCACCACCTGTCGTCCGGCCGCGATCGGATCGTCGGCACGCAGAACCAGGTGCCCGGTGACGATCTCCTTGCGCGCGGTGGCCTGCGCGTCCGCGGGCGCGGATTCGCGGGTGCCGTCGGACAGGGAGGGCTGCGGCGGCGCCCCGTCACCTGGCCCACCGTCAGCCGGCCCCTCGCCGCCTCCGGCGCATCCGGCCAGGAACCACGCGAGCAGGGCGAGCAGGAGCACCAGGGGGCGTCGCATGCCGCAGGATGCTAACGGAAGTCGCGGGACTTTCCGATGATGCGCAGATCCATGCGCTGCAACCGGTCCGCCACCACCGTCACCGCTCCCTCCGCGTTCTGCACCCGCCCGCGCACGAGCAGCGCCGGTGCGGTGTGCGCGAGCGTGCGGTACCGCGCCCACAAGCCGACGGAGCACACCACGTTCACCATCCCGGTCTCGTCCTCGAGATTGAGGAACGTCACGCCCTCGGCGGTCGCGGGACGCTGCCGGTGCGTGACCGCGCCGCCCACGAGCACCCGGGCCCCGTCGGGGACCTGCAGCAGCCGCGCCGCCGGCACGACGCCGAGCGCGTCGAGCTGCGGCCGCAGGAACTGGGTGGGGTAGCTGTCCGGGGAGACTCCCGTCGCCCACACGTCCGCGGCGGACAGTTCGACATCGCTCATGCCGGGCAGCGCGGGGGCCTGCGTCGAAGCGCCGACGCCGGGTAGCCGGTCGGGCCGCTGCGCCGCTGCGGCGCTCGCCGACCACAGCGCCTCCCGGCGGGTGATGCCGAAGCACCCGAGGGCGCCGGCCGTGGCGAGGGCCTCGGCCTGGGCGGTGCTCAGCTCGACGCGCCGGGACAGGTCCGGGAACGACGTGTACGGGCCGTGCGCCGTGCGCTCGGCGACGATCCGTTCGGCGAGCGCGTCACCGAGGTGGCGGACCGCGCCGAGGCCGAGACGCACCTCCCGGCCCCGGTTCTCGGTGGTGGCGTGGGCGAGGCCCACGTTCACGTCGGGCCCGTGGACCACGACACCGTGACGGCGGGCGTCGGCGACGAGGGACTGCGGCGAGTAGAACCCCATCGGCTGCGCGCGCAGCAGGCCCGCGCAGAACGCCGCCGGATGATGCAGCTTGAACCATGCGGAATAGAACACCAGGGCGGCGAAACTCTGCGAATGACTTTCGGGGAAACCGAAATTTGCGAAGGCATAGAGCTTCTCGTAGATGCGGTCGGCAACGTCGCCGGTGATGCCGTGCCGCTCGCGCATGCCGTCGTAGAGCCGGCCGCGCAGCCGTTCCATCTTCGCGGTGGAACGCTTGGCCCCCATCGCGCGCCGTAACCGGTCGGCCTCGGCGGCCGTGAACCCGGCGGCGTCGACAGCCATCTGCATCAGCTGTTCCTGGAACAGCGGGACCCCGAGGGTGCGTTTCAGGGCCTTCTCGAGGCAGGGGTGGTCGTAGGTGACGGGCTCGAGCCCGTTGCGGCGCCGGATGTACGGGTGCACGGACCCGCCCTGGATGGGACCGGGCCGGATGAGCGCCACCTCGACCACCAGGTCGTAGAAGACGCGCGGCTTCAGGCGCGGGAGGGTGGCCATCTGCGCGCGGGACTCGACCTGGAACACCCCGACGGCGTCGGCACGGCGCAGCATCTCGTACACCCCCTCCTCGGCGAGGTCGAGACGAGCGAGATCCACCGTGATCCCCTCGTGCTCGGCGACGAGGTCGATCATGTAGTGCAGCGCGGAGAGCATGCCCAGTCCGAGCAGGTCGAACTTGACCAGTCCCGCGGCCGCGCAGTCGTCCTTGTCCCACTGCAGCACGGTGCGGCCCGCCATGCGGGCCCATTCGACGGGGCACACGTCGGCGACGGGACGGTCGCAGATCACCATCCCGCCGGAGTGGATGCCGAGATGGCGCGGCAGGCCCTCGACCTGGGCGGCGAGCTCGAGGACGGGCGGGGGGATGTCGGTGTCGGTCTCCTGTTCCACGCCGTGCCACCGGGTGACCTGCCGGCTCCAGGCGTCCTGCTGGCCCTGCGCATAGCCGAGGGCCCGCGCCATGTCGCGGACGGCGGACTTGCCGCGGTAGGTGACGACGTTGGCGACCTGGGCGGCGTGCATGCGCCCGTACTTGGCGTAGACGTGCTGGATGGCTTCCTCGCGGCGGTCGGATTCGATGTCGATGTCGATGTCGGGGGGGCCGTCGCGCTCCGGGGAGAGGAATCGTTCGAAGAGCAGCTCGTTGCGGACCGGGTCGACGTTGGTGATGCCGATGGCGTAGCAGACGGCGGAGTTGGCGGCCGAACCTCGCCCCTGGCAGAGGATGTCGTTGTCCTTGCAGAAGGTGACGATGTCGTGCACCACGAGGAAGTAGCCGGGGAAGTTCAGCCGGCCGATGACGTCGAGTTCGTGCTCGATCTGCCGGTAGGCCGCCGGGTTGTCCTCGGGGGCGCCGTAGCGGTGCCGCGCCCCGCTCAGGGCGAGTTCGCGCAGCCGGCTGAGTTCGGTGTGCCCCTCGGGTACGTCGAACGGGGGCAGGTTCGGGGCGATGAGCCGCAGGTCGAAGGCACAGTCGCGGGCGAGTTCGGCGGCACGACGGACGGCGCCGGGGTGGGCGGCGAACAGTCGTGCCATCTCGGCGCCGGAACGCAGGTGGGCGCCACCGGTCGGGAGGAGCCGCCCCGCGGCCTCGTCGAGACTCTGCCGGTCGTGGATGGCGGCCAGGGCCGTCGCCAGACGCCGGCGGTGCGGCGTGGCGTAGTGGGCCGCCGTGCTGGCGATACACGAAAGGCCTTGATTGTCGGCAAGTTCCGCGAGCAGCGCGTTGCGCTCGTCGTCCTCGGGGAGGCCGTGGTGAGTGAGCTCGACCGTGACACGATCGGCGCCGAAGCGCTCGACGAGGTCGCGCAGTGCCGTCCCCGCCGCCTCGGGCCCCCCGACCTCGAGTGCCCGGCGGACGTGTCCGCGGCGGCAGCCGGTGAGAATCTGCCAGTGCCCGCCGGCCGCACCGGTGAGCGCGTCGTAGTCGTAGCGGGGCCTGCCCTTCTCCCCGCCCGCCAGGTGCGCGGCGGCAATCTCGCGGGACAACCGCCGATACCCCTCCTGCCCCCGCGCAAGGACCAGCAGGTGCGTCTCGTCCGCCGATCCGGCATCGAGGGAGAGCTCGGCACCGAACACGGTACGCATCCCCAGCTCGCGGGCGGCCTCGGCGAAGCGCACGACGCCGTAGAGGCCGTCGTGATCGGTGAGCGCAACGGCTTCGAGGCCGAGACGCACCGCCTCCTCCACGAATTCCTCGGGGCCGGAAGCGCCGTCGAGGAAGCTGAACGCCGAGTGGGCGTGCAGTTCGGCGTAGGGCACGGTAGGCCCGTCGGGCGGCCGGACACGCGGTTCGTACTCCCCCCGGGTGCGCGACCAGGCGGGACTGTCGCTGCCGTCACCGGGGAACTCCACGTCGCGCCGGGGCCGGCCCGACAGCACGCGTTCGAGCTCCGACCAGGTCGGCGGGCCACTCCCCCACCCCATCCGTCACCGCCTTCGGGTCGACCTCCTGCGCTCATCGTACATATGTTCGATTTGCCGGCCGACCACCCGCGGACGACGGTCACCGCCGCAGTTCCGCCGACGTCTCCAGCCGCCCCAGTTTGTGTGGGTTGTTGATCGCGTAGAGGCGGGTGATCCGGCCGCCCTCGACCACCAGACTCACTGCAGCGGCAGCGCCCTCGACCTCGAATCGTGCGCCCGGCATCCCGTTGAGCCAGGTGCCGGCCGCCACGAAGCCCGGGGCCTTGGCCAAGCGGATCAGCAACGCCGCCAGTTTCTCGGCTCCGGCGATCGGCTTCCGGGCAGCCGGCACCACCCCGCCGCCGTCGGCGATCGCCACCACGTCCGGGGCGAGCACCTCCATCAGAGCCTGCATGTCCCCCGTCGAGAGGGCAGTCATGAACGTCTCGACGACTGCCAGCTGCTCGGCCGGGTCCACCCGCATCCGCGGCCGCCGCGCCGTGACATGCCGGCGGGCACGGTGCGCGATCTGCCGGACCGCGGCCGGGGTCTTACCCACCACCTCGGCGATCTCGTCGTACGGCGTATCGAACACCTCACGCAGCACGAACACTGCCCGCTCGACCGGACCGAGGGTCTCCAGCACGGTGAGCATCGCGATCGAGACGCTCTCGGCGAGCTCGGCGTCCTCGGCCACATCGGGACTGGTGAGCAGCGGCTCGGGCAGCCATTCCCCGACGTACTCCTCGCGTTGCCGCGCCAGTGCCCGCAGCCGGTTGAGCGCCAGCCGAGTGACGATCCGGACCAGATAGGCCCGTGCGTCCCGCACCTCCGTCCGGTCCACGTCGGCCCACCGCAGCCACGTCTCCTGGACGACGTCCTCGGCGTCGGCAGCAGAGCCGAGCATCTCGTAGGCGACGGTGAAGAGCAGGTTGCGGTGGGCGACGAACGGGTCGTCGGTCATGCCTTCGACGCTACGGCGAGCGGCGCGAGGTTGCAGGCGGCGGAAAACCCCTGCGACTCGATGCCGAGTGCAGTGTTGGAGCGGGTCATGAAGTTCGTCAGCGCGATGTACGCGGTCAGCTCCACCATCGCGGCCGGACCGAGCGCCTCCAGCAGCCGGGCCGACAACTCGTCGGTGACCGTCGGCGGGGTCTGCGTCATCGCCTCGGCGTACTCCATGACGTCGCGCTCCAGCGGCGTGAAGACATCCGACTCGCGCCACCGCGGCACCTCACGCGCCTTCGCCACGTCCAGCCCCTTGTTGTGGGCATGGAAGTAGCCGAGGTCCAGACAGAAGCTGCATCCGACCAGGCTGGCCACCGCCATGTGGGCGAACGACTTCAGGTTCTCGTCACACCGGTCCCACTTCTGAATCCGGCGACCGACCCCGAAGCTGAAGTTCAGCACTTTCCGGTTGTGCCACATCACCCCCACCGCCTCGGGCACGTCGCCGAGCATCCTTCGGGACATCCGCTTGACGAGCGCGCCGTAGATGCCGGTCAGCTCCGCCTTCGGGATCCTGGTGCTGCTGGTCATGATTCCTCCTTCGGTTATGTGCTCTCGGCATGGAGACACCGGCCACGAATCGAATGTGACATCCGAGCCGGAAATCGTTGCCGCGGGCGGCCGAACCGAGGAGGACGAATATGCACGCGGCCGGCGGCAAGCCGATCGAACCACCGCGAAGAGGACACCATCGAGCACCTCATCGCCCGGGTTCGCGCCGGACAGGGCCGCCAGGCCGTCGAGGACTCGCCGAAGGAAGCCGCCGAACCCCACCGCTTGTTCCCTGGGTGGTCCGTCACCGCCGATGCGGTGAGGACTTGCCGGCGGCGACGGGGTTGTGCGCCGGATAGGCGTGGACGAGCGCAGTGGACAGTTTCGGCACCGCATGGGTGAGGGTGTGTTCGGCCTCGTGCGCCAACCGGTGCGCGTCGGCCAGGCTCGTGTCGGCATCGATGTCGAGTTCGACGTCGGCATGCAACCGGTGCCCGATCCACCGCATCCGCACACTGCGCACGCTGCGCACGCCGGGCTCTTCGGACAACGATCTTTCGGCGGCATCGACGAGTTCGGGATCGATCCCGTCCATCAACCGCCGGAACACATCCCGCACCGCGGTGCGCAGGACCACGAGGATCGCGACGGTGATGACCAGTCCGACGATCGGGTCGGCCAGCGGGAACCCGAGGGCCACGCCGCCGGCGCCGAGCAACACGGCCAGGGAGGTGAAACCGTCGGTGCGAGCATGCAGCCCGTCGGCGACCAGAGCGGCGGAGCCGATCCGGCGGCCGACGCGAATGCGGTAGAGCGCGACGAGTTCGTTGCCGACGAATCCGACGAGCCCGGCCAGGGCGACCCATCCGAGTTGCTGAATCGGGACGGGGTTGATCAGCCGACGCACCGCCTCGACCCCGGCGACCACCGCGGACAGGGTGATCATCGCGACCACGAACAGCCCGGCCAGGTCCTCGGCCCGCCCGAACCCGTAGGTGTAGCGACGGGTGGCGGCCCGGCGGCCGAGCGCGAACGCGATCCACAGCGGAATCGCCGTCAACGCGTCGGAGAAGTTGTGCACCGTGTCCGCGAACAGCGCGACCGACCCGGAGACGGCGACGACAGCCAACTGCGCGACCGCGGTGACAACCAGCGCGACCAGGCTGATCTTGACCGCCCGGATACCGATTTCGCTGGACTCGAGCGCGTCGTCGACACTGTCCGCCGCGTCGTGGCTGTGCGGAGCGAACACCTCCCGCACCGCGGCACCCCACCGGCCACCGCGTTCGTGCCCATGCCCACGACCGTGGCTGTGGCTGTGGGTGTGGGTTGGCGGTTTCGGCGCGTGGCTCATGCTCGGCCACCTTCCGTGCGTGCCGGTGCGGGATCGACGCCTCGCTCGGCATGCAGAATCCGCAGATCGTCGCCGGTGCGGTGATGACCGGGAACGCCGGGCCCGGCATGCTCGGCATTGAACACCGCGTCGGTCACCAGTTGGCGGACGTGATCGTTCTCCAACCGGTAAATCACCTGGGTGCCCTCCTTCCGAGTGCGCACCAGCCGCGCCATCCGCAGCTTCGCCAGATGTTGCGACACCGACGGGGCGGGCTTCCCCACATGCTCGGCAAGGTCGTTGACCGACAACTCTCGATCCACCAACGCCCACAACACCTGGACTCGAGTGGAATCGGCCAGCATACGGAAGACCTCGACCACGAGATCGACCTGATCGCTCGGCAACCGCCGCCGACATGAATCATTATCTGCATTCATACGCAGATAATATCCAATACGGGTGATGGACTCCACGGAAGCGCAAGACGCCTCTTGACAACTACCCTGCACAAGCGGACATCAACGGGCGCCGACAGATCGAGACCGACCAGCACCGAGGGCGCCGATCACGAGGTCGACCGCCCACCGACGCAGATGCACTAACGAAACCGGACGATTGGTTTTTCGATGGTACGCTGAGAGCGCCTCCAGGGACAGACCTCCGGGACGTGGCGTGCGCCGCGGCACGGACGGGCCTCTGGTTGCACCGCAGGGAGCGGAGGGTGAGGTTCCGTTCGGGCAGGCTCGGGGGGCCGGCCCGAACGGAACACCCCCGTCCGCACCTAGGTCACGCACGCTGTGGGGGCGGACAACGAAGCGAGGAGTGGTGATGCCCCGGGACTCCGTCGGTGCACCGACCGTCGAATCGGCAGCGGCCCCGGCCGACGCGAACGCGCCGGCCGCGGCTTCCCCTGCCGGGCGCCCGGCCCAGCAGCGCGCGATCCGGACACGACAACAGATCCTCCTCGCCGCCGCGCAGTTGTTCGCCGACAACGGCATCCACGGCACGGCCCTGGCAGAGGCCGCAGCCTCGGCCGAAGTGACCAAGGGCGCACTGACCTTCCACTTCCCCACCAAGGACGCCTTGGTCCAGGCGTTGATCACCGAACAGGAACAGCGCACCCTCGCCACGATCGGCGCGGTCCTGCACACCGACGCCCCGGCGCTCGAGCAGCTGGTCGCGCTCACCCATGCGCTGGGCCGGTTGTTCACCGAAGACCTGATCGTCCAGGCCGGATTGCGGCTGACCGGCGAATACGAACGCGCCGATCCCGAGGCGTACCGAGGCTGGATCACAGTGTTCGAGAGCCTGTTCCGACGCGCCGCAGCCGAAGGCGAGCTGAGCACCCGACTGCACCCGACAGCGCACGCCCGGTTCCTCGTCTCCGCCGTCGCCGGGGTGTATCTCCTGTCGATGGTCCTCGCCGGCCGCGCGGACCTCGAGGTCCGCCTCGACCAGATGTGGGAGCTGTTGCTGCCCGGCATCGTCCGTGCCGACCGGCACGACCGGATCCCGGTGATCCGCACAGCACGCTGACGCTTTTCTCCTACCCGTCGGCGACGGGGCGGTAGGTGCAGACGTGCACGCCCGTCCCGCTGGTGACCGTGGAGACCAGCGCGAGCGTGCGCTGCACACCGTCGCCCGGGAAGATCGTCTTTCCGCCGCCGAGGATCACCGGCTCGATCATGAGCCGCAGCTCGTCGACCAGCCCTTCGTGGAGCAGGGTCCGGACGAGAGTGGGGCTTCCCATGACCATCAGGTCGCCGCCGTCGGTCTCGTGCAGCTTCCGCACGGCTGCGACGACCTCGTCGCCGGGGATCAGCGTGGTGTTGTTCCACGTCAGATCCGCGTCCCGCAACGTCCGGGACACGACGTACTTCGGGACGGCGTTCATCCGATCCGCGAACGGGTCGCCCGCCCGCTCGGGCCACGCCGCGGCCATCGTCTGCCACGTGCGCCGCCCGAACAGCAGGGCCCCGGTACGGCCCATCGCCTCGTCGATGGCCGCCCCCATCACCTCCTCGTCGAAGAACGGGAACGACCAGCCGCCGTGGGCGAAGCCCCCGTCGGTGTCCTCCTCCGGTCCACCCGGCGCCTGCACGACGCCGTCCAGGCTCATGAACTCACTGACCACGATGCGCACGGGACTCGCTCCTGTTCCTCGACGGGGTGTACAGCGATACAGACCATCGCGTCACCCCGAAATCATCGCCTCTCCCGTCCCTCGTGCGCACCTTCGGCCTCGAACCGGGAGGAACTCGCGACGAGAAGGCGGTTCCCGCGGCATCGGCCGAGTAGCACGCCCGGCGACCGCCCGCTCGTCGCAGGAACCTCCCGTTCGGTCCGCCGAGTACCCAGGCGCGCCGGTCCCCTTCGGGGTTGTCCCCCATTCCGATTTCCGGTGTGCGCCCGGATGTGCCGCCGCGCCCGCCCCAGCAGTATCGATCTCGTGAAGCGGGTACTGCTGCAACTGTCCGGCGCCGTCGTCGCCGTGATCGTCCTCGTCACCGCGATTGCTGCCGGCGTCGTCGTGCACGCCTGGAACTCGACGGTGGTCGACACCACCGGGCAGGTCACCTTCGACCGTCCGCTGAACATCCCACCGCTCGCGGACAGCACGGTCACGCCCGACGGGGTCCGCGTGTTCGATCTGACCATGCAGCGCGGCACCACGGACATCGGTCGCGGTCCCGGTACCCGGACCTGGGGTGTCAACGGGTCGTACCTCGGGCCGACGCTGCGTGCCGGGCGCGGCGAGCAGGTGCGGGTGAACGTCACCAACGATCTCGGCGAGACCGGCACCCTGCACTGGCACGGCATGCACCTGCCGGCCGCGATGGACGGCGGCCCGCACCAGCCGATCGCCCCGGGGGCGACGTGGAGTCCGCAGTGGACGATCGACCAACCCGCCGCAACGCTGTGGTATCACCCGCACCCGCACGGCGCCACCGCCGACCACGTCTACCGCGGGGTCGCCGGGATGTTCCTGCTCGACGACCCGGCCGGCGGCCCGTCCCTCCCCGATCGATACGGGATCGACGACATCCCACTCGTGGTGCAGGACAAGCGGTTCGACGGCGACCAGCTCGACACCGGCGGGCCGATGTTCGCCGCCGTCGGTCTCCTCGGCGACGAGATCGTCGTCAACGGCACCCCGCGGCCCTACCTCGACGTCGCCACCGAGCGGATCCGACTGCGGCTGCTGAACGCCTCCAACGCCCGCGTCTACAACTTCTCCTTCGACGCCGGCCTGCCGTTCCTGCTCATCGGCACCGACGGCGGCCTGCTCGAACGTCCGGCGCCGATGCGCCGCATCCAACTCTCCCCCGGCGAGCGCGCCGAGATCGTCGTCGCGTTGCCCGCGGGCACGACGACCGTGCTCCGCAGCACGGCGCCGGACCTGGGCGCGGACTTCTGGCAGACCCGGTTCTCCGGCGGTGACGACGAGTTCGACGTCCTCGAACTGCGTGCCGCGCGGACCCTCGCGCCCAGCGCGCCGGTGCCCGGGGAACCGACCACCCCCGAGGATCTCGGCACACCCACCGTCACGCGACGCATCGATCTCACCGGCTCCGGCACCATCGACGGCCGCGAAATGGACATGGCGCGCCTCGACCAGACCGTCGCCGCCGGCGCCACGGAGGTGTGGGAGGTCCGCAACAGCAGCGGCGCGATCCACAACTTCCACATCCACGGCACGAGCTTCCGCGTCCTCGGCGACGGCCATCCCGCGCTGTCCGGCCCGAAGGACACCGTATACATCGCGCCGGGGCACACCGTCCGGCTGCTGATGCGGTTCGCCGGCCGCCCCGGCCCGGCGACGCCGTACATGTACCACTGTCACCTGCTCCGGCACGAGGACAACGGCATGATGGGACAGTTCGTCGTCGTTGCCCCGGGCGAGGAGCCGAACGTGCCGCACGAACCGGCCGCCCACACCGCAGTCCACGAGTAGCGTGCGTCCCATGACGTCCGCGATCCGGATCGAGGGACTGGTCAAGCGATTCGGACGATTCACCGCGCTCGACGACCTCGATCTCGAGGTCGCCACCGGCGAGGTGCACGGCTTCCTCGGCCCCAACGGCGCCGGCAAGTCCACCACGCTGCGGGTCCTGCTGGGACTGCTCCGCCCGGACGCCGGGCACGTCGAACTGCTCGGCGGCGACCCCTGGCGCGACGTGGTGAGCCTGCACCGGCGGCTCGCCTACGTGCCCGGCGACGTGAGCCTGTGGCCCGGCATGACCGGCGGCGAGGCCGTCGACCTGCTCGGCCGGTTACGCGGCGGGCTCGACCGGCGCCGCCGCGCGGACCTGCTCGACCGGTTCGAACTCGATCCGACCAAGCGCGGCCGCACCTATTCGAAGGGCAACCGGCAGAAGGTCGCGCTCGTCGCGGCGCTGGCCTCGGACGTGGAGTTGTTGCTGCTCGACGAGCCGACCGCGGGGCTCGATCCGCTCATGTCCGCGGTGTTCCACGACGAGATCGCCCGGGAGAAGCAGCGCGGGCGAACGGTCCTGCTGTCGAGTCACATTCTCAGCGAGGTCGAGGCGCTCGCCGACCGGATGAGCATCATCCGCGACGGCCGGGTCGTCGAGACCGGCACCCTCGAGGACATGCGCGCGGACCTGCGGTCCACCATCGACGCGGTCCTCGCCGCGCCCGTGACCGACCCGACGGCGCTGACGGCGCTGCCCGGGATCCACGACGTGCGGATCGACGGCCCGCGCGTGCACTGCGCGGTCGAGCACGGCCGCGCCGGCCCGGTGCTCGCCGCGCTGGGCCGCTACGACATCCGCAGCGTCACCGTCTCGCCGCCGTCGCTCGAGGAGCTGTTCCTGCGGCACTATCACCGGCACGGCCGGGACGGGCAGGCCCCGACGTGACGGCATCGTTGACGGGGATGCGGCCGCTGCTGCGGGCCACCGCCGAGCAGGACCGCGGCAACGTCGCGCCGTGGATCGTGCTCATCACGGCGCTGTCGGTGTCGTCGGTCCTCGCCTACGGCTGGGTGTTCCCGGACGCGGCGAGCCGGCGCACCCTCGATGCCACGCTCGGCGCGAACCCGGCTCTGCGGGTCGTGTTCGGTCCGGCTCGCGACCTGACGTACGCGGACGGGTTCAACGCGTGGCGGGCCGGGGCGCTCGGCGCGTTCTTCGCGGCCCTGATGGCGATCCTGGCCGTCACCCGCAACAGCCGCGCGCACGAGGATTCGGGCCAGGCCGAGCTCATCGCCTCCGGCGTCGTCGGCCGCCAAGCCCGGCTGGCGACGACCGTCGCCTGGGCGGCGCTGGCCTCCGTCGCGCTCGGTGTCGTCTGCGCGGGCGCAACGATCCTCGTCGGCGGCGGTGTCGCCAACTCGATCACGCTGGCCGCGACGTTCACCGCGTCCGGGCTGGTGTTCGGCGCCCTCGCGGCGGTCACCGCCCAGCTCGGCTCCTACGCCCCCACTGCCAATACCCTCGCGATCGGGATCCTCGGAGCCTGCCTGCTGATCCGCGCCTACGTCGACGTGACCACTCCGGACGGACGGGCGATCTGGACGACCCCGCTCGGCTGGGTGCAGCAGGTCCGTCCCGCGTCGGGAAACGACTGGTGGCCGCTGGCGGCCTGCCTGACGCTGACGGCGGTGCTGCTGCTGGTCGCGTTCGTCGTACAGGCGCGACGGGACTTCGGAGTCGGCGTGATCGCGCCGTCACCCGGGCCTGCGGAGGGCGGCGCGGGGACGAGCGTGTGGGGCCTGGCGCTGCGGCTGCACCGCGGTGCGCTCGCTGCGTGGGCGACGGTGTTCGTGGCGCTCGGGGTGGTGTTCGGATTCATGTCCACCACGTTCGCCGATGTCTTCGCCGACAATCCGGCGCTCGGATCGTTGCTCGGGAGCGGCCGCGGCTCGCTCGTGTTCGGTTTCGTGGTGACGATGCTGCAGCTGATGGGCATCGTCGCCGCGGTGTTCGGGGTCCAGGTGATGATGCGGCTGCGCGCCGAGGAACTGGCGCTGCGGGTCGAACCGGTGCTGGCCGGGGCGCTGACCCGGACCCGGTACTTCGCGTCGCACGCCGGGATCGCGCTGCTCGCCCCCGCGGCGGCGCTGCTCGTGGGCGCGACGCTGTTCGCGTACGTCTCGTCGGCGCGGGGTGGACAGATTCCGGCCGGGGATCTGATCCGGCAGGCGCTCGTGACGATTCCGGCGGTGTGGGTGCTGGTCGGGCTGGCGGTCGCGGTGATCGGCGCCCGGCCCCAGGCGCGGATGCTCGGCTGGCTCGGTGTGGTCGCCGCATTCGCGCTGACGATCCTGGGGCCGCTGTTCCGGTTGTGGAACTGGATCCTGGGGATCAGTCCGTTCCGGCACGTGCCGGTGGTGACGGCGGCGCCGCCGCAGTGGCTCGGGTTCGCCGTGCTCACCGCCGTGGCCGCGCTGTTCGTCGCGGCGGGGTTCGCGGGGTTCCGGCGCCGGGACGTCGGCTGAGGACCGGACGCCACTACAGTCGCGGAGCATCGGGTCGTCACCGCGAACGGAGCACACCACATGAACCGTTGGTCCACATTCGTCGTCGACCGGCGCTGGTGGGTGCTCGGCTTGGCCGTCCTCGTCGTCGTGCTCGCCGGGGTCTGGGGCACCGGGGTGTTCGGCCGGCTCTCGCAGGGCGGGTTCTACGACCCCGGCAGCGAATCGGCCGAGGTGCAGCGCATCGTGGACGACAACTTCGGTCCGCAGACCGCCGACATCATCGCGATCTACACCCCGCCGCCCGGGCGCACCGTCGCCGACATCGGACCCGAGGTGACCGCGGTGCTCGACCGGTTCGCCGCCGAGGTTCCCACCCATGCGGTCGACTCCTACTGGTCGGCCGCGCCGCCGGCGAAGCAGCTGCTGCTGGCGAAGGACGGCGGCAGCGCGGCGGCGGCCGTCACCCTCGAGCCCGGCTCGGAGATCACCGTCACCACGTTCCAGGGCCTGCTGCCGAAGCTCGAGGTCCCCGGCGTCGACGCGCAGTTCGCGGGGAACTCGGTCGTCGGCGTCGCATTCACCACCCGGCTCGAGCGCGACCTGTTGTTCGCGGAGGCGATTGCGCTGCCGGTGACGTTGGTGCTGCTGGTGTTCATCTTCGGCGGTCTCGTCGCGGCGGCGGTCCCGGTGTTCGTCGGGGTCCTCGCCGTCCTCAGTGCCCTCGCCACGCTGCGCCTGCTCACGATGTACACCGACGTGAGCTCCTTCGCGCTGAACGTCACGTCCCTCATCGGGCTGGGCCTGGCGATCGACTACGGGCTGTTCATCGTCAGCCGCTTCCGGGAGGAACTCGACTCGGGTGCCGACCCGGCGACCGCGACCCGTCGCACCGTGCTCACCGCGGGCCGCACGGTGCTGTTCTCGGGGCTGCTGCTGATGTGCGCGTTCGCCGGAATGCTCGTCTTCCCGCAGGCGCTGCTGCGCTCGCTGGGCCTCGGCGCGATCGCCGCGGTGCTCAGTGCGGCGGTGCTCTCGCTCACCGCGATCCCCGCGCTGCTGGCGATACTCGGGCACCGCATCAACGCACTGACGTGGCGGGAGGGCGCGGCGCGGCGGGGCGAGGCCCGGGCCCGGCGCTTCTGGGGGGCGGTGGTGACGAAGGTGATGCGCCGGCCGGCGCTGGTCGCGGTGACCATCACCGCCGGCCTGCTGCTGCTCGCCACGCCGCTGTTGCGCGCCTCCTTCGGGGAGATCGAGTACACGGCCTTGCCGGCGGGCGACCCGGCGCGTGCCGCCACCCAGACGCTGCTCGACGAATTCCCCTCCACCGGCAACGGCGTCACGCTCGTGCTGAGGGGTGACGAGGGCTCCGGGCCCGCCCCGGCCGTGGTCACGTCGGTGTCCCGCGCGGCGGCGGACGTGGACGGCGTCGCGCAGACCGTCACCGTCGCCTCGCGGAACGACGTCGTGGTGCTGCAGGCGCTGTACGCACAGGGCGTGGAGGAGACGCCGCGGGCCGGCGAGATCGTCCGGGAACTGCGGGATCTGCCGCCCCCGCCGGGCACCGACCTGCTCGTCGGTGGCGGCCGGGCGATGGTCGACGACAGCAACGCCGCGATAGCGCGGTCGATGCCGGCAATGATCGCGATCATGGTGCTCTCGACCCTCGTGCTGCTGTTCCTGGCATTCGGGTCCGTGGTGCTGCCGCTCAAGGCGGTGGCGATGGCGGGCCTGAGCCTGGCGGCCACGTTCGGCGTGCTCACCTGGGTGTTCCAGCTCGGGAACGGAGCGGAGTTGCTCGGCGTGACCCCCAGCCCGCTGGAGCCGAGCTTCGTGGTGCTGATCCTGGCGGTGGTGTTCGGCCTGTCCACCGACTACGAGGTGTTCCTCATGTCGCGCATGGTGGAGGCACGGGCCGCCGGGGCGAGCACGGAGGAGGCGGTGCGGTTCGGCACCGAACGCACCGGCCGGGTGGTGACCTCGGCGGCGCTGCTGCTGATCGTGGTGACCGGCGCCTTCACGATCTCGGGCCTGTCGATCATGCGGTTCCTGGGTGTGGGGATGATCCTCGCGCTGATCATCGACGCGACGGTGGTGCGGATGCTGCTGGTGCCGTCGCTGGTCAAGCTGATGGGCGAGGCGAACTGGTGGGCGCCGGCGTGGATGAAGCGGGTGCACGCGAAGGTCGGCATCGGACACTAGAATCCGTTCTTACCTTGCAGTAGGTTCGGGCCATGGCCACGTACCTCGTCACGGGCGGCACCGGCTTCCTCGGCACGCACGTGCTCGGGCGACTGCTCGCGACCCACCCGGACGCCGACGTCCATGTGCTGGTCCGGCCGGCGTCGCTGCCGAAGTTCGAGGCCCTCTCCGCGCGCCTGGAGGGTGGGACCCGGCTGCACCCGCTGCTCGGCGATCTCACCGAGCCGGGACTCGGACTCGAGGCCGCGACGATTCCGCCGGCCGAGCACGTCCTGCACCTCGGCGCCATCTACGACCTCACCGCCGGAGAGGAGCAGGCCACCACGAACGTGGCGGGCACCCGCGCGGTGATCGCCCTCGCGGAGAAGCTGGGCGCGACCCTGCACCACGTCTCGTCCGTGGCCGTCGCCGGTGATCACCGCGGCACGTTCGCCGAGGACGACCTCGACCTGGGCCAGCACTTCCCGTCGCCCTACCACCGCACCAAGTTCGAGGCCGAGAAGGCGGTCCGGGCGAGCCGGGTGCGCCGGCGCATCTACCGGCCGTCCGCGATCGTGGGCAGCTCCACCACCGGCGAGATCGACAAGATCGACGGCCCCTACTACTTCTTTCCCGCCCTGGCCGCGCTGGCGGCGCTGCCGTCGCGGCTGCCGCTGGTCCTGCCCGACCTCGGCGACACCAACCTGGTGCCGGTCGACTACGTCGCGGCCGCGATCGTCGAACTGATGCATCGTCCCGGACTGGACGGGCGCACCTTCCACCTCGTCTCCCGCCCGCAACCGGTCCGCGAGGTGTTCGCGGCGCTGGCCGCGGCGGCCGGGGCCCCCGTTCCCGTCGCCGGCGTGCCCGGCGCGCTGGCACGTCCGCTGTTGTCGATCACCGCGCTTCCCGGCCTGAAGACCGCCCGACGCCTCGCACTGCGACGGACGGGCATCCCACCGGTCGTGTTCGGCCAGCTGACCTTCCCGAGCCGGTTCGCCGACCGCAGCACCCGGGAAGCCCTGCGCGGCAGCGGCATCACGCTGCCCGAGTTCGCCGGCTACGCCCCCGTGCTGTGGCGCTACTGGCGCGAGCACCTCGACCCCGGCCGTGCCCGCCGCGACGATCCGCGTGGACCGCTCGTGGGACGGCACGTGCTGATCACCGGTGCCTCCTCGGGGATCGGACGGGCGAGCGCGATCGCCGCGGCCCGCGAGGGTGCCGTGGTCTTCGCCCTCGCCCGTCGCGCCGAGGCACTCGACGCAGTCGTCGCCGCGATCCGCGCGGGCGGCGGCAGCGCGTACGCGTATCCGTGTGACCTCACCGACCCGGCGGCGGTGGAACGCACCGTGCAGGCGGTCCTCGCCGAGCACGACCACGTCGACATGCTCGTCAACAACGCGGGACGCTCCATCCGGCGCGGGCTGTACCACTCGACGGACCGGCTGCACGACTTCGAACGCACCATGGCGGTCAACTACTTCGGTGCGGTGCGGTTGACCCTGGCCCTGGTGCCGCACATGCGCGCACGGCGGTTCGGGCACATCGTGAACATCAGCACCGCCGGGGTGCAGGCCCGCACCCCGCGATACGCCGCGTACATCGCCTCGAAGTCCGCGCTCGAGGGGTTCGCCGACGTCGCCGCCTCCGAAACCCGGGACGACGGAATCACTTTCACCACCATTCACATGCCGCTCGTGCGCACCCCCATGATCGAGCCCAGCGGGGCGTACAACCCGGGTCCGGCGATCAGCCCGGAGGACGCCGCGCGGATGGTGGTCCGGGCCCTCGTCGAACGGCCCAAACGCATCGACGTGCCGATCGGCACCCTCGGCGAGCTCGGCGGCATCTTCGCGCCGGGCCTGCGGGACCGGATGTTCTCGCTCTACTACCACGCCTACCCCGACGCGCCCGCCGCGCGCGGCGAGCAGTGCGCCTCCGCCGACGCACCCCCGCAGCCGCGGGCGCTGCCCCGTCCGGCGCTGCCGAACCCTGCGGTGCTGCGCCGGATCGGCCGGCTACTGCCCGGCGTGCACTGGTGAGGCGGCTGCGCCGCCGGTGTGTCCTTCGGGCGGTCCCGGCCGCCCGAAGGACACACCGCACTAGAGCGCAGTTGTCTCCGTCGCCATCAGCGGTCGCACCGGCTTCGGATCGGCGCCGCAGCTGACCGGACGCGGCGGCAACTGCCGGGTCTCGACCTGCACGCGCCAGCGGCGACCGTCGCGGTGCCGCACCACCGTTCCGGCGTCGCCCTCGTCGACGACGAGCGCGTCCGCATCCGCGGGCACCTGCCCCCGCACCGCGATCTCGGCGACCTGCCCGGCCGCGGACCAGCTGCTGCGCCCCCGCAACCCCGGCAGATACACCTCGCCGCGAGCGGCGGCCGCCACGGCGTCCCGGCTCTGCGCGACGTCGAGCCGGCCGTAGGTGTAGCCCGTGGGCAGCAGGATCAGCGACGGGGCGAAGCGGTGCCCGCCGGTGTGCGAACACTCCCACACGTCGTCGCCGAACTCCGCAGCCAGCGCCGCCGCCACGGGGCGCCCCAGCACGGCACAGCACCGGTCCCGTTTGCCGTGGGCGCACACCAGCGCGACGGGCCGGTCCTGCGCACGGCCGAGGCCGGGCGCCGGGCCGGCGACGATGCGCGGGATCAGGTCGAGCAGTTCCTTCGGCTCCCCGACCTCCAGCCGCTCGCACCAGCTGCCGCCCGGATCGGAGCGGGCCAGGAGCACGGTGCGGCCGTCGCCGCGGCGGGCGGTGTCACGACCGGGCCGCCGGACGAACAGGAACCGCACTCCGACGGCGTCGGCCGCGGCCGAGATCTCGCCGGCGAGGCCGGGGCCGAGAGCGGTGCCGTCGAGGACGTCGCGCCCCCAGCCGGACGGCATCTCGAGGCACACCCAGCCGGGGGCGGTCGCCGCGGTGCCGGGCAGGGGCTCGTCCAGCGCGGAGGCCGCCGAGCAGGCAGGAGGAAAGGCAAGGCTCACCCGCCCATTGTGTCCGTCCGGGCTAGTCGTGGAAGCGACGGCCCTCCGCGAGCTGCTGCACGAAGGCCTCGATGCGGCGTGCCCGGGTCTCCGGGCGCTTCGCGGCCTGCAGCCGGTACACGATCGCGTACCGGTTGCGGCCGTCGAGCGTGTCGTAGAAGGCCTGCGCCGCGGGATTGCCCGCGAGGGCGTCGAGGAAGTCCTGCGGCACCTGCGCGGTCGCCTGGCCGGCGTAGGCGCGCTCCCAGCGGCCGTCGGCGCGGGCGCGGGCGACCTCGGCGGCCCCGGCCGGCGCGAGCCGGCCCTCTGCCTCGAACCGTTCGGCGAGCGCCCGGTTACGCTGCGACCAGGGGCTGCGGGCCCGGCGCGGAGTGATGCGCTGCAGCCGGAAGTCGTCGTCGAGCCTGCGTGCCTGACTGTCGATCCAGCCGTGGCACAGCAGTTCCTCGACCACCTCGGCGTAGGTCACCGACGGATGCGCCGATCCCTTCTTGGCGAGCTTGACCCAGATGCCGGGCGAGTCCGTGTGGTGCTCACGCAGCCAGGCGGCGAAGGACTCCCGGTCCGGGAAGTACTCGACGGGCAGCTCGTCGGCCATGATCATCTCCCCAGCCGGCGCAGGCCCGCCCGCGTCCCCAGGCCCAGGAAGCCCTGGGACAGGTAGGCGAGAGAGCCGAGCGCGAGCACCCACTTGACGGTGCTGACCGTCGTCGCCACCCGGACGGTGGTGTCGGTGATGCGGTCACGGTGGTCGAGCAGATACAGGCCCGCGGCGTTCTCGACGTAGTCCGCCGCCGCGGCCACCGCCGGAGCGACGGCGAGGACCCGGCGGGTGTGCGCGGGCACGGGCCGGTGCTCGGCGAGCGATCGCGCACCGGCCTGCAGTGCGATGGCAAAGATCAAGGGATGCACCAGATCCCAGTAATAGTGCCGGCGATACCGCGGGGCGGTGTCCGCGTCGAGTCCGTCGAGAACGTTGCGGTATGTCGCCGCGGAGAAGGCGGCCTGGATCCGTCCCACCGCCGGCGCGGCGGGGCCGAGCACGCGGGCGATGTTCGCCTGCGACACCACGAATACCGCGGCGGCGGCCAACAGTCGACGGTCGGACGCGGTCCATGTCATGCGGCGATCCTAGCGGCTGCGCCGCAGCGCGAGCGCCCTGTCGGGCCGACAACTCGTGGGTGCCCCGTTCCCGCCCTCCCCGATCCGGATCAGCACGTGGTGATGAACTGTGCCGGCGTGCACCGTGCCCTCGTGCGTCGTGCAGGGCTGCCCTGTGTGCGGGAGTCGAACCCGCGGCGCTGCCCTCCGCGCGCCTGAGGATACAAAAAGGTCGATTCACCGCGACCCACGGCGTGTGCTCGCTTCCGATTCGGGTACCCGCTGCCCACGATCACTCGTCGATCAGATCAACCTCCCAGTTCACGCGCTGGATCTCCATGTCCACCTGCCGGATCCGGCGGGCCAGGTCGTCGGTGGTGCGCCGCAGGTCCCGGACCGACAGCGCCGAGACGTATGCCAGTTCGGACCGGAGTTGTCGCCCGTATCGGTCCCTGCTGCCCGAGGCCGCGTCCGCGGCCGCGGTCAGCGCACGGTGCCGGGCCTGCAAGGCGTCCCGTTCGGCCAGCGCGTCGGTGAGCGTGCGGTCGCCGACGCGGGTGGCGGTGTTCGTCTTGTTGATCCGAGCGATCAGCAGCGCATGCCGATCGATGGCGTCGGTGAGTTGGTCGAGGAGCTCGCCGGCATTCTCGGCGGGCTCCTCACCCTCCTGGTACCGGGCGTTGGCCACGATCCGGGTGCCGAGCTGCTCGATCCGCCGTTTCAGCTCGCCTCGCTCGGCGAGTGCCTCTGCCAACCGCATGGCGTCGAATCGTAGACGACCGGTCGTGTTCATGTGAACCCGGTTTCCGGCACCGTCGAGACCACCCAGCCGGGCGGAAATACCGTGTCCCACGTTCCGGTCCGCGAACGGCCCTGCCACGTCGGCGTGCCCGGGGGTGAGCTGCGGTACAGGCCGCGCGCGGCGGCAAGAGTGCGGTCGTACTGAGTCGGCCAACCGATGTCGGCGGCGAGCTGCTCGAGGACGGTGCGATCTCGGCTCAACGCCCGCTCGGTGTGCGCCAACGCGGGCAGCGAATCCCGCTTGTCGGTGTTGCAACCTCCGCAGGCGAGTACGAGATTGGCCAGCCCGTCGAGAGGCACCCGGGACCACGGTAGCACGTGGTCAACCGGATTTCCATCGGAAAGGCTTGTCGCACAATAGAAACACTGCGTTCCGAAGGCCTCGCGCAGCGCCACGCGCGGCTTCGCGAGCGAGACGCGGTCGCGGCCGAACAGGTGCCCCGCGATGTCGGGAACGTCCTCGTCGAGAAAGGCGTTGTAGCGGCGCACGTCCTGAACCCACAGGATCTCCAGTGTCGGGGTGAGCAGACCGGACAGGCGGGCCAGCGCCGCCGCGACCCCCGGAAACAGGCGGATTACGCCACCGTGCCGGGCAATCGCCGCTCGGGTGATTCCGGAGTGCAACCAGGAGTCGTCGTAGAGGAACGGTTCGCCACGTCCGCCCGGTAGCCGCTGCAGCCGGTACAGCGGTTGCTGCGCCAGTGTGAGTGCGACCTCCGCGACAGCCTCGCGGTACAAGTCGGGCATCCGCAGCCTCGCGATGGACAGGCCGACCACCCCGCCGGCGTTCGCCGCACCGCGCAGCACCTCCACCGCCGTCAGGATCCGAGCCTTCGGCTGCGAGGACTGGCGCAACCGGTGCCCGTCGAACGGACGGACCTGGGGCCAGTACAGGTCGATCACCCGCTCGGCCAGGGCGTCGATCGGCACGTCGAGTGCCGCAGCCGGGTCCGCCGGCAGATGTTCGACGCAGAAGCCGACAAGTGCCGAAAGGGTCGCAAGCTTGTAAGTGGCGGTCCGGGCACCGGTCTCGAGGACGGCGACGACGCGCTGACCGAGCGCGAGGGCGTCCGTGGGTGGTCCGGTACCGTCCACCCCGCCACGGTAGCGCAGCGGGAGGAATCATGATGGGCAAGCTGGTCCGCGACCGGATTCCCGACATCATCGAGGCCGACGGCCGGGTGGCGCGCACCCGTGTACTCGATCGGGACGAGTACCGCAGCGCCCTGCTCGACAAGCTGGTCGAGGAAGCACACGAGCTGCGGGAGGCGCACAACGGCGACGAGCGGCTCGGCGAACTCGCCGACGTGCACGAGGTGTTCACGTCCCTGCTCGCCGCGTTCGGGATCGCCGCCGAGGAGGTGGCTGCCGCGGCCACCGCCAAGCGCGCCGAGCGCGGCGGCTTCGATCGCCGCATCTGGCTGGAATAGCGTCGGTACACCGGCAACAGGTTCCGGACGGCGACAACCGTCTCGACGGTTGTCGCCGTCCGGAAGCTCTGTCGTGGCGGAACGAGTGCTCAGGTGAGGAAGGGCAGCACGGCGGCCTCGAACTCGCGGTGCCGATCGCGGTGGATGCTGTGGCCGCAGGTGAAGTCGTGGACCGCGACGTCGCCTAGGACGTCCACAGCGGCCTCGAGCCGGGCCGGATCGACCATGCTGCCCGGCCCGCCCCGCAGGATCATCGTCGGTGCGGTGATCCGCGGAAGATGTTCCCACCACCGCGGATTCGGCGCGCGGAACTGGGTGAGCGCCGAGCCGGTCATGGAGCGGTCGAAGGCGAACGTCGCGCGCGGATTGCGCAGCAGGCTCGTCGAGGCGTGCCACAGCTCGGCCGGCGACGGCAGGCGCCCGCCGAGCACCTGAGGCGGATCGCCCGGGCGCAGCGGCAGCGGCGCCTCCTCGAGCACCAGGCGCCGCACCAGGCCCGGGCGCTGCTGCGCGACGAGGGATCCGGTGTGCCCGCCGAGGGAATGCCCGACGAGGTCGACCGTCTCGAGGCCCAGGTGTTCGCAGAGCCCGAGCACGTCGGCGCCGAACTCGTCGAAGCGGTAGGACGCGGCGCGGGCGCTGCGCCCGTGGCCGCGCAGGTCCACCGCGACGACCCGCCGGCCGGCCGCGAGCAGGGACCGGGCGAACCGGTCCCACGTGCGTCCGTCGCCGCCCATCCCGTGCACCAGCATCACCGGCACCGGGTGGTGGCCCGTCCTGGGAGCCGAATCCCGGTAGGCGATCGCCACACCGTTCGGCGCGGCCGTCAGCACACTGGTCTCCACGTCAACCGAGGGTACTCACTCGTAGACGCCCTCCACATGCCAGCGGTCGTCGACGTGGATCACCAGCAGGGCCCGGGACTCCTCGAGCCGCACCTGCAGCCGCGCCGCCGCCCGCGCCGCGGCCGGGTCCCACCAGTACTCGTCCACCGGCCACGGCCCGGCCCAGGCGTGCACCCGCCAGCTGCGGCTGCCCCAGCTCAGCCGGGTGGGATCGCCGCTGAGCAGACCGCGCTCGGTCACCGTCACCGGGGTGCCCGACGCGTCCTCGAGCGCGATCGGGGGCAGGGTGGTGAGCACCACCGCCGGGGCGGGCGGGGGCAGCCGACCCGGCCACGGCGCCGACGGATCCGTCGCCGGCACCCGCTCCTCCCCCAGCGGCACGAGGG
>NZ_JAALEG010000081.1 GCF_011058165.1 Rhodococcus aetherivorans
CGCCCGGCCCGCATACCGCGCCACCACCGGACCCCCCGCCGCGATGTACACCGGGATCCCGCCGGCGGGCACGTCGTAGATCGACGCCCCCTTCGTGGTGTAGTACTCGCCCTCGAAATCCACCCGCTCCCCGGTCCACAGCTCGCGCATCAACGCCACCGACTCCCGCAACCGCGCGAACCGCTCCTTGAACTCCGGCCACACCCCCGCATACCCGGTGGCGATCTCGTTGAGCGCCTCCCCGGTGCCGACCCCGAGCATCACCCGTCCCGGATACAGGCACCCCATCGTCGCGAACGCCTGCGCGATCACCGCCGGGTTGTACCGGAACGTCGGGGTCAGCACCGAGGTCCCCAACTGCAGCCGCGAGGTGCGCTCACCGACCGCGGTCATCCACGCCAACGAGAACGGCGCATGCCCCCCGTTGTGCCGCCACGGCTGGAAATGATCCGACACCGTCGCCGAATCCATCCCGTGTTTCTCCGCCAGCACCGCCAACTCCACCAGCTCCCGCGGCCCGAACTGCTCCGCCGACGCCTTGTACCCCAACTTCAGACCCTGCGACACCACGAACTCCTACCCGTCTACGAATCCGGCCGGGTTCGAGTATGCCCAGACACCTGTGACGGACGCGACGTCACCTCTCGGCCTCGGCCAGATGCAGGTCGGGTTTCCAGTCGTAGACGACGCTGGTGCGCAACAGGATGTCCTGCAGGGACCGGCGGCGGCGATCCACCGCCACCCACAGCAGCCCGAACCCGAACATCACGCACAGCCCGGCGCGCAGCCCCGCCCGGACCCATCCGACGAGGTCGCCGTTGCGGCTCACCATCCGCAGCCCCATCACCACCGCGCCGACCGTGCGACCGGTGGTGGCCCAGCACACCGTCAGGTACAGCGACGCGACACCGACGAACACACCGACGGACAGCAGAACGTGTGCGTCGGGGAAGGAGAACTCCTGCGGCGAGAACAGCAACCGCACGAGTACCACGGCGAGATAGATCCCGCCCATCACGGTCAGGACCACGCCGAGGTCGATGGCTGCGGCGATGCCCCTCGTGACGATTCCGGCGGGTCGGTGGGATGGTTCCCGGTTGCTCATGCCGGTTCTTCCGGGATCTCGGCGCGCCCGAACAACCGGCCGACGAACCCGGATACCGCGTCGTCGGCGTGCATACCCTGGCTGCGCACGCCGCGCATCGCCTCGGTGGACATGGATCCGGTCGATTCGCGGATGATGGTCGGCAGGTCGACGCCTTCGATCACCGCGTTCGCCAGGCCGATGAGGTCGACTCGCCCGATGATCGCGTCCACGTCGATCGTCGCGGCGACGGCGTCCAGGTCGACCCGATCGATGATCGCGCCCACGTCGATCGTCGCGGCGACGGCGTCCAGGTCGACCCGATCGATGATCGCGCCCACGTCGATCGTCGCCGCAACCGCATCCAGGTCCACCCGATCGATGATCGCGCCCACGTCCACCCGTTCCGCCACCGCGTCGATGTCCACGCGGTCCAGGATCGGTGCGATGTCGACGCGCGCCGCGATCGCGTCCAGGTCCACCCGACCGACGATCCGCTCGACGTCGACGCCCTCGGCGACGGCATCGAGGTCGACGTGGTCCCGCACGACGGCGGTGATGTCGACCTCGTCCAGCGCGGCGCTCACCACCCGGCGCACCACAGCGCGCAGCAACCGGTCCGCGATCTCGTCCCCGGCGCGCAGGGTCTCGGCGCCGCGCGCCTCGAGCGCGACGAGCGCGGGGTCCACACCCGGTAGACGACGTGCCGCGTCGACACCGAACAGGAGCATGCGACGAATCCCGTCGCCCACGGTCGCGGCGGCACCGACCGCCACGCGTACCGGGTCGGGGCCGGTCCTGCCGTTCATACCGACATCAAAGCCCTCCGGCGCCCGAAATGCACGTGGTTCGCGATCGGCCCGTCCGAGGGTCGATCGGGCGGTTCACGCGGAGCGGTCCAGCTGCGGCGCAGCCCGGAGCGACGCCGGGCCGAATTCGACGGTGACGGACACGGCACCGGAATGCACGAGGAGGGCATGCACCGCCCCGCTGTACCGGCTTCGATGGTCCGCGAGGCGCCGCACATTCGGTACCGGAATTGCGGGGGCCTCCGACACGGGCAACAGGATCTCCGCGTCGAGCCGGCTGCGGCTCCCCTCGATCAGCAGGCCCTCCGCGACCACCCAGCGAACCGGCACATCATGCCGCTGCTGCACGTCGCCCACCACCAGCGCCACGTGCTCTTCGTCGTCGTCCACGACGGTGAGCAGACGCCCTCTCCGGGTTCCGACCGTCAGCGGCACGTCCGATACGAGCTCGGGACCGCCCGAGTCGATCCCCGACTGATCGTGGAACGGACATCCGTTGGTGCGCAGGACCATTCGCCTCGTGTTCCAGCTGAAGAACGGCTCGTCTGTGGTGTTCACGACTCTCGTTCCTCCTTCACGCAGTCGACGAGATGTGCTATCTCCATCTTCGGCGGGAGGAGCGGTCGCGAACTGTCCCAGATCCGGACAGGGATCCTCGTCGCGGCAACCGGCGCGGCGCGACGATCGCCCGTAGGTGACTACTCGCCGGTGAATCCGAACAGAGTCAGCTTCCGGTACAGCGACGACCGCGAGATTCCCAGCGCGCGCGCAGCGTGCACACGGTTGCCTCCGGTTTCCCGCAGGATCTTGGCGATGAGATCCCGTTCGGCGGACTCGACCGCGTTGAGTTGCCTGCGCGGACCGTGCCGGCACCATTCGGGCAGGTCCTCGACGGTGATGGCGCCCGCAGGCCGTTGTGCGACGGCGCTCCGCAGGGCCGCCTCGACCTCGTGGATGTTGCGCGGCCACGGATAGCGCGCCAGCACCCGCATGGCGTCGGGAGCGACCGCTCGGCTCTGCGATCCGCTGATCTTGCGGAGCACCTGCGCCACGACCCCGGCGATGTCGTCGGTGCGGTGCCGCAGCGCAGGAACGTGCACGGTCCGGTCGAGCGCCGCCAGCAGCGGTGCCAGGGTCTCGGACGGCGGCTCCTCGGATTCCTCCATGGTGGCCACGACGAAGATGTGCTCGGGGACGGGTTCCGCCAGGGTCTCGGCCAAGGTCGTCGTGAGCGGGGCGGGCATGGCCTGGATGTTGCGCAGCACGTACAGGGTGGGGTTGGTGGAGGACACCGTGAGCCCGGACAGGTCGGTCTCGCTCCCGTCCACGAGGATGCTCCGCCCCCCGGCGTACAGGGAGTGGAAGATCTCCGACGCGAGAGACGCCTTCCCCGTGCCCGGTTCGCCGGTGAGGAGCAACTTCGCCCCGGCGGACAGGGCCTCCTCGATCTCGTTGCAGGCGCGCATCCACAGAGCGGAGGAACCGCTCGAGCGCAGACGATCGGTGCCGGCAGCGGCCAGACCGACCCGCCCGGAGTGCAGCCGGTGCTCGCGGACCCGGTTCGGAACGGACGGAAGCGGTGCCGCGGCCGCGGCCGCCTCGGAGACCTCGACGAGGTATCCGGCGGTGTCCTCGCCCGCCAGGATCCGGGTCGCGCGAACCCGGACGGACAGGCCGGTGCCCAGCTCGACCAGTTCGTCGATGCGCGCGCGGTGCCCGATGACGTAGTCGACGTGTTCACCGACACGGCGTTGGTCCTCCGGCGCGAGGAGGGTGTGGGCGAGCGGATTCGCGAGCGACATCGCGCTCCCGATCGCCATGAGGGCCGTGCCGCCGCGAGCGTCGGCCCGCACGAACGCGTCGAACAGCGCGTGCTGGCGGGCGCTCCGGTCCCGGAACAGATTCTGTTCGATCTCCGCCGCCGCGGTCCGCACGACGGTCGTGAGCAGCGGCGAGGAATGCTCGGTGAGGCAACTGATGTCGATGACGCCGGCGACGCGTCCGCTGAACGGGTCCCGGATCGGCGCCCCGGAGCAGGCGAACGGCTGGAACCGTTCGTGGAAGTGCTCGGCGCCCTCGATCTGCACCGGGCGCCCGGATTCCAGCACGGTGCCGACGCCGTTGGTGCCGATCTGCCCCTCGCAGTAGTCGAATCCCGGCGCGAGGGAGACATGGTCGAGCAACCGTCCGATGGCGCGGGCCCCGTCGAGGCGCATCAGCACCTGTGCCTTGGCGTCGGTCAGGGCGATGCTCACCGGGACGTCGACGGTCTCCTCCGCGAGGCGGTCCAGGACCGGCAGCGAGCACTGGACCAGCCGAGAGGTCCGGTCCACCTCCCCCGCGAACCGGACCTCCCCACCGGACGGTCGCACGCCCGCCGCGGCGGAGCGCCGCCACGACGCGGACACGACAGAGGAGACCAGCGAATCGTCCGGTTCGCCGGAGTCGAGGAATCCGGCCCGGGCGACCGCCACCCGCAGCCGTCGGTCCGCGCTCTTCATCGGGCGCCTCGCCCCGGCACTCTCGTGATGCACGTCACGCCTCCAGGGTAGCGTCCGCCCCCGGGCCGGTGCCCCTCCCCGCGGCACCGGTGTGCAGGTCGTCCACGTTCAGGCACCGTGGCCGTCGAGCCGGGCCAGCCGGGCGAGCACCGTCTCCGGGACCGCGTCCGCCGGCAGGTGCGCGAGCCGGAACGCGCCGCGGGCGTCCGGTACGGCAGTGTCGTCGGCGAGCCAGTAGCCGGAGCCGAGGACGTCACCCTCGTGCGCGCCGACCGAGACGGTGTCCTCGCCGCGCAGTCCGATCTCCCACCGGTAGTGCGCAGCCACGTTCGTCACCGGCACGTACGACTGCGGATCGACCGGCGGTAGCGCGGCGGCATCGGCGCCGGGCGCGATCCGCTCGTCGAGCAGGACCGCCGAGACCGGCACCTCGGCGAAGCCGCGCAGCCAGTCCGCGACGTACATCGCCGCGGCCTCGACACGGTCCGCGTCCAGGTCCGCGACGTCTCCGGGGTGGGTCGCCGCCAGCCAGGCCCGCGGCGAGGGGATCTGCAGCACCAGCGGCAGCCGGGTCGTGCCGGCCACGGTGGCGGCGAGCGTCGCCACGGCGCGGGCGGTCGCGGCGTCCGCCAGCAGTGCCCGCAACGCGTACCCGGTCCGGGACCGTGCGGCCATCGCCTCGCGCAGGCGCGGGTCGTCCGCCGCGAGGCGGTAGTACTCGCCGAGATCGAGCAGCGTGACGTCCGGTCGCAGCAGCCCGTGGGCCTGGTTGAGGAAGTTCGACAGCGCGGTGGGATCCTCCCAGGGCACCGGGTTGCCGCGGAGCAGGACCCGGCGGCTGTAGTCGAGATGGTCGACGACGAGCGGGACCCGGCGCCCGGAGACCGGCGCGTCGAGTACGGCGGGAAACGAGATGGTCATGTTTCTGACTCCAGGGAGTGGGTGCCCGCACGGTGAGGGGAGCACACGTGCGGGCACCCGGCTTGGGTGGATCCGGTGGCCGGAGCCGGCCGGAACCGGCTCCGGCCGGACCGGTTTCAGGACTTGCGGTGGACGATCTCGCCGTGCTTGGACTCGAGTTCCTTCACCCGGGCCGTGAGCTCGGCGATCTTCAGCTCCCGCCGGTCGGGCATCATGATGATCGGCATCTTGTCGATCGTCGTGGTGACCCGCTCGGCGCCGTGCACGGTGAAGTGCGTGGCGGTCAGTTCCTCGGTGTCGCCCCAGGATCCGTAGTACAGCAGGTCCTGCGGAGGTTCGGGCGTCACGAACTTCTCGACGAACTCGCCGTAGGGCACACCGCGGGAGAGCCGGTCGCGCCGCATCGACGCGCGTAGCGTCTCCGTGGCGTCGACGTCCACGACGAACGTGTCCGGCGCGTACACGACGCCGTAGATGTCGTGCGCCACCTTCGCGGAGATCCGGTCGATCTCGAGATCCGCGACCACGTCCTCCGGGGCGCGTTCGAGCGGATCTCCGTACCCTCCGCCCGTGCCCTGCGAAATCATGTACAGCTCACCGTCCTTGGCGACGTCGAACTGCAGACCCATGTGGCTGGTGCTGTACTCGGCGCCCTCGAAGGGCTGTTCGTTCATCACCTTCTCGATGGACAGGTCGAACCGTTCCGGGTTGCGGCGCAGCTCGTCGTAGACGTTGACGCCCTTGACCGTCGCGAGCGGGTAGGTGTTGCAGCCGTACCCGCCGAACTGTCCGCTGATGGAGGAGAACTTGGCACCGGAGGTCACCGTCATGAAGCCCCACAGCGGGGTGCCCTCGGCCGCCACGATCATCTCGTAGCCCATGCCGCCGCGGTACTTGCCGAAGCCCTGGTTGTCGCGGACGATCCGCTTGCTCACCAGCTGCATGAAGGGCACCTCCTCCTCCATGACCTCCTGCTCGGCCGTGTCGGCCATCGCGCAGAAGAGCGGGGAGACCGCGTCCTCGCCGTCCCGGAACGCCTTGGCGCCGCCGCCCATGCCGTTCAGGTCGGCGCACAGGTTGCCGACCTGGTCGCCGTGCTGGGTGACCCCGCCCCACAGGAAGGTGTTGATCTGGTTGAACCAGGGCGCGATGACGTTGGAGAACTTCTCCGGGTTGGAGAATTGCAGCTTGGCCCAGGGATTCTGGAGCGCCGAGAAGCCGCGGAAGGAGGCCTGCAGCGACTGGCCCATGGGGGCGTCGTAGCCGGCGTCGGACCACGTGTGCTCGTCGGAGATGATCTCGATCGGGCTCATCGCGGAGGTGCAGCGCGGCAGGTCCGGCCACCAGAACGCGAGGATGGCCTGCATCATCATCGACTTGACCGAGCACAGCGGCGAGTTGATGGCCCGGTTCAGGATCTCCGGTCCGCTGCCCCGCAGGTCGATGGTCATCTTGTCGCCCCGGACCGTGATGGAGCAGGCGAGCTTGATGAGGATGTTCTCCTTGAGGGTGGAGTCCATGAACTGGTTGAACCGGACCGTGCCGTCGGGCAGTTCCCGGATGCGCCGGCGCACCTCGGCCTCGACGTCCTCGACGGTGATCCGCAGCGCCGCGACGAACGTTTCCACGCCGACCTCGTCGATGATCTTGTCGACGCGTTCCTGGATGCGCTGGACCGCACCGATCTTCACCTTCAGGTCGGCCAGCTGGAGCTTCGGGTCGCGGACCGAGTGCTGCAGGAAGGTGAGCAGGTCGCGGCGCAGCTCGCCGCGCTCGACGATCTTGAACGGGCTCATCCGCAGACCGTCGTCGAACGGGGTCTCCGAGCCGGAGGGCATGCCGCCCGGTTCGCAGGCGCCGTTCTCGCCCTCGTGGATCGTGGCGGCCACCCAGGCGATGATGCGGTCGTCCCGGATGATCGGCATGATCATCGACTGGTCGGTGTTGTGGACGTTGCCGAAGCGGGCGTCGTTGTGGATGAACCCGTCGCCGGGGTGGATTCCGACGGTCGGCTCGTCCTTCCAGTACTTCATGATGTACCGGATGGGGTGGTGCAGGATCGCGGAGAAGGCGATCACGCCGTGGCAGGACAGGTAGGTGACGTCCCCGGCCGCCGTGTAGATGGCCGTGGTGAGGTCGCCCCACTTGGCGCCCGGTGCCGCGCCCATCGCCTCGCACATCTCGAAGCCCTCGTCGAGGGCGCCCGCGAGGCGCTTGCGGATGCGGTCCACCTGGAGGGGGTCGACCCCGTCGGCGAGGCATTCCTGCTCGAACTCGCTGCGGGAGGTGATGTGGTGCGAACGCATGATCTCCCGGTCCGGCCCGAGGAACAGCGTCGTCTCGTCCATGAAGTCGTCGACCCACTGCTGCTCCTGCTCGTTGAGCGAAGCGGTTGCGAGGCGCTGCTCCGCAGCGGCTGTGAGGTCGTCGTGAAGTGCGGTCATGGCTGTGTCTCCTGTGTTTCTGCGCTAGTCCTTGAGGAACCAGACGGCGCCCTGCGGTGAGGGTTCGAGGCGCCAGCCCGGCTCGACGAGGTAGGTCGTGTTCTCGGTGGTGACGATCGCCGGACCGGGAATCACGTGGTGGTGACTCAGCGCGTCGGCGTCGTAGATCGCGGTGGTGATCGCCCGGGGATGCGCGACGAAATGGACGTCGCGGTGCCCGACCGGCGTCGGCAGCGTCCGCTCCCCGTCGTGGTGCAGGGAATCGAACTCGACGGTCTCACCGTTGACGTAGGACGCGACCCTGATGGTCTGGACGCGGATGCCGGCCTCGGGTGCGGCCGACCCCTCGCCGTAGCGCTTGGAGTAGATGTCGGAGAACGTACGGATCAGGTGGAGCACGTCACCGACGCCGTGGATCCGGTTGATGTCGAAGGCCACTGCCGTCGTCACGAGCTGGTTGCCGTAGCGCAGGTCCATCTCGAGGCGGTGCTCGATCGCCCCGTCGCCGACACCCTGGCGTCGCAGATCCTCCGCGCCCCGGGCCTCGAGCGCGGCGACGATGTCGTTGAATTCGTCGTAGCTGTCGTAGAGCCCGCGGGTGGTGGCGTTGTAGAGCACCACGTGGACGCCGCGCTCGTGGATGTGCAGCTGCTTCATGTTGCCGGCGCCGCAGGCGGAGAACACCGAGGAGAACGGCGGGGCGAGGATCTTGCGGATGCCGGCCTGGTCGGCGATCCCGCACGCGTGCAGCGGGCCGTTGCCGCCGTACGCGAGCATGGTGAAGTCCTCCGGCAGATAGCCGCGCACCCGCAACTCCTTGGCGATGCCGATCGCCATCTGCTCGTCGACGGACCGCTTGATGACCTTGGCGACGTCGATGACGTCGAGGTCGAGCTCGTCGCACAGCTGTTCCTCGACGGCGAACACCGCCCGCTTGCGGTTGAGCTTGATGAAGCCGTTGGCGTAGTTGTCCGGATCGAGGTAGCCGAGCAGCAGGTCGGCGTCGGTCACCGTGGGCCGCAGCCCGCCGCGGTCGTAGCAGGCCGGACCGGGGTCCGAGCCGGCGGACTCGGGCCCGAGCCGGACCGAGTGGTGGATCCGGTCGTAGCTTGCGATGGAACCACCACCGGCACCGAGGGTTTCGAGGTGGATCATCGGGACCGAGACCAGCCAGCGGTCGATCGTGGGCTGGAAGTCGTAGTGCTTCACGCCGCCCGCGGGTACCAGCCCGATGTCGAAGGACGTGCCGCCCATGTCGGTGGTGATGATGTTGCCGATCCCCGAGGACTCCGACAGATGCTCGGCGGCACTGACACCCGCGACGGGACCCGAGTGGATGGTCTGCAGGGCATCGGTCGAGTTCATCTGGGCCATGCCGCCGGAGTTGTGGATGATGAGCATCGGCTTGTCGTAGCCCGAGTCGCGCAGGTTGTTCGCGAGCTGGCTCATGGCGTGGAACATGATGCCGTGCAGGAAGCCGTCGACGATGGTGGACGTCGCGCGGACGTACTCGCCCTTGCGCCCGGAGACCTGGTGGCCGAGCAGTACCGGGATCGCGCCGAGCTGATGCTCCGGGTACTCCTCCTGGATGATCTCCATGATCCGCAGCTCGTGGGTGGGATTCTCGGTGGCGTTCACCAGCGACACCACGAGCGCCTGCGCACCGGCGTCGACGAGTTCGCGCACCATCGTGCGCACGTTCTGCTCGACGAGCGGAACGACGATCTCGCCGGCGGAGTTGACCCGCTCCTGGACCGACCGGATCAGGCTCCGGTGGACCAGCGGTTCGGGCCGCTCCGCGGCCGGCAGGTTCTGCTGCATCGACGGATCGAGTCCCTCGCCGTATCCGCGGCCGCGGGAGAGCGGGATGGTGTCCTCGAAGCCGTGGGTGACGATGGCACCGACGCGCGGGCCCTTGCGTTCGATGAGGGCGTTGGTGCCGAGCGTGGTCGCGTAGCGGACCGAATCCACCTGGGACAGGACGTCGTCCCGGTCCAGCTCGGCTCGGCGGCAGGCGAGGTCGAGTGCCTCGTTGAATCCCTGCGCCAGGTTGTGGTGGGTGGTGAGGGCCTTGGCCTCGACGTACTTGTCGTCCCAGGCGAAGAAGCAGTCGGTGAAGGTGCCGCCGATGTCGACGGAGATTCGTTTCATGGTGACGAGGTTCCTTGCGGGTCGCGGTGACTAGTGGTGGTTGTGGCGCCGGCCTTCGAACTCGCCCTCGGCGTCCTGGCCGGGGCCGTACGTGACGACCTGTCCGGGATCGGTGCCGCGTTCGAGCCACTGGGCGCGCAAGGCGTCGACGTCCCATTCCATGTCGACGGTCGGGGGGTGTCCCGGCGGGATGTACTCGGTCTCGATCTGGGTGCCGCAGCCGGGGCAGTAGTACTCGAGGATGCGGCAGTACGCCGGGTCCGGCGAGAAGGTGAACTCGTAGCGGTCGGGATCGATGATCGGCTGGTGGATCTCGCGCGGGTCGCGGTCGTAGACCAGGGTGCCTTCCTTGTAATTGCCGCGGGCGCTGCCGAGTTCGTGCCGGCACACCCGGCACACCCACAGTTCGCTGTCGAGGTCGATGACCAGGTATTCGGTCATGGGGATCTGCATGTCGTGCATCCTTCGAACGAGCCTGCGGTCGAACAGGCTTCGGGCTCTGTCGGTCAGTGGGTGTCGGTGAGCAGCAGGTCGCCGCCGGCGGTGACGTCGAACTTCCAGCCCTCCTGCACACGGGCGGTGAAGAAGGGGCCTTCGACGATGGCCGGGCCCTCGGCGGTGGCGCCGGGCTCCTGGTCGGCCAGCGCGAACACCGGCACCGCCCGTCGGCCGCCGGCTCCGAGCACGGTGCGCTCCCCGGCCGCCCGGGGATCGCGGGCCTCGGCGAAGGAGCCGTGCGGGAGCTCGATCCGGTTCATCCGGCGGGTGGCCACCAGGGTCAGCGCGGTGGACGCGCCGGGCAGGAGCTCGACGCACTCGCCGGGTTCGTACGACGCCTCGTCGACCGTGGCCCCGTGCGCATCCTCGGTGGTCAGGGTCCAGGACAGTTCGCAGTCGGTGAGGGCGTGCCCCTCCTGGAACATGTCCCGTTCTGCCTTGGCCAGCAGGTCGGCCACGGCCGCGGCGAGCGTCGCCTCCGCCGTGTCCGCGACGTCGGCCTCGTAGCTCTGCCCGATGTCGGAGAACCCGATCCCGAAGGCGGAGAACACCGCCGCGAGCTTGGGGACGAGCACGCTGCGCACGCCCGCGACCCGCGCCGCGCCACACGCACTCATCGGGCCGGCGCCGCCGAACGCGGCGATGGTGGTCTCGTCGGCCTCCGACACCGCGGGCGCGACGGCGTTGCCCATCGCGGTGAAGTACGCCTGCTCCATCGCGAGCAGCGCCTCGTCGAGGGTGAGGCCGAGAGGTTCGGCCACCGTGGCGGTGACGACGGCGCGGGCCCGGTCCGCGTCGAGGGTGAAGTCGCCGTCGAGGTAGGTGGTGGGGTCGAGGACGCCGAGGAGGAGGTTGACGTCGGTGATGGTGGCGGACGTGCCGCCGAAGCCGAAGCAGGCCGGTCCGGGTGCCGCACCGACGCTTTCCGGTCCGACGGTGATCGCCCCGTCGGTGACGGTGATGATGGAGCTGCCGCCGATGCCGGCCGACTCGACGTTCGACATCGGGAAGGAGATCGGGATGCCGGCGATCGAGCCGCGGCGGTCGGTGAGGATCTCCCGCCCGGCCACCGTGCCGATGTCGGTCGTGGTGCCGCCGACGTCGATCATGAGAACGTGCTTGAGGCCGTAGATCTCGGCGAGCGCCCGGGTGCCTTCGAGGCCGCCGCGCGGGCCGGACGAGTACGTCTTGAGGGCCACGGACTTCGCGACGCGCGAGGAGGCGCCGTCGTTGCGGTAGATCAGCAGCGGGTTCTTGACGCGGTGGTCGCGCAGCCGGTGCTCGGCGTTGTAGAGGAACCGTTCCATCGTCGGGTGCAGGAACGTGTTGATCACGGCCGACCAGACCCGCCGGGCCGGCGTGCGGTCGGTGGTGAAGTCCCACGAGTACAGGAACGGAACCGAGCCGAGCAGGTGGCGCGGGAACTTGCGCAGCAGGATGCCGCGCAGCTTCCGCTCGCGTCCGTCGTCGGTGTCCCCGACGGCGACGACGATGCGGGCGGCACCGTCGGTGGTGAGACGGTTGACCCGGGCGACCAGCTCCCCCTCGAGGTCCGCGGCCTCGGCGTCGACGACGGCCACCCGGGCCCCGACGAGGTCGTCGAACAGCGCCTGCTGCTCGGGGGTGCGGCGCAGCTCGTCGACGAGGTCGGCCGAGTCGGTGATGATGCCGATGCGGGGGCCCTTGCGCTCGACGAGCGCGTTCGTCCCCTGCGTGGTCGAGTAACGGATGTGCGCCGTCGAGTGCAGCAGTGCAGGCAGGTCCTCGGCTCCGTAGATCTCCTTCGACACCTTCGTCAATCCGTCGAACAGGCACTGCGACAGATCGAACGGTGTGGTGAGGGTCTTGGTGAAGCTGAATTCGTGGCCGTCCCAGGCGCAGATGTCGGTGAGCGTGCCACCGTTGTCGATGTTGATGAGTCTGTCCATCGGGTGTCCCCCGTTTCGGGTTGCGGTGATGCGGTTCGAATGAGGAAGAGCATGCGGCCGGACCCGAGGATGTGAAGTGTGCCACTTTCGGACACCCGCTATGACGTGGCTCATCTCCCGCCCTCGGACGCCCCTCGACCTGCGGATTCGAGCGCGCGTCGCCGGAACGGGACCGTTCGGCCCCCGAACCGGCGGGAGGGGTGGGCGGCTCCCGCGGACGGGGAGTGTCCGGAATTGGGACGGTGCACCGGCGGGCCACGACGGCGGGACACCGGCACCCGCGGCGGCCGGTGCCGTCCGCCGGCGATCCACGCGAAAGCCTTGTCGAGACAGCGTATTCGGTGGCACCCGACGCTCTGGGGTGGCGACGACAGGCCACGGCGGCGCCTACCGTAAGGTCGGCTCGGTGACACCGCTCGAACTGTTCCTCGTCGCCCTGGCCGGGCTGGGCGCCGGCGCGATCAACGCGCTGGTCGGCTCCGGGACCCTCATCACCTTCCCGACCCTCGTCGCCTTCGGTCTGCCGCCGGTGACCGCCACGATGTCCAACGCGGTCGGGCTCGTCGCGGGTGGGGTGTCGAGCACGTGGGGGTACCGGCGGGAGCTGCGCGGACAGTGGCCCCGGCTACGGTGGCAGATCCCCGCGTCGGTCTCCGGCGCGGTCCTCGGATCGTGGCTGCTGCTGAACCTGCCCGAGTCGGCCTTCGAGACGATCGTGCCCGTCCTGCTCGTGCTGGCGCTGCTCCTCGTCGTGTTCCAGCCGAAGCTGCAGCAGTGGGTGCTGCGCCGCTCCGGCGGCCCGGAGGAGCAGATCGGCCCCGCCCGGATGACGGCGCTGATCGTCGGCACCTTCGCAGTGGGCGTGTACGGCGGCTACTTCACGGCCGCGCAGGGCATCCTGCTGATGGGCCTGTTCGGCGCGCTGCTGCACGATCACATCCAGCGGCAGAACGCCGCGAAGAATCTGCTCTCGCTGCTGGTGAACGTCGTGGCCGCCACCGCCTACACGCTGGTCGCGTTCGACCGGATCGACTGGACGGTGGCGGCGCTGATCGCCGTGGGCTCGCTGATCGGCGGCGCCCTCGGCTCCCGGTACGGCCGCCGGCTCTCGCCCACGGCGCTGCGTGCCGTCATCGTCGTGGTCGGGTTGATCGGCTTGTACCGGCTGCTGGCCTGAGCGGTCGGTGACACACTCGAACGGTGAGCGACGAACCCACACCCGCGCCGGTCTGGAACTACCTGATGGACATGGACGGCGTCCTGGTCCACGAGGAACACCTGATTCCCGGCGCCGACGCGTTCCTGACCGAGCTGCGCGAGAACGGCACGCCGTTCATGGTGCTCACCAACAACTCGATCCGCACTCCGCGGGATCTGCGGGCCCGGCTGCTGCGCACCGGGCTCGACGTCCCGGAGAAGTCGATCTGGACGTCGGCGCTGGCGACGGCGACGTTCCTGGCGAATCAGCGCCCCGGTGGCAGCGCATACGTGGTGGGCGAGTCGGGGCTGACCACGGCCCTGCACGACATCGGCTACGTCCTCACCGACAGCGATCCGGACTACGTCGTCCTGGGGGAAACCCGCACGTACTCGTTCGAGGCGATCACCACGGCGATCCGGCTCGTCGAGCGGGGTGCCCGGTTCATCGCGACCAATCCGGATCCGACCGGGCCGTCGCGGGAGGGCTCGCTCCCCGCCACCGGGGCCGTCGCGGCCCTGATCACCCGCGCGACGGGCCGCGAACCGTACTTCGTGGGCAAGCCCAATGCCCTGATGATGCGGTCCGCCCTGCGCGCGATCGGCGCGCACTCGGAGCACACGCTCATGATCGGCGACCGCATGGACACCGATATCGTCTGCGGCCTCGAGGCGGGCCTGCAGACACTGCTGGTCCTCACCGGCATCTCCACCCGCGAGTCCGTGGAGATGTTCCCCTACCGGCCCACCCGCGTCATCGAATCGATCGCGGAACTGGTGGGGCGCACCGCGAATCCGTTCTGACCGGAGCGGGCGGTTCCGACAGCGAGAGGGAGGTTCTCGCGCATGCCACTCGGGCGATGCCGCGACAACCTCCCCGTCACCGTTCATCCATGACGCCACTGCCCGGCCCCCACCGGACCGGGCAGCGACGACGCCCCGCCGACGAGAGGATGAGGTTCTCGTCGGCGGGGCTGCTCACCTCTGAAGGCGCCTCGCTCAGCCGATGCTGAAGGGCTGGCCCCAGAGGGTGACCTGCTGGACGGCGGTCGCGGTGTTGACCGTGACCTTCACGTAGTTGCGAGCCTGCGCGTAGCCGGCGCAGCCGGAGATGCCCACGGTCGAGTCGGCCCAGGTGACGCTGCCCTCGGTAGGGATGGGGCCGTCCTTGGGCTTGGTCACCATCGAGTACGGACGGAAGACCCGCTCGCCGAACGGGTTTTCCTGCTCGACGGAGAGCACGTAGAACTGGCTGGTCTTACCCGGGGACAGGGTGATGCCCACGTTGGCGTTCAGTCCGCCGCCCCCGGTCGAACTCCGAGTCGCCGCGGTGACGGCCGGTTCGGTCGTAGGGGTATCGGTGATGGTGGTGCTCGCGCCGCCGCCGGCCGAGGCGCTGGCCCCGGCACCCGCGGTGCCGGCGATGTCCACCTGGCAGCCGACGACGTAGCCCGGCTGGATCCGGTAGTTGCTCACGTTCTTCGCGCCGGCGCCACCCAGCTTGACCTGGGCGGAGCCCGACACCCACACGTTGCGGTGCACCGGCGTGGCGCCCATCGACGGGTTGATGTTGGCGGACTCGCCCGTACGGGTCAGGGTGACGGTCACGTCGCCCGGAAGGTTCTCGGTGATCGTGCCGTCCGGCAGGGGAATGAAGGTATCGGCGTTGGCCGCACCCACGGACGCGAAACCGATCGCGACGGCGACGGTGGCGCCGACGCCGGCCGCTTGGAGACCGCGGCGCAGGCCCTTGGTGATGCTGGTCTTCATATCTTCTCTCTCGAGTTCTCGGCTCGCGTGAGCGAGGAGTCAGTCAGGGTCTGGTGCGGTACTCAGCCGATGTTGAACGGCTGGCCGTACAGGGTGGTCTTGACGTAGTCCTTGCCCACGACCTCGAGCACGGTGTAGGCGCGGGCCTGCGCGTAGCCACCGCAGCCCATGGTGCTGAGCTCGGCGTCCTGGTACTGGACGGTGTAGTCCGTGTCCTTCTTGGTGATGTCCTTGCCCTCGAGGTGCACCAAGACCACTTGGCCGGGCTGCAGCGGGACGGAGAGGGAGACGGACGGACTGACCGTATTGGTCAAGCTGGTCACACCCGTGACCGCATCGGTCAGCAGGTTGCCGGTGACGGTGTTGGTTCCACCGGTGCTGAAGTTGATGCCCAGGTTGCCCCTCAGCCCCGAAATGTCGACCTGGCAGCCGACGATGTAGCCGGTGTTGATGCGTGAGACACCGTGGGTGGAAGAGTTGTTGGCGCCGGCCAGCGGCGAGGTGCTGCCGTCGGTCTTGCCCGGCTCGGACGGGACGTCGACACTGACCCGAGCTGTCACCTTGCCGGACACCCAGGCGACGCGGTTGGCAGGATTCGCCGCCATGGACGGCGAAACGAGTGCACTCTCCTCGGTCCGCTTCAGTGTCGCCTTGCCGCCCGGCGCGGTGATTTCGCCGTCCGGCAGCGGCACGAAGGTGTCGGCGTTCGCCGCACCCGCGGACAGGAAGCCCATGGCGATCGCCGCAGCAGCTGCGACACCACCGATGCGTGCGCCGCGGCGAAGGCCGGACGTGTGCTTGATGCTCAATTCATTCCCCTACTCAGGTGTGCGGTTACCCGGGCGCCCCCGGGCACGGCTGATCACGGCCGCGGGCGGCCGCCGCGGTCGATTCGGATGTGCCTTCTGGTCAGGTCGGGCGAGATACCGGTCGGTTTCTCGCACAGGCGGATTCAGGTGTCGTTGGCGTGCTGCCCCGAAGGGCACTGTGGACCGACACCCCCGCTCGGACCCCAGTTCGTTTCGGAACGATAACACGCCCGATGCGAAGGGTCACTAAACAGTTACGGCTGTGTTCCAGATCACATCTGCACACAATCGTGTGCGATCGGAGGTTTATGTGTGACCGGGAATCCGACTTGCACAGAACGAAGTTCGATGCTCTAGCGCAACCGCATCGGAATACCCGCCACGACCAAGGTCACCGCCTCCGACTCGGCGGCCACGCGCGCGTTGAGCCGCCCGAGCAGGTCGCGGAACAGCCGGCCCGACGCCGTCGGCGGCACCACGCCGCTGCCGACCTCGTTGCTGACCGCCACCACCGGCGCGGCACACGAACGCCACGCCTCGAGCAACTCCTCGACGTCCGCCTCGACCGCGGTGACGTCGCCGCCCGACCACACGTCGTGACGGTCCAGGCGGGCGGTGAGCCAGGTCCCGAGGCAGTCGATCAGCAACGGCTCGCGCGACCCGCGCAGTACGGATGCCACGTCGTCGGTCTCCACCGTCGTCCACGACCGCGGCCGACGGGCGCGGTGCAGCGCCACCCGCTCGGCCCACTCCGTGTCGCCGTCGCGCGTGCCGCCGGTCGCCACGTACGTCACCGCCGGGAACGATTCGAGCAACTCCTCGGCGTGCCGCGACTTGCCGGAGCGGACACCGCCGAGTACCAGGGTGCGCTGCGTCGCAGCGGCTTTGCCGGTCGTTTGTCCCACCGTCGTCACCTCACCGTCGTCGCCCGGTCGCGCCCCGCAGGCCGCCAGGCGGATCCGCAACTGCGCGACCGGCGGGTTGTGGTGCCCCAGATGCACGGCCACCACATCGGTCCGCTCGGTCACCGCCCCGCACGCGCGCAGCGCCCCCACCGTCTCGCCGAACGCGGGCAGCGTGTGGTGCGCGTCCCCCAGATCGATGCGGTCACCGAACGTCTCCTCCAGGAAGACCGCGTCGTACCCCGCGCCGGCGACCCGCTCGAACCAGTCCGCGGGCAGCGGGCCGGTGTCGCACGCCCACAGCAACCGGTCGCCGCCCGGGCCCTGCACGTCGTAGAGCACCGAGTCTCCCTCTCTCAGGACCCGGTGGGCGGCGGGCAGGACCCGCACCCGATACTCGCCCACCGTCAGCACGTCCCCGGCCGCGACGGGCACGAACCGCACCGCGTCGGTGGGACCCACCCAGTCCCGACACTGGTCCAGCGTGTCGGGGGGTCCGATCACCTCGATCTCGAAATCCACTGTCGCCCAAGCACGGAACAGCAGCGCCTGCGGGCCGAGATGGTCGGGATGCGAATGGGTGAGCAGGATGTGCCGCACCCCGGCGAGGGTGCGGCCGTGGCGCAGGGCCGCGCGCGGCGCCTCGGGCCCGCAGTCGAGCATGAGGACGTCGTCCACCAGCGCCGCCGTCTGCCCGCGTATCTCGCCGCGGGCGGCCGCGTCCGAGCACGATGCGCACGTGCAGAACGGGTTCGGCCAGCCGTCGGCCGCACCCGTGCCCAGCAGCAGGACCTCCATCACGAACCCTCCGATTCGGTTCGGCCGGAACAGCTCCCGCGAACCGGAACGATGGCCGGTCCGGAACCGGGTCGGTCCAGCACCTCGACGCGCGCGCCGTACACGTCGGCGATCCGCCGGGCCGTCAGCACCTGCCGGGGCGTGCCGTCGGCGACGACGCGGCCGTCGGCGAGCAGCACCAGCCGTCCGCCGTACAGCGCCGCCGAGGTCAGGTCGTGCATGGCCGCGAGGACGGTGAGCCCGTTCTCCGCGCGCATCGACTCCACCAGGTCCAGCACGTGCTGCTGGTGGCCGATGTCGAGGGCGCTGGTGGGCTCGTCCAGCAGCAGCACCTTCGGCTCCTGCGCGAGTGCGCGCCCGAGCACCACCCGTTGCAGCTCACCGCCGGACAGCTCGGTCGCCGGCCGCGCAGCCAGCCCGCGCAGGTCGAGGCGGTCGAGCACCGACTCGACCACCTCGCGGTCGTGCGCCGACTCGGTCGCGAACCGCGGCATGTGCGGGGTACGGCCGAGCCGGATCAGGTCGGCGACGGTCATGCCTTCGGGCACCACCGGCCGCTGCGGCATGAGCGCCACCGTCCGGGCCATCGCCCGGCGTCCGGCGTGGGCGGGGTCCAGGCCGCCGACGCGGATCCGGCCGGTCGCGGGCACCAGGCCCGCGAGCGCGTGCAGCAGCGTGGTCTTCCCACCGCCGTTGGGCCCGACGAGCGCGACCCACTCCCCCTGTCCGACAAGCAGGTCCACCCCGTGCAGGACGGTCTTGCCGCCGCGGGCGACGCTCAGGCCGCGGCAGTCGACGGCGTTCACGACACCCCCCGATGCCGGCGCAGCACGACGAGGAAGAACGGGGCGCCGACGGCCGCGGTCACCACGCCGATGGGCAGTTCGGCCGGGGACATCACGGTCCGGGCCAGCACGTCCGCCAGGACGAGGAAGGCGGCCCCGATCATCAGCGACAGCGGCAGCAGCAGCCGGTGCCCCGGGCCGACGATCAGCCGGATCGCGTGCGGCACCACGATTCCGACGAAGCCGATGAGCCCGCTGGCGCCGACCACGGCGGCGGTGCCGAGGGTGGCCACGCACACCAGGACCAGCCGGACCCGGGCCGGGCTCACGCCGAGGCTCGCGGCCTCCACGTCGCCGACCGCCATCACGTCGAGCATCCGGCGGTGCAGCAGGATGACCGCGGCGGACACCACGACGTACGGCAGCACGACGACCACGTCGGACCAGCCGTCGGTGCTGAGGCGGCCGAGCAGCCACGTGTACACCTGCCGCAGGGTGTCGTCGTAGAGCTGCTGGACGAACGTCTGCGCCGCATTGGCGAACGCCGCGACCGCGACGCCGGCCAGGATGATGACGACCTCCGAACGCATCCCGCCGACGCTGCGCCCGAGCGCGTACGTGGCGGCGACGGCCACCAGGCCGCCGGCGAACGCGGCGACCGGCACCCCGGCGGCGCCGAGCGCCCCGCCGAGCGCGATCGCGAGGGTGGCGCCCAGGCCCGCCCCGCTCGACACGCCGAGCAGGTAGGGGTCGGCCAGCGGGTTGCGGAACACCCCCTGGTAGGTGGCACCCGCGATGGCGAGCATCGCGCCGACCAGCGCGCCGAGCGCCACCCGCGGCATCCGGATGTTCCACAGGATGGCCTGCTGCCGCGTCGTCAGTCCGGAGTCGACGTCGACGAACGGCAGGGCGTCGATCAGCTCGAGGAACACGCCGCGCACGGTGAGCCCGGCGGGGCCGACGAGCACCCCGACGTGCAGCGCGACCACCAGGACGAGGGCTGCCGCGCCGAGCACCAGGGCCGGGTGGCGCGCGGCGCGGGTCACCGGGTGGGCTGCGCGGCGGGTTCGGACGCGGGCGCGGCGGCCACGATCGTCCCGAGGTGCCGCACGAGGTCCACGACCCGGGGTCCCCAGCGGCTGGCGACGTCCTCGTCGAGCACGTGGACCTGGCCGGACCGGACGGCCGTCAGCTCGCCCCAGCCGGCGCGGGCGGCCACGGTGTCCGGGGTGACACCGCAGCACTGCCCGTCGGCGAGGAAGATCAGGTCGGGGTCGGCGTCGAGGACGTACTCGGCGGACAGCTGCGGGTAGGCGTCGGCTCCGGCGGCGTCGCCGATCGAACGCAGGCCGAGCATCGAGTAGATGCCGCCGATGAAGGTGCCGCCAGTGACGCTGTAGTAGGTGTCGTCGAGCTCGTGGTAGTAGGTCAGCGGGGCCGGGCGCGGGGGCAGCCCGGCGACGACCTCGTCGATGTCGCTGCGCATCGAGGCGACGAGTTCGGCCGCGTCGCCGACGTGCCCGGTGGCGGCGCCGAGCTGCTCCATCTGCGTGTACGCCTCGTCGAGGGTGGTGGCGGCGGGCAGCAGCAGTGTGGGGACGCCGGCCGCCTCGAGGCCGGAGACGAGGTCGCCGACGTCGTCCATGGCGACCACGAGGTCCGGTTCGTAGCCGAGCACGGCCTCGACGTTCGGCGAGTATCCGGACAGGGCGGTGACGGGCGCCTCCGCGGGGAAATCGGACTGGTCGTCGACCGCGACGACCTGGTCGCCGGCGCCGACGGCGTAGAGCATCTCGGTGGCGGTGGGGCTGAGGGAGACGATCGATCCGGGGACCGCGTCGAGGGTGATCGCGCCGTCGCCGGAGCCCACGGTGACCGGGAAGGTGCCGTCGCCGGACGGCGCGGAGGCCGGCTCGGATCCGCCGCTCGAGCCGCACGAGGCGGCGAGCAGGGCGAGCGCGGCGAGTCCGGTAGCGAACAGCCGGCGGGCGGGCGCAGTGGGGGCAGGCACAGCCATCCTCCGTGAGGCGGAGGACGAAAACAGCACGGCTGCAACGGATCACCGTTGCGGCACGACACCGTCCTTCGTCCGAGGACCAGTACGTGACCGCCGCGCCGGCCGACCTGACTCGTCCGGCAGCGCGCTGCCGGCCTCACAGTTGCGGGACAGTGCCGGATTACACCGGACTTCACCGATACGCTGCGGCACCCCGCCGGCAAGCGGGGTCACCGCAGCGTATCGCAGGACGCCGGGTCCGGGGACGGCGGCCCGACGCCGTCTTCGACCGGTTCCCCACCCCGGTGCCCCATCGGAGGACGTCGACATCGTCAGTGCGCCGCGCCGCGCTTCTTCCGTTTCGGAATCAGGTGCGCGATCAGGACGATGATCGCGCCCACGACGAGCCCGACGAGTGCGGACGCCACGGTCCCGGCAGTCCAGGACAGCACACCGCCGAAGCCGCCGTGCACGAGATCGCCGAACCAGTGTTCGAGATCGTGGAGGCGATCGGCCGGCCAATGGAATCCTGCCTCGCCGACGTTGACGAGCAGGATGTGGCCACCGACCCACAGCATCGCGGCGATCCCGACCACGGTGAGCACCGTCATCACCTTCGGCATCGCGGCCACGAGCCCCCGCCCGAATCGTCGACTGAACGACGATCGGCGTCGGGCGAGCGACAGGCCCACGTCGTCCATCTTCACGATCAGCGCGACCGCGCCGTACACCAGGGCGGTGATGAGGATCGCGACGACGACGAGCACCAGCAGCCGGGTGAGGAACGGTTCGTCCTCGACCGACGCCAGGGAGATCACCATGATCTCGGCCGACAGGATGAGGTCGGTGCGGATCGCGCCGCTGACCATCGACTTCTCGAACTCCGGCCCGCTCTGCCCCGCAGTCGCGTCCTCGTCGTGGTGACCACCGGTGAGTGCTTCGTAGACCTTCTCGGCCCCCTCGTAGCACAGGTACAGACCACCGGCGATCAACAGGTAGGGCAGCGCCTGGGGCAGGAACTGGCTCAGGAGCATCGCCACCGGCAGGATGATCAGGAGCTTGTTGCGGATCGACCCGGTCGCGATCTTGCGGATGATCGGCAGTTCTCGATCGGGGGTGAACCCGTGCACATAGCGCGGGGTGACGGCGGTGTCGTCGACGACGACACCGGCCGCCTTGACCCCGGCCTTGCCGGCCGCGGCGCCGATATCGTCGATGGACGCCGCGGCCGCCTTTGTCAGTGCCGCGACGTCGTCCAACAGGGCGACGAGACCACCAGCCACGGGAACCTCCCACAGTTCGGCTGTGCAGAGCCGATCGAACGACACGCAGTTGCGGGTCGACTTGTACGTTACCGAAGCACACCCGACCGCCGAGCCGGCTCTCCTTCGGTGTCCGGTACGGCCGGTGTCATCGACTCGGCAGGCCCAGGGGGCGGATCAGAGTCCGCGATGCCGGTACGGCCTCGACGTGGCTGTCGCCCCCGACGTGGCAGCGAGCTACTTCAGCGCCTGCTCGAAGTCCTCGAGCAGGTCCTCCGGATCCTCGAGCCCCACCGACAACCGGACCACACCGTCGGACAGGCCGATTGCCGCCCGGCCCTCCGGACCCATCGCCCGGTGCGTCGTCGTCGCGGGGTGGGTGATCAGCGACTTGGCGTCGCCGAGGTTGTTGGAGATGTCGACGATGCGCAGCCCGTCGAGCAGTTCGAACGCGCGCTTCTTGCCCTCGCCCTCCGGGGCGTCCAGCTCGAAGGTCACGACCGTGCCGCCGCCGCTCATCTGGGACCGCGCCAGGTCGTACTGCGGGTGCGACTCGAGGAACGGGTACTTGACCCACTTGATCGCGGCGTGGTCCTGGAGGAAGCGGGCGATCCGCCCGGCCGACTCCACCGAGTGCCGGATCCGCAGCGGCAGTGTCTCGAGGCCCTTGAGCAGGGTGTGGGCGTTGAACGGGCTCAGCGCCGGGCCGGTGTGCCGGATGAGCTGCTGCACCGGGCCGTCGATGTAGTCCTGCGGGCCGAGGATCGCCCCGCCGAGCACGCGGCCCTGGCCGTCGATGTGCTTGGTGCCCGAGTACACGACGATGTCGGCGCCGAGATCCAGGCTGCGCTGCAGCAGCGGCGTGGCGAAGACGTTGTCGAGCACCACCTTGGCACCGGCGGCGTGGGCCATCTCGGAGACCCGGCGCACGTCGACGAGGGTCTGCATCGGGTTCGACGGCGTCTCGAAGAAGACCGCGGTCGTGGGCACGGACAGCGCCTGTTCCCACTGGTCGAGGTCCTCGCCGTCGACGAACACCGTCTCCACGCCCCAGCGGGGCAGGATCTCGTTGCACACCACGAAGCAGGAGCCGAACAGGCTCCGGGCCGCGACCAGGCGATCACCCTTGCCGAGCAGCGCGGCGAGGGAGGTGAACACCGCCGACATGCCGGAGGCGGTGGCGTAGCAGCCCTCGGCGCCCTCGAGCAGCCGCAGCCGCTCCTCGAACATCTTCACGGTCGGGTTGCCGTACCGGGAGTAGACGAAGTGGTCCACGTCGCCCGTGAACGCCTGCTCCGCGGCCTCGGCCGATTCGTAGACGAAACCGGAATTGAGGTAGATCGCCTCGGAGGTCTCCTCGAATCCGGACCGCATGGTGCCGCCGCGCACGCCGAGCGTGGCGGGACGCACCGATGCCGGCAGCGGCCGCTCGAAGGCGCCGCCCCTGGGAATTGCGCTCACGACTGCCTCCACGGCAGGCCCGCGGCCCGCCAGCCCTCGGCTCCGCGATGCCTCTCGGCATCGAGGCCGCCTTCGAATCCTTCGACGATGTTGTACGACGGGGCCAGGCCCGCCGCGGTGGCCGCTTCCGCGGCCGCGATGGACCGCTGTCCCGAGCGACACAGGAACACGACCGGCCCGCCGGTCACGCCGGCGTCCTTCAGCTGCTCGACGAACCCCGCGTTGCGGGCACCGTCCGGGTAGCGCACCCACTCGACGAAAACGGTGCGGCGCCCGATGGGGGAGGTCTCGGGGACCCCCACGTATTTCCATTCGGCGTCGGTACGCACATCGACGAGCACGGCGTCCGGGTTCTCGCGCAGCAGCTCCCACGCTTGCTGCGGCGTTATATCACCTGCGTAGCTCACCGCACCAGCTTTTCACAGTTCGCGGCGAGCCGACCAGGCGGGCGGGTGGCGCCGGTCCCCGATCAGAAGGTGCAGACCCGCCAGACGTCGTCGATCCGGACGAACTGCCACGTGGCGGTCTGCTCGTTCCCGTCGAACCGGGCGCGCACGTCGGCGGTTCCCCGGTCGCCGTCCGTCTCGACGTTCTCGACGCCCTCGAGCTGCACCTCGCCGTCCACGCCGGCCAGCGGGGCCCGGTCGGCAGGGAGCCCGTCGCAGCGCAAGCGGTCCTGCGCGGGGGCGTCGCCGGCGTTGTGCGCGCGGACGTAGTCGTCGACCGTTCGCACGACGAGCTCGGTCCCGGAGGTGCTGCTGTCCGACGGCGACACCAGCTGGGCGACGAACACCCCGACGACGAGCACCACGATGATCGCGAGCGCCGCGAGGAACGGCGTCGCGCTGCTGCGGTCCGTTTCGTCCGGGTCGGGTTCGGGTGCGCGTTCGGCTGCCATGGGGCGATCCTAGGCCGCGCGGGCACGGCCCCCCGCGGGCGCATTTGCCCCAATAAACCCTCTCGAGGTAGGAATTGCCCATGGCCTCTACGCACCTCGTTCGACGTCTCGCCGTCGACCTGTGTCGAGTGAGCGCCCACATGTGTTGTCGCTGAAGCGATTTCTCGTCACGCCCGGTTCGTCGCGCAGTTTCTGCCGCTCCCGCGTGCCCATGGCAGCCACCCCTGCCGGCTCCCTTCCTCAATTAAGCTGAACCACGTCCGTCCGCACACCGAAGAGGTAGTTGACCCCTGATGACCGATCAGACTCGTCCCCTTCGCGTCGCGATCGTCGGTGCCGGCCCCGCCGGTATCTACGCCGCCGATGCGCTCATGAAGTCCGACACCGAGGTCAGCATCGACCTGTTCGAGCGGATGCCCGCCCCGTTCGGTCTCATCCGTTACGGCGTGGCCCCGGACCATCCGCGCATCAAGGGCATCATCACCGCGCTGCACAAGGTGCTCGACAAGCCCCAGGTCCGGCTGCTCGGCAACCTCGACTACGGCACCGACATCACCCTCGAGGACCTGCGCCGCTTCTACGACGCGGTGATCTTCTCCACCGGCGCCAACGCCGACCGCGCCCTGAACATCCCCGGCATCGAACTCGACGGCAGCTACGGCGCCGCCGACTTCGTCTCCTGGTACGACGGCCACCCGGACGTGCCCCGCGACTGGCCGCTCGAGGCCGAGAAGGTCGCCGTGCTCGGCGTCGGCAACGTCGCCCTCGACATCGCCCGGGTGCTGGCCAAGACCGGCGACGAGCTGCTGCCGACGGAGATCCCCGCCAACGTCTACGAGGGCCTGAAGAACAACAAGGCCGTCGAGGTGCACGTGTTCGGCCGCCGCGGTCCCGCCCAGGCCAAGTTCACCCCGCTCGAGCTGCGTGAGCTCGACCACTCGCCCACCATCGAGGTCATCGTCGACCCCGAGGACATCGACTACGACGAGGGCTCGGAGGCGGCGCGCCGCAATTCCAAGCAGGTCGACATGGTGGCCAACACCCTGCAGGACTGGGCCATCCGCGACGTCGGCGACCGCCCGCACAAGCTGTTCCTGCACTTCTTCGAGTCCCCCGCCGAGATCCTCGGCGAGGACGGCAAGGTCGTGGGCCTGCGCACCGAGCGCACCGAGCTCGACGGCACCGGCAACGTCCGCGGCACCGGCAAGTTCCGTGACTGGGAGGTCCAGGCCGTGTACCGGGCCGTGGGCTACCTGTCGCAGAACATCGCCAAGCTGCCGTTCGACGAGCAGGCCGGCACCGTGCCCAACGAGGCCGGACGCGTCGTCGCGGACGACGCCGCCGAGGGCACCGCCCGCTACCTGCAGGCGACCTACGTCACCGGCTGGATCAAGCGCGGCCCCGTCGGCCTGATCGGCCACACCAAGGGCGATGCGAACGAGACCGTCGCGAACCTGCTCGCCGACCGGGCGCAGGGGCTGCTCAATACCCCCGAGGACCCGTCCGAGGACGCGATCGTCGCCTTCCTCGAGGACAAGCAGCTGCCCTACACCACCTGGCAGGGCTGGTACCGCCTCGACGCGCACGAGCGCAGCCTCGGCGAGGCCGAGGGCCGCGAGCGCGTCAAGGTCGTCGAGCGCGAGGACATGTTCCGCGCCTCGGAGCCGCACAAGGCCTGACGCCACCCGCTCCCCCGCCGTGGCCGAATGTCACATCGCGTCGTTTGGATCGACACGATGTGACATTCGGCCACAGCCGTATCCGGAGGCTGCGACGTTCAGGTGAGCAGCACCGCGCCGAGCCACACACCGGCGGCGACGAGACCGCCGAACAGCTCGACGAGGATCGACAGCGCCACCGCCTTCGTCGCGTACACGGTCGAGAGCCAGGCGTCGCGGTGGGTGCGGTGCCGCTGCACCTCGGACAGGTACGTGCCGAGCAGAAAACCGAGCAGCAGACCGATCACCGGGACGACGAAGAAGCCGACGATGCCGAGCAGACCGCCGGCGACGATCGAGCGGGTCGGCACCCCGGCGCGGCGCATCCGTCCTCCCGGCCACGTGTACTTCACGATGCCGGTGACCAGCAGGGCCGTCGTCGCGACGGCGAAGACCGTCCACCCGACGGTGCCGCCGGTGAGGACGGCCCACACCGCGATCGCCCCGAAGATCAGCAGGGTGCCCGGCAGGATCGGCACGACGATGCCGACGAGGCCGACGAGGATCGCGAGCCCGACGAGGACCTCCGCGCCGGCGGTCACGGCGCCACCGGCCGCACGCGCGACGCCGCCTCGACCGCGCGGGCCCGCGCGGTCTCGATGTCCGGGCCGGTGGACACCGCCACACCCATGCGACGACGGACGAACGACTCGGGCTTGCCGAACAGCCGCAGGTCGGTTTCGGGCACCGACAGCGCGTCGGCGACGCCCTCGAACGCGATGCCGGCGGCGTCGATGCCGCCGTAGATCACCGCCGACGCCCCGGGCGCGAGGAGCGCGGTGTCGACCGGCAGGCCCAGGATCGCGCGGGCGTGCAGCTCGAATTCGGAGAAGCGCTGCGAGCGCAGGGTCACCAGGCCGGTGTCGTGCGGGCGGGGGCTCACCTCGGAGAAGAACACGTCGTCGCCCGCGACGAACAGTTCGACGCCGAAGACGCCGCGGCCGCCGAGCGCGCCGGTCACCGTCGCCGCGATCTCCCGGGACCGGGCCAGGGCCCGCTCGCTCATCGGCTGGGGCTGCCAGGACTCGACGTAGTCGCCGGCGCGCTGCAGGTGCCCGATCGGTTCGCAGAAGAACGTCTCGACCTCCCCGGACGGCCCGACGGCGCGGACGGTGAGCTGGGTGATCTCGTACTCGAAGTCGACGAAGCCCTCGACGATGACCCGGCCGAGGTCGACGCGCCCGCCGGCGAGCGCATAGTCCCAGGCGGCGGCGATCTCGTCGGGGGTGCGGACCGTGGACTGGCCCTTGCCGGACGAGGACATCACCGGCTTGATCACGCACGGAAAGCCGACCTCGGCCGCGGCGGCGCGGACCTCGTCGAGGGATTCGGCGAAGCGGTACGGGGAGGTGGGCAACCCGAGCTCCTCGGCGGCGAGGCGGCGGATGCCCTCCCGGTTCATGGTCAGCCGGGTGGCGCGCGCGGTCGGGATCACCTCGGCGAGACCGCGTTCCTCGACGATCGCGAGCGCGTCGGTGGCGATCGCCTCGATCTCGGGCACGACCAGGTGGGGTCGTTCGGCCTCGACGAGCGCGAGCAGGGCCTGCGGGTCGCTCATGTCGACGGTGTGCGCGCGGTGCGCCACCTGGTGCCCCGGCGCGTTCGGGTACCGGTCCACCGCGATCACCTCGACACCGAGCCGTTGCAGCGCGACGACCACCTCCTTGCCGAGCTCACCTGCGCCGAGCAGCATGACGCGCAGGGCGCCGGGAGTGAGCGGGGTGCCGATTCGGGGTGAGACCATGAGGGGACTATATGTGCCCCGCAGGTCGCACCTGGAGGACGCGATGGACGTCGCAGAACCGAACCTCGAGTCGGACACCGGACGGTTCTTCACCACGGCCGGCGTCGACCCGGCCGACGAGGTGGACTGGCAGCGGCGCGACGCCCGCATCGTCCACCACGGCACCGGCGCGGTCGTGTTCGAGCAGCGCGACGTCGAGTTTCCCGCCGCCTGGTCGCAGATCGCCACCGACATCGTCACGCAGAAGTACTTCCGCGGCACCCTCGGCACCGAGGCGCGGGAACGCTCGCTGCGCGACGTCGTCGCCCGCATCGTGGACACCGTCACCGCGTGGGGTGCGGCCGACGGTCATCTCGACGACCCGGAGGCGTTCGCCGCCGAGCTGACGTACCTGATCCTCACGCAGCGGGCGTCGTTCAACAGCCCCGTGTGGTTCAACATCGGGGTGCCCGGCACCCCGCAGCAGGCCAGCGCGTGCTTCATCCTGTCGGTCGAGGACAGCATCGACTCGATCCTCGAGTGGTACCGCCAGGAGGCGGTGATCTTCAAGGGCGGGTCCGGGG
>NZ_JAALEG010000082.1 GCF_011058165.1 Rhodococcus aetherivorans
TTGAAGACTCACAATCAAACCCCGAAGGGCCGATCAGTCATAGACATCGAGCCAAATCACCAGCAAAAAACTCAAACCAGCAAAAAACACTGACCACCACAGACGGAAGAATGCGGCAGCCAGCAACGATCATCTCACGACACCTCATCGGCTTGACACCATGGTCGGCGTCTGATCTGATCGCACCAAACAAAATATTTGGCACTGACATTCATCGGCACACTGTTGAGTTCTCAAAGAACACGCGCACACCATCGCTACGCACTTTTCAGTGCTTCACTCCGGGGCAACCGTTCCAGCCTAACATCGGGGGCTTTCGGAATCAAAATCCGCGGCCGATCCGATCTCAGGAGCGATTGAAAACCCTACCAGAAGGTTTTCAATCGGGTTAATCAGGCGCCTTCGTCCAACCTCGTTTTCCCGGGCCCCTGCGGGCCGGGTCGGTGTCCGTGTCGCTCTGACCTGGAATAAGTTACGTGATCATTCGACCCCGCGCCAAATCGCCAGGTCAGGACGGGTGTTTGCCCGCGAGGACGGCTGTTTCCGCGACGCGGAACCATCCCCTGTGCCACTGCGTCTCACCTTCCGAGGCGTCCGCCTCGTGGCAGTCCCCGCGCGGACCGTAGCCGGCGTGCGCACTGCGTGGCACCGTCGTTGTCGTTCCGCGGCGCGCGTCCCCGATCACGTCAGGCATAGGAGACCCATGAGTGGCTTTCCCGCAGAGATCGTCCCGCCGGGCCGGGCGGACGGACCCGGCTCGGGGTCCCCCGCGGCAGCGACGTGCGCGGCGGCCTGCCAGGACTACCTCGCCGCGCTCGACGAGCTCCTCCTCGGGATCGGCGACCGCGAGGCCGGCGACTGTGCAGGTGACGTCGCACCGAGCGTGGCCCGCCGGATCGAGGCCGTGGTCCGGATGAAGGCCGCCTTCGAGTCGATCGCGTCCCCCGAGGCACACGCCTCGCTCTTTCGGCGGACGTGATCATTGCATCTCGCGTCGCGGCACGGGCCGCCCGAATTCTCGAGTAACGTGCTCCGTGAGCAAAGCGAGAAAGGGTGCCGTGACGTCGACCGGGAACATGGTGGGTTTGTTCGCCGGTATCGGCGGACTCGAGCTCGGCCTGGCCGAGCACGGCTGGCGCACCGAACTGCTCTGCGAGATCGACGCCGGAGCCCAGGCCGTGCTCCGCGCCCGCTTCGCCGATGTACCTCTGCACACCGACGTCACCCGCCTCCGTTCCCTGCCCCAGGCAACCGAGGTCGTCACCGCGGGCTTTCCGTGCCAGGACCTGTCGCAGGCCGGCAGGACCGCGGGCATCACCGGCTCCCGGTCGGGCCTCGTCGACGAGGTGTTCCGGTTGGTGCGGCGCAAGCAGGGCCCGCGATGGCTGCTCATCGAGAACGTCCCCTTCATGCTGCAACTCGGACGCGGCGCCGCGATGCGTCACATCACCGATGCGCTCGAGGATCTCGGGTACGCGTGGGCGTACCGGGTCGTCGATGCCCGCGCGTTCGGACTCCCGCAGCGCCGGCAGCGGGTGCTCATGCTCGCCTCGCGCACCGACGACCCCCGGACGGTGTTGTTCGGCGAGGACGCCGGCGCCCCCGCGGAAGGCGATCCCGGCACCCACCCGTGCGGGTTCTACTGGACCGAAGGCGTGCGCGGTCTCGGCTGGGCGGTCAACGCCGTGCCCACGCTCAAGGGCGGCTCCACGGTGGGCATCGCGAGTCCGCCGGCAGTGCGGCTGCCGTCGGGCGAGATCGTCACTCCCGGTCTGATCGACGCCGAACGGCTGCAGGGCTTCGACCCCGACTGGACCGCACCCGCCATCCAGGCGCCCGGTGTGCGGACCGGGCATCGGTGGCGACTCGTCGGCAACGCAGTGAGCGTGCGCATGGCCGCGTGGGTCGGTGGACGGCTCGGGCGGCCGATCGATTACTCACCCGACCACGAGACCCCGCTGCGGCCCGGCGACCCCTGGCCGAGTGCCGCCTGGGGCGCGCGGCGGCGGGCTTTCCGGGTGCACGAGTCGCACTGGCCGGTGCAGGAACCGTACGAGGATCTCGCCGGATTCCTGGAGGACGCGCGCCTGCTGTCGGCGCGGGCCACCGCCGGTTTCCTGCGGCGGGCCCGGTCCGGGAACCTGAGATTCGTGCCCGGCTTCCTCGACGACGTCGAATCCCACCTGGACCGCATGGGCGGCTTCCCCGAGGCCGCGGCCTGAGGACGGAGCCGACCGCCGTGCCCTCCACCGATCCGCAGACCAGCGCCCGGATGAGCCGGCAGCGGCGCAGGGACACCGTCCCCGAGGTGGCCCTGCGCCGGGAGTTGCATCGTCGCGGGGTGCGCTACTTCGTCGATCGTGCTCCCCTGCCGGGGATCCGTCGTCGCGCCGACCTGGTGTTCCCGCGCCGCCGCGTTGCGGTGTATGTCGACGGGTGCTTCTGGCATCGTTGCCCGCAGCACGCCACCGATCCGAAGAACAACGCCGAGTGGTGGGCCGCCAAGCTCGCCGGGAACGTGGCCCGGGACCGGGACACCGACGCGGCGCTCGCCGCGGCCGGATGGACGGCGGTGCGGATCTGGGAGCACGAGGACCCCGCGGAGGCCGCGGATCGGGTGCAGGCCGCATTGTTCGCGGCGGGACCGGGTACTGCCGATTCCTGACCGGCGAAGGAGGAAGCGGTGCAACCGGCGATCGCGCTCGTTCTCGGAGCGGTCATCGGGGTCCTGCTCGGCCTCCTCGGGGGCGGCGGATCCATCCTGGCGGTCCCCGCCCTGGTGTACGGCCTCGGACTCGACTTCCGCCAGGCCATCCCGATCTCGCTGATCGTCGTCGGGGCCGCAGCCCTGTCCGGGGCGATCCCCAAGGCTCGGGCCGGGCAGGTCGACTGGCGGCTGGCCGCGGTGTTCGCCGCGGCCGGCATCCCCGCGACGTTCGCCGGCACGGCTGTGGGCACGCTGCTGCCGCAACCGGTGCTGCTGGTGGGCTTCGCCGTCGTGATGGTGGTCGCGGGGATCCGGATGTTGCGCGAGAGCGACGACGCCGGGACCGCGTGCAAGACCGGCAACTTCGGCATCGACTGGAAGCGATGCGCGCCGAGGGCGATCCCGGCCGGCCTGGGGGTGGGCTTCTTGACCGGCCTGTTCGGCGTCGGCGGCGGCTTCCTGATCATCCCCGCGCTGGTGATGCTCCTCGGATTGGAGATGGGCGTCGCCGTCGGGACCTCCCTCGTCGTCATCGTCGCCAACTCGGCGGCCGGGCTGATCGCGCATCTCGGGGACGCCGACATCGACTGGTCGATCACGGCGGCGTTCGCCGGGGCCGCGGTCGTCGCGTCGCTTGTCGCCGGTCACCTCGGCACGCGCATGGAAACCGGACGGCTGCGGCGGTGGTTCGCCTATCTCGTCTTCGTCGTGGCCGCGTACGTGCTGGTGGACACACTGTTCCTGCGCTGAGCCGAAACTCTTCCCGCACTCCACGCATTCTTCGTACGCCCCGGGGTATCCGGGGGCATAGTGGAAGTACCGTGGAAAGGCATCGACATGGACGTATCGATCATCGAAACCTCGAGCCTCGGCGATCGCAGCTATCTCGTCACCGAGGCGGACGTCGCCGTCGTCGTGGATCCACAGCGGGACATCGATCGAGTGCTCGCGCTCGCCAACGACCGCGGAGCGCGCATCACCCATGTCCTCGAGACCCACATCCACAACGACTACGTCACCGGTGGGCTGGAACTGTCCCGCGCCGTCGAGGCCGAGTACATCGTTCCAGCCGGCGACGACGTGGACTACGAGCGACGTGCCGTCCACGACGGCGACCTGATCGACGCCGGTCCCATCCGGCTGCGGGTGATGCACACCCCCGGGCACACCCACCACCACGTCAGCTATGTGCTGCTCGACGCGACCGGCGGCACGCACGGGATCTTCACCGGCGGGTCGATGCTGTACGGCTCGACCGGCCGCACCGATCTCGTCGGCCCGCAGTACACCGAGGAACTGACCCACGCACAGTTCCGCTCCGTGCGACGGATCGCCGACGAAGTGCCGGCCGACACTCCGGTGTATCCCACCCACGGCTTCGGCAGCTTCTGCTCGGCGACCCCCACCAGCGGCGACTCGTCCACCGTCGGGCAGCAACGCGACGTCAACCCGGCGCTGACCCGCGACGAGCAGGCCTACGTCGACGAGCTCATCGCCGGACTCAATACCTACCCCGCGTACTACGCCCACATGGGCGTGATCAACAGGGCGGGTCCGTCGCCGCTCGACCTGTCTGCGCCGGAGCCGGTCGACCCGGCCGAGCTGCGCCGGCGCATCGACGCCGGTGAGTGGGTCGTCGATCTGCGCGAGCGCACCGCCTTCGCCGCGGGACACCTGGGCGGCACACTCGGCTTCGAGCTGTCCACCTCCTTCGTCACCTACCTGGGGTGGCTCTACAAGTGGGGTGCGCCACTGACCCTCATCGGCGAGAGCGACGAGCAGATCGCCGACGCCAAGCGCGAACTGGTCCGCATCGGCGTCGACGAACTCGCCGGAGCGGCCGTCGGCGAGATCCACACCCTGGTCAACGGACACGAACTTCGGTCGTACCGCGTCTCGGACTTCGCGGAGCTGACCCGGGAGATCGACAGCGAGCAGGTCCGGGTCCTCGACGTGCGCCAGAAGGACGAGTACGAGGACGGCCACGTGCGCGGAGCGGTCAACATCCCGCTGCACGACCTCGCCGAGCGGCTCGACGAGGTACCCCGCGGGGAGGTGTGGGTGCACTGCGCCTCCGGCTACCGGGCATCCGTCGCCGCGTCCATGATCGACCGGATCGACCGCACCGTCGTCCTCGTCAACGACGACTTCGAGAAGGCGTACGACCAGGGTCTGATCGGCACGTCGTAGGTCCTGCCCCATCGTCGGGGCCGGGGGGCCGCCACGACGCGAGAGCCCCTCACCACAATGGGTGAGGGGCTCTTCGTTGTGCGCCCGAAGGGATTCGAACCCCTAACCTTCTGATCCGTAGTCAGATGCTCTATCCGTTGAGCTACGGGCGCAGTGCGTGTATGCAGTTGTTTCTGGTATGCAGTTGTTTCTCATATTCAGTTGTCGCCGGCGACGCTGCACCGACGTGGCGGAGGCGAGAGGATTTGAACCTCCGGTCCCCCGTAAAGGGGACAACTCATTAGCAGTGAGTCCCATTCGGCCGCTCTGGCACGCCTCCCTGGGGGGTTTCGATTCTCTCGAACCGCCGGGACGAAAGATTACACACGTTCGGACGGCAAACGCAAAACGCCTGGTCAGCGCAGGTGCGCGTCGAACCAGTCGAAGATCCGGCGCCGTGCGTCGATGATCGCCGCCTCGGCCGGGTCGGTGTCCGGATCGGCGGTGTCGTGCTCGACCGGCGGCTCGTCGGGGCGATGCGCCAGGCCGGGGTAACCGATGACCAGGGTCGGTGCGTCGGCCTGTCCGGCAGCCTCGCGCAGCTGCTCGACGTCGCCGGTCGGGGTGGTCGGGTCGTCCTCGCCGTACAGACCGAGCCACGGCGCCTGCAGGTTGCGCACGGCCTCGACGAGTGCGGGAACGTCGGGCCGCAACGGCTGCACGATGCCGTGCGCCGCGACGGTGACCGCGGCACCCACCCGCCGATTGGCGGCGACGATGAGCGCCGCCGTCCCGGCGTCGTCGAACCCGATCACGCCGACCGCGTCCGGGTAGACCCCACTGCGTACCAGCCAGTCCATCGCGGCATCGACGTCGTCGAACAGGTTCTGCCCGAACACCTCGTCGTCCTCGGTGAACTCGCGGTGGAACAGATTCGGAGCCACGACCAGCCAGCCCTCGGCAGCCAGAACCTCCATGAACGCCAGCAGGGCCGGCGGAAACACACGGGATTCGTGCAGCACGACGATGCCACCGCGGATGGCACCCTCCGGCCGAAACACGGTCAGCGGTACCTGCCCCGACCCGTCCGGCAACCGGGCCGCGGCAGTGTGGATTCCCGACATACCGTCCACGATGACACGACCCACCACGACCGTGCACGCAATCGCCGGGCGCATAATCGGCTGGTGACCCCACGGACCCGCCCCGACCTCACCTCGATCCCGTCCTATGTGCCCGGCCGCAGTTTCCCGGGCGCGATCAAGCTCGCCAGCAACGAGACCACCGTCGGTCCCCTGCCCAGCGTGCGCGACGCGATCGCCGAGGCGGCGTACACGGTCCACCGGTATCCGGACAACATGGCGGCCGTGCTCATCGGCGCGCTGGCCGGGCGGCTGGGGGTGAAGCCGGAGAACATCGCCGTGGGCAACGGCTCGGTGAGCCTGTGCCAGGAACTGGTGCTCTCGACCTGCAACGACGGCGACGAGGTCGTGTTCTCCTGGCGGTCGTTCGAGGCGTACCCGGTGGTGACGGCGGTGGCCGGCGCGAAGTCGGTGCCGGTGCCCAACACCCCGGAGCACGGCCACGACCTCGACGCGATGCTCGCCGCGATCACCGACCGCACCCGGGTGGTGTTCGTCTGCAACCCCAACAACCCGACCGGGGCGCTGCTGGGCAGAGCGGAGCTGGAACGGTTCCTCGACGCGGTGCCGCCGCAGGTGCTCGTCGCGCTCGACGAGGCCTACTTCGAATACGCCCGCCCGAAGCCCGGCGAGGAGCAGGCGGACGGGATCGCGCTCGCCGCCGGCCGGCCGAACGTCGTGGTGCTGCGGACCTTCTCGAAGGCCTACGGCCTGGCCGGCCTGCGGGTCGGCTATCTCGTCGGCGACCCGTCGGTGATCAAGGTCCTGAACAAGGTGCACACCCCGTTCAGCGTCAGCTCGCTCGCACAGCAGGCGGCCATCGCGTCCCTGGCGGCGGCCGACGAACTGCTCGAGCGCACCGACAGCGTGCTCGCCGAGCGCGACCGGGTGCGGACGGCGCTCGTAGACGCCGGCTATCCCGTGCCGGAGAGCTACGCCAACTTCGTGTGGTTGCCGCTCGGTGACCGGTCGGCGGCGTTCTCCGAGGCGTGCGCGGAGGCCGGTGTGCTGGTGCGCCAGTACGCGGACGACGGGGTGCGGGTGACCATCGGCGATCCGCACGAGAACGACGCGTTCCTCGCATTTGCGACCGGCAAGGGCGTCGAGATCGCGGAAATCTCGAAGCCCTGACCTGCGCAGGAACGCCTACGAGACCCAACCGTTATCGCCGGGTGGCGATCGCGTGACCATCCGTTGGCACACTCGTCCGGTCGGCTACGGAAGTTGGAGTGTGCGGATGGGTTCAGGCGTGGCACGCCGGTGGACCCTGTCCGCGGCCCTGCTGACCGGCGCGCTGTGGACGTCGCTCGCCGTGGCCCCCGCGACCGCGATCCCCCCGGACGCCCTGCCGCTGCGGCTCATCGCCTTCCGCGACCTGCACGGCAGCCTCCTCCCGCCCCAGGGCCCCCGCAGCGAGGTCGTCCGCTCCGACGGCGCATCCGTTCCGGCGGGCGGCGCCGCATATCTCGCCGCCTACGTCCGGCAGCTGCGCTCGCAGGCGGACAACTCGGTGCTCTACTCCGTCGGCGACACCTGGGGCTCGTCCCCGATCGAGTCGGCGATGTTCCACGACGAACCCACCGTCGACCTGCTCAACGGCCTCGACGTGACCGCGGCCGCCCTCGGCAACCACGAGTTCGACAACGGCTACGCCGAGTTGCAGCGCCTGCGCGACGGCGGCTGCCACCCGGAGGGCTGCCGGTACGACGAGGAGTTCGCCGGAGCCACCTTCCCGCTGATCGCGGCGAACGTCGCCGACGCCGACGGCAGCCCCGCGGCCCTGCCGTTCACCGTGGACTACGTCGACGGTGTGCCGGTCGGCGTCATCGGCATCGCCCCCCACGACACGCCGCAGGTGGTGCGCGGCGACGACATCGCCGGCCTGCAGTTCACCGACGAGATCACGGCCGTCGACCGCACCGCCGACGCGCTCGATGCCCTCGGCGTCCGCTCGATCGTCCTGCTCTACAAGGGCGCGTTGACGCCGCCCGCCGGGACCGACCCGTGCGACGCCACCGCCGGGCCCGCGCGCAGCCTCGCCACCCGGGTGTCGCCGAAGGTGGATGTCATCGTCACCGCGGACGGCGACGACAGTTTCAACTGCAGCTACCCCGACCCGGCGGGCAGTCCCCGGACCGTGCTGCAGGGCGCCTCGCACGGGCGCATCATCTCGGTCGCGGACCTGACGATCGACCGGGAGAGCCGCGACGTGCTGCGCGACCGCACCCACGCGTTCAATCAGATCGTGACGCACGACATCGCCCCCGACCCGCGCACGCAGCAGTTCGTGGACCGGGCCGTCGACGAGTCGCGCGACGTCGCCGAACGCGTCGTCGGCCGCATCGCCGCCGACCTGACCCGCGATACCGCGCCCAGCGGCGAGTCGGCCCTCGGCAACCTCGTCGCGGACGCGCAGCTGGCGGCCGCCGAACCCGCCGGGGCGCAGCTCGCGCTCACGAATCCCGGTGGAGTGCGCGCCGACCTGCTGCATTCCGGTGACGGGGTCGTCACCTACGGCGACGCCTACGCAGCCCAGCCGTTCGGGAACCGGCTGCAGGTGCTCGAGCTCACCGGTGCGGAACTGGTCGGGATCCTCGAGCAGCAGTTCCAGCAGGACGGAACCGGCGCGGGCCGCGAACGGATCCTCGCGCCGTCGCACACCCTGCGCTACGTCCTCGACCGGGCCGCGGCGCCCGGCAGCCGGATCCGGGATGTCACGATCGCCGATCGGCCGCTCGATGCGGCCGCGGCCTACCGGGTGGTCGTCAACGGGTTCCTCGCCGAGGGCGGCGACGGATTCACCGGGTTCACACAGGCGCGACGGGCGACGGGGGCGGGTGCCGAGCTCGACGCCCTGAACGACTACCTGGCGCAGCACGCGCCCGTCCCGCCGCCGGCCACCGACCGCATCGCGCTGCCCTGACGGAACCGCTCAGCCGAGACCGAGGGCGCGTTCGAGCGTCGGCCAGGCGGTGCGCAGGTCGTCCTGCCAGTAGGGCCACGAATGCGTGCCGTACGGGCGGTAGACGATGGTGGCGGGGATTCTCAGCTCCCGCAGCCGCCGGTCGAAGCCGATCGTGCACACGAAGGCGCCGACCTCGAGCGGTCCGCCCACGTCGAGAGCCTCCGCGTCGGGGCCGACGTCGTACGGGCCGGGCAGGCCGTTGCCGGTGCTGATGAAGATCTCCTTGCCGCGCAGCCGCTCGGCCAGGGCGTACGGGTCGTGTGCCGCCCACGCCGGATCCCCCGGTGCACCCCACATGTTGTCCGGATTGCCGCCCTTGTAGGCGACGGTCCCGCGCACCGCGTCCTGCGCGGACGCCTTCGACGTGTCCAGGCAGCCGCTCAGCGCGGCCACGCCCCGGTACAGGTCCGGATTCCGGGCGATCAGGCTCGCCGCCCCCGTCGCGCCCATCGACAGTCCGCCGATGGCGTTCACTCCGTTGCCCGCGAAGCGGGCGTCGATCAGCGGCGGCAGTTCCTTCGTCAGGAAGGTCTCCCACGCGTTCACGCCCAGAACGGGGTCCGGCGCGAGCCAGTCCGTGTAGTAGCTGGCGGTACCGCCGATCGGCAGCACCACGTTCACGTTCTTGTCGGCGACGAAGTCGACGAGGTCCGTGCGCTGCGTCCACGTGCTCTCGCGGTAGTCCGACTCGGCGCCGGCGCTGACGCCGTCGAGCAGGTAGAGGGACGGGCGCTGCCCGTCCCCGGCGGGGTGCAGGACCTGCACCTGGACGACCCGCTGCATCGACGGCGAGTACACGAACACCGCCGAGCGTCGAGCGGTGAGGGACTCCACCCGATCCACCCGCGCGGATGCCGCCGGCTCGGCGGACACGACGGACGTCACGGACAGTGGCAAAACGAACGCCGCGACGAGCGTCGCGACCACAGCTCTGAGCATCAACTTCCTTCGTCCCCCGACTTCGGAAAATCCGATTCCACAGTACGGACCGGGGCGGGTCAAGAAAGTGGGGCTCGTCACCAACGCGGATCGCCGCCCTTGGTGACGGTGGGGCACCGCGTCGCCGGCTACGGCTGTGGGGTCGGTTCCGGCGGGGTCCACGCCCGGTCCGTCGGCAGGTACGACCGGAACATCAGCACGAATTCCCCGGGCGGCGCCGGCAGCCAGTTCGAGCCGCCCGACACCGGCGGCCGGGACGAGACCCACACGTCGAGCGCACCGTCGGGACCACGGACCAGTCCGGGCGTCCGGTCGCCGACGGCGTAGCGGTCGACAGGGTTGGCGACGAGGAACATGTCGGGGCCGTACACGGTGACGGACCAGAAGCCGCGGTCGTCCACCGGCGGCCCCTCGGGCGGGAAGCGCAGGAGGTAACCGGCCTCGCCCCGCAGCGCCGATCCGTCCGCCGCGGTGCGGGCCACGTGGTACGTCGATTCCTCCGGCACGTTCGCGCCGAGCCCGATCGTCGCGACCACCGCGCGCTGCAGGTAGTCGGTGCCGTACCGGCCCGCGGTCGCCAGCGAGCCCCACACCGCACCGGACTGCTCGCCCGAGTCGACGAGGTCCCGGATGCGTCGCTCGCCGCGGATCACCCCGGTGGCGAGTGCGGCGACGGTGTCCGCCGGCCCGGCACTCGGCCGGGCGCCGGGCCCGACCCCGAGGCCGGCGAGTTCGTCGAGCAACGGTCCGTCGGCGGGCGGTGGTGGGTTCGCGGCCAGGATCGCCGACAACTCGTCGAAGAACTGCGGCCCCGACGCCGCGAGCGCCTGCGGGTCGGGGTTGCTTCCGCACGCGGTCGGCGGCAGCGGTGGCGGCGCGTCGGCGACGGGGGCGGTCAGCACGGTGAGCGAGTACTGCCGCTGCACGGCCCGGGCGGCCTCGAGGTCGGTCTGCGCCTCGACGAGAGTCCGGCCGATCATCCAGGCGTCCCACGTGGGTGACTCGATCACGGCCGCTCCCGCCGGCAGCGGACCGTTCCATCCCGGTGGGACGACGACGTGGGCGCCTGCGGCCGATCCCGTCGCCCGGGTGCCGACGTTGGCGAAGACGTCGGTATAGATGTCGAGAAATTGGAAGTCGAAGTACCGATCCCCCGCCTCCGGGTGCGTGAGCAGCACCGGTCCTTCCCGAAGATCCAGCCACGCAATCGAATACAGTGTGTCGACGTTGGGGGCGACGACGACGCGCGAGGTGGGATCGGCCGTCGCGGACTGGTGGTGGAGCCGGTTCACCGGAAGCAGGCAGAGCATGTTCGCCCGGGTCCGCGCGAGCGTCACGGGCGCGTAGCCGTAGACGTAGCCGTCGGTGGCCACGTCGACCGCGGTCCGCTCCGGTTCCGCTGCCGGATGCGGCGCCGCGCAGGCGGTCAGCAGGCCCACCGCGAGCGCTGCCGCCGCCCGAGCTGCTGTGCCGGCCATTCCGTCAGTGTAGGAGGCGAGAACACGTTCCTGGAGCGACACTCGCCGTCGGATCCGGGCGCTCCGGTGCCACCTGCGCCCGTCCGACGACGAAGCCCGTCACCTGCACACACGCCGCAGGTGACGGGCTCTCCTTCCGGCGGAAGCGGAGGGATTTGAACCCCCGGTCGCTCTCACGACGCTCGCTTTCAAGGCGAGTGCATTCGGCCGCTCTGCCACGCTTCCGTGGCAAATCCTAACCACACCTGTCGTCCACGGCCGCCTCCACCTTGGTGAAGATCTCGGAGAGGGTCCGGATCTGCGTCCTCGTGAGCAGGTCGACGAGGTTGCGGCGCACACCGGCGACGTGCGTGGGCGCGGCCTCGGTGAGCCGGCGGCGGCCCTCGTCGGTGAGGGTGGCGAGGACGCCGCGGCCGTCCTCGAGGCAGGAACTGCGCACCACCATCGACGCGGCCTCCATGCGGCGGATCTGGTGGGTGAGGCGACTGCGGGACGACAGCACCCCGTCGGCGAGGTCGCTCATGCGCAGCGCCCCGTCGGGAGCCTCGGAGAGCAGCACCAGGATCCGGTACTCGGCCAGGGACAGGCCGTGCGCCTCCTGCAGGTCGCGATTGAGTCGATCCATGAGCCGGTGATTGCCGTCGATGTAGGCCCGCCATGCCCGCTGCTCGTCCGTGTCGAGCCAGCGCGGATCGGGACGGTCGGCATGCAGTTCGGCTGTCACGCGGGCAGTGTAGAGGCAGGCCGTCGTCTGTGTTACTCGCCGGTCAGTTCGCTGCGTGTCGCCCCTGCGTCGGCGTGTCGCGATAGCGTCGAACCCATGCGCGCAATCACGATCACCGAACCCGGCGGCTCCGGGGTCATGCAGTGGGCCGAGCAGCCCGACCCCACCCCCGGTCCCGGACAGGTCCTGATCGACGTGGCCGCGACGGCCGTCAACCGTGCCGATCTGCTGCAGCGCCGCGGCCTGTACCCGCCGCCGCCCGGGTCGAGCGACGTCCTGGGTCTCGAATGCTCGGGGGTGATCGCCGAACTCGGTGAGGGCGTGAGCGGCTGGTCGATCGGCGACCGGGTGTGCGCGCTGCTGACCGGCGGCGGCTACGCCGAGCAGGTCGTCGTCCCCGCCGGACAGGTCCTGCCCGTGCCGGAGGGCGTGGATCTCGCGGTGGCGGCGTCACTGCCCGAGGTGGCGTGCACCGTGTGGTCGAACGTGGTGATGGCGGCGGGCCTGCGCCGCGGTGAGGTGCTGCTCGTGCACGGCGGTGGGGGCGGCATCGGCACCCACGCCATCCAGGTCGGCAAGGCGCTGGGCGCGAAGGTCGCGGTGACCGCGTCGGCCGGCAAGCTCGACTACTGCCGTGAGCTCGGCGCCGACCTCGCGATCGACTACCGCTCGCAGGACTTCGTCGCCGAGGTCCGAGGCCGGTTCGGCGGCGCCGACGTGGTGCTCGACAACATGGGCGCGGCCTACCTGTCCCGCAACGTCGACGTGCTCTCCCCCGACGGCCGGCTCGTGGTGATCGGCATGCAGGGCGGCGCGAAGGGCGAGCTCAACCTCGGCAAGCTGCTCGCCAAGCGCGGGCACGTCCTCGCCACGGGCCTGCGCGGGCGGCCGGAGACCGGCCGTTCCGGCAAGAGCACGATCGTCGCGCAGGTTCGCGAGCACGTGTGGCCGATGATCGCCGAGGCCCAGGTCCGGCCCGTCGTACACGCAGAGGTGCCGATCACCGAGGCCGCGCGGGCCCACGAGATGCTGGATTCCCCCGACACCGTCGGCAAGGTCGTGCTGCGCATCGATCGGCACTAGGCCGGTCGGCCCGGTCAGGAGGCGGTGAGGTTGCGCAGCTCGCGCACCAGCTGGTCGAGCTCGTAGCGGGTGGTGTACGGGGCCAGGCCGATGGTGACCGCGCCGCCCTCGTCGCTGACGCCGAGCGAGTCGAGCAGGCGGCTCGTGCCGCGGCTGACCGCGACGGTGGCGATGCGACGGTCGGCGAGATGCGCGGCGACCTTCTCGGCGGGCACCCCCGCGACGGTGAAGCTCAGCGTCGGCACGCGGCTCGACGCACGGCCGATCACCATCACGTCGGGCAGGTTGTCGAGCAGGCGCATCAGCCGCTCGAACAGCTGGTCCTGGTAGCCCTGCAGCGAACTGATCGACGTTTCGAGACGCTCGCGGCGCGTGCCGGTCGCCTCGTCGTCGAGGGCCGCGAGGAAGTCGACGGACGTGACGAGCCCGGCGAGCATCGCGAACTGATGGCCGCCGACTTCGAGCCGCTCGGGGCCGCGTGCGTGCGGATCCAGGGAGACCGCCGGGATCCGGTCGAGTTGCGCCGGGTCGCGGAACACCAGGGCGCCGACCTGCGGTCCCCCCCACGCGGACGCGTTGACCGCGAGCACGTCGGCGCCGAGTTCGTGGATGTCGACGTGCGCGTAGGGCCCGGCCCCGGCCGCGTCGACCACCATGAGCCCGCCGACCTCGTGGAGCCGGTCGGCGGCGACGCGCACGTCCGGCGCGGAACCTACGAGCGACGACGCGGCGGTCAGCGCGACGAGCCGGGTGGTGGGAGTGATCAGTTCCTCGAACTGCCAGCTCGGCAGCTCGCACGTCTCGATCTCGACCTCGGCCCACCGGACCTGGGCGCCGTAGCGGCTCGCGACGCGCAGCCACGGCGCCACGTTGGCCTCGTCGTCCAGCCGGGACAGCACGAGCCCGGTGCCGAGCCCGAGCCGGGAACTGAGTGACTCCGCGAGCCAGGCCAGCAGGACCGCCCGATCCGGTCCGAGCACCACACCCGCCGGGTCACCGCCGACGAGATCGGCGACGGCGACGCGCGCCGCCTGCAGCAGCGACGCGCTCCGACGGTTGGAGGTGTGCCGGCCCGTCGGGGACGCCGCGGCGTTGCGGAATGCCGTCGACACCGCGCGGGAGACCGCGTCGGGAATCTGCATTCCGGCCTGTGGGTCGAGATGGATCCAACCGTCGCCGAGCGAGGGAATCAACCCCCGGATCCGGGCAACGTCGTAAGCCATGCGTGACACTCTAAATCCCGGTGTCAATCGTGTGTCGTCCACGTCGGTCCCGTACGCCCTCCGAAGGTGCATGTACGGAGCGCAATGTCGGGTGAAACCTCCCGTATCGGGAACCTGACTCGGCAACGGCACCGGCGAGAGGACAAGATGGAACCATGACGCATTCGGAGAATGAGCACGTCCTCGTGATCGGACCCGACGGCAATCCCGTCGCGGTCCAGCGCGACGGTACCGCCTCCGGTGATCCGCGGGAGTCCGCCGCCGAGCCCCAGGAGAAGCCGGATGACGCCGAGTCGCTCGCCGACATGGTCGAGCAGCCGGCGAAGGTCATGCGGATCGGCACCATGATCAAGCAGCTGCTCGAGGAGGTCCGCGCCGCGCCGCTCGACGATGCGAGCCGTGCCCGTCTGCGCGAGATCCACCAGTCCTCCATCCAGGAGCTCGGCGAGGGCCTCGCCCCGGAACTGCGCGAGGAACTCCAACGGCTCGCGTTGCCCTTCGGTCAGGACGAGGTGCCGTCCGACGCGGAGCTGCGGATCGCGCACGCTCAGCTCGTCGGTTGGCTCGAGGGCCTGTTCCACGGCATCCAGACGGCACTGTTCGCGCAGCAGATGGCGGCGCGGGCGCAGCTCGAGCAGATGCGTCAGGGTGCGCTGCCGCCGGGCATGCTGGGGGGCGGACCGCGCCCCGACGAACGGCACGGCCCGGGACCGGGTGCCCCGGGTACCGGTCAGTACCTGTAGCGACGGCCCGACCACGATCCCCGGTAGGCTCGGACCTCGTGTCAGCTTCTGCCCTCGATCCCGAGCCCACCGCCGCGGACTCTCCGGTGGTGTCGGATTCGCAGACCTTCCGGCGCGGCCTGAAGGATCTGCGCGACGGCTTCGCCCAGCGCGAGCTGTGGCTCAGCCTGGCCTGGCAGGACATCAAGCAGCGCTACCGGCGCTCGGTCATCGGTCCGTTCTGGATCACCATCGCCACCGGTGTCCAGGCCACCGCCATCGGCATCCTGTACGCCGCGCTGCTGGACATTCCGCTCGACGAGTTCCTGCCGTACGTGACGGTCGGACTGATCGTCTGGAACATGATCAGCGCCTCCATCCTGGAGGGCTCGGAGGTGTTCATCGCCAACGAGGGCCTGATCAAGCAGTTGCCGTCGGCGCTGAGCGTGCACATCTACCGGCTCGTGTGGCGGCAGTTGCTGTTCTTCGCCCACAATCTCGTGATCTACGTGATCATGATCTTCGCCTTCGGAGTGTGGCGAGACCTGACCTGGACGTCCCTCGCGGCGATCCCGGCGCTGGGCCTGATCGTGCTCAACGCCGTCTGGGTGGCGATCCTGTTCGGCATCTTCGCCACCCGCTACCGCGACATCGCCCCGATCCTGTCCAGCCTCACACTGCTGCTGTTCGTGCTCACCCCGATCATGTGGACGACGCAGAGCCTCGAGGCGCAGGGCGGGCAGGCCGCCCAGCGCGTCAAGCTGGCCGAGATCAACCCGCTGTTCCACTACCTCGACATCATCCGGGCGCCGATGATCGGCCAGGACCAGCAGGCCTACCACTGGTACATCGTGCTGGCGATCACCGTGGCCGGCTGGGGACTGGCGCTGCTGGCGCTGCGTAAGTACCGGGCCCGCGTGCCCTACTGGGTCTAAGGGGCCGTCATCATGACCGAACATGTGAGCATCGAGACGCGCGGCGCGTGCGTCGACTTCCCGATCTTCGACGCGAAGACCCGGTCGCTGAAGAAGGCGTTCCTCGGCAAGGCCGGCGGTTCGATCGGCCGCAACAACTCCGACGTGGTGGTGGTGGAGGCGCTGCGCGACATCACCCTTTCGCTGAAGGAAGGCGACCGCATCGGCCTCGTCGGTCACAACGGCGCCGGCAAGTCCACACTGCTGCGGCTGCTGGCGGGGATCTACGAGCCCACGCGCGGCAGCGCCCGGATCCGGGGCCGCGTCGCGCCGGTGTTCGACCTCGGCGTGGGCATGGACCCGGAGATCTCCGGCTACGAGAACATCATCATCCGCGGGCTGTTCCTCGGTCAGACCCGCAAGCAGATGCTCGCGAAGATGGACGAGATCGCCGAGTTCACCGAGCTCGGCGAGTACCTGAACATGCCGCTGCGCACGTATTCGACCGGCATGCGGGTCCGCGTCGCGATGGGCGTGGTCACCAGCATCGACCCCGAGATCCTGCTGCTCGACGAGGGCATCGGCGCGGTCGACGCCGACTTCATGAAGAAGGCGCGGGTGCGCCTGCAGAAGCTCGTGGAACGCTCCGGCATCCTCGTCTTCGCCAGCCACTCCAACGAGTTCCTCGCGCAGCTGTGCGAGCGCGCGCTGTGGATCGACCACGGGCAGATCCGCATGGAGGGCGGCATCGAGGAGGTCGTGCGCGCCTACGAGGGCGACGACGCGGCCGACCATGTGCATCACGTCATCGCCGAGCTGGAACGCGAGCAGGGGCTGCCGCAGGAGCGCTCGGCGTGAGCGAACGCATCGTCGGGGTGGTGGTCACCCACCGGCGGCGCGAGCAGCTGGCACAGTCGCTGAAGGTCCTGAGCGCCCAGACCCGGCCGCTCGACCACCTGGTGGTCGTCGACAACGCCGACGAGGAGGCCGTGCGCGACCTCGTCGAATCGTGCCCCCTGCCCACCAGCTACCTCGGGTCCAAGCACAACCTCGGCGGCGCCGGCGGCTTCGCCCTGGGCATGCTGTACGCGCTGTCGCTCGGTGCGGACCGGGTGTGGCTCGCCGACGACGACGGCCGCCCGGAGGGCCCCGACGTCCTCGCGACACTGCTCGAGTGCGCGCAGCGGCACGGCCTGGCGGAGGTGTCGCCGGTGGTGTGCGACATCGACGACCCCGACCGTCTCGCGTTCCCGTTGCGCCGGGGCGTGGCGTGGCGTCGTCACCGCAGCGAACTCGGCGACGTCGAGAGCGACGATCTGTTGCCGGGCATCGCGTCGCTGTTCAACGGTGCCCTGTTCACCGCCGCCGCGATCGACGCGGTGGGCGTGCCGGACCTGCGGCTGTTCGTGCGCGGCGACGAGGTGGAGGTGCACCGTCGCCTGGTCCGCTCGGGTCTGCGGTTCGGCACCTGCCTGCGCACCGCCTATCTGCACCCCAACGGCGCCGACGAGTTCAAGCCGATCCTCGGCGGCCGGATGCACACCCAGTACCCGGACAACGACACGAAGCGGTTCTTCACCTACCGCAACCGCGGCTACCTGCTCTCACAGCCCGGTCTCCGCCGGTTGCTGCCACAGGAATGGGTGCGGTTCGGCTGGTACTTCCTCGTCAGCCGCCGGGACCCTGCCGCGCTCCGCGAATGGGTGCGGCTGCGCAAGCTGGGCCGGCAGGAACGGTTCGAGCGGCCTGTGTGAGGGACCGACTATCGGGCCGAATGTCACATTGCGTCGATGGAACCGGCGCAATGTGACATTCGGCCGGGTGGGAGGGCGCGATTGCGCCCTATCGGCCCACTGTCTAGGTTCGGGGCTAGGTCTCGACGGGCACGGGAGGGCGCAATGCTGGGGCGTTGGCGGGCGACGACCCGGGGCAAGCTGCAGCGTGCCGTCGCCGAGGTCGTCGACCTCTCGGCGCGACGCACCCGCGAGCTGCAGGAGAACCACCACGACCGGATTCTCGCCGAGCTGACCGCGACCACCGCGGAGCTGCGGCAGGTACTGGCCGAGCTCGCACAGACCCGTTCGGAGGTGGGCCTGCTCCGGGACCGCGTCGCCGATCTCGAGCACCGGCAGCGCCGCGACCTGCGCTATGCGATGGACCGCGCCGCGACCGACACCGCCGCGGCGTTCGCGGTCGCGAACATGCCCACCGCCGCGGTCCTCGACACCCCGCACGACACCCTGCGGTTCGCGCTCGACCGGGTGTCCCGGCCCGGCCTGGCCCTCGAGTTCGGGGTCGCGTCGGGCACCACGTTGCGGATCGTCGCCGACGCGTTGGGCGCGGACCACCCGGTGTTCGGGTTCGACGTCTTCACCGGACTGCCGGAGGCATGGCGCAGCGGGTTCCCCGCCGGGGAGTTCGCGCAGGACAACCCGCCCGACGTGCCCGGCGCCGAGCTGGTGCCCGGCCTGTTCGCCGACACCCTTCCCCGCTTCCTCGCCGCACATCCCGGCGACGTCGCGTTCGTCCACCTCGACGCCGACCTCTACTCGTCCACGACGACGGTGCTCGACCTGCTCGAGGACCGCCTGGTGCCAGGCACCGTGCTGGTGTTCGACGAGTTCTTCAACTATCCCGGCTGGCAGCGGCACGAGTACCGGGCGTGGACCGAGTTCGTCGCGCGCACCGGTACGGCGTTCGAGTACCTCGCCTACACAGCCGACAACGAGCAGGTCGTCGTGCAACTGCGGTGAGAACTTCGTCGTACCGCACCGCTACGGTGCCCTGCTCGGTCGCTGAGGGGTGGGTAGGTTTCACATGTGAGCGTCACGAACTGTGAGAACGTAGGGTCGGCGCGGTCGGCTGTCCGTAAAACACCGCGGGCACGGATTCGGAACTGGACACTGCTGACAGTGATCGCAGCAGGGGCCGCGTTCGCACTGCGCGGAACGGCGCGACTGCGGGACGCGTCCCTGTTTGCCGAAGACGGTCAGATCTTTCTGGCCGAGGCACACAACCTGGGTTCGGCTGCTTTCGTCGAACCGTATGCCGGATATCTACACTCCATCCCCAGGATTCTTGCATGGCTGCTCGCACCCGTCCCGGTCACGGGTGCGCCCGCGCTGTACGCGGCGGCAGCCATGCTGGTGCACCTCTTGATGCTCACTCCGGCATTGTCGGCGCGGCTGGACTGGCTTGTGCCGGGCAGGTTGCTGCGCGCGGTGTTATTCGCTTCCCTATGCCTGATGCCACCGCTGTGGGAGGTTCTCGCGAACGTTGCCAACCTCATCTTCGTAGGTGGCATCTGCATGCTGTTACTGGTTCTCTCCAACGATCCGAGAACCCGCACCGGACGCACCGCAGAGCTGGTTGCCGTCGCACTTCTCGGGCTCAGCGGACCGCTCATTGTCATCTTCCTGCCATGGTTCGTATGGCGATGGTGGCGGGTGGGCCGGACCCCGCACTCGACCCTTGTCGCCATGGTGTCCGCTGTAGCGGCGGGCGTGCAGGGTCTCACCTATCTGCGATCGGATCGCGATACTCCCGGCGGCGGGACGGCGTTTCTGCTCGTGCAGACCGTGTATGAGCGAGTCGGCGGGAGTTGGCTGTTCGGCGACGCCGAGATCGTGGCTCCGAACGGGTCGGCCTGGGTTATCGGCGCCACCGTGGGGTGGTGCCTTGGTGCACTGGTGTTGAGCGTCGCAGTATTGCCCCGAGTGGCTCTTGTCCTCTGGGCGCTTTTGGCAGTCCTGCTGGGCAGCGCCGTACACGCCTACGGCGACGCGATGATCGCATCGTCATTCCACTTCCAGCGCCACATCGTGATCCCCGTGGCCATAGTCGTGGTCCTCCTGGTGGCGGTCGTCGGCCAGGCACCGACGCGGTGGATCGCAGGCGCTGCATCACTGTGGCTAGTGATCGGCGCCGCTGCCATGATTCACGACTTCGTGCCGGAACCGTATCCATACCGACCCGATCTGAATGTCCTGCAGGAATGCGTAGACAGCGGGGCGGCCACGTGCCGGCAGCCGATCTTCGACGGCACCTGGACAGTCGAACTGCGTCAGTAGAACGCCAGACGCGACGGGCTTGTCCGAAACCGCATCCATCGACGAGCCGAGGCCGGCATCAGGACGATGTCACTCCCCATCGGCTACTTCCCGTACAGGCGGGCCCAGTTCTCCCGGCTGGTCAGCTGCGGCATGGCCTCGCGATACCGCAAGGACACCGCGGGGGTCTCCTTCTTCAAGGCCTGCAGCGCGCGCACACCGCGCCGGAGCAGCGCGACGGCCCGCTCCTTGTCCCGCTTGCGCACGCGGACCCCTTCCTGGGACGCGTCGGTGACCACGGCGTGCGAGAACAGCGACACGTGCCACCAGTGCGCATCCGACGACGGGATGGCGACCGGATGCGCCGGGAGGCGACCGCGCCACTGGTTGAGGGTGCGCTTGGCCAGTACCGCCCACTCGAGGCTCTTGCGCGGGTACGGGCCGGCCGGGGTGATGAACATGTCGGCCGGACGCAGGCCCGGCACGTTGTTCGCGTTGTGGCGGATGGTCTCACCGTATTCCGCGCGCTCGCGCCGGATGACGGCCGCCGCCTCCATGCCGCCGTCGTGCAGGAACTCGGGCCCCCGCAGGAAGTCCTCGACGGCCTTGATCAGGGTGAAGGCCATCCCGTACTGCATCGAGACGAGGTACCGGAACAGGTCGGTCCGCAGCTGCTTGGCGAGTGCCTTGCCGTCGAGTTCGGTGTGCAGGGCCGCGGTGATCATGGCGTTGCGGAGGTTGAAGTAGCGGTGCCACTCGTCCCAGTCCTTCCACGCGAAATCCGCGTGCCACACCGCGGCACCGGGCAGCGTGACGGTCGCGACGCCGTTCGCCCGCGAGCGGTAGCCGTACTCGATGTCGTCCCACTGGAAGAACAGGGGCAGCGGATAACCGACCTTCTCCACGACCTCCGACGGGATCAGGCACGACCACCACCCGTTGTAGCCGGCGTCGACCCGGATGTCCTGCTGCTTCTTCAGCGTGCTCTTGTCCGCGAGCGCGTTCTTCACCTCCAGCCCGGCCTGGAGCCGCTGCAGGTCTGCGACCTCGGCCCCGACGTGGACCCGGTCGGGATGCAGCAGGTACAGCATCTGCGCGCCGACGATCGCGGGCTCGACGGTGCAGTTCGCGAACATGTTGAGCCGGACCACCGCCTCCGGTTCGCACAGGACGTCGTCGTCCATGAACACGATGTTGGCTCCGGGGTTCCGCGCGGAGCCGGCGACCTCGTACAGGCCGCGGGTGAATCCGCCGGCGCCGCCCAGGTTGGGCTGCGTGATGTAGACGAGCTTGTCGCCGAGTTCGGAGGCGACGCGCTGGAACTCCTGCCGGGTCTCCACCCGGTCGGTGCCCTGATCGATCACGTACACCGACTGCACGTCGGCCAGCGCGATCGGGTCGTCCGCCATGGCGGCCAGCGTCGCCGCGCAGTCGTCGGCGCGGTTGAAGGTGCAGATGACGACGGCGGCCGGCCGCAGGGACTTCGGTGCCGGCACCGTCCACCGGGCGTTCTCGACGGCCAGTTCGCCGGAGCCGGTGGAGATCCGTGCGAACAGGGCACCGCCGTCGACGAACCGGTCGATCGGGGTGGACACCGTCACCGTCGCGGGCGCGCCGTTCGACGACACGGTGGTCGTGGCGACGATCCGTCGCCGGCCCCGGGCATCGGTGGCGACCAGTTCGATGCGGCCGTCCCCGTCGACCTCGGCGACGAACTCGACCTCGGTGACGGCGGTCCAGCGCTGCCAGTAGCTGGCGGGGAATCTGCCGAAGTAGGTGTCCGTTTCGACACGGCTCCGGCGGCCGAGACGCATCCTGGTCCGCTCACGGTCGACGGTCCCCTTGACGGTGACGTACATGTCGTCGCTGACCAGCGGAGACGGCCCCGCGAACAGCGCACGCTGAGCGGTCGGACGGGTCGCGGGGCGCCCCGTGACGGACGAACCGTCAGCTGCGGTGCCGACCCCTCCCGTCGGTTCGATCGCAGCGAATTCGGCCTTGTCCATCCGTCGAAACACCTTTCGGAACCTTGCTGCCCCCCAGGACACAACTCGTCCCAGGCTACCAACGGACCGGGGACCGGCCGACGTCCCCGCGGATCCACCCCCGCGCCCGGCCGGTCGTCGCCCGGCCCACCCCCGTTATCCTTGGCCTCTGGCCAGCCTCGTCCCTGGCCTCCGGCCAGCCCCGTCCCCGACCTCTGGAGCACATGTGACCTCCGCCGTCGTGCCCGCGGTGACGACGCGGCGGCAGCGCCGGACGTGGGGTGCCGCAGTGGCAGCGATGGTGACGGTCACCTACCTGGTGATCCTGGCGGCCGACGATCGATGGTTCTACACCGACGACACGGAATCGGGTGCGGTACCGAACTGGATCTTCCTCGGCCGGATCCTGCGGACCGGACAGCTTCCGAGCCTCGTGCCGGAACAGTGGATGGCCGGGAACTACCCGGTCGAGGGGCAGGGCGGCCTCTGGAATCCGCCGCAGCTGCTCGTCAACCTGATCGCGCCGTCCGTCGACAACATGGTGCTGCTCTCGACCGGCGTGAAGTGGGCGTTCTCCGTCGTCCTAGCGCTGGGCGTGTACCGGATCTGCCTGGAGTACGGCGCTCGCGCGACGTGGGCGGCGGTGGCCGGCGCCGCCGTCCCGTTCACCGGGTTCGCGCTCTTCTTCGACCAGGCGACCTGGGTCACGGCCCTCACCGGGTCGGCGTGGGTGGCCCAGGCGTGGGCCAGTTCGCTCCGCTACCTGCGCGGACGCTCCGGTCCCCTGCCGGCGTTCGTGTTCCTGTACCTCGCCGTCAGCGTCGGCTACGTCTTTCCCGCGCTCGTCGCCGGGATCCTCACGGGCTGCCTCATGATCGGCGAACGGATCCATCGGCACTCGTGGCGGCCCTCGCTGCGGCTGGCGGTGGTCGCGAGCTGCGCCGCCGCGGGCGGGTTGATCACCTACCTGCCCGGGGCGCTGTCCAGCTCCGTCACCTGGCGCTCCGACCAGGGCTTCCAGAACGACAACTTCCTCACGGCACCTTGGTCGGACACCCTCAACTCCGGCATCCCCTCCGCGCTGCCGGGCATCGAAGCCTGGTTCGGGGAGGTGCAGCCGTTCCCCGTCACCTACATCGCCTGGTTCGCCGTCCCGGCGCTCGCCTTCGTGGACTGGAAGACCGTGCACCGGTCCGTGCGCAGCCTCGCCGGCGCGCTGATCTTCCTCGTCGCCATGCTCATGGCGACGGCCGGCCCCAGCGTGATGGGGCCGTTGCGCTGGCCGGCGCGGCTGCTGCCGATGTTCGCTCTCGCGACACTCGTGGTGGTGTGCGTGCTGATCAGCCGCCACGGCACGCTCCGCAGGATGCGGGTGCGGGCGGGCGCGGCGGCCACGCTCGTGCTGCTGATGACCCTGCGCTCCGGGTCCTCGTCCCCCGAGTTCATGAACCGTCACCTGCTGTGGGCGGGCGCCGTCCTCCTCGTCGGGGCCGCCGTCCTGTGGGTCGCGCTCCGCGCCGGTGAGCGGGCGGTGGCGGCGATCCTGCTGCTCTCGGCGCTGCCCGTCGTGTACTTCCAGGTGGCGTCGACGACACCGCACCCGCTCGCGTGGGATCTGCCGGCTCGGCAGTCGGTCGCGAAGGAGAACTTCCCGGACCGGCCGGGCACCACGCTGCAGCTCGCCGACCGCGAACTGGTGCTGCCGTGGACCGCGAATCCGCAGGGCGTCTACCGCTCCCTCGTGTTCGGCAATTTCGCCAAGTCCCTCGACGAGACGTACGTCAACGCCTACACCCCCATCGGCTTCGAGGAGTTCGCCTTCCACCTGTGCATGCGGCACGACGGCTCGAGCTGCGCCGACGCGTTCGGCGCCGCGTTCGCCACCGAATCGAGCACCGACCGGACGTACGTGGACCTGATGCTCGTGGATCGGGTGGTGCTGCAGCGCCGGCAGTACCCGGACGCCGACTCGGAGCCGGCGCCGCCCGGCTGGCGGTGGGTGCAGTCGCCGCCCGGGTCCGCGGACGCCGTGGACGCGGTGATCCTCGAACGGCTCGCCGGACCGATCAGCGGCCGGAACGGACGCATCTCCTTCACGGAAGGGGTCACCGCCACCCCGGTCTCCGAGGACTACGCGACGAGCCGGGTCCGCGTGAACTCGGTGGACGGCGGACGCGTCGTCTTCGGACGCCTGAACTGGCCCGGCTACTCGGCCACGCTGGACGGCCGGCCCCTGGAACCGCGCTCGGTGGACGGCATGTTCCTCGCGGTGGACATCCCCGCCGGCACCGAGGACGGCGAGCTCGTCGTGCGCTGGACACCGCCGGGCCAGGGAGCCGGGTTCGCCGGCCTGGGCCTCGGCATCGCGGGCGCCGCGGCGATGCAGCTGCTGTACCTCAGAGACCGGCGGAAGGCGCGACGGGAGAATCCGGACGAGGCCGCGGCGCCCGTACCGGCGGCTACCGTGGGCTGAGACGCGACCGGAACACGGTGTAGAACACCCGCCGCTGAAGCGCGGCGAGTTCGGCGCGGCGATTCCCCTGCCACACGTCGGCCGCCCGGAGCCCGCCGGGCAGTTGTTCGGACACCCACCGGTGATAGGCCTTCGCCTGCCGGGCCTGCTCGGCGACGAGGGCCACGCTCCACTGACCGGCACTGACCCGGAAACCGCCGACGACCTGCCGCAGGGCATACAGGTCGCCGTGGAACAGCACCTTCGTGTAGGAGGCCATGTCGATCAGGTAGGGGAAACGACCGTCCCATCCGCCGGCCCGCTCGAGGGCATCGCGGCGCATCATCACGCACATCGGCTCACCGAACACGTTCGTGCCCAGCCGCACGGTGCGCCGGATCGCCTCCCCGCCCGGCACCAGGCCCGACAGTCCCTGGAGACCGCGTCCGCCGATCATCTTCGCGCCTCGCGCGTCGAGAATGTCCCGCTGCGACGCCACCGCCACCGCCGACGGGTGCGCGTCCAGGGCCGCCACCTGGGCCGACAGGGCCCCCGGATACAGCAGGTCGTCGCCGCACACCAGCTTGACGTACTCGCCCGCGGCCTCGGCCGTCACGCGCTGCCAGTTCCGGGGCGCACCACCGCCCGTCGGAGTCGACAACAGGGTCACGCGCCGGTCGCGGGCGTACTTGCCGAGCAGGTCGGCGGTGCCGTCGGTCGAACTGTGGTCGGCGACGATCAGTTCGAAATCCTCGAAGTCCTGCCCGAGCACGGACTCGACCGTCGCCTCGATGAACGGCGCATTGTTGTAGGCCGGAATCACCACGGACAGTTTCGGCCTCGTCACTGCTGCTCATCCCGTCCTCGAACGCACGCCCGGCGCTCGTGGCGGGCCGACTGACGGCGCCACCGTACATCGGCACGGCCCGCACCCGAAAACAGCCCCACCCGGCGTATACACTCCCGACTTGTGAGCAGCGACGACCGGCCGGGGGTGGGCACGCCGCACCGCGTGTCGGTCGTCGTGCCGGTCTATCAGGGCGAACACACCCTGGGTGACCTGCTCGAGCAGATCGTTCCGTGGACCGAGGTGACACTGACCCCCGGTGGCCGTCCCATGGTGGTCGAGGAGGTCCTGCTCGTCCACGACAACGGCCCCGACGACTCGGCCCGCGTCATCCGGGAGCTGGCCGCGAAGTACCCCTTCGTCGCCGGGGTGTGGCTCAGCCGGAACTTCGGCCAGCATCCGGCGACGCTCGCGGGCATGGCGTCGAGTGGCGGCGAGTGGATCGTCACCCTCGACGAGGACGGTCAGCACGATCCCGCCGCCATCGGCGGGCTGCTCGACACCGCGCTCGACGAGGGCGCGACCGTCGTATACGCCAAACCGACGAACGCGGCACCGCACGGCCTGCTGCGCAACGTGGCCTCCAAGGGATCCAAGTGGTTCCTGGCCCGGGTGCTGTCCGTGCCCGACAGCCCCGATTACCAGAGTTTCCGTCTGGTGCTGGGCGAGGTGGGACGTTCCCTCGCCGCCTACGCGGGTTCCGAGGTCTACCTCGACGTCGCGCTGGGGTGGATCGCAGGCAAGGTGAGCACGAGCCCGGTCGCCCTGCGGGAGGAGCAGGGACGTGCGTCCGGCTACCGGCTGCGCACTCTGCTGTCGCATTTCTGGCGGATGGTGCTGTCGAGCGGAACCAAGGGCCTGCGGATGGTGAGCCTGCTGGGCGTGGTCCTGGCCGTGGGCGGGATCCTGTGGGCGGTGTGGGTGCTGGTGTCCTACTTGTTCCTCGGCAACCGTTTCCCGGTGCAGGGCTGGGCCTCGACGACGGTCATTCTGCTGCTGGGATTCGGCGCCGTCCTGTTCTCCCTCGGAGTCATCGCCGAGTACGTGGGGGTGGCGGTGAAGACGGCGATGGGCAAACCGCCGTACCTGATCGTCAGCGATCCCGGCTCCGGTCCGCTGGCCCGCACACAGCGGTATCCCGACCTCGAATCGTTCCGGAGCGGGTAGCCGTGCCGGCGCCGACGTGGGTCGTCGGAAGTGGCGGACTGCTCGGCTCGTGGGTGACCCGGGAGCTGCACCGCCGCGACGTCCCGGTGGCGACGAGCGTGGTGCCCTGGGAGGAGCCGGAGCAGGCCCGCAACGTGCTGCTGGCCGACGCGGACCGGTTCGTCCGCGCCACCGGTGGTGGGCCGTGGCGGGTCGCGTGGTGCGCCGGCGCCGGGGTGAACGGCACGACGGCGGAAGCATTCGCGGCCGAGAACGCTCTTCTGCGCGACGTGCTCGACGGACTGGCGCACGCAGCCGGCGGCAGCGCCGAGCACGGGACGGTGTTCCACGCCTCGTCGGCAGGCGGTGTGTACGCGGCCGCGCCGGGCGCACCCCACTCCGAGCACAGCCCCACGGCCCCGCTCGGTCTCTACGGACACGCCAAGCTGGCCGCCGAGGCCGTCGTCACCGACTTCGCCGGGGCGACGGGCGCCACCGCGGTGATCGGCCGCTTCGCGAACCTCTACGGGCCGGGGCAGAATCTCGCCAAGCCGCAGGGTCTCATCTCCCACCTGTGCCGCGGCTATCTCACCGGGGCACCGGTCTCGATCTACGTCTCGATGGACACCCTGCGGGACTACCTCTACATCTCCGACGCGGCGGAGATGGTTGCCGACGCCCTGGCGCGGGCGGAAGCCGAATCGGGCGGGGTGAGCACCAAGATCTTCGCGTCCGGCCGGTCGGTGACGATCGGCGCGATCCTCGGCGCGTGCCGGACCGTCTTCCGCCGCCGCCCCAACGTCGTGCTCGCGTCCTCACCGCTCGCGTCGGTGCAAGGGCGGGACCTGCGGTTACGGTCGCTCGTGTGGACCGAGCTGGACCGCCGCAGCCATCGGCCCCTCCCGGCCGGCATCGCCGCCACGCTGGAAGCGACCCGGCGCACGATGGGTCATTCGGCTCGGCCGAGTGTCCGCTCCCCGGAACGGGCGTAGGCCTGCTCGGTGGCGTCCTTCTGCGGTCGCCACCAGTGCTCGTGGGTGCGGTACCAGTCGATGGTCGCGGCCAGGCCCTCGCGGAAGTCCCGGTAGCGGGGGGTCCAGCCGAGCTCGGTGCGCAGGCGGGTGGCGTCGATGGCGTAGCGCAGGTCGTGGCCGGGGCGGTCGGTGACGAAGTCGAAGTCGCCCCGGTCCTTACCGCACAGCTCGAGGATGGTCTCGACGACGGTGCGGTTGTTCGTCTCGCCGTCCGCGCCGATCAGATAGGTCTGGCCGATCTCGCCCTTGTCGATGATCGTCCACACCGCCCGGTTGTGGT
>NZ_JAALEG010000083.1 GCF_011058165.1 Rhodococcus aetherivorans
GAGCCGGAGTGGGCGGAAGTGGGGTACGAACGTGGGGGACGGTGGGGCGCCCGGCGCCGCGGCCGCCGCTCGTCCGGGAACGACGAACGGCGCGTCCCGTGGCGGGACGCGCCGTTCGTGAGAACTCGCGTGGAAGTACTGTCGCGCTACTCCTGCTCGAAACGCCGGCGGAAGCGGTCCTCCATCCTCTTACTGAACCCTCCACCGGACTTGCGGCCGCCGCGGGACCTACCATCCCCGGCACCGCGGCTTGCCCCGCGGGGACCGTCACCGACGCCTGGACCGCGCTTGCCTCCGAGGAGGAGCAGGACCCCCGCGCCGAACATGACGATGAATCCGACGAGACTGATGATCGGGAACCCACCCGGCTTCACCGGGAGGGCGACGCCCGCGATCAACAACGCCAAACCCAGTGCGAACAACGCGCCGGCCTGGAGCCGACGCCGACTGGACGCCATCCCCATCCGGCTTCCCCGGACGGTAGAGGCGAACTTGGGATCCTCAGCATAGAGCGCGCTCTCGATCTGTTCGAGCATGCGCTGCTCGTGCTCGGAGAGTGGCACGGTACCTCCCCCGGCACTAAAACGGTGGCCGCCGGATCTGCGGTCCAGATCGACGGGGGGCCGACTTTGACGGCCGCCTGGCTCAATAATACGAGTACATCCCGGCGGGGACCACCAACTGGGGATTCGAGTTCGATCACGGTTCCGAAGGTCCTGCGTATGACGGACCGACGACCCTGGCCCGGGCCGTCGAACGACCCGGGCTGCCCCCCTGCACCGATCATGCGCTGCGCCGGTCGTCCCCCGACCTCGAATTCCCGGACGCCGACGGGTCGTCCGCGCCCGTCAGGTAGTCCTCCACCTCGTGGAGAAAGCGGCCCACCTCGTCGTAGAAGCGGCTCGCCTCGTCGGCGGGCACGGAACGCGTGACCCCCGCCTCGATCGCCGCGCGGGTGTCCGAACGATCGGCGAAGAAGTCCGCCCAGGCGGCGAACTCCGGCTCCGCGCGGGCCATGAGCACCCAGGCGTTGCGGGTGCGGGGACGCCGCGCCGGCCGCACCGCCCGCAACTCGGCGCCCGCGAGCACGGCGCCGGCACCGCGCAGGGCGGCGAGATAGGCCAGGTGGAATCGCTCGGACGGTTCCGGAGTGCCGGCGGCCGCCGAGAGCAGCTCGTCGGCACGGTCGAGCAATGTCGCGGCGCGCGACGACACCGGGCGGGCGGCGCAGTCCGATCGGCCGACGGCCCGCGGGCCGGTCGCACCCGACTGTGCGGTTCGTGACGTGACCATCACTCCGAACACCTCCTGCACCCCGCCGGGGCACCGGCCGGGTCACGGCCCCGGCGATCCGGCGATGTTCGCTTCCCTCGAACATCGCCGGATCCCCGGTATCGAACATCCGTTCGACGTATTCAATATAGCTGCACCTACCGACACGTCGTCAAGGGAAGGCGGTCCAGTCCCCGTCATGAGTACGGATGCGACCCCGCGGGGCGCGGCGCCGATCCTCGTCGATCTGTCCGCTGCCGAGTTCCGCGCGCGACTGCCCGAGGTGCTGCCCATCTACGTGGCCGCCATGCGATACCCGCGCGGCACCGAGTACCACCGCGCGCCCATGTGGTCCGAGCACTCCGCCCGGCCGGGATGGAAAGCTGTCGCGGCGGCACTGCCGGACGAACCGTCGAGGCTCGTCGCGATCGCCTACGGCTATCGCGGGTCGCCGCACCAGTGGTGGAATCAGCAGGTGCGGACCGGGATGCGCCACGCCGGCTACCCCCCGGAGACGATCGACGCCGTCCTCGGCGACTACTTCGAGCTGACCGAACTGCACGTGCGGCCGGACGCCCAGGGTCACCGCATCGGGGAGGCGCTCCTGCGCCGGTTGCTGAGCGACCGCCCCGAGCGCACGGTCCTGCTGTCCACTCCCGAGATCGCCGGCGAGGACAACCGGGCCTGGCGGCTGTACCGGCGATTCGGGTTCCGCGACGTCGTCCGGCAGTTCCGGTTCACCGGGGACGCCCGCCCCTTCGCCGTCCTGGGACGGGACCTTCCGCTCGAAGGTCCGTAGCGTGGGCGGGGTGATCGATGCCGTCGTCGTGGGTTCCGGGCACAACGCCCTGGTGAGCGCGTGCTATCTGGCCCGTGCCGGCTGGTCGGTGGAGGTGCTCGAGAAGGACACCGTGCTCGGCGGCGCCGTGTCGACCGTGGAACGCTTCCCGGGCCACGCCGTCGACCGCGGCTCGTCGGCCCACGTCATGATCCGGCACACCGGCATCGTCGAGGAACTCGAGCTCGCCGCCCACGGCCTGCGCTACGTCGACTGCGACCCGTGGGCGTTCGCGCCCGCCCCCGTGGGCAGCGACCGTCCGGGCATCGTCTTCCATCGTGATCTCGACCGCACCTGCCGATCCGTCGAGGCCGCATGCGGAGCGCGCGAGGCCGACGCCTACCGCCGCTTCGTGACGGTGTGGGGTCCGCGCAGCGCCCGGGTGATGCGCTCGTTCTCGGTGCCGCCGACCGGCCGGCACCTGCTGTCGTCCTTCTGGGGCCTCGACACCGGCAGTGGCGGCAGCGACCTCTCCCGGCAGTTCCTCACCACCGGCGACGCCCTGCTCGACGAGTACTTCGACGACGAGCCGCTCAAGGCCGCCCTCGCCTGGTTCGGTGCCCAGTCCGGCCCCCCGATGTCCGAACCCGGCACCGCCCCCATGGTCGGCTTCGCCGCGCTGATGCACACGCTGCCGCCCGGCCGCGCCGTCGGCGGAAGCGGCGCGCTGACCCGGGCCCTGGCCGCCCGCCTCGCGGTCGACGGCGGCGTCGTCACCCTCGGCGATGCCGCCGCCGAGATCCGCCGGGCCGGGGACGGCTGGGCGGTACGTACCGACTCGGGACGCACCGTCACCGCGCGCACCGTGATCGCCGGCTGCCACGTGCTGACCACGTTCGATCTGCTCGAACGCGGCGGATTCGACCGCGCCCGCCTGAACGCATGGCGGCGCCGGATCCGCGTCGGCCCCGGCATCGGCATGGTGCTGCGCCTGGCGACCGACGCGCTGCCGCGGTACCCCAGCGGTCCCGCCGACGAGTCGGACGCCGTGCGGGGCCTGCAACTGCTCGTCGAGGACCGCGCCCGGCTCCGGCTCGCGCACGGCGCGGCACTGGCGGGAGAACTACCGCCGCGGCCGGCCGTGCTGGCCATGAGTTTCACGGCGCTCGATCCGTCGATCGCACCGCCCGGCGAACACCAGGTGACCCTGTGGTCGCAGTGGCACCCGTACCGGCTCTCCGGTGGCCGGCGGTGGCCCGCACTGGCCGAGTCGGAGGCGGATCGGATCGTCGCCGAGATGGAGCGCTTCGCCCCCGGCTTCGCCGGTTCCGTCCGGCACCGGCACATCCAGACCCCGCACGAGATCGAACGCGAACTGGGCCTGATCGGCGGCAACGTCATGCATGTGGAGATGTCGCTGGACCAGATGTTCATGTGGCGGCCGCTGCCGGAGCTGTCCGGGCACCGGGTGCCGGGTGCCGACGGGCTCTATCTGACCGGCGCGTCCACCCATCCCGGGGGCGGGGTCTCCGGCGCGAGCGGGCGCAACGCCGCGCAGCGCGCGCTCGCCGACGCCGGGGGTGGCCCCCTGCGCCGGGTGCTGGGGCGGTGGCGGCGATGAATCGCCTGCCCGCCGTTCTCGCCGGCGGCGCGATCGCCGCGCAGATCGCCTATCCGCTGACCACCGGCCAGGCCCGCGACGTCGTCACCGTCGCGGTGGTCACCCTCCTCGCGGCCGCCGGGCTCGCGCACGCTGCGGCGCGGCGCGGCCTCGCCTGGACCGCCGGGTTCTTCGTGATCACGGCGGGTGTCGGCTTCGCCTCCGAGGTCGTGGGGACCGCCACCGGATACCCGTACGGCTGCTACGCGTACGCCACCGACCGGCTGGGTCCCGCCCTGTTCGACGTGCCCCTCGTGGTGCCGCTCGCCTGGACCGCGGGGATGTACCCGGTCTGGTACGTGGCCTCGCTGCTCGCCCGCGGCGGGATGCCGTGGCCGGGCGGGAACCGCGAGCGGGTGACCCGTATCGCGCTCACCACGGTGGGGATGGTCGGCTGGGACCTGTACCTCGATCCGCAGATGGTGTCCGACGGACAGTGGAGCTGGTGCAACGGCGGCGGCCTGCCGGGCATCGAGCAGATCCCACTCACCAATTATCTCGGCTGGGTCCTCGTCGCCACGCTGATGGCGGTGGGGCTGGACCTGCTCGACCGGACCGGCCGGGTACACCCGGGCAACGACACCGTGCCGCTGGTGCTGTTCCTGTGGACGTGGCTCGGGTCTGCGCTCGCCCACGGCGTGCTCCTGAGCGCCCCGGAGCTGCGGTACTCGGCCGTCTACGGCTTCGCGGTCATGAGCGTGCTCGGCGTCCCGCTGCTGTGGTCGCTGCGGCGACGCGCCGGGGCAGGGGCTCGCGTCTGACACGTCCCCGCGCTCCTGGCACGATGGCGCTGTGCGCCTGCCCACCTCGCCCCGCTCCCGCCGACGGACCCTCTCGGCGGCGCTCCTGCTCCTGCTCGTCCCCGTGCTCGCCGGCTGCCTGCGGGTGCAGGCGACGATGGGGGTCTCGGCCGACGACCGCGTCTCCGGCCAGATCGTCGCCGCGACCATTCCCGCCGACGAGAACGACAAGGGACCGCAGCTGGTGGCCCCGGACTCGCTCGCCGACCGGGTCCGCGTGCAGGAGTACGACCAGGACGGGTACGTCGGCAGCCAGGTGTTCTTCAGCGATCTGAGCTTCGGCGACGTCCAACAGCTCGGGTCGATGTCCGACCAGACCTCGGGCACCTTCCAGCTCGCGCTGCAGCGCGCCGGAGACCTGGTGAGCGTCAACGGCAAGGTCGATCTCGAGTCGGTGCCCGTGCAGGGCACCGACGTCCAGATCACGATCGCGTTCCCGGCGCGGGTGGCCACGACCAACGGCACCCGTGAATCCGACTCGATCGTCACGTGGAAGCTGCCGGCCGGTGAGGTGAGCACGTTGCGCGCCGAGGTCCGCTACGCCGACCCGAACACCCGGGGATTCGCCGGCTGGGCGGGTATCGTCGCCGGCGTCACGACAGGCGTCGCCGCGATCATCGGGGTCCTCGCCTGGATGAACCGCAACCCCGCTCCCCCGCGGCAGCGCACACGCGGCGACGCGACGGCGTCCTAGGGCGATGCGGGCGCTGGTCGGGGTCGTCCGCGCCGGGGCGGCCGCCGCGACGCTGGGAGCTGCCGTCGCCGTCGTCAATCGCCTCACCCTGCCCCGGCTCGTCCCGGGTGGTGTGGTCGACGAAGCGGTGACCGTGATCGTTCCGGCCCGCAACGAGGCCCGGCGCCTGCCGGATCTCGTCGCGGATCTGCGGGCCCAGCGGGGTCTGCGCCGGCTACGGGTGGTGATCTTCGACGACGACTCGGCCGACGGCACCGCCGAGGCGGCCCGGCTGGCGGCCGGGGACGATCCCCACGTCACGGTGATCCGCTCGACCGCGCCGCCGCCGCCCGGCTGGACGGGCAAGGCCGCGGCGTGCGCCCGCGCGTACGCGGCCACCGATCCGTCCGGCGTGGTCGTCTTCGTCGATGCGGACGTGCGGTTGGAGCCGGGCGCGGTGGCGGCAGCGGTGACGCTGCTGCGGGACCGGCGGGCCGACCTGCTCACCCCGTGGCCCTTCCAGCGGGCCGGCTCCGCCGCCGAACAGCTCGTGCAGCCGCTGCTGTTCTGGTCCTGGTTCGCGACGCTGCCGGTCGCGGTGTCCCACCGCTCGCGCCGGCCGTCGACCGCGGTCTCGTGCGGCCAGTTCCTGGTGTTCGACGCGCCGGCGTATGCCGCTGTCGGCGGGCACGTCGCGGTCGCGTCCAGTCCCACCGAGGACCTCGACCTCGCCCGGGCACTGCGCCGGGCCGGCCGGCGCACGATGGTGGCTGCGGCCGGCGACGTCGCGTCCTGCCGGATGTACGAGGGCGCTGCGCCGCTGCGGGCCGGGTACACGCGCTGGCTGTGGTCGGCGTTCGGCCCGCCCGCCGGATCCGCTGCGGTGCTCGTCGCCGCGGCGGCGACCTACGTGCTGCCTCCCGCGGCGGCTCTCCTCGGCCGCGGACCGGTCCGCGGCTGGGGGGTGGTCGGCACCGCCGCGGCTGTCGTCTCCCGGACCCTGGCCCGTGCGACCGAACGCGGCGGTGAGCCCGGCCCGTCCGACGTGGCGGCCGCACTCACCCACCCGTTCGCGGTGTGCGGGTTCGCGGCGCTGACGATCGACTCGCTCCGCGCGCGCCGCGCCGGCCGGCTCGGCTGGAAGGACAGGCCGCTGCCCTGACCGCTCGATCAGACCGCCGTCGGCACCGCGATGCCCAGGCGGGCCAGCACCTCGCGGGTGGCCCGGGCGAAATTCAGGGTGATGAAGTGCAGGCAGGGCGCACCCTCGGCGATGAGCCGCTCGGCCATCTCGGTGGCGACGTCGATGCCCACCTCGCGCACGGCGGCGCGATCCTCCTCCGGGCCGTTCCCGGCGGCCCGGACGAGGCGCTCCTCGAGGGCGGCCGGCAGCCTCGACCCGGAGAGTTCGAGGCTGCGCCGCGCGGTACGCAGCGACGTGATCGGCATGATCTCCGGAATGATCGGCTTGGCGCCCTGCTCCGGGTCGTAGGCCACGACCCGGTCCCGCAGCCGCAGATAGTCCTCGACGTCGAAGAACATCTGGGTGATCGAGTACTCGGCGCCGGCGCGCAGCTTGTGGACCAGGTACCGCGTGTCGTGCTCGAGGTCCGGGGAGCGGTGGTGCCCCTCGGGGAACGACGCCACCCCGACGTGGAAGTCACCGAGGTCGCGGACCAGCCGAACGAGTTCCTCGGCGTACTCGAGGCCCTCCGGATGCCTGGTCCATTCTCCCAGCGGGTTGCCCGGCGGGTCGCCGCGCAACGCCAGGATGTTGGTGATGCCGCGATCGGCGTATGCGCCGACCATGGCGCGCAGTTCGTCGATGCTGTGCCCGACGGCGGTCAGGTGCGCCACCGGCAGGAGCGTGGTTTCCTGCGCCAGCTGACCGGTGACCCGGACGGTGCGGTCGCGGGTGGAACCGCCCGCTCCGTACGTCATCGACACGAAGGCCGGGCCGAGGCGCTCGAACTCGCGCACGGCGCGCCACAGGCGCGCCTCCGCGTCGGCGTCGCGCGGCGGGGAGAACTCCACCGAGAACGGGATCCGTGCGCCTCGGGGCGCACGGAGTCGGTCCACCACCGACGGCGTACGGGATTCTCCGCCGCCGTCCGGCCCGCTGTCGGAATCGAAAGTCACCCGACCAGCATAGGGGCACGTCGGAGCGGGCCGAACCGGGGCAAGCCCCTCGACCGCCGGATAGGGTGGGCTCGGGTGTGCCCGGCGCCTTTCGGGCTCGATCCGTGGCCGCACCCACCGTCGCCCGACGGGCCCGTCCACACACGACCAGGAGGACGCCCTGTTCACCGGATCCGAACCCGTGCCCGCCGCCTTGTTCCCCGATCTCGTCGAGGGCGCCCTGCGCGACTTCTTCGTCTCCCGGATCGAACTCGTGGAGCCGATCGGCGGCGGCTACCCCGAGGCCGTCACGGCACTCGAATCGTTCGTGCTGCGAGGCGGCAAGCGGGTACGCCCGGCGTTCGCGTGGAACGGCTGGCTCGGGGCCGGCGGCGACCCGTCGGGGCTCGACGCGCCCGCGGTGCTGCGGGTCTGCTCCGCACTCGAACTGGTGCAGGCCTGCGCCCTGGTGCACGACGACATCATCGACGCGTCCACCACCCGGCGCGGCTTCCCGACCGTGCACGTCGAGTTCGCCGACCGGCACCGCGCGTCGGGCTGGCGCGGCCGGCCCGAGCAGTTCGGTGCCGCCGTGGCCATCCTCCTCGGCGATCTCGCTCTGGCCTGGGCCGACGACATGGTCCGGGAGGCGGGACTGGAGCCGGCCGCGACCGCGCGGATCGCACCGGTGTGGTCGGCGATGCGCACGGAGGTCCTCGGCGGGCAGTTCCTCGACATCGCCGGAGAGGTGTCGGCCGACGAGTCCGTCCCCGCGGCGATGCGGGTCAACCGGTACAAGACCGCCGCGTACACGATCGAACGGCCGCTGCACCTCGGCGCGGCCCTCGCCGGGGCCGACGACGCGCTGATCACCGCCTACCGGGAATTCGGCACCGACATCGGGCTCGCCTTCCAGCTCCGCGACGATCTGCTCGGGGTGTTCGGGGATCCGGAGGTCACCGGCAAGCCGTCCGGCGACGACCTGCGCTCGGGCAAGCGGACGGTGCTGTATGCGCTGGCCCTGGAATCCGCCGACGCCCGTGACCCCGGCGCCGCGCGGTTGCTGCGCGAGAGTATCGGCTCGGACCTGTCCGACGCGGACGTGGAGAGGCTGCGGACGGTCATCACCGAGCTCGGGGCCGTGGAGCGGGTGGAACGCCGCATCGCCGCGCTCACCGACACCGCGCTGGCGACCCTCGACGCCTCGGGCGCGACGGACGAAGGCAAAGCCCGCCTGCGGGCGGCGGCGCTCCACGCGACGCGGCGGGCCGCGTGATGCGCACCGTGACCGGCGCGGAGCGGGTCGTCGTCGTCGGGGCCGGACTGGCCGGGCTCTCGACCGCGCTGTACCTGCTCGGTGCGGGCCGCAAGGTGACCGTCCTCGAGCGCGAGGCGACCGTCGGCGGGCGGGTGGGTGTGCACGCCGGGCCCGGATACGAGATCGACAACGGGGCCACGGTGCTCACCATGCCGGAGCTCATCGCGGACGCCCTGGCGGCGGTCGGCGCGGACTTCGAGTCCGTCACCCCGGCGGTGCGGCTGCGACGGCTCGCCCCCGCGTACCACGCCCGGTTCGCCGACGGCACGACCCTGGACGTGCACACCGATCCGGACGCGATGGTCGCCGAGGTCACCCGGGTGTGCGGCGCCGAGGAAGCGCAGCGCTACCTGCGGCTGCGCTCCTGGCTCGCCGAGATCTTCGACGCCGAATTCGACCGGTTCATGGCCGCGAACTTCGACTCCCCCCTCGACCTGGTCGCCTCCCCCGCGGCGGCGCGCGACCTGGCGACGTTGCTCCGCCTGGGCGGGTTCGGCCGGCTCGGGGCGCAGGTGAACCGCCGGATCACCGACCCGCGGCTGCGCCGGGTGTTCACCTTCCAGGCGCTGTACGCGGGCGTCGCGCCCGCGCGGGCCTTGGCGGTATACGGCGCCATCGCCCACATGGACACCTCCCTCGGTGTGTACGCGGTGGAGGGCGGCATGCGGGTGCTGGCCCGCGCCATGGCCGACGCGATCGTCGCCGCCGGCGGCGACCTGCGCCTCGGCACCGAGGTCACGGGCCTCGACTTCGACGGCCGGACGGCCACCGCCGTCCGCACCGCCTCGGGCGAACGCGTCCCGTGCGACGCCGTGGTGCTGAGCCCGGATCTTCCCGTCGTAGACACGCTGCTGCCCCCACGCCGGCGACGACGCGTGCTCGCGTCGCCGTCGGCCGTGGTGCTGCACGGAAGCGTGCCGTCCGCCGTCGCCGCGCAGTGGCCCGCCACGCACCACCACACCATCGACTTCGGTGCGTCGTGGGAGGAGACGTTCGCCGAGATCAGCGCGGGCCGGGGCCGCGGCCGGCTGATGAGCGACCCCTCGCTGCTGATCACCCGGCCGGCGCTGAGCGACCCGGGTCAGAGGTTCCTCCGCGACGGCGTGTCGCACGAGCCGCTGTCGGTGCTCGCGCCCTGCCCCAATCTGGACAGCGCCCCGTACGACTGGTCCGCTCTGGCCGACCCCTACGCGGCAGAGCTCCTCACCGTCCTCGGCCGGCGTGGATACGGTGCCGTCGCCGACGAGTTCCGCATCGACCACATCGACACCCCGGCCACTTGGCAGGCCAGGGGCATGCTTGCGGGCAGCCCGTTCTCCGGGGCACACGTCTTCCGGCAGACCGGACCCTTCCGGCGACGGAACCTGGATCCGCGCCACCCCAACGTCGTGCTCGCGGGATCCGGAACCGTGCCGGGCGTGGGCGTGCCGACGGTCGTGCTGTCGGGCCGGCTCGCCGCCGAGCGGCTCGGCGTCCGCGCCGCGCGGTGAGCGGTGGACCGCCGGCGGCCGCGGCTGAACTAAACTGTCACCTCGTTCACCTGTCCGCCCGCGCCGCGCCCGGGCCCCGCACCGTCCACGACTTCCCGGGGGAGGAACTCGCAACCATGTCGTCCCCTGCCCCTTCCGACGCTGCACCACAGCATCCGTCGAAACCGCAGCCTCCGTCGGAATCGCAGCCGCCCGCCTCGCCGCCCGTGCGGAGCAGACCCGGCGACTTCCTGCGAAGCCCGGCCGGCAACGCCGGCCTGCTGGGTGCGCTCGGCGCCGCATTCGTCACGTTCGGTGGCTTCGGTGCGGGCAGCGTCCGGCGGGAGGACCCGCTGCTCGAGGACCTGTACCTGTCCTGGTTGCGGTTCGGGCACGGCCTGCTGCTCTCGACGATCCTGATCTGGGCCGGCGTCCTGTTGATGATCGCCGCCTGGGTGCGGCTGGGCCGGAGCACCCTCGCCGGGCACGTGACGCTGCGCGAGCTGTGGACGGTGCTGCCCATGTGGGTGGCGCCGCTGCTGGTGGCCTCGCCGATGTTCAGCCGCGACGCCTACTCCTATCTCGCCCAGGGGGCGATGCTCCGCGACGGCTTCGACCCCTACCTCGACGGTCCGGTCGTCAACCCGGGCGTCCTGCTGGACAACGTGAGCAACGTGTGGAAGACGACCACCACCCCGTACGGTCCGGTGCATCTGCTGCTCGGTGCCGGCATCACGTCGCTGACGGGGGACGACGTCGTCACCGGCACCTGGTTGCTGCGACTGACGATGCTGCCGGGACTGGTGCTCACCGCGTGGGCGGTGCCGAAGCTGGCGCGCCGGCTCGGCGGCAACCCCCGCATCGCCCTCTGGCTGGCAGTGCTCAACCCGCTGATCCTGATTCATCTCATCGGCGGTGTCCACAACGAGATGCTGATGGTCGGTTTCATGATCGCCGGCATCGTGCTCGTGCTGGAGGGCCGGCACGTCGGCGGCATCGCACTCGTGTCCGTCGGTGCGGCCGTCAAGGCGTCGGCGGGCATCGCCCTGCCGTTCCTGGTGTGGATCTGGATTCTGCACGAACGTGACCGCGCCCGGGCGCAGGGCCGCGAACCGGCCGCTCCGATCGTGCTGTTCGTGAAGACCGCAGGCGCGGGGCTGCTGGTGTTCGCGGCCGTGTTCGGAGCGGCCTCGGCGCTCGCAGGCGTCGGTATCGGCTGGCTGACGGCCCTGTCCGGCTCCTCGAAGATCATCAACTGGCTGTCGCTGCCGACGATCATGGCGCACGCGGTCACGTGGTTCACGCCCTGGCAGCTGGGGTCCATCCTCGACGTCACCCGCATGCTCTGCGCCGTGGCCCTGGGGGTGATCATGGTGGTGACGTGGTGGCGGTTCCGGCACACCGAGCGCGACGCCGTGCTCGGGATCGTGATCACGCTGACCGCGATCACCGTGCTCTCGCCGGCCGCCCTGCCGTGGTACTACTCGTGGCCGCTCGCGGTGGCCGCGGGCTTCGCCCTGTCGACGACCACGTTGGCAGTGCTCGTAGGCCTGTCCAGCTGGCTGATGCTGATCTTCAATCCCGACGGCTCGATCGGCATGTACAACCTTGCCCACGTGATCCTGGCGATCGTCATCTCGGTGATCGCCGCCGTGTCGCTTCGCACCGTCGACCCGCTGCGGCTGCGCGCGCGGCGCGAGCCACCGATCACCGCCGTCTCCCCGGATCCGAGGTGACCGTGACCGAGACCGACGCGGGATTCCGCTACTGCGAGGAGCTGGCGGCCACGCACGGCCGGACGTACTACCTCGCCACCCGCCTCCTGCCCCGCCCGCGACGGTCGGCGGTCCACGCCCTCTACGGGTTCGCCCGCCTCGTCGACGACATCGTCGACGTGACCGCGGTCAACGACCCGGCCGGCGCGGCGCTGCAGGTGACCGCGACGGAGCGCCGGCTGCACGCCGCGCTCGCCGGTGATCCCGGACCGGCGGACGCCACCGGGTTGGTGGTCGGGGCGCTGGCCGAGACGATCCGGCGCTACGACCTGCCGCTGGACTACTTCGAGGCGTTCGTCCGGTCGATGCGCATGGACATTCCCGGCACGCCCGAGTTCCGGGCCCGCTACGACGACATGCCGCAACTGCGGGAGTACATGTACGGCTCCGCGGCGGTCATCGGGCTGCAGTTGCTGCCGGTGTTCGACGTGGCCGACATCGACGCCGCCGCACCCTACGCCGCGGCGCTCGGGGAAGCCTTCCAGCTCACGAACTTCATCCGCGACGTGGGTGAGGACCTCGATCGGGGGCGCACCTACCTGCCGGCCGACACCTGGGCCGCGTTCGGGGTGGACGTCGCACTGCTCGAGCACGGCCGACGCACCGGCGGGAGCCCGGATCCGCGGGTGCGCCGGGCCCTGGCCCACTTCGTGGCGCTGACGCGCGCGGAGTACCGCCGCGCTGAGCCCGGTCTGGCGCTGCTGCCGGACCGGATCCGGCCCGGCATCCGCACCGCCTTCGAGCTGTACGGAGGAATCCTCGACGAGGTCGAGCGCAGCGGGTACCGCGTCCTCGACGTGCGCGCCGTGGTCCCCACGCGGCGCCGTGCGCGGGTCGCGCTGACACAGCTGGTCCGCCTGCGCTGAGCCGCCGGAGTCAGAAACCGAGCGCCTGCGCCCGGCGCATGACCTCCCGCCTCGCGTGGGTGTGCATCGCCGCCGCCGGGGAGCCGCCCGCGAGCGTGTCGTCCTCCCGGAACATCCAGTTCAGGATCTCGTCGTCCCGGAATCCCCCGTCGTGCAGCACCGCGATGAGACCGGGGATGCCCGTGAGGATCCGACCGTCTTCGTCGAAGAACGCCGCCGGCACGGCCAGCACGCCGTCCCGCTTGATCGCCAGCAGCTGGCGGTCGCGCAGCAGCTGGTGGACCCGGGTGATCACCAGGCCGAGCTGCTTCGCCACGTCGACCAGTTGCAGCACGGGTACGGAGCGGTCGAGGACGTCTTCGCTGTAAGGGATAGCACTCACGCCGCTAACGTTATCGGGTTCGCGGCGGCTGCCACGACGGGCCGTCGGGTGATCACCGCGGCGAGCCGCGCAGTGTCACCGCGGCGAGCCGCGCAGTGTCACCGCGGCGAGCCGCGCACGTGTAACCGGGTGGTTCGTGCGCTGGCTACGATCGACAGAGGCGCACCCGACGGCCCGACCCGTCGCACGCCGCACCTACGCAGGAATCGACGGCATGAACACGGGGGTACACCGGGTGAGCTCTGGAGGCGACCGCCTGATCGGCACGGTGCTCGAACGGCGCTACCGCATCGAGGCACCGATCGCCCGTGGCGGCATGTCCACCGTGTACCGCGGCACGGACCTGCGGCTCGACCGTCCGGTAGCCGTGAAGGTCATGGATCCGCAGTTCGCGGCCGATCCTCAGTTCCTTGCGCGGTTCGAGTTCGAGGCGCGGTCGGTGGCCCGGTTGACCCATCCGGGTCTGGTGGCGGTGTACGACCAGGGGCAGGACGGGGACCATGTCTTCCTGGTGATGGAACTCGTCGAGGGCGGCACGCTGCGCGAACTGCTGCGCGAACGGGGCCCGATGCCACCACACGCGGCGGCCGCCGTCGCGGCGCCGGTGCTGGGGGCGCTGGCGGTGGCGCACCGCGCCGGCCTGGTGCACCGCGACGTCAAGCCGGAGAATGTGCTGATCTCCGACGCCGGGGAGGTGAAGATCGCCGACTTCGGGCTCGTGCGCGCGGTCGCCGCGGCGACGACGACGTCGCGCAGCGTCATCCTGGGTACCGCCGCCTATCTGTCGCCGGAGCAGGTGACCACGGGCACCGCCGACGCGCGCAGCGACGTGTACGCGACCGGGATCCTGCTGTTCGAGATGCTCACCGGGCGCACCCCGTTCACCGGCGACACGTCGCTCTCGGTGGCCTATCAGCGGGTCGACAGGGATGTCCCGGACCCCGGTTCCCTCATCGACGGGGTCCCGGAGCAGTTCGACGAACTGGTCCGGCACGCCACCGAGCGGGAGCCGGGTGAGCGGTTCCCGGACGCCGCGGCGATGGCCGCTGCGCTGAGCGAGGTCTGCGATGTCCTGGCGCTGCCCCGCTACCGGGTGCCCGCACCGCGACGGTCCGCGCAGCATCTTTCGGCCGTCGCGGAACCGGCGACGGCCGCGGTGGATCCGGCGCCGCCGACGGTGGCGGTGCGCGCCGCGGCCCCACCCTCGCGGCCGCTGCCCCCGCCCGCGATGCCGCCCGGACCGGCGGCCCAGCTCGCCCCCGTGGGCCCGCAGCACACGAAGGTCGTGACCCAGCAGCACCCGCGTGCCGAGTTGTCGGGGCCGCAGGCCGAGCCTGCCCGGGTCCCGGTCGCCGATTTCGCCGCCGAGCGCCGACGTAACCGGCGGACGACGCTGCTGTGGCTGCTGGCGATCCTGGTGCTGGCCCTGGCCGTCGGTTTCGGCGGATGGTGGCTCGGGTCCGGACGGATGACCACCGTGCCCAGCGTGCTCGGCGCCGATCGGGACACCGCGCTCGCGGCGCTGCAGGCGGCCGAGGTGACTCCCGAGGTGCAGGGCGAGTACTCCGACGACGCCTCGGTCGACACCGTGCTCGGTACCGACCCGGAGGCGGGCAGCCGGGTCGCCCGGGGTGACGAGGTGGTGCTGCTCGTCTCGCTGGGCCGGCCGACCGTGCCCACCATCGTCGGGGGCGGCGACCGCGACGTGGTGGAGCAGGAACTGCGCAACCGGACCCTCGTCCCCGTGGACGGCGGCACCGCCTACAGCACGGCCGTCGAGGAGGGCGGGGTCGCGGCCCTCGATCCGGCGCCCGGCACGGTCCTGCCGGTGGGAGCGGAAGTCAAGGTGATCGTCAGCAAGGGATCACCGCCGGTGGATGTGCCCGACGTCGCGGGCCGCACGGTCGACGAGGCCCGGCGGGCCCTGGACACGGTCGGCCTCACGGTGCGCGAGACGCGGGAGGTGTTCGACGCGGAGGTCGACGCGGGACGGGTGGCGGGCACCGACCCGGCGGTCGGGAACCGGGTCAACGCCGGCGGCAGCGTCACGCTGCTGGTGTCGAACGCGGTGAAGGTGCCCTCGCTGCTGGGCCGCACGGTCGCCGCGGCACGCGACGAGCTCGGCCGGCTGGGGCTGGACGTGGAGGTGCGCCAGTTCGCGGGCTCCGACCGTTCGGTGGTGATCGGTCAGAGCCCGGGCGCGGGCGACCGGGTCGAGCCGGGCGGCACGGTGACTCTCACCGCACTGCCCTGAGGCCCCTGACGACCCGGAAGGCCCCGGGACCCGGCCGCTCCGCGGAGGGTCAGCCGCGGAGCATCTCCGCGACCAGGAACGCCAGCTCGAGCGACTGCTGGGTGTTCAGGCGCGGGTCGCACGCGGTCTCGTAACGGCCGTGCAGGTCGATGTCGGAGATGTCCTGTGCGCCGCCGAGGCATTCCGTGACGTTCTCACCGGTGAGTTCGATGTGGATGCCGCCGGGATGGGTGCCCAGGGCGTTGTGCACCTCGAAGAAGCCCTGCACCTCGTCGACGATCCGGTCGAAGTGCCGGGTCTTGTACCCCGTGGACGCCTCGTGGGTATTGCCGTGCATCGGGTCGCACTGCCAGATGACCTGGTGACCGGTCGCCTGCACCTTGGCGATGATCGGGGGCAGCAGATCGCGCACCTTCGCGTGCCCCATCCGGGAGATGAGGGTCAGCCGGCCCGGCTTGTTGGTGGGATCGAGCCGCTCGACGTACTCGGCCGCCATCTCGGGTGTGGTGCTGGGGCCGATCTTCAGGCCGATCGGGTTGGCCAGCAGCTCGGCGAAGGCGATGTGGGCGCCGTCGAGCTGGCGGGTGCGGTCACCGATCCACAGGAAGTGCGCCGACAGGTCGTAGAGCCGGGGGTGCCCGTCGGTGTTGTCGAGCCGGAGCATGGCCCGCTCGTAGTCGAGGACCAGCGCCTCGTGGCTGGCGTAGATGGTGGCGGCCTTCAGGTTGGGATCGACGACGCCGCACGCGTCCATGAAGCGCAGGCCGCGGTCGATCTCGGAGGCGAGGGCCTCGTACCGCGCGCCGGCCGGGGAGGATGCGACGAACTCCCGGTTCCAGTCGTGCACCCGGTGCAGGTCCGCCTCGCCGGCGGCGGTGATGGCCCGGACCAGGTTCATCGCGGCGCTGGCGTTGGCGTAGGCGCGGATCAGCCGGGACGGGTCGTGCGCACGCACGGCGGAATCGGCGACCAGCGAGTTGATCATGTCGCCCCGGTACGACTGCAGCCCGAGCGCGTCGATGTCCGACGACCGCGGCTTGGCGTACTGTCCGGCAATCCGCGCGACCTTCACGACCGGCAGCGACGCGCCGTAGGTCAGCACGACGGCCATCTGCAGCAGCGTGCGGATGTTGGCCTTGATGTGCGGCTCGGTGTTGTCGGCGAAGGTCTCGGCGCAGTCACCGCCCTGGAGCAGGAAGGCCTCACCCCGCGCGACCGCGGCGAGGTGGTTCTGTAGGTCCTCGACCTCGCGGGCCACGGTGATCGGCGGCACGCTCTCGAGCACGGTACGCATCGCCGACGCCTGGTCCTCGGGCCAGCTCGGCTGCTGCAGGGCGGGCTTGGCCAGGGCCGCGTCCAGCCTTTCGCGCAGCTCGGCGGGGAGCGGCGGAAGGGTCGGCAAGCGGTCGATCGGCACATCGACAGTCCAGTTCACACCACCAGGATATGGCCCCGGCGCGACGAGGGACACGCACCCCCGGGTGGGTCGATGCCACACCCCGTCCCGCCGGCCCGCCCGGCGGCCGCGGCACCCGGTTCAGCGGTACAGCCGCGCGGCCTCGATCGCCTCGAACTTGGCGAGGTTGTGGCGGGCATCGGCGAGGGCGTCGTGGTTGTCGTCCGGCACCGGCGGCAGGGGGGGCTTGCCGTGCTGCTCCCAGTGCTGGCGCAGCTCGCGGGTGAATTTGGGCAGCGCGTCGGGCAGTTCCGGCATGGTTCCCCAGAGCTGGACGAGCGCGACGTGGTCGTAGGCCCCGAGCCAGGCCCACAGCTCGGGCTGGATGCCCGGCCGCGGGATCAGGAAGGACATCAGGTCGTCGCGGATGCGGGTCCGGGACTTCCAGGCGGGATGCGCCGGGGGCGGCAGCTTCGGCAGTACGTGCCGCCGCACCCAGGGCCCGGCCCGCTCGGGGTCGAACTCCGTCGACACCGCATAGAATTCGCGCCCGTCCTCGCAGGCGACACCGATCGACACGAGCTCGATGGTGCGACCATCCTCGATGAACTCGCAGTCGTAGAAGTAACGCACGTGCGCACATTATGCCCGGCCGCGGCCGGGCGGGTGTCGCCGGTATCCGGCGTCAGCCGGCCTGCGTGTCGGGCAGGCGATCGGCGTCGGCGGCCGTGGCGGCCGCATCCTGTTCGGCGGGCCGGTTCTTCAGGGAGGCCGCGTAGATGTCGACGTATTGCTGGCCCGACAGGCGCATCAGCGCGTACATCACCTCGTCGGTGACGGTGCGCTCGACGAAACGGTTGCCGCCCATGCCCTCGAAGCGGGAGAAGTCGATCGGTTCCCCGATCCGGACCGTCACCTTGGCCGGCTTCCACATCTTCGACCCGATGGGGTTCATCTCGTCGGTGCCGATCATCGCCACCGGGATGACCTTCACGCCGGTCTGCAGGGCCAGCCGGGCGATACCGGTCTTGCCCTTGTAGAGGCGGCCGTCCGGCGACCGGGTGCCCTCCGGGTAGATGCCGAGCAGCTTGCCCTGGGAGAGGACGCGGACGCCGGCGTTGAGGGCGTCCTGCGCGGCGTCGGCGCCGGTGCGGTCGATCGGGACCTGCCCGACCGCGGAGAAGAACCAGCGCTGGAACCGCCCCTTGAGCCCGGGGCCGGTGAAGTACTCGCTCTTGGCGAGGAAGGTGATGCGCCGCGGTACCACCAGGGGAAGGAAGAAGGAGTCGAGGACGGCTTTGTGATTACTGGCGAGGATCGCGGGGCCGTCGGCCGGGATGTGCTCCGCCCCTTCGATTTTCGGCCGCCCCATGAGCCAGAGCAGCGGCCCCAGCAGGACGTACTTGAAAAGCCAATACCACATGGCGTCCTTCCCCGTCTCCGAAACGCGCAGGCAGATCGTGCCTGCCGGTCGACTCTACGACGGCGGGGTGTCGCCGTGCACACCGTGGCACGCCGCGGTCCCGCCTCACAGCGATGGACGTGACGATCATCTCAGCCGCCTGGTCCGTTTCGTCCGGACCGGGACGATTCGCGGGCGAGGTCGGCCGCGCCCACCAGGCCGGCGGCGTCGCCGAGGTGCGCGGCGCGGACCCCGGCGAGCGGCCGGTGACCACGCCCGGTCAGGGCCGCCGCGTAGTGACCGCGGGCGTCGTCGAGGAACAGAGACGCCGACCCCGACACCCCACCCGCGATGACGACCAGGTCCGGGTCGTAGAGGTCGGCGACCATCGCCAGGCCCAGCCCGAGCCAACGGGCGAACTCGGCCATCGCCGCGACGGCGAGCGGGTCGCCGTCCTGCGCGGCCTCGGCGATCCGTCGTCCGGTCAGTGCCCCGGGATCCGCCGCGACGTCACGGGTGAGCGGGGAGGACCGGTCCGGGTCTGCCGCGAGCAATTCGATCGCCGTGTCGACCAGCGCGGTGCCGCTGCAGTACCGCTCCCAGCAGCCCCGCTTCCCGCACGCGCAGGGCCGCCCGTCGGGAACCACCTGCAGGTGCCCGAGTTCGGGGGCGATGCCGTGCGCGCCCCGGAACGGCACACCGTCCAGGAGCAGGGCGGCGCCGACGCCGGTGCCGACGGCCACCAGCACGGTCGTGCGGACACCGGCGGCCGCACCGAACCGGTACTCGGCCCACGCCGCGGCGTTGGCGTCGTGCTCGAGGATCACCGGCAGGCCGATCCGCGCGCTCATCCGCTCGGCCACGGGCACGTCCGCCCACGGCAGGTGCGGGGCGAAACGGACGACGCGACGGTCGGCGGTGAGGAATCCGGCGACGGCGAGCCCGACGGCGGTGACCTCGTTGCGTCCCGCCAGGCGGGCGACGGTGCGGTCGAGGGCATCCTCGAGGGCGCGGCCCGAGTGCGGGGTCGGCGACCGGACGGTGTCGACGACGGATCCGGTGCCGTCGACGACGGCCGCGCGAATGCTGGTGCCGCCCACGTCGATTCCGATCGTGAGTCGATCCGTGCTCACGGTGTGGACCCGATCAGCGCCGGATCGTGACCGAGATCGGCACGAACGCACCGCTGCGGCCGGGAGCCGGGGGCGGGGTCTGCGGATCCGGCCCGTCGGGGCCGGCCCCTGAGGGCGGAAGGTACCGGGCGAGCAGGTCCCGCAGCAGGGCGATCAGGGCCGCGATCTGGGTGGCGAGGCGGGTGAGGAGTTCGTGCGGCTCGCCCCGCACCGCGGCCGCGACGGCGCACAGCGGGCACCAGCTGCATCCGCTCGGCGCCGAGGCGGGCGCGGCGGCCGCGTCCCCGGCCGTCGCGCCGGGCGCGGGCCGGGCGGGCGGTGCGGGTTCGGCGAATCGCTGCACCGTCTGCTCGAGCCGGTCGAGAACGGCGTCGGCCAGCGCCCGCAGTTCGGCGACGAGGACGTCGTGATCGGCGCTCACTGCGGCCACACCGCGGGATCGGGACGGAACCGCACCAGCAGGTCGGATCCCTCGAACTCGGCGCCGGAGACGGTGCAGCGCCGCAGACCGGACGCGAGCCGCACCCGGCGACGCATCCCGTCGGCGCCGATCACCAGGTCGTCGTCCACCCGGCCGAGTGTCAGCGATGCCGCGTCCGCCAGCGGCAGATGCATCCGCATCGTGTACACCGCATCCACCCCTGTCCCCGATTCGCGCTGTACCCGCACCGGCTCCACGCCGGAATCCTCCGGCGTATGCGGCGCCACGCCGTCCGGGTACAGCGACTCCGCAAGCGCCGCCAGAGAGGCCAACCCTACCGGTTCGGTGCATCGCTGCTCGCACTCGACCACGGCGACGGCGCCGAGAATCGTCTCGATCTCCGCCACGATCCGGCGCTGCCCCCCGCGCTGCTCGGCGAGCCAGGTCGCGGCGGGCCCGGCCTCGTCCGCCGGGAAGTCCGGGACGGTCCGATTGACGAGCACGCGCGCCAGCCGCAGACCGGACAGGGCCGTCCAGGACCGCAGCCGCCGCGCCTCGGCGACGCCGAGTCGATCGGCGGTGGCGACGAGGTGGACCGAGGTGCGGGAGTGGTCGGCGAGCAGGTCCCGCACGGTCGCGGTGTGGTCGACGACGCGGTCGACGAGCGCCACGACCAGGGCCAGACGCGGGTCGGCACCCGTCGCCGCGACGATGCGGCTGTGCCGGGGCCAGATCCGCTCGATGTACTCCGACACCGTCGCCGGCGCGGCGAGCGTGCGGAAGGCGTCCGCGGACGCGGGGAGGTCGACGATCACCGCGTCCCAGCGTCCCGTGTCGGCCAGGCGGGCCACCTCGCCGAGGGCGAGGATCTCCTGCACGCCGGGCAGCCCGGTGACTTCTTCGGGTGCCGGGATGCCGAACCGGTCGCCGTGCTCGTGGGCGCCGCCGGCGGCGGCGAGCGCGGCCAGGAGCGCGAAGCGCTGCTCGAGCAGGGCGAGCGAATCGATCTCCAGCGTGTCGAGGCCGCCGGTGACCGGGACGATGCGCGCATCGACGGATCCCGGCGTCGCCGGGTCGACGGCGAACACATCCGTCAGCGAGTGCGCCTGATCGAGGGAGACCACGAGGGTGCGAACCCCGGAACGAGCCGCCGCGAGGGCGGTCGCCGCCGCGAGGGTCGTCTTGCCGGTGCCCCCCTTGCCGGCGAAGAGCTGCACGGCGGCGGGGCCGGGCCGCCCGGCGTGCCCGCTCAGCCTTCCACCCGCTTCTTGAGTTCCTTCAGCGCGGTGTCGGTGATCACCTTCTCGGCCTTTCGTTTGAACAGGCCGATCATCGGGATGGTCAGGTCCACCGTCAGCTCGTAGTACACGGTGGTGCCGCCCTCCGGCGCTTCGGTCAGGATGTAGGAGCCGAACTGGGCCTTCTGGATCTCGCCCGCGACGAGCTCCCAGCTGACCGATCGGCCGTCCGGGGCCCACTGGTAGACCAGCTCGTAGGTGTCGCGCACCACCCCTGCGTCGAGCACGAACCGGACCCGCTCCGCGCGTCCCCCGGACTCGACGGCGAGCACTTCCACGGACTTCGCCGCCGAAACCCAGGCGGGGTACGCGTCGAAGTCGGCGATCACGGCCATCACCCGATCGGACGGAGCATCGATGGTGATCGACCTCTTGGTCTTCTCGGCCATGCGACCAACGCTTCCTTTCCCTCTGTCCCCGCCGTCCGTCCCACCGGTCGGCACACGCGGGAACCGTTGTCTATCACACCGTAGTAGTTCCGGGGAGGGCTCGTCGCCTGCAGGTGCTCGGCCGTCGGATCAGGGATTTCCGTCCCGGGGCGGTTCGCCGGCGGCGCGGCCCGCGTCCAGTCGCCGTTTGACGTCGAAGGTCATGGCCTTGCCGGCGACGCGACGCCGGTGGTTCATCGTGGCGAGGTCGAGTTCGCCCACCCGCTCCGGCGGCACCCCGGTCGGTTCGCAGTGCAGGAAGTAGTGCACGATCGCGCCGTCGAGCATCGGCTCGAGCCAGACCTCCATCGTGCCGTTCAGCGCGCCGGCGACCGACCACCGGATGCCCTTGTCGGCCCGGTCCTCGCGGACCGTCAGAGCCAGGTCGGGCCACCACGCACGCCAGCGGCGGGGCTCGGCGATCTCGGCCGCGATCCGCCGCGGCGACGCGGCGACGAAGGTCTGATCGGCCACCTGAATGCTGCTCACGGGGAAAGCTTCACACACCGCCGGTTCCGGCTCGTCCAGGGGGCCGGGTCGGTCGGGCGCGCGGGCCGGTCGGGGCGTCAGGCCAGCAGGCGCCGCAGTTTCGCACCGAGCACGTCCCACCGCCATTCGGCGCCGACCCAGGCGCGGCCCGCCGCGCCCATCGCCGCCGCCCGGTCGCGGTCGGCGAGGACGTCGGCGACGGCGCCCGCGACCGCCGCGACCGACGTGCCGTCGACGACGACCCCGGTCTCCCCTGCGCGTACGGTCTCCGGCGCACCGCCGGACCGGCCCGCCACCACGGGCACCCCCGTGGCGGACGCCTCGAGGTAGACGATCCCGAGACCCTCGACGTCGAGGCCGGCGCCGCGCGTACGGCACGGCATCGCGAACACGTCCGCGATGGTGTGGTGGGCGGGGAGTTCGGCAGCCGGCACCCCGCCGGTGATCACGACGTGGTCGTCGACCCCGACCGCGCGGACCAAGTCCCGGAGGCGGTCCTGGTACGGGCCGCCGCCGACGATCACGAGCACCGCCCCGTCGATGCGACGGCGGACCTCCGGCAGCGCACGGATGAGCATGTCCTGGCCCTTGCGGGGCACGAGCCGGGACAGGCACAGCACGGTGGGCCGGTCGCCCAGCCCGTACCGGGCGCGCAGTTCCGCGCGAGCGGCGGGGTCCGGCCGGAACACCTCGGTGTCCACGCCGGAGGGCAGATGCTCGAGCCCCGCGCCGGGCCCGAACGCCGAGGCGAATCGACCGCGGGTGTACCGGCTGACGTACGTGACGGCGTCGGTGTGGTCACCGATGCGGCGCAGCGCCTGCCGTCCGGCGGGCACCATCGACCAGCCCACCTCGTGCCCGTGGGTGCTGGCCAGGACCCGGCGGGCACCGGCGCGGCGCAGCACGGGCGCGAGCAGGGCGAGCGGCGCCGCGGCGCCGAACCACACGTTCTCGCAGGCCCGGTCGCTCATCAGCCGGGTGGCCCGCCGTGCCACTGCGGGGGTCGGCAGCATCAGGGTGGTGGGGTGGCGGACAACCTCGAAGGGTTGCCGGGCGTCGAACTTCACGTGGCTGTCACCGCGCCATCGCGGGGCGTACACGACGAGTTCGTCCGGGGGCAACTGGGACGCGAACGCCTGCAGGTAGGACTGGATCCCCCCGGGCCGGGGCGGAAAGTCGTTGGTGACCAGCAGCGTTCGGGGCATGCGCTCACCGTAGGCGGTGGCGTGGCGGGCGCGGACGCCGGGTCAGCCGACCCGGGCCGGCACCTGCGCCTCGAGCCAGGTCTGCCATCGGGCGACGAATTGCTCCGCATCCGCACCGAGCACGTCGCCGAGCGCGGCGTCGAGTTCCGCGGCGTCGACGGGCCCGGTGGCCAGCCGCCGGTACAGGGCGGTGAGACGATCGCCGCCGAACTCCCCGGCGACGAACGTCGCGATCGACCACGCGCTCTCGTACGCCAGACGCGCACCGTCGCCGGCGAAGTCGGCGTCTGTAGGCAGCGCGGTGGGCGCCCCACGCTCGGCGACGGCGGCGGCGAGGGTCGGCGCGATGACGCCGAGGGCACCGTCGGCGTTGCGGTAGCCCACGTAGTCGGCGTAGCCCTCGAGGATCCACAGCGGCGACCCGTCGACCGTGTCGGTGCGGGCCGCGACGTGGGTGAGTTCGTGGCGCAGGATCGCCCGCAGGCCCGCCGCGTCCAGCCGCTGCCCGGCGGCGGGGCTGAAGACGATGCGCTGGCCGGTGGTCTCGCCGCGCTCGTGGTCGACAGCGTCGGACACGGCGACGGCGGCGATCTCCGCGCCGTTGTAGCGGCTGCCGACCTGGGCGGTGAACTCGTCGTGCGAGGCGGTGACGAGCACGAGGGCGCGGCGGGGCCACTCGGTTCCCCACGCGGCGTCCACGGCCTCCACCGCGGCCTCGAGTTCGCCGGCGATGTCCGAGACGAGGGACGAGTGCTCGGGGTGCCCGACGACGAGGGACCGCCCCCCGGCCCCGGTGTCCACGGCCCGGACCAGCAGCGGTCCGTAGTCCCACGGCCCCCGCCAGGTGGTGGTCTCCGCACCCGGCAGCGGGCGGTCGTCGACGAGGCGCCACTGCTCACCCCGGCGGGCGAGGAGCAGCGTGACGGGCTTGCGCGTCGGTTCGTCGTCGATGCCCTCGACGGCGTAGCGCAGCAGGACGGTGTGGGCGCGGGCCTCGTCGGCGCCGAGGCGGGCCCCGACGTCGTCGGTCACGTCGGTCCCGGGGTCCTGGCCGAGCTCGTAACCGAAGTCCGCCAGCGGCAACGCGGCGAGGGCCTCGGCGCGCCGCACCTCCGCGTCGAGCAACCCCGGGCGGGCCTGCGGGTCCACGAGGGCCGCCAACGCCGCCCGGTCGGCGGAGCGCACGGCCCGGGACCAGGTGTCGAGCAGCCCCTGCACGGCCGTGCGCGACGCCGGTTCGGCCGGCTCGTCGTCGGGCGTGAACGCGAGCGTGAGGCCGACGGCCACGACCGCGACGATCAGCCCGGCCACGCCGAGTCGCTCCCACCGGCGGCTGCCGGGGGGACGGCGGGACGAATCGGGCGCGGGCACGGCGGCCAGTGTAGGTCGCGCTCACACCGGCGCCGTGGGGGTGGCGGCACGACGGGCGTCAGTACCGGCGGGCGTTGTGGAACGGCATCCTGTCCATCGGGGCGACCTTGACGGGCACGCCGTACGTGGAGGCGTGCAGGACGTTGCCGTTGCCCGCGTACAGCCCCACGTGCGAGGCGTCGTCGTAGAAGGTCACGACGTCGCCGGGCTGGAGCTGGTCGCGCGGGACGGGGGTGCCGCCCTGGGCCTGGGCCTGGCTCGAGCGCGGCAGGCTCTTGCCGATCTGCTTGTAGGCCCACACCACGAGGCCGGAGCAGTCGAACGCGGAGGGGCCGGTGGCGCCCCAGCTGTACGGGCTGCCGATCCTGGTCATGCCGGCCTGCAGGGCACCGCTGCCGCTACCGGGGGCGAGGCCCGACAGGATCTTCTCGGCGTCGAATCCCGGCGGGAACGGCGCGCCGGCCAGCGTGGCCTTCTCCTCGGCGCTCAGCTCGGCGAAGGCGGCGAGCACCTCGTCGATCTGGGCCTCGAGCTCGCTCTGCTGCCGCTGCAGATCGTCGCGCACGGCTTGCGCCTGCTCGGCGGCGGCACGCGCCTCGTCGACCGAGCGCTGGGACGCCAGCGCCGCCTCCGCGGCGGCCGACGACGCGGTGCGGAATCCCGCGACCTGGTCGGCGGTCTCCTGGGCGATGACGTCGAGCGCCGACATCTGGTCGAGCAGCTGCTGGGGTGAGTCGCTGACCATCAGGGCGAACAGCCGGTTGGTGCGGGCACCGCGGTAATTGGCGACGGCGAGCTTGTCCACGGTCGGGCGGAAGACCGCGAGTTCTGCTTCCGCGGCGGCCAGCGCCTCGCGGTCGCGGGCCAGCTCCGCGTCGGCGGCGCGCTGGGCGTCGACCTTCGCGTCGAGATCGATTCCGGCATTGTGCAGCGCCTCGGTGGTCTGCTCGGACTTGCGCGACAGCTCGGCGAGCCGCTCCAGGGCGACGGTGGGGCTCTCCCCCACCGGGTCGGCTCCGGCCGGGGCGGCCGCGAACGCCACCGTCAGCAGCACTCCGATTGCCACCAGCGCCCGAAGCGACCGTTTCGTCCTGTCCACCACCACGGGACCAGGTCCTTTCGTTCGACGTTGCGCACCCGTTACCCGAAAAATCTCGATCAGGTTACGGAAGGGCATTGGTTCGTGTCTACCCACCGGTAGGTCACGCAGCGCCGGGTAGGCGAATCCCGGAAAACCGGCGGGGGCGGACCGGCATCGACCGGTCCGCCCCCGCTGCGCCACTGCGTGGCAGTCGTCGAGTCGTCGCTCAGTAGCGACGGGCCCCGTCGACCGGCATCGAGTTCACCGGGGCGACCTTCACGGGCTGGCCCGAGGTCGACGCGTGGATGACGTTGCCGTTGCCGATGTAGATGCCGGAGTGGCTGCCGCCGTAGAAGGACACGACGTCGCCGGGCTGCAGCGCCGAAACGTCCACGGCGCGACCGGCGGAGGCCTGCTCGTAGCTGGTGCGCGGCAGGTTCAGGCCGGCCTGCTTGTAGGCCCACTGCACCAGGCCGGAGCAGTCGAAGGCGTCCGGGCCGGCGGCGCCGTAGACGTACGGGGCGCCGAGCTTGGTGTGAGCGGCGTCCACGGCGCGCTGTGCGACCGAGGTGACCGGCGCGCTGAAGGGCGCGGCCGGCGCCGGCGCGGCACCCTGCGGGGCCGGCGGGACGAGGTTGGTGACCTCCGGCGGGAGGGTCACACCCGCCGGCAGCTCGAACGAGCCGACGCCGGGAATGGTGATCGGTTCCGCGAGGGCGGGACCCGCCGAAACAGTGACCGCGCCGAGAGCGAGGGCACCGGCGACGACGGCGCGCCGCACGGTGCGCTTGGAAATCTGAGACGCCACGAGGGGGTTGCTCCATTTCTTCCGTTCGTCCGCCGACCGAGTTAGCTGACGGGTTCGGGCTGGGAAGATCAGCCCTACCCCTCGTCCCGCTGGCGCGGTCGGAGGGGATTCACCCCAGAGGACAACGTGGGTCCCCGGCTCGGGCACCCGCTGCGGGTGCGCCGATTAGGCGGTGACCGAGCGGCGTCTCCCCTCTGGTGGTTCGACATCCTCACCGCTTGGTCTCGAAAAGATTACGAAATCGCATCGGAGGATGTCGACCGTCCGCGCCGGAGACGCCGCGGATTGACGGGTATGCCCGATTCGGGTCCGACGGCCCGGCCCGTTCGATCACGGAAACATAACGGTCGGTTCGGGACGCGGCAGGCCCGCGGCCGCTCCGGGCGCCTCCGGCGGCCTGCGCCCGGAACCCGTCGCGTTGTCGCAGGTCGAACCGGCGATCACGAGCGCATCGACGAAGCGAGAAGCCGCCGACCGAGGCGGCGCCTGCCCTCCGGTCGCGGTATCGATACCCTCTCGCGCCGCCGCCCACACCCACACGGCCGACCGAAGGTGTGATCCTCGTCTCCCCGGACCGTTCCGGGTGTCTCCGCCCCGTCCCCGGGGCTG
>NZ_JAALEG010000084.1 GCF_011058165.1 Rhodococcus aetherivorans
CGCCAGCCCCGCCCCGACCACGACGATCCGCTGTGTTCCCGTCTCACCCACCCGCTCCACCCTCTCCGCCAGCAGTGACCCACGCCACCGTAATCCGTGCAACTGTTTTACCAAATACAGGGACCTCCGGACAGGGCGCCGTTCATGCGAGCCGCGTGCCCCGCACCCGGGGCGGCCTGGAGTTACTACAGTCGGAGGGGACAGACCTTCATCCGGCAGGCCGACGAGGAGCCCCCATGACCAGCGACAGCGGCGCAGGCGTCAGCCGCGTGCAGTTCGGCAACGGAATCGCGCCGGGACCGGTCGACACCCAGGGGCGCACCATCATCGCCGACGCGGTCGTGGCGAAGATCGCCGGGATCGCGACCCGCGAGATCAGCGGCGTCTACGACGTCGGCGCGGGCACCGCACGCGTGGTCGGGGCCCTGCGGGACCGCATTCCCGGCGCGCGGATCAACCACGGGCAGGGCGTCGCGGTGGAGGTCGGGGAGAAACAGGCCGCGATCGACATCGGCATCGTCGCCGAATACGGCGTGGCCCTGCACGAACTCGCCGTCGCGATCCGCCACAACGTGATCGCGGCCGTCGAACGGATGACCGGCCTCGAGGTCACCGAGGTCAACATCACCGTCTTCGACGTCGTGCTGTTCGACGAGACCACCGGTGTCGCCGACGACCTGAAACCCCGCGTCCAATGACCACCCCCGCCGAGCCCGCAGAACTCGCCGCGGCCGCCGCCCGGACCGTGCCCGGCGTCGCCGACCTCCACGGCGGAGCGTTCGGCGAGGTCGCGACCTATCTGCCGGGCCGGCGCGTCACCGGGATCCGCCTCGGCTCCGACACGTGCGCGGTGCACATCGTCGTCGAGTACCCGGCCGACCTGTACGCCGTCGCGGCCGCCGTCCGCGCCCGGCTCGAGCCGCTGCTCGGCGTCCCCGTGGATGTGACCATCGAAGACATACGGATCCCGTCACCCGACGGCGAGCACCCGACCAGTGAGGTGACCCAGTGAACCACACCCCTGTCAGCAACACCGCCGTCGGACTCCTCGCGGGACTGCTGCTGGCCCTCGCGGGCATCCTCGGGGGCTTCAGCGGCCTGCTGTTCGGCATCCTGCTCGGCGCCCTCGGCATGGCGATCGGTGCCCACCGGGACGGGCTTCTCGACCTGGGCGCTCTGCTGCGGAGCCGGGGCCGTGGCTGACCCTACGCCCACCGGCCCGAGGACCCTGCCGGCCCAGGCCGGCGCCGACGCGGTCGCAACCGAGACGGTCGACCCCGTCGGGCACCGCGGCCAACTGGTCATCAAGGACCGCGCCGTCGAACGGATCGCCGCGGCCGCCGCCCTCCAGGTGCCCGGTGTGGTTCGTCAACGCGGTGGCCTGAGCCTGTTCACCGGGCGGGACCTGCCCCGCGCCGACGTCACCACCGGCGGCGGCGCCGTCGCGATCAACCTGTACATCGCCGCGGAATGGCCCTACGACGCCGCCGCCCTGACCCGGCGTGTGCACGACGCGGTGGACCGGCAGCTCCACGAGCTGACCGGCCTGCCGGTGCACGAACTCAACGTGCTCGTCGCGGCCACGTCCGTCGCCGGGCCGGCCGAGCGCAGCGAGCCGGCGGTGCCGGTCGAGTACACCGAGGCCGACATCGTCGCCCGGACGGAGTACCGGGCCCCCGTACCGGTCGTTTCGCCGCTGCCGCCCCTGGCCCACCCGGCCGCGGCCCCGGCGGCCGCGCTCATCGCCGTGGGCGCTCTGGCGCTCGCGTTCGCCGCCGCCCGGGAACTGCTCATCGTCCGCGGCACCTACGCGGGCGCGCCGTGGCTGCGGAACTCCTTCGAGTGGTTCGGCCGGCTGCACTGGCAGAGCTGGATCGCACCCGTCGCTGCGGTCCTCGTGCTGCTGGGGGTCGTGCTCGTCGTGGTGGCGGTCAAGCCGCGGCGCCGCACCCACGTGCCCCTGCAGGTGTCCGGTCCGGTCCCGACGGTGTGGATGCGCCGGACCGACCTGGCCCGGATGTGCAGCGCGCACGCGTCCACACTGCCCGGTGTGTACGCGGCCCGCACCGTCGTCGATCGCCGTCGCGCGCTCGTCAGCGTCGTGGGCTCGGGTGAGGAGTCGACCGCCGATCTGGTCGCCGCGGTCCGGGGTGCGGTGGCGCCGAATCTGGCTCTGCTCGCGGAGCCGATCGCTCTCGTGGTGCAGGTGCACCGGCCGAGGACGGCGCGATGAAGCTGCGCACCGTCCTGGTCAACCGGATGCTCACGTTCGCCGTGGGCGCCGCGCTCCTCGGCGCCGGGGCCTTCGCACTGGCCTGGGTGTGGCAGGTGAGCTTCGCCCGGGAATGGCTGGCCCGCCTGGACCGGCCGCGCATCATCGACATCCCGGACCAGTCCTGGTGGGAGGGCGCGTTGTGGACCGCCGTCGCGGTGGGGGTGACGATCGGGATCGTGCTCCTGGCGGTCAACTTCTCCCGGCGCCGGACGTCGCGGGTGCAGCTCTACGACGAGGTCACCGAGGCCACCCTGGCCGTGGAGCTCGGGCCGGTGGCCGACGGCGTCGCCGGTGAGCTTGCGGCCCTGCCCGGTGTGCGGGCCACGCGTAGCCGGGCCGTGGTGGAACGCCATCTGCCGACCCTGTCGGTCACGGTGTACGCGGACCCGAACATCGACGTCGCCGACTTCACCGCCCGCGCCGAGGAGACCGCCGAGCGGGCCGCCCGGGCGCTGGGCGGGGCCCGCGTGGCGACGCAGGTACTGCTGCACCTGGATCCGGCCCACCCCGAATCCGGCGGACAGGGGTAGGCCGCCGAGCGAACGTGGCATTTCGTCGGCGTACGGAGATGAACGATACATTCGCTCGTTCCCCGGGGACGGAAACGCCGAACGGCGCCCACCCCGAAGGGTGGACGCCGTTCGACGTCAGCGAGAACTAGCTCACTTGATGATCTTCGTGACGCGACCGGCGCCGACGGTGCGGCCACCCTCGCGGATCGCGAAGCGCAGGCCCTCGTCCATGGCGACCGGCTGGATCAGCTTGACGGACATCTCGGTGTTGTCGCCCGGCATGACCATCTCGGTGCCCTCGGGGAGGGTCACAACGCCCGTCACGTCCGTGGTACGGAAGTAGAACTGCGGACGGTAGTTGTTGAAGAACGGGGTGTGGCGGCCACCCTCCTCCTTGTTGAGGATGTAGGCCTGGCCCTCGAACTCCGTGTGCGGGGTGGTGGTGCCCGGCTTCACGACGACCTGGCCACGCTCGACGTCCTCGCGCTTGATGCCGCGGACCAGCAGACCGACGTTGTCGCCGGCCTGGCCCTGGTCGAGCAGCTTGCGGAACATCTCGATGCCCGTGACCGTGGTCTTGGTCGAGGTCGGCTTGATACCGACGATCTCGACTTCCTCGTTCACGTTGATGACACCGCGCTCGATGCGGCCGGTGACGACCGTGCCACGACCGGTGATGGTGAAGACGTCCTCGACGGGCATGAGGAACGGCTTCTCGGTCTCACGGACCGGGTCCGGGATCGACTCGTCGACGGCGCTCATGAGCTCGAGGATGCTCTCGGTCCACTTCGGGTCACCCTCGAGTGCCTTCAGGGCCGAAACCTTGACGACAGGAGCCTCCTCGTCGAAGTCCTGCGCAGCGAGGAGCTCACGGACCTCCATCTCGACGAGCTCGAGGATTTCCTCGTCGTCGACCATGTCGGACTTGTTGAGCGCGACGAGGATGTAGGGCACGCCGACCTGACGGGCGAGCAGCACGTGCTCACGCGTCTGCGGCATCGGGCCGTCGGTGGCGGCCACGACCAGGATCGCACCGTCCATCTGAGCCGCACCGGTGATCATGTTCTTGATGTAGTCGGCGTGACCCGGAGCGTCGACGTGCGCGTAGTGGCGCTTCTCGGTCTGGTACTCGACGTGGGAGATGTTGATCGTGATACCACGAGCCTTCTCCTCCGGAGCCTTGTCGATCTGGTCGAACGCGAAGCTCTGGTTCAGCTCGGGGTACTTGTCGGCCAGCACCTTGGTGATCGCCGCCGTCAGAGTGGTCTTGCCGTGGTCGACGTGACCGATGGTGCCGATGTTCACGTGCGGCTTGGTCCGCTCGAACTTCGCCTTCGCCACTTGAGGGTCCTCCTGGACTGTTGTTGCTTGCAGTATGCAGCAGTGCGGTTGTTACTTACTTGGTCGTGCAGCCGACCGGGTCGGAACCGAGGTTACTCGCCGGTCGCCTTGGCGATGATTTCCTTCGAGACGTTCGCGGGAACCTCAGCGTAGGAATCGAACACCATGGAGAAGTTCGCGCGACCCTGGGTCTTCGACCGCAGGTCACCGATGTAACCGAACATCTCCGAGAGCGGAACCAGCGCCTTCACGACACGGGCACCACTGCGTTCCTCCATGGCCTGAATCTGGCCACGGCGGGAGTTGAGGTCGCCGATCACTTCACCCATGTAGTCCTCGGGGGTGGTGACCTCGACAGCCATGAGCGGCTCGAGGATGACCGGCGCAGCCTTGCGCGCGGCCTCCTTCAGGGCCTGCGAACCGGCGATCTTGAACGCCATTTCCGACGAGTCGACGTCGTGGTACGCGCCGTCGAGCAGGGTGACCTTGACGTTCACCAGCGGGTACCCGGCGAGCACGCCGTACTGCATCGCGTCCTGCGCACCGGCGTCGACCGAGGGGATGTACTCGCGGGGCACGCGGCCGCCGGTGACCTTGTTCTCGAACTCGTAGGTCGCGCCGTCCTCGCCCACGAAGGGCTCGAGGGCGATGATGACCTTCGCGAACTGGCCGGAACCACCGGTCTGCTTCTTGTGCGTGAACTCGAGCTTCTCGACCTTCTTGGTGATGGTCTCGCGGTACGCCACCTGCGGCTTGCCGACGTTGGCCTCGACCTTGAACTCACGACGCATCCGGTCGACGAGGATGTCGAGGTGGAGCTCGCCCATGCCGCCGATGACGGTCTGGCCGGTCTCCTCGTCCAGCTCGACGGAGAAGGTGGGATCCTCCTCGGCCAGCTTCTGGATCGCGGTGCCCAGCTTCTCCTGGTCGGACTTGGTCTTCGGCTCGATGGAGACCTGGATGACCGGATCCGGGAAGGTCATGGACTCGAGCACGATCGGGGCGTCCTGCGCGCACAGGGTGTCACCGGTCGTGGTGTCCTTCAGGCCGATCATCGCGTAGATGTGGCCGGCCACCGCCTCGTCGACCGGGTTCTCCTTGTTGGCGTGCATCTGGAACAGCTTGCCGATGCGCTCCTTCTTGCCCTTGGTGGCGTTGAGCACCTGGGCACCCGGCTCGATGCGGCCGGAGTAGACGCGCACGAAGGTCAGCTTGCCGAAGAACGGGTGCGCGGCGATCTTGAACGCCAGCGCGGAGAAGGGCTCTTCCTTGCTCGGCTTGCGGGTGAGGGTCTCTTCCTCGTCGCCGAGCTTGTGGCCCTCGACCTCGCCGATGTCGAGCGGGTTCGGCAGGTAGTCGATGACCGCGTCGAGCATGGGCTGGATGCCCTTGTTCTTGAACGCGGAACCGCACAGCACCGGGTACAGCTCGGAGGCGACGGTCAGCTTCCGGATGGCGCCCTTGATCTCGGCGACGGTGAGTTCCTCGCCACCGAAGTACTTCTCCATGAGCTCTTCGTCGCTCTCGGCGACCGTCTCGAGCAGCTTCTCGCGGTACTCGGCGACCTTGTCGGCCAGCTCCGCGGGGATCTCCTCGATCGTCGGCTCGGCGCCGATCTCGACGGTGCCACGCCAGGTGATGGCCTTCATCTCGACCAGGTCGACGACGCCGTCGAACGCGTCCTCCGCGCCGATCGGGAGCTGCAGGACCAGCGGCTTGGCGCCGAGGCGGTCGATGATGGTCTGGACCGTGAAGTAGAAGTCCGCGCCCATCTTGTCCATCTTGTTGACGAAGCAGATGCGCGGAACGTCGTACTTGGCGGCCTGCCGCCAGACCTGCTCGGACTGCGGCTCGACGCCCTCCTTGCCGTCGAACACGGCGACCGCGCCGTCGAGGACGCGCAGCGACCGCTCGACCTCGACCGTGAAGTCGACGTGGCCGGGGGTGTCGATGATGTTGATCTGGTTCTTGTTCCAGAAGCAGGTCACGGCGGCGGAGGTGATGGTGATACCCCGCTCCTTCTCCTGCTCCATCCAGTCGGTGGTCGAGGCACCGTCGTGGGTCTCACCGATCTTGTAGTTCACACCGGTGTAGAAGAGGATGCGCTCGGTCGTCGTGGTCTTGCCGGCATCGATGTGCGCCATGATGCCGATGTTGCGGACCTTGTTCAGGTCGGTCAGCACTTCCTGTGCCACAGGTAACCCCGCTCGTAGCTCGTGTCGGTCCTAGGGTGCGGACCAGTGTTCTCGGATGTTCAGCCGGCCTTCAGGGACCGACACAGTTGTGCGAACGGCCGGCCGGGAGGATTTCGGGAATACCGGTTCCTCCCGACCGGCATCGACTCACCAGCGGTAGTGCGCGAACGCCTTGTTGGCCTCGGCCATCTTGTGGGTGTCCTCGCGACGCTTCACGGACGCACCCAGACCGTTGCTGGCGTCGAGGAGCTCGTTCGCGAGGCGCTCGACCATGGTCTTCTCACGACGCTGACGCGAGAAGGTGACCAGCCACCGCAGGGCGAGGGTGGTCGAACGACCGGGACGAACCTCGACCGGCACCTGGTAGGTGGCGCCACCGACACGGCGGCTGCGCACCTCGAGGGCAGGCTTGACGTTGTCCAGAGCGCGCTTGAGGGTGACGACCGGATCGGTGCCGGTCTTCTCGCGCGCGCGCTCGAGTGCCTCGTAGACGATGCGCTCGGCGGTGGACTTCTTGCCGTCCAGCAGGATCTTGTTGACCAGCTGGGTGACGAGCGGCGACCCGTAGACCGGGTCGGCGATCAGGGGACGCTTCGGAGCGGGACCCTTACGTGGCATCAGCCCTTCTCCTTCTTCGCGCCGTAGCGGCTGCGCGCCTGCTTGCGGTTCTTGACACCCTGGGTGTCGAGCGAACCGCGGATGATCTTGTAGCGGACACCGGGGAGGTCCTTCACACGACCACCGCGCACGAGCACCATCGAGTGCTCCTGCAGGTTGTGACCCTCACCCGGGATGTAGGCGGTGACCTCGACGGAGCTGGTCAGACGCACGCGGGCGACCTTCCGGAGCGCCGAGTTCGGCTTCTTCGGGGTGGTGGTGTACACGCGAGTGCACACACCGCGGCGCTGCGGGCTGCCCTTGAGGGCCGCGGTCTTGACCTTGGCGGCCTTGTCGCGGCGGCCCTTACGGACCAGCTGATTGATGGTTGGCATCTACCGGCTTTCTCGTTGTCTGAAGACTGCTCGCACGAGCAACCTTGGCTGTTCTGAAATTAGGGATCCATCGGTTGGGGCAAGAGAGCCGCTGCCCCGCACCCACCCCTCGTGTGCACACGAGGTCGGGCGTGTCGCGTACCCCCACACAGGCAGCCGGGGGCTCGCTCCTGCGGTGATTCCACAGACCGCGCGCACGGCACTACCTCGCATAGGCACACAGATCGGCCCGGGCATGCCGGACACGACCCACAACGATACCCGGCGGCGCGGCGCAAGGTCAAAGCGAGCTGCGGGGGTCCGCTCGTGGCTCAACTGCTGAGGTCGAGGGTCAGTCGGGCCAGCGTGACGGCCGCCGCACACGGATCGGGAGGCGCCGAACCGGGCGCGTACTGCACCCACCAGCCGAAGATCCCCGTCGTGGACGCTCCGGCGGAGATCCCGCAGGACGCCGGGTCGTCGGGCGGGCGCATCAGCACGGCCCGCCGGCCCTCCACGGTCGTGTTCTCCACCGCGTATCCCAGCCGTTGCGCCGTCCCCCGCTCGGTGTCGAGGGACCCGGTCTCGAACCAGTTGAAGGTGACCTTCGCCGTCGCCCCCGCACCTGCGGTGTCCCACCGGCAGATCGCCCCGAAGAACCCGCGCTCGATCGCCTCGACGCCGACCGCCTCCGCGATCTGCTCGTCGGTGACGGCATCGCACTCGGTGAGCAGGCGCGTGAACTCGGCGGAGGCGCCGCCCGCTCCGGCCCCCTCCGGCACGGCCTGCCCCTCGATCGTGCTGCCGCACCCGGCGAGCACCGCGGCCAGGGCCAGCAGCGACGGCAGCGTCGCCACCCGCGTCGTCCGCGTCGTCCGCTTCACCGCTGTGCCCTTTCCGCGCTGAGCTCGGCCAGGTCGCGGGCCACCACGCACGCGTCCGCGGCCGGCGTGAAGAGCCCGTACGTGACGGACCAGTGCACGAAGTCGCCCCCGAACTGCACGCCGATCTCGCACAGCACGGTCTGCCCGAAGTCGTTCTGCGCCGAGCCCTGGAAGCCCGGGTTGCCGTCGATCTCCACGTCGATCGCGGGCCGGCCGATCAGGTCGGAACCGGCGCGTTCGCGGCCGATCGGGCTGCCGCGGTACCAGGAGAACGTCACGCTCGGGCCGCCCGCCCCGACGAGTTCCCACTCGCATCCCACCGAGTTGCGGGTGACCTGCACGAACGACCCCAGCCCGAAGGCCCGGGCCACCTCGTCGTCGGTGACCGACCCGCACGCGCCGAAGAACGGGCCCGGCTCGGTCACCTGCAGGGTGGGCGACGCGCCGGCCGGGCCCTCGGCCGGGTCCGAGCCGCACCCGGCGACGACGGCACCGACGAGTCCGAGGACCGCGACCGTGGCCAGCTTGGGAGGCATGCCACAAACCTAACCGGCCGGGTGCTGCGCCGCCGAACGCTGCCGGGCCGCGTCGAGCACCGTGTCGAGCTGCGCGGCCCAGTGCCGGACGATCTCGGCCCGGCGCCGCGAATCGTCGGTGAGGACGTCGGCGAGGCCGAGGCCGCGCGCGAGGTCGAGGGTGGCCTGCACCATGCGGTGCACCGTCGCGTCGGACTCGTCCACGCCGAGTTGCTCGACGGCGACGCGGTGGGCGACGCGGCCGAAGTGTTCCTCGAGGGGGACGATGCGGGCCCGCAGTTCCGGATCGGCCGCCGCGGCCGTCCACACCTGCAGCGCCGCCTTGAACAGGGTGCCGGTGTAGTAGTCGACGAGCCGGCGCACCACGGCCTCGGTACGGGCGGCCCCCAGGGGCAGGTCCACGGTGTCGCGGCGGGCGAGATCCATACGGCTGTCGAACATGAACTCGAGCGCCGCGGTGATGAGGTCCTCCCGGGTCGGGAAGTGGTGCTGGGCCGCGCCGCGGGACACGCCCGCCCGCTCGGCGACCACCCCCACCGTGGTCGCGCCCCACCCCAGCTCCGCGAGGCAGTCGATGCTCGCCTCGAGCAGCCGGCGGCGCGTGACCCGGCTCCGATCCTGCTTGGGCTGCCGGGTCATCGCAGCGCGCCCCCGGCGGCGGAATCCCCGGGTTCGTCGTCCACCAGGACCCGTTCCATCTGGCGACGCCACACCGCCAGCTGGGGTTCGGTCAGCGGGTCGCGGGGGTCGATGGCGTAACCGAGGGCCGCCCCGCGCATCGCCTGATAGATCAGGTCGCGCACCTCGGCGAACCGGGGGCGGTTCGCGATCTCCGGACCGAAGTTCGCGGTCGTCTGCTCCTTGATCATCCGGCCCAGGAGGCGTTCGAGCGGCAGCAGCTCGGCCCGAAGTTCCTCGTGGCCGCGCGCGGCGAGCCACAGCTCCATCGACGCCCAGAAGTACGGCTGCCGGAAGTTCCACCACATCCGGTCGACCGCGGCGGCGATACGTTCGACCGGGTCGGCGGGCCAGGGATGGTCGCCGTCGAGGCCCTGGACCCCCTGGGCGGCGAGGTGGTGCACGGCGGCGACGAGCAGGGCGTCCCGCGACGGGTAATGGTGCAGCAGCCGCCCGCGGGACACGCCGGCCGCCTCCTGGATGCGCACGGTGGTGGCGTTGGAGTAACCGTGCTCGACGAGCACGGCCACCGCCGCGTCGAGGATCCGCTTGCGGGTGGCACGGCTGCGCTCCTGCTCGCCGCGACGGCGGACATCCGGGGACGGGCTGCTCATGGCGATCAGACTAGGCAGGCCGGCGCGTCAGCTCGCGGAGGGTGACCGTCGAGGCGAGGCGCCCGGCCCGGGTGTCCTCGAGGGCCATGATGTTGATCGTGGTGACTCCGGCGGCCTCGAACGCGGCGAGGCGCTCGGCGACGTGACTGCGCGGGCCGACGAGGCACACGCCGTCGATCAACTCGTCCGGGATCGCCGCCTCGGCCTCCTTCTTCCGCCCAGCCAGGTAGAGGTCCTGAACGGTCTCGGCCTCGCGCTCGAAGCCGTAGGTGCGGGCGAGCTGGTTGTAGAAGTTCTTGCCCTTGGCGCCCATTCCGCCCAGGTACAGCGCCAGGTGGGGCCGGGCGCGGTCGCGCAGCTCGGCGACGTTGTCCCCGATCCCGACCTGGACGTTGACCACCACCTCGAGCTCCCCGAGCGCCGGGTCCCGCTTCGCCTTGCCCTCGGCGAGCGCGTCGCCCCATACCCGGTGCGCGTGCTCGGGGAAGAAGAACACCGGCTCCCAGGCCTCGGCGATCTCGGCGGCGAGGGCGACGTTCTTCGGGCCGAGCGCGGCGATCATGATCGGAATGCGTTCGCGAACCGGCTGATTGATGAGCTTGAGGGGCTTGCCGAGCCCGGTGCCGCGGTCGGCCGGCAGCGGGATCGTGTACTTGCGGCCGGCGTATTCGAGCTTCTCGCGCCGCCACACGGCCCGGCAGATGTCGACGACCTCGCGGGTTCGCTGCAGGGGCGCGTCGTACGGCACGCCGTGGAAGCCCTCGATCACCTGCGGGCCGGACGCCCCGAGGCCGAGCACGAAGCGGCCGCCGGAGACGTAGTCCATGCCGGCGGCCGTCATCGCGAGCAGCGACGGCGTGCGGGTGTAGATCGGCACCACGCCCGTGCCGAGCTGCACCGTCGAGGTGCGCGCGGCCAGGTAGCCGAGCTGGCCGAAGGCGTCGAAGCTGTACGCCTCGGCGACGAATGCGATGTCGAGCCCCACCGATTCGAGTTCGACGATCTCGTCGACGACCTGCCGGAAGTCACCCGCGTAGTCGGGCTGGATGCCGAGTTTCATGACAGCCACTGTCGTACACCCACCACTATCCAGTCAACCCTGACCGTTTTACGGACCGTGTCACGACCGGCTCCACGACGGCGGCCGCTTCTGCAGGAACGCGGTCATCCCCTCGACCGCCTCCGCGGAGCCGAACAGCCGCGCCGACTGCTCCGCCAGCTCGTCGCCGTACCGGTCGAAGTCGGCGAGCATCCGCATCGTGGTGAGCCGCTTGGATTCGCCGAGCCCCTGCGGCGAGCATTCCCGCAGCTGGGCGAGGATCTCCCCCACCGACGCCTGCGGATCGTCGGTCTCGACGGTGACCAGGCCGATCGCCGCTGCCACCTCCGGCCCGAACCGCTCACCGGTGAGGAAGTAGCGGCTCGCGGCACGGGAGGTGAGCCGCGGCAGCACCGTCAGCGAGATGATCGACGCCGCCAGCCCCAGCCGGGCCTCGGTCAACGCGAACGTCGACCGGGGCCCGGCGACGGCGAGGTCGCATGCGCCGACCAACCCCATGCCGCCGGCGCGCACGTGCCCGTCGATCCGCCCGATCACCGGCTTGGGCAGCTCCAGGATCGACCGCAGCACCGCCGTCATCTCCCGCGTCCGGGCGGCAGCCGCCGCCGCGGCGCCGCCCTCCGCGGTGCTCGCCTCGCTCAGGTCGGCGCCGGCACAGAAGGTGCCGCCCTCATGGGTGAGCACGACCGCGCGGACCCCGTCGTCGGCGGCCGCGTCGGCGAGTCCCTGCCGGAGCTGCGCCACGAGCCTGGCGGAGATCGCGTTGCGGTTGTGCGGCGAGTCGAGAGTCAGCGTGGCGAATCCCTCGCTCACGTCGTACCGGACGAACGTCTCGGACACCGGCGCTCCCCTCAGTACGACCGGGGCAGGCCCAGCGAGTGCTGGGACACGAAGTTGAGGATCATCTCCCGGCTCACCGGCGCCACCCGCGCGATCCGCGCCGCGCCGAGCATCGCGGCAAGCCCGTACTCGCGGGTGAGCCCACCGCCGCCGTGCGTCTGGATCGCCTGGTCGAGCGACTTGATGCTGGCCTCGGCCGCGGCGTACTTGGCCATGTTCGCGGCCTCGGCGGCGCCGAAGTCGTCGCCGCTGTCGTACAGCACCGCGGCCTTCTGCATCATCAGCTTGGCCAGTTCGAGCTCGATCTTGCACTGCGCGAGCGGATGCGCGATGCCCTGGTGCGCCCCGATCGGCGACTTCCACACGGTCCGTTCGTTGGCGTACCGCACCGCCGCGTCCAGCGCGTAGCGGCCCATGCCCACGGCCATCGCCGCGCCGAGGATCCGCTCGGGGTTCAGGCCGGCGAACAGCTGCATCAGCGCGGCGTCCGGCTCCCCTACCAGCGCGTCCGCCGGCAGGCGCACGTCGTCGAGGAACAGGGTGAACTGGCGGTCCGGTTCGACGATGTCCATCTCCATCGGCGTCTTGACGAAGTTGTCCGCGTCGGTGGGGACGATGAACAGCGCCGGCCGCAGCTTGCCGCTCTTCGCGTCCTCGGTGCGGGCCACGATGAGCACCGCGTCGGCCTGGTCCACACCGGAGATGTAGATCTTGCTGCCGCGCAGGATCCAGTCCTCCCCGTCGCGCCGCGCGACGGTGGTGATCTCGTGCGAGTTCGAGCCGGCGTCGGGCTCGGTGATGCCGAACGCCATGATCTTCGAGCCGTCGGCGAGCGCGGGCAGCCAGCGTTGCTTCTGCTCGTCGGTGCCGAACTTGGCGATGATGGTGCCGCAGATGGCCGGCGAGACCACCACCAGCAGCAGCCCGCAGCCCTGCGCGGCGAGTTCCTCCTGGACCAGGGCGAGTTCGTAGATGCCGGCCCCGCCGCCGCCGTACTCCTCGGGCAGGTTCACGCCCAGGAAGCCGAGCTGGGCGGCCTCGCGCCACAGCTCGGTCAGCGGTTCGCCCTTGCGGGCCTTCGGCAGCACGTAGTCGACGTAGTTGTAGCGCTTGGCCAGGCCCGCGACCGCGGCGCGCAGCTGCTTCTGCTCGTCGGTTTCGATGACGCTCATGGTTACTCCTCGATGTCGGCCGGGGCGGACGGTTCGCCGGACTCGGCGGGGGTGACGACGGCCAGCACGGCGCCCAGTTCGACCTGGGTGCCGACGGCGACGGGCAGCTCGGTGAGCACGCCCGCGGTGGGGGCCTTGACGATGTGTTCCATCTTCATCGCCTCGAGCCAGAGGACCGGTTGCCCGGCGGTGACCGCATCGCCGACCGCGGCCCCGATCCGGATCACCGAGCCGGGCATCGGGGCGAGCAGCGAACCCGCGGCGACGTGGGCGGAGGGTTCGACGAACCGGGGGATCGCGCGCAGCCGTACCGGGCCGAGCGACGAGTCCACATGCACCGCGTCGCCGTAGCGCGCGACGTCGAACTGGCGGTGCACGCCGTCGATCGCGAGCACCACCCGGCGCTCGGTGTGCGCGACGAGGACGACGCCGGGATGGTCATCGGCGATCAGCCCGGACCGGGTGAGCCGGTACCGCACCTCGTGTGCACCGCGGTCGCCCTCGTACCGTTTGACCTGCGGCTGCGACGGCAGGTTGCGCCAGCCGCTCGGCAGGCCGCGGGCGACCGTCGCGGCCGCGCGGTGGGCGGCGGCGTCCGCCAGGGCCGCGGCGAGCGCGGACAGCGATTCGGCCCCGGCGTCGGCGAGCGGCGCGGCGAGCGTGTCGAGCCCGTGGGTGTCGAAGAAGGCGGTGTCGGTGTTGCCGGCGAGGAATTCGGGATGCCGCAGCACGTTCACCAGCAGGTCCCGGTTGGTGCGCAGGCCGTGCACCTCGGCGCGGGCCAGCGACGTCGCGAGCATCCGCGCCGCGCGGCCCCGGGTCGGGGCGTACGAGATCACCTTGGCGAGCATCGGGTCGTAGTGCACGCCCACCGCCGAACCGTCCTCGACGCCGGAGTCCAGGCGCAGCCCGGGCTCGCGCAGCACCTCGAACGCGGCGACGCGGCCGGGCAGCGCGAGACGGTGCACCGTGCCGGACTGCGGCCGCCAGTCCTGCGCCGGGTCCTCCGCGTAGAGCCGCACCTCGATCGAATGTCCGCTCGCCGGCGGGGGTTCGGGCTCGAGGCGGGCGCCGGCGGCGACCTGCAACTGCAGGTCGACGAGGTCGAGGCCGGTGGTGCACTCGGTGACCGGGTGCTCGACCTGCAGGCGGGTGTTCATCTCGAGGAAGAAGAACTCGCCGTCCGCCGAGCTCCCCGTCGCTTCGCTCACCCCGGTGACATTCCCCGTCGCTCCGCTCGCCCCGGTGACATTCCCCGTCGCTCCGCTCGCCCCGGTGACATTCCCCGTCGCTCCGCTCGCCCCGGTGACATTCCCCGTCGCTTCGCTCGCCCCGGTCGCGAGGAACTCGACGGTGCCCGCGCCCTCGTAGTCGATGGCCTGCGCGGCGCGCCGGGCCGCCGCGAACAGCCGCTCCCGCATCCCGGGCGTGGCCTCGACGAGCGGCGACGGCGCCTCCTCGACCACCTTCTGGTGGCGGCGCTGGATCGAGCACTCCCGCTCCCCCACCGCCCACACGGTCCCGTGCCGGTCCGCGAGGACCTGCACCTCGATGTGCCGGCCCGTTTCGAGGAAGCGCTCGCAGAACACCGTCGGATCGCCGAACGCGGACTGCGCCTCGCGCCGGGCCGCGGCGAGCTGGTCGGGCAGCTCGGCCAGGTCGCGGACCACCCGCATGCCGCGGCCGCCGCCCCCGGCGGACGCCTTGATCAGCACGGGCAGGTCGGCCTCGGTCACCGCGGCAGGGTCCAGCTCGGCCAGCACCGGCACACCGGCGTCGGCCATGATCTTCTTGGCCTCGACCTTCGAACCCATCCGGGCGATCGAGTCCGGGCCCGGCCCGATCCAGGTCAACCCCGCGTCGAGGACCGCCCGCGCGAATTCGGCGTTCTCCGAGAGGAACCCGTAACCCGGGTGGATCGCGTCGGCCCCCGCCGCGCGGGCGGCGGCGATGATCGCCTCGCCGCGCAGATAGGTGTCGGCGGGGGCGGTGCCGGGCAGGCGCACCGCGGCGTCGGCCTCGGCGATGTGGGGGCTGCCGGCGTCCGCGTCGGAGAACACCGCGACGGTGCCGAGGCCGGCGCGCCGGCAGGAGGCGAACACCCGGCGGGCGATCTCGCCGCGGTTGGCGACGAGCACGGTGGTGACGGTATCGGTGTGGTTCACTGCTGCCTCACATCCGGAAGACACCGAAGCTGTCGGTGCCCTCGATCGGCGCGTTGGCGATGGCCGACAGGCACATCCCCACCACGGTGCGGGTGTCGCGCGGGTCGATGACCCCGTCGTCGTAGAGCCGGCCGGACAGGAACATCGGCAGCGACTCCGCCTCGATCTGGTTCTCGATCGCCGCACGCATCGCCTCGTCGGCGGCCTCGTCGAAGGCCTGGCCGCGCGCCTGGGCGGCGGCGCGTCCGACGATGGAGATGACACCGGCGAGCTGGGCGCCGCCCATCACCGCGGATTTGGCGCTGGGCCAGGCGAACAGGAACCGCGGGTCGAAGGCCCGGCCGCACATGCCGTAGTGGCCGGCCCCGTAGGAGGCGCCGAGCAGGATCGAGATGTGGGGCACCGTCGAGTTGGAGACGGCATTGATCATCATCGAGCCGTGCTTGATCATGCCGCGTTCCTCGTACTCGCGGCCGACCATGTAGCCGGTGGTGTTGTGCAGGAACAGCAGTGGCGTGTTCGCGCGGTTGGCGAGCTGGATGAACTGGGTGGCCTTCTGGGATTCCTCGCTGAACAGCACGCCGCGGGCGTTGGCGAGGATGCCCACCGGGTACCCGTGCAGACGGGCCCAGCCGGTGACGAGCGACGACCCGTAGAGCGGCTTGAACTCGTCGAAGTCGGAATCGTCGACGATGCGGGCGATCACCTCGCGGGGGTCGAACGGCACCTTGAGGTCGGCGGGCACGATTCCGAGCAGTTCCTCGGGGTCGTAACGCGGTTCGCGCACGTCGGGGTGGGGTTCGGGGCCCTGCTTGCGCCAGTTCAGGCGACGGACGATGCCCCGGCCGATCCGGATCGCATCGGGCTCGTCGACCGCGTAGTAGTCGGCCAGCCCGGAGGTGCGGGCGTGCATCTCCGCGCCGCCGAGGGATTCGTCGTCGGATTCCTCGCCCGTGGCCATCTTCACCAGCGGCGGTCCGGCGAGGAACACCTTCGAGCGCTTCTCGATCATCACCACGTGATCCGACATGCCGGGAATGTAGGCGCCGCCCGCGGTGGAGTTGCCGAACACCAGCGCGATGGTGGGAATGCCGGCGGCGGACAGCTGCGTCAGGTCGCGGAACATGCGTCCGCCGGGGATGAACACCTCCTTCTGGGTGGGCAGGTCGGCGCCGCCCGACTCGACGAGGGAGATCACCGGCAGCCGGTTCTGCATCGCGATGTCGTTGGCGCGGAACCCCTTCCGCAGGGTCCACGGGTTGCTGGTGCCGCCGCGGACGGTGGGGTCGTTGGCGACGATCAGGCATTCGACGCCCTCGACGACGCCGATCCCGGTGACGGTGCTGCCGCCGACCGGGAACTCGGTGCCCCACGCCGCGAGCGGGGACAGCTCGAGGAACGGGGAATCCGGGTCGAGCAGCAGTTCGATGCGTTCGCGCGGGAGCAGCTTGCCGCGTTCGTGGTGGCGCCGGACGTACTTCTCCCCGCCGCCGGCGAGGGCCTTGGCGTGCTCGGTCTCGAGTGCGGCCAGTTCGGCGGTCATCGCCGAGGCCGCGGCGGCGTACTCTGCCGAGGCCGGGTCGAGGGTCGTCTGCAGGATGCTCACGAGGTGTACCCCAATCGTTTCGCCGCGAGCTCGGTGAGAATCTCGGTGGTGCCGCCGCCGATGCCGAGGATGCGCATGTCGCGGTACTGCCGTTCGATCTCGGACTCGGCCATGTAGCCGAGTCCGCCGAACAGCTGCACAGCCTGGTTCGCGACCCATTCGCCGGCCTCGACGGCGGTGTTCTTGGCGAAGCACACCTCGGCGACGAGGTCGCCGTCGCCGACGAGGGCTCGCTCGACGACCCGCCGGCCGTACACGCGCGCGACGTCGACGCGCCGGGCCATCTCGGCGAGGGTGCGCTGCACCGACTGCCGGGAGATCAGCGGCCGGCCGAACGTCTCGCGGTCGCGGCACCACGCCACGGTGAGGTCCAGACACCGCTGTGCGCTCGAATAGGCTTGGGCCGCAAGGGCAATCCGCTCCGAGACGAAGGCCTGGGCGATCTGCGCGAAGCCGCTGTTCTCGGTGCCGACGAGATTCTCGACGGGCACGCGCACGTCGACGAAGGACAGTTCGGCGGTGTCGGAGGCACGCCAGCCCATCTTGTCGAGCTTGCGCGAGACGGTGAATCCTTCGGCGCCCTTCTCGATCACCAGCAGCGAGATCCCGGCAGCGCCGGGACGTTCGCTGCCGCCGGTGCGCACGGCGGTCACCACGAAGTCCGCGCGGCAGCCGGAGGTGATGTAGGTCTTGGCGCCGTTGACGACGTAGTGGTCGCCGTCGCGGACGGCGGTGGTGGTCAGGTGCCCCACGTCGGAGCCGCCGCCGGGTTCGGTGATCGCGAGGGAGCCGATGAGCTCGCCCGCGAGGGTCGGCTCGACCCACTTCGCGATCTGCACCTCGTCGCCGGCGGCGACGAGGTGCGGCAGGGCGATGCCGCAGGTGAACAGGGAGGCGAAGGCACCACCGGAGGCGCCGGCCTCGTGGAATGCCTCGCACACGGTGAGAGTGTCCGCCGCGTCGCCGCCGGACCCCCCGACGGCCTCGGGGAATCCGGCGCCGAGAAGCCCGAGGGCGGCGGCCTTCTTGTGCAGTTCGCGGGGCAGTTCGCCGTCGCGCTCCCACGCGGCGAGGTGCGGCAGGACCTCGCGCTGGACGAAGGAGTGGACGGTCGAGCGCAGGTCGCGGCGTTCGGGGGTGTCCCAGATGCTCACTCGGGGTTCTCCATCTCGGGGTTCTCCATCTCGGGGTCCTCCATCTCGGGGTCCTCCAGGAGGGTCTCGGGGATGTAGAGGTATCTGCTGCGCAGCCACTCGCCGAGGCCCTTGGCCTGCGGGTCGAAGCGGGCCTGTGAGGCGACGCCGCGGCCGAGGATGCCCTCGATCACAAAGTTCACCGCCCGCAGGTTCGGCAGCACATGGCGGGTCACGATGAGGTTCTTCGACTCGGGCAGAAGGGTTTTCAGCGCGTCGACGGTGAGGGTGTGCACCAGCCAGCGCCACTGGTCGTCGGTGCGCACCCACACCCCCACATTCGCGTCGCCGCCCTTGTCGCCGCTGCGGGCGCCGGCGACGAGCCCGAGCGGCGCGTGCCGGGTGGGCCCCGCGGGTAGCGGCGCGGGCAGCTCGGGCTCGGCGACGGGTTCGAGTGGGCGCGTCGGGGTGACGGGCGGGATCGGGACGCGGCTGCCGTCGGGCAGGACCGCCGTGTGCGGCACCTCGGCGGCGTCGACGTAGCCGGGCGTGAACACGGCGTACGGCTGGCCGTTGCCGGGCGGAGCGGTCAGCGAGAAGCCGGGGTAGCTGGCAAGCGCGTACTCGACCGCGACCGCGGAGAAGGCGCGGCCGACGACCTGCGGGTCGCGGTCGCGGACGGTGCAGCGCAGCAGGGCGCTGGCCGCCTCCTCCGTGTCGGCGTCCGGATGGTCGGTGCGGGCGAGGGTCCACTCGAGCTCGGCCGGACGCGCGGGCAGGCTCGCCTCCATCTGCCGGCGCACCAGCGCCGCCTTGGCCTCGATGTCGAGTCCGGTGAGGACGAACACCGCTTCGTTCCGGAATCCGGCGAGAGCGTTGAGGGAGACCTTCAGCGTCGGCGGGGGCGCCTCACCGCGGACCCCGGTGATGCGGACCCGGTCCGGTCCGTCCTGGGTGAGCCGGACGGAGTCGAGGCGCGTCGTCACGTCGGGTCCGGCGTAGCGGCCACCGGTCACCTCGTACAGCAGCTGGGCGGTCACGGTGCCGACGGTGACCGCGCCGCCGGTGCCGGGGTGCTTGGTGATGGTGGAGCTGCCGTCGGCATCGATCTCGGCGATCGGGAAGCCGGGCCGGTCGAGGTCGGCGATCTCGGTGAAGAACGCGTAGTTGCCGCCGGTGGCCTGGGTGCCGCACTCGATCACGTGTCCCGCCGCGACCGCACCGGCCAGGGCATCGAAATCGTCCCGGGCCCAGCCGAAGTGGGCGGCGGCCGGGCCGGCGATCACGGAGGCGTCGGTGACACGGCCGGTGACGACGATGTCGGCGCCGGCGGTGAGACACTCGGCGATGCCCCACGCCCCGAGGTAGGCGTTCGCGGTCAGCGGCGGCGGATCGGCGGCCAGGCCGAGTTCGGCGGCGCGGGAGATGAGGTCGTCGCCCTCGACGTACGCGACGGTGACGTCGAGTCCGAGCCGGCCGGCAAGCTCGCGCACGGCCGTCGCCAGCCCGGCGGGATTGAGTCCGCCGGCGTTGGCGACGATCCGCACGCCCTTGTCGACAGCGAGCCCGAGGCAGTCCTCGAGCTGGCGCAGGAACGTCTTGGCGTAGCCGAGCGCCGGGTCCTTCATCCGGTCCCGGCCGAGGATCAGCATGGTCAGCTCGGCGAGATAGTCACCGGTCAGGTAGTCGAGTTCCCCGCCCTCGAGCATCTCGCGCATGGCCGCGAGCCGGTCGCCGTAGAAGCCGGAGCAGTTCCCGATGCGCACCGCCCGTCCGGCCGTGGGGGCGCTCACGCGGTGGCTCCTTCCGGGGCGCGGCCGCCGCCGGGCGGTCCGGCGAACGCCTGCGCGAGGCCGAGCCACGCCTCGGCGTCGGGTCCGGTGGCGACGAGGTCGGTGTCGGCCCGGTGGATCCGCTGGGTCACCAGCCGGCAGAAGTCGAGGGCGGATCCGGTGACGGTCTGGGTGGCGGCGTCGGGCCCCCAGGTCCACTCCTGCCCGTCGGGGGCGGTGAGACGGACGCGGAACGGCTCGGCCGGCGGGGTGCGGCCGTGCACGGCGAAGGCGAAGTCGCGGGTGCGGACGCCGAGATGGGCGATGTGGCGCAGCCGGTGCGTGGGCGGGCGGGTGACGCCGAGCGCGTCGGCCACGTCGCCGCCGTGGGCCCAGGTCTCCATCAGCCGTGCCGTCGCCATGGAGGCCGCACTCATCGGCGGGCCGTACCAGACGATCTTGGTTCCGGCGGGGACGGCCGCGAGGGCGTCGGCGAGGGCGCGGCGGGCGGCACGCCAGTCGGCGAGCAACTCGGCCGGGGGGCGGCGGGCCTGTGCCCGCGCCCCGTCGTCGACGAACCCGTCCGGATCGGTGATCTCGCCGAGCCCGGCGACGAACGCCTCCGGGTCTTCGACGGCGGTGAGGGCGGCGCGATCGGTCCACAGCAGGTGTCCGATCTGGTGGGCGATGGTCCAGTCTTCGGCGGGGGTCGGGGTCGCCCAGCGCTCGTCCGGGAGGTCCGCGACGAGGGCGTCGAGGGACTCGCCCTCGGCACGCAGGTCGTCGAGAAGCGGTTGTAGCTCCGTCATGCGACCAGAGTCACACCCGGGGCGCAAAAAATCAAGCACTCGTGATTGTTTTTCTGGTTGAGGGGGCGCGTGCTGCCGATCGTGCTCCCGTGCGGCAACATTCGTCGCACGCGGGACGGCGGATTCCCCAGGCCACGGAGGACGGATGAGCGGTACAGCACCGGCGCCACGGGGCGGCAGCCGGACCGTGCCCGTCGCGGCCGTGCTCGGCTCGGTGCTCTCCCTGCAGTTCGGCGCGGCCTTCGCCAGCACCCTGTTCGACGACGTCGGTGCCCTCGGCACGGTCACGCTGCGGCTGACGCTCGCCGCGGTGATCCTGTGGGCGGTGGTGCGGCCGTCGGTGCGGCACTGGCGCCCGGCGCAGTGGCGCGGCGTGGTCGCGCTCGGGGCGAGCCTGGCCGCGATGAACGGCTTCTTCTATGTGGCGATCGCCCGGCTGCCGCTCGCGGCGGCGGTCACGATCGAGTTCCTCGGACCGCTCGCCCTCGCCGCGGTCCTCTCCCGCCGCCCGCGGGACGCGCTGTGGGTGGCGCTCGCCCTGGCCGGGGTGGTGCTCCTCGGGGCACGCGGCCTCGGCGGGGACGGCGGCGCCCTCGACCCGGCCGGGGTCGGTTTCGCGCTGCTCGCCGCCGCCGGCTGGGCCTGGTACATCGTCGCGGGCTCGCACGTGGCCACCACCGTCTCCGGCGCGGCGGGCCTGACCGTCGCCACCACCGTCGCCGCGGCGCTCGTGCTGCCCCTCGGCCTCGGGACCGCCGGCGCCGGCCTGGCCGATCCCGCGATCCTGGCCGCCGGAGCGGCGGTGGCCCTGCTGTCCTCCGTGGTCCCCTACAGCCTGGAGATGCGGGCGCTGCGGGAGCTGCCGAAGAACGTGTTCGCGATCCTCATCGCTCTCGAACCGGCGGCGGCGGCCCTGGCGGGCGCGCTGGTGCTCGGCCAGTGGGTCCAGCCCGTCGCGGCGGTAGGCATCGCGCTGGTGATCGTCGCCGGCGTCGGCGCCCTGCGCGGCAGCGGCGACCCGCGCTAACCGTCCGCGTCCCCGGGCGCGGCCCCCTGCCGCTCGTCCCCCGCCGGCTCGGCGCGTTCGTCCTGCGCACGGTACGACGCGAGGAGCCGTCTTTCGGCGTCGCGCTTCGGGAAGGCGAAGAACACCAGGACCGCACCGGCGGCGACGACGAGAATGGCGGCGGCATACGCCTTCGTGTCCCCGTCCAGGAACGCCGTGCGCGCGGCGGACATGATGGCGTCGGCGTACTGCGGGTACCGCTCGGCGAGGTCGGCGGCGCTCGCGAACGACTTGGTCAGCGCGGCCTGCGTCTGGTCGCTGATCTCGTCCGCCTCCGGCGACGAGGCGATCGCCGCCGAGATCGACGAAACGTATCCGGCGGTGAGCAACGCCCCGAGGATGGACTGCATCACGGCCCCGCCCAGATCGCGTTGCAGGTCGGCCGTCGCCGACGCCATCCCGGCCCGGGTCACCGGGACCGAGCCGGTCAGCGAGCGGGAGGCGGGCGTGCCGGCGAAACCGACCCCGATCCCCACGAGGGCGTACGCGAGCGCGATCTGCCAGTAACTGGAGGTCTCGTCCCACATCGTCAGCGCGACCGCGAGCCCGAGGAGGATGAACGCGTAGCCGAGCAGCAGGGTGGTGCGCGCACCCCGGCTCTCCACCATCCGGGCCGAGTACGGAGCCACCACGAGCATGCACGCGGCGGCCGGAAGGATCGTCGACCCGGCGGCGAGCGTGGAGTAGCCCAGCACGTTCTGCAGGAACTGCTGGCCGACGAACATCGTCCCCATCAGGGTGCCGAACACGATGATGCCCGCCACCGCTGCCACCCAGAACGTCGGCCGCGCGGCCACCTTCAGGTCGAACAGCGGCTCGGGCACCCGCCGCTGCCGCCACACGAATACCGCGCCCGCCACGGCGGTGACGGCGGCGCAGACGAGCGCCGCCGTGCCTCGGCCGCTCTCGGGTGCGAGGTTGACCGTCAGGACGAGCGCCGCCACGAACAGCACCGACACGACACCGCCGACATGATCGACCGGCCCGGAGGTCTCGTTGACGTGCGCGGGAATCAGCACGGCCGCCGCCACGAGGGCGACGGCGGCGAGCGGCACGGTGATCAGAAAGGCCGAGCCCCAGTAGAAGTACTCCAGGAGCAGGCCGGACAGCAGCGGTCCGAGCGCAGCGACCGCACCGCCGGTCGCCGACCACAACGCGATCGCGCGGGTCCGCGAGGCTCCCGACCACAGCGCGGTGATCAGCGCCAGCGTGGTGGGATACGCCAGCCCCGCGGCGAGACCACCGGCCAGCCGGGCCGCGAACAGCACCTCGACGCTCGGTGCGAAGGCCGCCACCAGACACGCGGGTATCGACAGCGCGACGCCGAGCACGAGCAGCTGCTTGCGCCCGTAGCGGTCGCCGATCGCCCCCAGGTACAGCACCGACGCGGCCAGGCCCAGCGAATACCCGACGGCGACCAGGTTCAGTTCCGTCTGGCTCGCGTCGAAGGCCCGGCCGATCGCCGGCAGCGCGATGTTGGCAACCGAGAGATTGAGGTTCGCGACGGCGGCGACCAGGATCAACGTCGCGAGGACGGCCCCGGATCGCCGGGGGCTGCGATCGACCTCGACGGCCGTCACGGCCGCGACCCGTCGTACCGCGATGCGTCCATGTCCCACTCCCGGTGCCGGCTCGGCGCCACGCCGCGTTCGCTCGTACCCCCGGCGAGCAGCGTCCTCGACGATCATGATGACGCACCGGGCGCCGGATTCGGGCCGATTGCGACGATCGGTACGCGATCAGGCGCCGCGGACGATCATCCGCACCAGGTCCCCGGCCGGGCCGGCGAGCTTGCGGGGTGGGCGCCACACCGCGCGCAACGTGCGGGCCAGATCCAGGCCCTCGACCTCGACGGTCCGCAATTCGCCGGACGCGAGGTGATCGGCCACGGCGAGGGTGCTGAGCACGGCCGGGCCGACGCCGCCGAGGGCCGCGGTGCGCACCGCGGCGCCGCTGCCGAGCTCGAGCAGCGGCGACGGCCGCGCGAACTCCCGGAGGGCCAGATCCAGCGTGTGCCGCGTCCCGGAGCCCTCCTCGCGCACGACGAGCGGCGTCGCCGCCAGTTCGGCGACGGTGAGCGGACGCCGGCGCCGCGCCCACGGGTGCGCCGGCGTGACGACCACCACCAGCCGGTCCCGCGCCACCGGGGTGCTGTGCAGTCCCGGTGGGACGGTGGGAGCCTCGACGAACCCGACGTGGCACCGGCCCTCCGCGACCGCGTCGCAGACCTGCCGCGAGTTGTGGACCTGCAGCTGGATCTGCACGTCGTCCCGGAGCCCGCGGAAGCGGCCCAGCCAGCGCGGGATGAGGTGTTCGGCGACCGTCATGCTGGCCGCCACGGTCAGCTCGGCCTGCCGGTCTGCACTCAACGCCGCGGCGGCGTCGAGCAGGCGACGGGCGTCGGCGAGGGTCTGCCGCGCCCAGTGCGCGACCACGGTGCCCTCCGGGGTGAGCGCGGAACCGGCCCGCCCCCGGCGCACGAGCACGGTCCCCAGCTGCTTCTCGAGGCGGCGCACCGCCCGGCTGGCATTGGGCTGCGCGACGCCGGCGGCCCGGGCGGCCGCGCCGAGGCCGCCGTGGTCGTCGATGCCGACGAGCAGCTCCAGAGCGGCGAGGTCCGGCCAGCGAACCGTCGGCGAATGAGGTGACCGCGTCATGCACGAATGATATGTCCGCCCACGACCCGGCGGTGTGGGGCAGACTGCAGGCCGTGGAACTTCGAGGGGTGGACGACGCGGCGGCGGTGCTCGCGGCCCAACCGTTCAGCGTGCTGGTCGGCGCCCGGGTCGCCGCGTACGAGCCGGGCCGCGCGGTGCTCGAGATCCCGCTGCGTCCGGAGCTGCTGCAGCAGTTCGGGTTCGTGCACGGCGGCGTGCTGGCCTACGCCGCGGACAACTCCCTGACCTTCGCGGCGGGAACCGTGCTCGGATCGTCGATCGTGACCACCGGGTTCACGATCGACTACCTGCGCCCGGGCCGCGGCACGCTGCTGCGGGCCGCGGCGACGGTCGTCGACTCGAGCCGGCGACAGGCGCTGTGCCGGTGCGAGATCGTCGCCGTGACCGAGGACGGCACCGAGACACGGGTGGCCGCGGCGCAGGGCGGGGCCCGGGTGATCGACCTCGACCGCCGTTCCGGCCGTGAGCCCGGATCCGGTTCGTAGGCAACGGCGCCGGCCCGGACAGGTCGACTGACCGGGGACCGGAGAGAGGAAGACCGCGATGACGGATCACACCGCCGACGCCTGGGAGATCGCCGCGGCGTACGAGCGCTATGTAGGTCGCTGGAGCCGCCCGGTCGCCTCGAAGTTCCTGCAATGGCTGCCCCCTGCCGGCGCGGGCGCCGCGTGGTGCGATGTGGGGTGCGGGACCGGCGCTCTCGCACACGCCGTCCTTGTCGCCGAGGAACCGTCCCGGGTCGTCGGGGTCGAACCGTCCGAGGGCTTCGCCGCGGCGGCCCGCACCACGGTCGACGATCCCCGCTTCGAGGTCCGGCCGGGTACCGCTGCGGCGATACCGGCCGTGGACGGCGAGTTCGACCGCGTCGTATCCGGATTGGTCCTCAACTTTCTTCCCGATCCGATCGAGGGTCTTGTCGAGATGCGCCGCGTCACCCGAGCGGGCGGGACGATCGGCGGCTACGTGTGGGACTACGCCGAGGGCATGGAGATGATTCGCGCCTTCTGGGATGCGGCCGTCGAACTGGACGAGGCGGCGCGGGACCGGGACGAGGGTGTCCGCTTCCCGCTCTGCCGGCCCGATCCCCTCCACGACCTGCTCGCGTCTGCAGGTCTCACCGGGGTGCGGATCCAGCCGCTCGAGGTTCCCACCGTGTTCGCCGACTTCGACGATTTCTGGGCGCCGTTCCTCGGCGGTCAGGGACCCGCCCCCGGATATTGCATGTCGCTGCCGGCACGGCGCCGAGCCGAACTGCGGACGGTACTCGAGGCCCGACTGCGCCGCGACCGAGCCGGTCGGATCGCGCTGACCGCCCGGGCGTGGGCCTTCCACGGCTCCGTGCCCGATTGACACGGGAGTAGATCGTCCAGCCCGGCTGGAACGGCGACGGTGCGGCGGTCACGCCTGCGACGTGACGATGAGCGTGGCGGCGGCGAGGGCCAGAACGACGACCGTGACGGTCAGGACGATGTTGCGCCACCAGTGATGCCTCGCGCGGCCCTCGATGAAGCGCCTCACGCGCGCCCGGTGCTCGCGCCCGCTCGTCACGAGCAGCACGAGCGCCGGCACCAGGCACAGCAGGCCGATCACCACCACCACGGGCGCCGGGCCGGGCGCCAGGCGCAGGAACAGCAGGACCACCGCTCCCAGCCCGGTCGCCGTGCGCAGCCACGCGAGCGTGGTGCGCTCGGGCTGCAGGCCCGGGTCGTCGTGTCTCATCGTGGGCCCGAACGCGACGGCGCGGTCATATCAGGAGGGCCGCGGCGAGGGCCACGGCCCCGACCGCCAGCATCGCCGCGAGCAGGAAGGCGATCCGCGGCGGCGGCAGGGGACGTTCGGTGCGCATCGCGGCCTCGATCTGCAGCCAGCGCCGCAGGGCGGCGATCACCAGGAGCGCGGAGAACACCAGCAGCGTGCACGACAGCGTGGTCCGCACCACCGGCCCCACGACGTCGCCGGCGAAGGTCTCGAGCGCGACGGCCGCCGCGATGACGCCGAGCGCGGTGCGGATCCACGCGAGGAACGTGCGTTCGTTCGCGAGGGTGAAGCGGGCGTCGGGTTCGGCGCCTTCACGCAACGCCCGCGGCCGCCAGTCGCGCAGAGGTCTGGTCACGCCGTCGACCCTATCCCGGTGCCGCCCGATGAGACCGTCGAGGTGGGACGGCGAACCCGGTCAGGCGAGGGTGATCTCGCCGTTCTCGACGGTGACGGCCCTGCTCTCGAGGGGACGCGCGGCAGGCCCGTTCGCGACGGTGCCGTCGAGGTTGAACCGGCTGCCGTGGCAGGGACAGTTGATCGTGCCGTCCTGCACGGCCGCGACGGTGCAGCCCTGATGGGTGCAGATCGCGCTGAACGCGAGCACCTCGCCCGCGGCCGGCTGGGTCACCACGACCTTCTGATCGGGGAAGATCCGTCCCCCGCCCACGGGAATGTCGGCGACGGCCGCGAGGGGCTGTCCCGCGGCCGCGTCGGTGCCGGCGTCCTCCGCCGCGGAGGTCTGCCCGGAGGCCGGCTCGTCGCCGTAGGTGCTGCAGGCCGCCGTGGCGGCGACGGCGGCCACCCCGGCACCCAGGAGCACCGAACGGCGGCTGACGGGAGACTGCTCGAGATCCATTTTCCGGCTCCGATCGTGGGAGGGACAGTAGGGGTGGGAAAGACAGTAGGGG
>NZ_JAALEG010000085.1 GCF_011058165.1 Rhodococcus aetherivorans
GGTCAGTGATTCGCGATGGTGCGGATCAGCTTGCGGCAGACTCCTGGTCCGCCATCTTCTCCTGCAGAGCGGCCGCGAGACGGGCCACCTGCGAGGCAGGAGCGTTGAACAGGCCGGCGGCCTTTGCCAAGTTGCCCTTCATCGCGCCGGCGAGCTTGGCCAACAGCACCTCGCGGGACTCGAGGTCCGCGATCTGGTTGACCTGATCCACGGACAGCGCAGCGCCGTCCATGTAGCCGCCCTTGATGACGAGCGCCTTGTTGTCCTTCGCGAAGGTCTTCAGGGCCTTCGCAGCGTCGACCGGCTCGCCCTTGATGAACGCAATGGCGGTCGGTCCGACGAACAGGTCGTCAAGGCCCTCGACGCCCGCCTCTGCGGCGGCGCGCTTGACCAGGGTGTTCTTGGCGACGGAGTAGGTGGCACCCTCTCCGAGAGCGCGTCGCAGCTGCGTCAGACTGGTCACCGACAGACCACGGAACTCCGTGATCACGGCGGCCGTCGAGTCCTTGAACTGCTCGGTGATCTCCGCAACCGCAGAAACCTTCTCAGGCTTTGCCATACTTCGCCTCCTCTCAGTAACAGTCGTTTTCCCGCTCGGGAAGTTCCACTCGAAATCCGCAAAATGCAAAACGCCCCGGTGCAGGGCACACGGGGCGTACAGAGAGAAAGACGGCATCGCAACCGATGTCGTATCTCCCCTACCTCGTCCTCCTGCGTGGGCCGCCGGGCAATCCCGGACCTTCAACCGAGTCCGCGAGCGGATCCGGTGACCAACGGTCTTGGGTAGAACATGATCGGGGTGAAGATCGGCACGCGCCGAACTCCGCAGGCAAGCGTACCCGACCGGATGTGCGGACGCAAAACGGCCGGCACGGAGCAGTTCCGTGCCGGCCGTTTCGTGCGCTGACCGCGAAGACTGGAGACCAGCCTCCTACTCGGCGTCCTCCAGGAGGTTGCGAGTGCGCGACGGGTCCACCGGGATGCCCGGTCCGGTGGTGGTCGCGATCGTCACCTTCTTGACGTAACGCCCCTTCGCGGTGGACGGCTTCGCGCGCAGGACCTCGTCCAGGGCGGCACCGTAGTTCTCCACCAGCTTCGCGTCGTCGAACGATGCCTTGCCGATCACGAAGTGCAGGTTCGAGTTCTTGTCGACGCGGAAGTTGATCTTGCCGCCCTTGATGTCGGCGACAGCCTTGGCGACAGCCGGGGTGACCGTACCCGTCTTCGGGTTCGGCATCAGGCCGCGCGGACCGAGGACACGCGCGATGCGGCCGACCTTGGCCATCTGGTCCGGGGTCGCGATCGCGGCGTCGAAGTCCAGCCAACCGCCCTGGATCCGCTCGATCAGGTCCTCCGCGCCGACGGCGTCCGCACCCGCGGCCTCGGCCTCGGCGGCCTTCTCGCCGACCGCGAACACGATGACGCGGGCGGTCTTACCGGTGCCGTGCGGCAGGTTGACCGTGCCGCGGACCATCTGGTCCGCCTTGCGGGGGTCCACACCGAGGCGCATGGCGACCTCGACGGTGGCGTCGTAGTTCTTCGACGAGGTCTCCTTCGCGAGCCGAGCGGCCGCGAGGGGGCTGTAGAGCGTCGAGGCGTCGATCTTCTCAGCGGCGGCGAGGTACGCCTTGCTGCGCTTTGCCATTGTTCTGTCCTAACTTGTCACCGGAAGGTGAATGGTTCGGTCGTGGTTGTCGAGCCTGGCCGGCCCTCCCACGGGTTCCTGCTCCGGGGCTTCGTCAGCCCTGCGGTGTCACAACGCGTCGCGGCGCTCAGCCCTCGACCGTGATGCCCATCGAACGCGCGGTGCCGGCGATGATCTTCGCGGCAGCCTCGACGTCGTTGGCGTTCAGGTCTTCCTGCTTGGTCTTGGCGATCTCGCGCACCTGGTCCATGGTGACCTTGGCGACCTTGGTCTTGTGCGGCTCGCCGGAGCCCTTCTGCACGCCCGCGGCCTTCAGCAGCAGCTTGGCGGCCGGCGGGGTCTTCAGCTTGAAGTCGAACGAGCGGTCCTCGTAGACCGTGATCTCGACCGGCACGACGTTGCCGCGCTGCGACTCGGTCGCGGCGTTGTACGCCTTGCAGAACTCCATGATGTTGACGCCGTGCTGACCCAGGGCGGGGCCGACCGGCGGAGCCGGGTTGGCCTGACCTGCCTGGATCTGGAGCTTGATGAGCCCGGCAATCTTCTTCTTCTTCGGGGGCATCTCTATTCCTAGTTTCTTGCTCGGTGTGGTTCTTGCGTACTGCTATCGCAAGCTTGAGTGGGTCGGACCCTCAGATCTTCGACACCTGGTTGAAGGACAGCTCCACCGGGGTCTCACGACCGAAGATCGACACCAGGACCTTGAGCTTCTGCTGCTCGGCGTTGACCTCGCTGATCGAAGCCGGCAGCGTCGCGAACGGTCCGTCCATCACGGTGACGGACTCGCCGACCTCGAAGTCCACCTCGATGGCGGGCTTGACGGCGGTCGCGGCGCCCTCGGCGGTCGTGGCGGCGGCTGCGGCGGGCTTCTTCTTCGCCTGCTGCGGCAGCAGGAACTTCACGACCTCTTTGATCGTCAGCGGCGACGGGCGCGAGGTGGCACCCACGAACCCGGTGACGCCGGGGGTGTTGCGCACCGCGCCCCACGACTCGTCGTTCAGCTCCATGCGCACCAGGATGTAGCCCGGCAGGACCTTGCGGTTGACCTGCTTGCGCTGGCCGTTCTTGATCTCGGTGACCTCTTCGGTGGGCACCTCGACCTGGAAGATGTACTCGCTCAGGTCCAGGTTCTGCACGCGGGTCTCGAGGTTGGCCTTGACCTTGTTCTCGTAGCCGGCGTAGGAGTGCACGACGTACCAGTCGCCGGGCTCGAGCCGCAGCTGCTTCTCGAGGGCCTCCGCCGGATCGACCTCTTCGGCCGGTGCCTCTTCGGCCGGTGCCTCTTCGGCCACCTCGTCGGCCTGTGCCTCCACGGGCGCTTCGGGCTCGTCGCCGGACGTCTCGTCGGTTTCGATGCCCGCCTCTGCCGACTCGTCGGCCGCGTCCGCGGTCACGGAGTCGTCAACAAAGACCTCGTCCGAAACGCGCTCTTCGGCCGAGGGCTCGTAGGAGTCGTTCTCGGGGGTGCTCACCGGGCACTTTCCTCTCGTCGATCACATTCGCCGGCACGCTGACGCGCTAACCGAACAACCAGCTGACGCCCTTCACGAACGCCAGATCCAATCCAAAGATGAGCGCGGTCATGACCGCCACGAAGACCACGACGACGGTCGTGTACGTGACCAGCTGCTTGCGATTCGGCCAGATCACCTTGCGGAGCTCGGCGAGGACCTCACGGAAGAAGCGCCGCAGGCGCTTGAAGATGTTCTCCGTGCCCTGGGCACCGGAGCGGGAGGCGGACTTGGCTGCCGCCTTCGAATCGGGCCGTCGGGTGGCAGCCACCGCGGTCGACGCAGGAGCGGCCGAACGCCGCTGGGACCTCTTGCCGGTGGGAGCAGCGGACGCGGAGGAAACGTCGGGGGTCGCGTCGGTCGCCGATCCGGCGTCGACAGGGCTGGAAGTCCCTGCAGTACCGCCGTCGCGCTTACCGCGCTCCTCGCTCACATCGTTCCTCTCGGTCGCTGGCCGTCCGGGGGCAGGGGCGACAGGACTTGAACCTGCAACCTGCGGTTTTGGAGACCGCTGCTCTGCCAATTGAGCTACGCCCCTTTGGTCGATGCCTCCGCCGGGAACCGGCGTTTCGATCGACCCATCTGCGACCACATGACATGCGCGCCACCCCGCGGACCGTGAAGGTCCTCGAGAGCAGCGCGCTGCGCTATGCGATCCCAGAAGTCTTAGTGTACTTCATAGCCCCGGGACAAACCCAATCCGCCCGGCCGGTCAGGCCAGACGGACCGTTGCCGTGGCCCGCCCGAAGATCTTACGCCCTTCGGACTTTGCCACGATCGCGACCACTGCTGTCTTGCTGTCCGCGTCCACCGACTTGACCTTGCCGGAGAACTCCACCTCGGCGGCCCGATGGGCCTCGACGTAGACCGGACTGGTGAACCGAACGTTGTACTCGGTCACCGCTCCTGGGTCACCGAGCCAGTCGGTGACGAAGCCGGCCGCGATGCCCATGGAGAGCATGCCGTGGCCGACCACATCGCGCAAGCCGGCGAGCTTGGCGACCTCGTCGCTCCAGTGGATCGGGTTGGGATCACCCGACACACCCGCGTAGTTCACGAGGTTGCCGCGGGTGAGCGTGACGACCCGCGCGGGCAGCTCCTCCCCGACCGAGACGTCCTCGAACCTACGGAGCGACATGCATCATCACATCCTTGACTGCGTGGGCGATGTTCTCGTCCACCTCGCCACCGGTGCGGCCCACCAGGGTGGTCCACGTGGTCATCACGACGTTGTCGTGCTGATCCGTGATGATGTTCTTGGTGGTGATGATGTCGCTGCCGGCGGCCTGACGGAAGTCGTCGAGGTACACGTCGCAGAACAGTCGATCGCCCACCTGGATGGGCCGGTGGAACACCAGCCGCTGGTCCGTCTGCATGATCTGGCTGAGGTCGTATCCGGTGACGACCTCGTCGAACAGCTTGCGCTGGGCGATCATGCCGACGATGGAGACGAAGGTCAGCGGAGCGACGAGGCCGTCGTAGCCGAGGCCCTTGGCCGCTTCCTCGTCGTGGTGCGCCGGATTGTTGTCCAGCACGGCACGCGCGTACTCGCGGACCTTCTCGCGCCCGACCTCGTAGAAGTCCTCGACACGATAGTGATGGCCGACCATCGAGGCCGCATGTGCCGCTGCATCGAACTGGATCCCGGCCTGTTCGGTGCCGTCCACGACCGATTCTTCACTCACGGATATGCCCGTCATACGCAAAACTCCCGCAAATTCGCCCGGACGCCGGCCGGCGTGGGCGAGTTTGCGGAGAGCTCACGCGTCGACGTCGACCCTGTACGACTACTTCGACTCGCGGTGGGCGCGATGAGTGCCGCAGTTGGGGCAGAACTTCTTCAGCTCCAACCGGTCGGGGTCGTTGCGACGGTTCTTCTTCGTGATGTAGTTGCGGTGCTTGCACACCTCGCAGGCCAGGGTGATCTTCGGCCGAACGTCGGTTGAGGAGGCCACGGGATGCCTTCTTTCGCGTCAATCTGATCAACGACGATCAGGGTGGTTCATTCAACTTTGGTAGCGGTGACCGGACTTGAACCGGCGACGCAACGATTATGAGTCGTTTGCTCTACCAACTGAGCTACACCGCCTCGGTGTCGAGTGTCGCGAACAACGGCGGCACCACAATCCAGCGAGCCCCCTGACGGAATCGAACCGTCGACCTTTTCCTTACCATGGAAACGCTCTGCCGACTGAGCTAAGGGGGCGCGACCACCGTGAGCATCTCTGCTCGCTGCGGCCTCCAAAAGATTACACACACTCCTCTGCAGGAACAAAATCAGCAGCTCAGGGGCCATAAATCGGCTTTCCGGCGGCTTCCGCGCGCATCCGGGGAGGTGCTCCCCTGCCCCGCCCCGGCACGGGCCCTGCCCTCGAGCGCCGGCGGGACCCGGCACGGACGACGTCCCGGTACCCGAACGGCTGCAATGCAGAACGGCCCCGATCCGTTCGGATCGGGGCCGTTCTGGTGGCAGGTGTAGGATTCGAACCTACGTAGGCGTAAGCCGACGGATTTACAGTCCGCTCCCATTGGCCGCTCGGGCAACCTGCCGGGCGCGATCGGGACCGTGTCCCTGGCGCGTTTGAAACAATACAACGCACACCCCCCTGTTGTGCAAACCGGGTGGACAGCGGCACTGCGCCACCCGATAGCGTCGGGGCGGCAACCCGTACAGAACCGATCCGAAGTGGAGTGCTCGTGGCTGATTCGTCGTTCGATGTGGTGAGCAAGGTCGACCGGCAGGAGGTGGACAACGCGCTGAACCAGGCCGCCAAGGAACTCGGCACCCGCTTCGACTTCCGCAACACCGGGGCGAGCATCGAGTGGAGCGGCGAGGAGTCCGTCACCCTGACCGCCGACACGGAGGAGCGCGTCAATGCCGCCCTCGAGGTGTTCAAGGAGAAGCTGATCCGCCGCAATCTCTCCCTCAAGTCATTCGACGCCGGCGAGCCCACCCAGTCCGGCAAGGTCTACAAGATCAGCGGATCCCTGGTGCAGGGCATCAGCACCGAGAACGCCAAGAAGATCTCCAAGCTGATCCGCGACGAGGGCCCGAAGGGTGTCAAGGCGCAGATCCAGGGCGAGGAGCTGCGCGTGAGCAGCAAGAAGCGCGACGACCTGCAGGCCGTGATCGCACTGCTCAAGAACGCCGACCTCGACATCGCGCTGCAGTTCGTCAACTACCGGTAGGCCCCCGGGGCGCTACCCGCCGCGGGCCATGCGCTCGAGCCGGTCGATGCGCTCGGCCATGGGCGGGTGGGTCGAGAACAACCGGCTCACCCGCTCCCCCGCCCGGAACGGGTTGGCGATCATCATGTGCGACTGCGCGGCGATCCGGGGTTCGGGCGGCAGCGGCGCCGCCTGGGTGCCCCGCTCGAGCTTGCGCAGCGCCGACGCCAGCGCCAGCGGATCGCCGGTGAGTTCGGCGCCGGACTGATCCGCCTGATACTCGCGCGAGCGCGACACGGCGAGCCGGACGACCGTGGCCGCGATGGGCCCGAGCAGCGACACCAGCAGCAGAGCCAGCGGATTGGTGCCCTGGTCGCGGTTGCCGAACATGTTCGCGAACAGTGCGAGATTCGCCAGCCCCGAGATCACCGCCGCCATCGCCCCGGCCACCGACGAGATCAGGATGTCCCGGTTGTAGACGTGCGACAGCTCGTGCCCGAGCACGGCGCGCAGCTCCCGCTCGTTCAGGATCTGCAGGATTCCGGTGGTGCAGCACACCGCCGCGTGGCGGGGATCGCGGCCCGTCGCGAACGCGTTGGGCGCATTGGTCGGGCTGATGTACAGCCGGGGCATCGGCTGATGGGCCGTGGTCGCGAGCTCGCGCACGATCCGGTACACCACCGGCGCCTCCACCTCGGTGATCGGTTGGGCGTGCATCGCACGCAGCGCCAGCTTGTCGCTGTTGAAGTACGCGTAGGCGTTCATCCCGACGGCGAGAACGATCGAGCCGATCAGGATCGTCGGGTTCCGGAACAGGGCGCCGATGAACACGATGAGGGCGGACATCCCGATGAGGAGCCCCGCCGTCTTCAGCCGGTTCGCATACCCGTGCACGTCACGCCTCTTCCCGATTCGTCGATCTTGCTCGAATGTTCAACGAAACAGGGCGGGGAGCGGGTTCCCCACCGTCACTCCCCGCAACGGCCGTCCCGGCTTCCGGGTCTACCCCACGCGCGCAATCGTGTAGTCGACGAGCCGTCGCAGGGCCTCGTTCGCCGGTCCCGACGGCAGCGACGCCAGCTCCGCGCGGGCCTTGTCCGCGTACTCGCCCAGCGTCCGCTTCGCGGCGGCCATCCCCGGCGACCGTGCCAGCAGCATCAGGGCCTCGTCGACGGCGGCCTCGTCCTCCACCGGCCCGGCCAGCAGTTCCCGCAGCCGGTCGGCCTCGGGTCCGGACTCGCGGAAGGCGTAGAGCACCGGAAGGGTGTGGACCCCCTCACGCAGGTCCGTTCCCGGAGTCTTGCCGGACTCCACCGAGGCCGACGAGATGTCGATGATGTCGTCGGCGATCTGGAACGCGGTGCCGACGGCGTCGCCGAGCCGTTCCAGTTGTGCGATCTGTTTCGCATCCGCGCCGGAGAACGTCCCGCCGAACCGCCCGCTCGTCGCGATCAGCGAGCCGGTCTTCTCCCACACCACCTTGAGGTAGTGCTCGACCGGGTCGCGTTCCTTCCCGGTGCCGATGGTCTCTCGCATCTGCCCGGTCACTAGTTCGGCGAACGTCTCGGCGATGGTCCGCACGGCGTCGGGGCCGAGGGTCGACACCAGCCGCGACGCGTGGGCGAACAGGAAGTCCCCGGCGAGGATGGCGACGCTGTTGCTCCACCGCGCGTTGGCGCTGGGCGCCCCCCGGCGCATGGTGGCCTCGTCCATCACGTCGTCGTGGTACAGCGTGGCCAGGTGCACCAGTTCGACCGCGGTCGCCGCCGTGACGACCGCCGCATCGTCGGGCTCCGGCCCGAGCTGGGCGGTGAGGAGCGTGAACAGCGGACGGAACCGCTTGCCGCCGGCCTTGGCGAGATGCAGCGCGACCTCGGTCAGGAAGTCCTCGCCGTCGGACAGCTCCGAGATCAGCAGTTCCTCGACCCGGGCGAGGCCGTCCCGGACGGCGGCCGCCAGGACCGGATCGCCGAGGTCCACCCCGGCCACCACCGTGTCCGACGTCGCGCCGGACGGACCGGCGGACTGCGCCGCCCCTTCAGTGCTCACGATGAGATACCCATCCTGTTCTGTCGACCCGGCTGTTGCTGTCCGCTGTCGAATCGGCTCCACGGTAGTGAACCTAGCCGCTCCGCCGGGCGGCTACCTCCCCGAGGCACCGAAGCCGTGCCTGGAAAGATGGAGCCGTGGTGGCAGAACACGCTGCGTCCGAACCGCGGCACAACCTTTCCGAGATCCCCGACCGTACCGACGTGCTCGTCGTCGGCGCAGGTCCCGCAGGGTCGGCAGCCGCCGCCTGGGCGGCCCGCGCCGGGCGCGACGTGCTGCTCGTCGACGCCGCGACCTTCCCCCGGGACAAGACGTGCGGCGACGGCCTGACGCCGCGGGCGGTGGCCGAGCTCGACCGGCTCGGCCTCGGCGACTGGGTGCGCACGCGCACCGTCAACCGCGGCCTGCGGCTCGAGGGTTTCGGCCGCAGCCTCGAGCTGCCGTGGCCGTCGGGTTCCTTCCCGGCGCAGGGCAGCGCCGTGCCGCGCACCGAACTCGACGACCGGATCCGCCGGGCCGCCGTCGAGTCGGGCGCCGGTACGGCCGAGGGCGCCAAGGCCGTCGCCGTCGAGCGCGACGAGTCGCGGGTGACCGGTGTGACCTTCGCGACCGCGGGCGGTCGGCGCACCGTCGCGTGCGAGCGGCTCGTCGTGGCGGACGGGGTCCGGTCCCCGCTGGGCAAGCTGCTCGGCCGGCAGTGGCACCGCGACACGGCGTACGGGGTCGCGGCCCGCGCCTACGCCACCTCCCCCCGCAGCGACGACCCGTGGATCACGTCGCACCTGGAGTTACGCGACGACGCAGGCGCGCTGCACCCGGGCTACGGCTGGGTGTTCCCACTGGGTACCGGCGAGGTCAACATCGGCGTGGGCACCCTCGCGACCGCGAAGCGACCGGCCGCCGGATCGCTGCGGCCGCTGATCGAGCTGTACGCGTCGCGGCGCCGCGGCGAGTGGGGCCTCGGCGAGACCACCCGCGTGGCGTCGGCGCTGCTGCCGATGGGCGGTGCGGTGTCCGGGGTGGCGGGCCGGAACTGGGCCCTGATCGGTGATGCCGCGGCGTGCGTGAACCCGCTCAACGGCGAGGGCATCGATTACGGCCTCGAGGGTGGGCGGCTCGTCGCCGGCGTCCTCGACGCGGACGACCTCACGCAGCTGTGGCCGGCTCTGCTGCGCGAACGCTACGGCCGGGCGTTCTCCGCGGCCCGGCGGCTGGCCGGCCTGCTGACGCTGCCGCGGTTCCTGCCGGCCACCGGGCCCGTCGGGATGGGCTCGACGGCGCTGATGACGGTGGCCGTCCGGGTCATGGGCAACCTGGTCACCGAGCGCGACGAGGATCTCGTCGCGCGCGCGTGGCGGGCCGGGGGCGGCGCGTCGCTGCGGTGGGACCGCCGGCCGCTCTTCGCCTGACCCCGCCGGCCGAACGGTGCGGTCAGCGCACCGCCCGGTGCAGGGCCACGATCCCGCCGGTGAGGTTGCGCCATTGCACCGACCGCCAGCCGGCGGTCTGGATCCGCTCGGCGAGCTCGGCCTGCGTGGGCCACGCGCGGATCGACTCGGCGAGGTAGACGTAGGCGTCGGGGTTGCTGCTGACGGTCCGCGCGACCCGCGGCAGTGCCCGCATCAGGTACTCGAGATAGAGCACACGCAGCGGGGCCGAGACGGGCGTGGCGAACTCGCACACCACGAGGCGGCCTCCGGGCTTGGTCACCCGCGCGATCTCCCGCAGGCCGGCGTCGAAGTCGGAGACGTTGCGCAGGCCGAACGAGATCGTGGCGGCGTCGAACACCGCGTCGGCGAAGGGCAGGCGCATCGCGTCGCCCGCGACCATCGGCACCTGCCGGAACGCGCCCGCCTGCAGCATGCCCTTGGAGAAGTCGGTGGCCACCACCCAGGCGCCGGACCGGCCGAGCTCCACCGTCGACACCCCGGTGCCGGCGGCGAGGTCGAGGACCCGCTCCCCCGGCTGCAGGTCCAGTGCCGCCCGGGTGGCGCGCCGCCAGCTGCGGTCCTGCCCGAAGGACAGCACGGTGTTGGTGATGTCGTATCGCTGGGCGACGCCGTCGAACATCGACGCGACCTCGCGCGGATCCTTCGCGAGCGAGGCCCGCGACCCGTGAGTAGTTGCCACGGTCGAAACGTTACCGCTACGCGCTGCGCCGCAGCGTGCCCGGCCGGACCGAGCAGACCTGTTCGTAGTGCCCGAGCAGTTCGTGGCACACCGCGGGCCAGGTGCGGCCGAGGACGCTGCGCCGCGCGGCCGCGCCGAACCGGTCCCGCAGCATCGGATCGGCGAGCGCGCCCACCGCGCCCGGCAGCAGCTCGGCGAACCCGTCGACCGGCAGCCGGTACCCGTTGCGGCAGTGGGCGACGAGATCGCGCGGGCCGCCCGCGTCGGGTGCGATCACCGGGACGCCGCTGGCGAGCGCCTCCTGCACGGCCTGGCAGAACGTCTCGTGCTCGCCCGGGTGGACGAACACGTCGAGGCTCGCGTAGGCGTCGGCCAGCGCGTCGCCGCCGAGGTGACCGGTGAACACCGCCCCGGGCAGGAGCGGTTCCAGACGGGCGCGCTCCGGGCCGTCGCCGACGACGACGAGCCGGTAGCGGGGGTCGGCTGCCAGGCCCGCGAGTCGTTCGACGTGCTTCTCCGGGGCGAGCCGCCCCACGAAGCCCACCAGGAGCCGGCCGTCGGGCGACCATGTCCGGCGCAGGGCGGCACTGCGCCGGGCCGGGGTGAAACGCGCGGTGTCGACGCCCCGCGCCCAGCGGTGTACCCGCGGGACGCCGTGTGCGGCGAGGTCCGCGGCGGCCGCCGTCGAGGGTGCGAGGGTGCGGTCGCACGCGCGGTGGATTCGGCGCGTCCACTGCCAGGCGGCGCGGGCCGCGAGCCCGAGCCCGTAGCTGGACGCGAATCCGGCGACGTCGGTCTGGTAGACCGCGACGGTGGGCAGGTCGAGCCGGCGAGCGGCGCCGAGGCCGCCGGCGCCGAGCAGGAACGGCGACGCCAGGTGCACGACGTCGGGGGCGAAGCCGCGCAGGATGCCGGTGAGCGCCGGCTGCGGCAGGCCCACGGGCAGGGAGCTGACCTTCGGGACGTGCACCGCCGGCACGCGGTGCACCGGGATCCCGTCGTGGTGGGTGGGGGCCGGGGGCTGTCCGGCGACGGTGTCGGGAGCGACGACCAGGGCCTCGTGGCCGTGGCGGTCGAGGTGCTCGAGCACGCGCAACACCGAGTTGGTGACGCCGTTGACGTTCGGGAGGAAGGATTCCGCGACGATGGCTACTCGCACCGGTCCAGCATCGCGGCGCGGCCGGTCGGTGGGAAGTGGCCGAGGTGTCCGCCGGGCGAAGTTCCGGCGAATCTTCTAGGCCGCGGCGGCGCTGCGCCGGCGGAGGTAGGTCAGCACGGGGGTCGCGATCAGCCAGGTCACCACGATCACCGAGGCCGCGGGTACGAGTGCGACGCGCACGTCACGGCCGGTGACCCGCACGAGGTCCGGGTCGGCGCGGGAGTATTCGACGGCGATCCGCTGGCCCGCGGTCAGACCCGTGGGGTACAGCACGCCGAGTTCGGGGTTGTGGGTGACGCCGTCGGGGGTGACGAAGCTGATCGCCGAGCGCAGCGAGCCCGCGGAGAGCACCTCGGCAGTGGCGGTGCCCATGTCGGAGCCGATGAGGTGATCGTTGCGCCACGCGCCGAGCACCAGGATCGCGGTGAGCACCGAGATGCCGACGGCGACGGCGAGTACCGCACGACGTGCCTTGTCGATCCCGCTCATGCGTCCGTCACAGCTGGGCACGCACGGCCGCGTGCAGTTCCCGCAGGCCGGAGCGGTCGGTGATCACCTCGAGCACCCGGATGCCGCCGGTGGGCGCGGTCCGGTCGGCCAGCGCGGCCGTCAGCGCGGACAGGTCCACCCGCTCGTGCGGCACCCGGTAGGCGGCGCACAGCGCGGCGAGATCCATGCCGTGCGGAGTGCCGAACACGCGCTCGAACACGCCGGCGTACTGCGGGTCGCCCTGCTCGAGCAGCTCGAAGATGCCGCCGCCGTCGTCGTTGGCGACGACGACGGTCAGGTTCTGCGGGCGCGGTTCTGCGGTGCCGATCAGCAGGCCGGACGCGTCGTGCAGGAACGTCAGGTCGCCCATCAGGGCGACGGTGCGGCCCTGCTGGTAGGCCAGGGCGGCGCCGACGGCGGTCGACACGGTGCCGTCGATGCCGGCGACGCCGCGGTTGGAGAGCACCTTCACCCCGTCGCGGGGGTAGCTCACCAGCGCCGCGTCGCGCACCGGGTTGGAGGCGCCGAGCAGCAGCTGGTCCCCGTCGCGCAGCGCGTCGGTGACCGCCGCCGCGACGTGCAGTCCGGTCGGCTTCGGGTGGGCGTCGAGCTGGGCGCGCACCGCCTTGTCGGTGTGGGCGGACAGGTTCCGGCAGCGGTCCAGCCAGGCCGGGTCGGGACTGCCGGTGACGACGGCGCGCGTGCCGGTGGCGAGGACGTTGCCGGACACGTCGGGCCAGCGGGGGCCGGTGGTGAGCGCGTATACGGCCACCGCCGGGTCGGCGAGCAGCTTGGACACCGGCCGGTGCAGGGTGGGCCGGCCGGTGATGATCGCCTGCCGCGGCTTCAGCTGCGGCAGCGCCATCGGGTGCAGGGGGACACCGTGGAGCGGCGCGGTGGGTTCGGCCACGGTGGGCAGTTCCGACAGCTCGGGCCGGTAGGCGGAGCCGTGGCCGGAGATCACCACGGTGTCGGCGGTGATGTCGAGCTCCATCGGCACGTCGAGGGTGGCGTGCACGGTGGTGGTCCAGGCGCTGCCGTCGGGGCGGCCCTCGGGGACCGGGCCCTGGGGGTGGACGTCCGGGACGAGCGGCTCGCGTAGCGGGATGTCGAAGTGGACGGGCCCGGCGTTGCCGGAGCGGGTGCCGCGGGCGGCGGCGAGGACGCGGCTGACCGCGGAGCGCCACTCGCTGTTCTGCTCGATCCCTTCGGCCAGGCCGAGGCTGATGGTGGCGCGGACCTGGGTGCCGAACATGCCGAGCTGTTCGACGGTCTGGTTGGCGCCGGTGCCGAGGAGCTCGTAGGGGCGGTTGGCGCTGAGCACCACGAGCGGCACCCGAGCGTAGTTGGCTTCGAGCACGGCCGGCGCGAGGTTGGCGACGGCGGTGCCGGAGGTCATCACGACGGGCACCGGCCGGCCGGAGGCGACGGACAGCCCGATCGCGAGGAAGCCGGCGGTGCGTTCGTCGATGCGCATGTGCAGCCGCAGCCGGCCCGCATTGTCAGCGGCCTGCAGCGCGAAGGCCAGCGGCGCGTTGCGCGAGCCGGGGCACAGCACGACGTCGCGGACGCCGCCTCGGGCGAGTTCGTCGACGACGGCGGTCGCCTGGGCGGTGGACGGGTTCACGGCACCCAGAGTAGTGCGGCCGGGCGGTACGCCCCCGATGCCCCGGGCGGTACGCCCCCGATGCCCCGGGCGGTGCGGGACGAGGGTCACAGCAAGAATGGGGCGATGCGCACCGTCTTCGATCCCACCGAGCTGGGCACCGGCCGCTTCTACCGACTGATGACCGCCACGATCGTGCCGCGGCCGATCGCATGGGTGTCCACCGTGTCGGCGGACGGAGTGCCCAACGTCGCGCCGTACAGCTTCTTCACCGTCGCCGCGGTCACGCCGCCGGTGGTGCAGTTCACCTCGGTCGGGCGCAAGGACAGCCTCCGCAACATCGAGGAGACCGGCGAGTTCGTGATCAACGTCGCAACCGTGCCGCTGATGGAACGGGTCAACGCGACGTCGGCGGGCTTCGCGCACGACGTGGACGAGTTCGCGGCGGTGGGCTTGCGGCCCGAGCGCAGCGAACGGGTCCATCCGCCCCGGGTCGCGGAAGCGCCGGCGGCGATCGAGTGCACCCTGCACCGGGTGATCGAAGTCGGGGACTGCTTCGTGGTGATGGGCGACGTGGTGGCCGTGTCGGTCCGGACCGACGTGCTGGCCGAGGACGGGATGCCGGACTTCGCGGCCCTGGCGCCGGCGAGCCGGCTGGGTCGCAACGAATGGGGCCTCACCCCCGCGGTGCGTCACCTCGACCGCCCCGAATGATAGGTTAGCCTCCGCTAATTCCGACGGAGGTTCGTATGGCCGTGCGCACCAAGACCACCCGCATCGCCCCGGCGAGCCGCGAGATCGTCACCGGCCGGGTGCTCGCCACCGAACGAATCGGGCCGAGCTTCGTGCGGGTGACCGTGGGCGGCGCGAACGTCGGGCGGATCGCACCCATGGGGTTCGACCAGTGGTTCCGGCTGTTCTTCCCGGCCCCCGGCCAACGGTCGCTGACACTGCCGGCCACGGCGGGCCCGCAGTGGTGGCCCGAGATGCGAGCCATGCCCGAGGCCGTCCAGCCGATCCTGCGCAACTACACGATCCGTCGCTACCGGGAGGCGGGCGCGGGCCGGTACGGCGACACGGCCGAACTGGACATCGACTTCGCCACCCACGGCGACACGGGACCGGCATCGCAGTGGGCGCGCACCGCGCAGCCGGGCGCCGAACTGGCGCTGCTGGACGAGGGCATCATGTACCACCGCCCCACCGAGGCGCGCTGGCAGATCCTCGTCGCCGACGAGAGCGCGCTGCCCGCGATCGCGGGGATCCTCGCGTCGTCCGCCGGGCGGCACCACGCGGTGCCCACCGAGGTGTTCGTGGAGGTGGACGATGCCGGCGACGTCGCCGCCCAGGAGATCGTCCCCGGCCCGGGCGTCCGGCTGCACACGGTGGTGCGGCCCGGGCGGCACGCGCCGCCCGGGCCGCACGTGCTCGAGGCCGTGCGGGCCGGCGCGCTGCCCGACGGGCCGGGATACGCGTTCCTGGCGGGCGAATCGGGACTCGTGACGTCGCTGCGCCGGCACCTGGTGCGGGAGCGGGGCCTCGCGAAGTCCGCCGTGACCTTCACCGGCTACTGGAAGTTCGGCGCCGCCAGTTATTGAGGGTGCGCCGCCAGTTATTGAGGGTGCGCCGCCAGTTATCGAGGGTGCGCCGCCAGTTATCGAGGGTGGTGTCTTTCCGGACCGCGACCGGTCCGGAAAGACACCGGGTGTCTCAGCCGGCGTGCTTCTGCACCAGCGCGCCCACGCGCGGCAGGGCCTCGACGACGTGCTTCTGCGCCGACGGGCGCAGCTTCTCGTAGACCTTCTTGATCGCCGTGCGCGACGAGGCCTCGATGCGCGCGTCCGTCACACCGAGCAGCGCGTCCGCCACCGTCTCACCGCGGGCGGTGAGGTAGTCGGCGAACGCACCGTTGCCCGCGTAGTCCTGCCAGAACGGCTGGATCTTGGCGACGAACTCCGGCAGCAGCCCCTCGACGGCGCTGGGCACGATCGACGGGCCGAGCTTCGTCACCGCCGCGTAGCCGGCCTTGAGCGCGAGACCCGACGCGCCCTTCTTGTCCGACACCTCGGCGTCGATCAGCGCCTCGACATCGGCGACAACCGCCGGGACCTTGTCGGCGCCGAGCAGGGCATCATCCAGAGCTGCAACCACTTCCACTGCCTCCGTAATGTGACTCGTGAGTACGAACGCCCGGAACGATATACGACGACCCGAGCCGCACCTAGTCGAGCGCGGCGCGGCAGCGCCGGACCCGGTCGAACCACCAGCGCACCCGTTCCGGGTCGGCCCGCACGGCCTCGAGGAGCGCCGGATCCGGCGTCACCTCCCCCACCGGGAGCGCCCCGCCGGCCATCGTCCGCGGCGCCCCCACGTCGACGGTGAAGAACCCGCCCGTGCCCAGTCCGCACGCGTACGGCAGCTCGGGCAGCGCGGCCGCCGCGGCCAGTCCGGCACCCATGCCCACGGCCGAGTCGAGCGCGCTCGACACCACCACCGGCACGCCGTGGCCGGCCAACTCGTCGGCCAGCGCCAGCAGCCGTCGCACCCCGCCGAGCGGGGCCACCTTGACCACCGCCACGTCGGCGCCGCCGGCCCGCACCACCCGCAAGGGATCCTCGGCGCGCCGGATGCTCTCGTCCGCCGCCACCGGCACGTCGGGCATCCGGCGGCGCACCTCGACCAGTTCCGGCACCGTCGCGCAGGGCTGCTCGGCGTACTCGAGCGGGCCGTCGGCGACGAGCGCCGTCAGCGCAGCGACGGCCTCGTCCGCGCTCCACCCGCCGTTCGCATCGATCCGCACGTGCGGGACGAGTTCGCGCACCGCCCGCACCCGCGCGACGTCCTGCGCCAGGTCCTGCCCGGGTTCGGCGACCTTGACCTTGGCGGTGCGGGCCCCCGGGAACCGGGCGAGGACGGCCGGCACGTCGCCGGGGCCGACGGCCGGGACGGTGGCGTTGACGGGCACGGTGTCCCGGCGCGGCGCCGGGTGCCCGAGCCACGCGGATTCGAGGGCCGAACGCAGCCAGTGCGCCGCCTCGTCGTCGGCGTACTCGGGGAACGGCCCGAATTCTCCCCACCCGGCGGGACCGCGCACGAGCACGAGTTCACGTTCGGTGATGCCGCGGAACCGCACCCGCATGGGCAGCGACACCACGACGGCCGCGGCGAGGATCTCGTCGACGGCGGGCAGGGCCGCGGCGGTCACGGCTGGCCGGGCAGCAGCTGGATCATCAGGGCCTCGCAGTCGGCGAGCAGCGTGCCGTCGAAGTCGTGCAGCTCGGCCGAGCAGAAGAGCTTGCGCCCCTCGACCCGGTCGACCCGCCCCTCCACGACGAGCTCGGTCTCGAGCGGGGTGATCTTGCGGTAGTTCACATGCAGGTAGCCGGTGCGGGCGATGGGATGGCCGGCCGCGTGGACCACCATGCCGAACAGGTCGTCGAACAGCAGTGGCAGGGTGCCACCGTGCGCCGCGCTGTTGCCGCCGCGGTGGTAGAGCCGGAACGTGCCGCGCGAGCGGACCGACTCCGCGTCGAACTTCTCGATCATCCACGGCGGCATCAACAGGCTGCCGCGACCGGGCAGGTCGATGTTGAAGCCGGCCGGCGACCTGCCCTCGGGCACGACGTGCGGCTCGAGCAGGTCCCCGAGGGCCTCGGCCTGCTCGATGGCCCGGTCGACGACGTCGTCGGGGATGTGGGTGGAGACGGCGAGATCCTGCAGCCGCCGCAGCGCCTCGACGAAGCGACCGTAGTTCGGTCCCGCCTTCACCGGCGTGTACACCGGAAACCCGCCGTGGTGCTCGTAGTCCGCGTCGACCGTACGGTCTGTCTGCTCGCTCATAGCTGCACGGTATCGCCCGGCGACCGTCGCGTCGGCGCAGAGGGCCGCGACCGGAGTTCTATGGTCGACGGGTGACTTTCAATCCTGAGCTGTGGCGGCCCGTACCCGGGTTCGAGAACCTCACCGACATCACCTACCACCGGCACGTCACGCAGGGCACCGTCCGCGTGGCGTTCGACCGGCCGGAGGTGCGCAACGCGTTCCGGCCGCACACCGTCGACGAGTTGTACCGCGCGCTGGACCACGCCCGCATGACGTCCGATGTCGGCGCGGTGCTCCTCACCGGCAACGGCCCCAGTCCGAAGGACGGCGGCTGGGCCTTCTGCTCGGGCGGCGACCAGCGGATCCGTGGGCGCAGCGGCTACCAGTACGCGAGCGGCGAAACCGCCGACACGGTGGACAGGGCCCGCGCGGGCCGGCTGCACATCCTCGAGGTGCAGCGGCTGATCCGGTTCATGCCGAAGGTCGTGATCGCCCTCGTCAACGGCTGGGCCGCCGGCGGCGGGCACAGCCTGCACGTCACGTGCGATCTGACCCTCGCCTCCCGCGAGCACGCCCGGTTCAAGCAGACCGACGCCGACGTGGGCAGCTTCGACGGCGGCTACGGCAGCGCCTACCTGGCGAAGATGGTGGGCCAGAAGTTCGCCCGCGAGATCTTCTTCCTCGGCGACACCTACACCGCCGAGGAGATGCACCACATGGGTGCGGTCAACCGCGTCGTCGACCACGCCGAGCTCGAGAACGTCGCGCTGGAGTGGGCCGCGAAGATCAACGGCAAGTCGCCGCAGGCCCAGCGGATGCTCAAGTACGCCTTCAACCTCGCCGACGACGGGCTCGTCGGCCAGCAGCTGTTCGCGGGCGAGGCGACGCGGCTCGCGTACATGACCGACGAGGCGGTCGAGGGCCGCGACGCGTTCCTGCAGAAGCGGGACCCGGACTGGTCGCCCTACCCCTGGTACTACTAGGGCCTTCTCGCGCCGAGGGGGAGGTTGTCGCGACATCGCGCGAGTAGCTCCCGCGACAACCTCCCCCTCGGCGCCACAACCTCCCGATTGAAACGGCCCGAATCGGGCACACTCCTGATCATGACGGATCGCGAGCAACCACTTCCCGACCACATCCGGCCCGACGGCGTGTCCGACGAGACGGTGGCGGCGGCCGGCAAACTCTCCGAAGCGCTCGAAACGGTGGAGCAGGCCCGCGGGAACCTGTACGCCTTCCACCAGCTGATGGGCCGCGCCGACCTGCTGCTCGGCGACGCTGTGGACAAGCTCGCCGAGGCCGGTCACCGCGAACTCGCCGACCGGGTGCAGACGGAGATCGTCGGACGCAACGTCCTCGAGGGACGGTGGACGTTCCAGATCGTGGAGGACTTCGACGACGGGTACTGGACGGAGTTCCGTGAGCTCGAGCGACAGGTGCGCGACGAACTGGTCCGCGGCCGCCGGCATCTGTTCGAGGCCGAGATGAAGGAGCAGCGCCGCACCCACGGGCGACGGGGGCACGAGGCGCGCCCGGCCGAGGAGGGCTGAGATGGAGATCCTCGGCAGCCGGACGATCCTGCGGCCGGGCGACTACGACGCCGCCCTGCGGTTCTACGGTGACGTCCTGGGCCTGGCGATCTACCGCGAATATCCCGGCGGGACGGTGTTCTTCGCCGGGCAGTCACTGATCGAGGTGGCCGCGCACGGCAACACCGGACGGCCCCAGCACTTCGAGGGTGCGCTGTGGCTGCAGGTGCGCGACGTCTACGACGTCGAGGCCGAGCTGGTGACGAGGGGCGTCCCGATCGTGCGGGGCGCGCGGCAGGAGCCGTGGGGCCTGCACGAGCTGTGGATCGCCGATCCCGACGGCATCCCCATCGTGCTGGTGCAGATCCCGCCGGACCACCCGCTGCGCCGCGACACCCGCTGACCGGTGCGTCCTTCGGGCTGCTGGGACAGCCCAAAGGACGCACCGGCCGCGTCAGCGGCCCGTCAGCGCGGCCGCGATCTGCTCGGTGTGCGCCTGCGACTCGTAGAGCTGGCGCAGCAGCCACAGCCGCAGCACCCGCGCGATGGCGCCCGCCAGAAACAGCGCGGCGCCGAGGATCGCGACGATCAGCAGCGCCGTGGCGAGGATCTGGTACGACGCGATGTTGCGCAGGTCCGCCTGGGTGAGCGAGGCGAAGTAGACGACGAACGCCGCGACGGCACCGCCGATCATCAACACGAGCCCGCCGATGCGCGCGGGACCGTCGCCCTTCGCCGCTCCGGTGTCGAGCTTCAGGTCTGCCGCGTCCTGCCGGAACTTGGCGCGCCGCTCCTCGGTGAGTGCGGTCATGGTCATCCTCCTAGGTAGCTGGTCGAAAGTTCGTGTTCGATGTCTGCGGGATCCCCGACCCGCACGACGCGGCCCTGCAGCATCAGCGCGGCCGACGTCGCGATGGGCAGCACCGCCCGCGCGAACTGCTCGGCGACGAGGATCGACAGCCCGTCGTCGACGAGCCGGCCGACGATGTCGTACATCTCGGTGACGATCCGGGGGGCGAGCCCCATGGACAGTTCGTCGAGCAACAGCACCGTGGGGTCGGTGCCGAGGGCCCGGGACAGGGCGAGCATCTGCTGCTCGCCGCCCGACATCGAGCCCGCGAGCTGGCCCCGTCGCTTCCCGAGGATCGGGAAGCGCTCGTAGGCGACGGCCTCGAGATCCTTCAGCGACACGCCGGTTCCGGTGGCGACCCACAGGTTCTCCCGGACGGTGAGGTTGGGGAAGATGCCCCGCCCCTCCGGAATGGTGCAGACGCCGAGCCGGGCGAGCGCCGCGGCGTCGACACCGTTGACGACGCGGCCGGCAACGCGCAGCTCGCCGTGCTCGACGGGCAGCACGCCCGAGCACACCCGCAGCGTCGTGGTCTTGCCGCCGCCGTTGGGCCCGAGCAGGGCGACCACCGAGCCCGGCTGCAGCGCCAGGTTCACCCCGTGCAGCACCTCGATGGGTCCGTAGCTCGCCCGCACGTCGACCAGTTCGAGCAGCGGGGCCGGTTCGTCGCCGGGGACGTCGACGAGATCGGTGACCGGTGCGTTCATGCGACCTCCTCGGTTCCGATGTACGCGGCGATCACCGCTGGGTCGTTGCGGATCTGCTCGGGGCTGCCCGAGGCGATGAGGGCGCCGTAGTCGAGGACGTGGATGCGCGAGCACACCCGCATCACGAGCGGCAGGTCGTGCTCGACGAGGCAGATCCCGAGACCGTCGCCCGCGAGCCGGCACAGCAGGTCCGCGAAATCGTCGGTCTCCCGCTCCGTCTGCCCGGACGCGGGTTCGTCGAGCAACAGCACGCGCGGCCGGGTCATCAGCGCCCGCGCGACCTCGACGACGCGGGCGCGGCCGGTGGGGATGTCGGAGACGTCCCGGTCGGCGACGTCCGTGAGCCCGGTCAGCTCGAGCAGCCGGTCGGTCTCGGCGTCGATGTCGTGGCGGGCGCGGGTCGCGGTGCGGTGCATGTCGCCCGCGACCCGCAGGTTGTCGCGCACCGACAGCGACAGGAACAGCTCGAGCCGCTGGAAGGTGCGGGCCAGCCCGCGCCGGGCACGCTTGTAGGGCGCCGCGCGGGTGACGTCGACACCGTCGAGGAACACCTGCCCGGAGGTCGGTTTCTGCAGCCCGGTGACGGTGTTGAACAGGGTGGTCTTGCCGGCGCCGTTGGGCCCGATCAGGCCGGTCACGGCGCCTGCGGTGACGGCGATGCTCACGTCGTCGACGGCGGTGTGACCACCGAACCGGACGGTGACGCCCCGGGTCTCGAGCAGGGTGTCAGACATGCGCGCTCAGCTCCTTCGCGACGGTCGCGGGCGGTTCGGCCGCCGGATGGGTGGGCCGTGCCGCGGGCAGCCCCAGTTCGCGGTCGAGGCGGTAGCGGCCCTCGGCGGTGTACGGCTCGTCGAGGCCGACGAGTTCCGGCGGGGTGGTTCGCCGGCGGGCCAGCTCCTCGGGGTCCAGGACCGCGCCGGGCATCAGCCATTCGCCGATCACCGGGAGCAGGAACACGATCGTGATGGTCAGCGCCGCGAACCACCAGTTGCCCAGGACGCCCGTCAGCGCCAGGACGTAGAGCACCGCGATCACGGCGCCGCCGCCGTAGAGGACCGGCCGGGCGGACAGCAGACGGCGGTAGCCCTCCACCATCTGGTGCACGCTGCCCGACGGGTTGTGACCCACCCCGATGCCGATGAGCGCGGGGCTGACCGCGGCGATGTTGCCGAGCAGCAGGTACAGGCCCTCGAGCTCGGGCTGCGTCTTCGCGAGGTTGTTGAACGAGACCATGATGACCGCGAACCCGACGCCGGCCATGAGGCCGCCGAACAAGGCCCCGCTGACGTAGCCGATGCCGGCCACCACGGTGAGCATGAGCAGGGTGAGGCCCACGATGATGCTGAAGTTCTCGCCCGCGACCGCGCCGGTGGCACTGGACATGAGGACGCCGCCGAGACCGGCGATGGCGGCCGAGAGCATGAAGACGCTCAGCTTCAGGGTCACCAGGTTCTGCCCGAGCATGGCCGACGCGGCGGGGCTGTCCTTCATCGCCGCCAGGCGACGTCCGTAGCCGCCGTTGCGCAGGGCGACGACGCCGACACCGAGCAGCGCGAACAGGACCGTCGCGGTCATGAGGAACGTCGTCTCGTCCTGCAGGTCCAGCGGCCCGATCCGCAGCGGCGGGATCACGAGTGAGCCCCCGGTGAAGATCGAGAACTTCACGCCGAACAGTTCGTGCTCGGTGGTGTCGCGCAGCACCATGTTGGAAACGAAGACGCCGAACGCCATGGTGGCGAGCGCGAGGTAGAGACCGCGCAGCCGCAGGGCCGGAAGCGCGACGAGCCCGCCGACGAGCGCGGTGACGGCCACGGCCAGCAGCACCCCCCACACGGTCAGACGCTGGTCGAGACCGGTGCCGGTGATCCCGAAGTGGAACACGACGATCGTGGCGATGGCCCCGAACGACAGGGGTGCGAGGTTCATCTCACCCGCGTATCCGGTGAGCAGGGTCAGCGACAGCGCGACGATCGCGAAGGTCATGCCCAGCGTGAACGTGGTGATCGCGGATTCCACCATGAGCAGGCGGACGAGAGAGACGACGGCGACGAGCGCAACCGCCCACACGACGGCCTTGCGCACGCTCGGCACGTGGTAGCGCTCGCGGGTACGCATCGCCGCGCCGCGCAGCCGGTCCTGGGGCAGGACGATCAGCACCACGAACAGCGCCACCATCGGCAGCGAGACCCGCAGGTTCGACGTCCAGGCCCAGGACGAGGGTGCGTAGCCGATCAGGTAGGCGCCGGCGAGGCCGAGCACGAGGGCGCCGACGAACGTGCGCGGGATCGAGCTGAGCCGGCCGAACATCGCGGCCGCGAACGCGTCGATGACGAGCAGGGTGAGCATGTTCGCCTCGAGGCTGCCGCCACTGATCGGGGTGATCAGCACCCCGGCGAGGACGGCGAGGGTGGAGCCGAGCGCCCACGAGAACGCGGCGATCCGTTCGGGGTTGTGGCCGTTGAGCCGCAGCAGGTCGGGGTCGTCGACGACGCCGCGCATGGTGGCGCCCATCCGGGTGCGTTGGAAGAGCATGCGCAGGCCGACCGCGATCCCGATGGCCGCGACCACGCACAGGATCTCGTGGACGCGGACGAACGCGCCGAGCACGCTGATCCCGGCGTCGTCGCCGAAGAACATGCCGAGCGAGCGGGGCTTCTCGGGATGCCAGAACCACTGGGACAGGAACAGCATCCCCAGCATGACCGAGACGGTCACGACGATCTTGGTGACCTCGGCGGTGTCCCGCAGGCCCCGCATGATCACGACGTACAGCGCCAGGCCCATGAGCGGCCCCGCGAGGAACAGCACCACGAGCAGGGCCAACGGGACGGGCAGCCCCCAGCCGGCCGTGAGCTGCCAGTAGAGGAACGCACCGAGCATGGCCTGGGCGCCGTGCGCGAAGTTGAAGATTCCGGAGGTGTTGTAGGTCAGAACGAGCCCGGAGGCCGCGATCGCGTACACGGACCCGAGCACGAGGCCCAGGATCGTGAACGTCACGAATGTGTCCATGGTGAAGCCCTGTCGGTAGAGAACCGGTCGTGGGGAGGCGGGGCAGTGCCGTGCGGGCACCGCCCCGCCGGTCGGTGCAGGCCGGTCAGTCCTGCGGCTTGATCACGTTCGGGTTCATGAACTTGGTGGCGATCCGGTCGGGTCCGAGTTCGGTGCCCCACGTCTCCGGGGCGGTCTTGACGAGGTACGCGTCGTTGCACTCGAACTCGGCGGCGGTCTGCGGGAACGCCTGCGTGTACGTCTCGCCCGTCAGCGTGACCGTCAGACCGCAGCTGGCCGGCATGTTGGCACCCGGGTCGGTCACGGCGTGCAGTCCGCCGCCGTCCCACTCGTGGATCTGCGACAGCTCGTCGATCATGCACTGCCGGGTCAGGTCGGAGCCGCACTCCTTCGCCGCGGTCGCCCACAGCAGGAACGACGAGGTGGCCTGCATGCCGAGCAGCGCGGTCTTGCCGCCCTTCTCCCCGACGAGGTCGAGGTACTGCTGCACCGCCGGCACCTTGTCCGCGTTCTCGAGCATCTGGAAGGTCATGCCCGCGTGCAGGTTGTCGAGCAGACCGCCGGCGTTCGCCTCCTCGACGGTCTGGCCGTACCAGGTCGCCTCACCCATCAGGACGGGATCGATGCCCACCTGGTCGAGCGCCTTGAAGAAGTTCAGCTCGTTCGGCACGGGCGACCGGGAGGTCCACAGGCCCTCGACGCCGCACTCCTTGAACTTCTCGGCGAACGGGACGTAGCTGGCCTCGCCGTCGTAGTTGATGGTGACGCCGCAGTTCTTCAGCTCGAACCCGGCGGCCTCGGCGATCGAGCGCACCTTGGTCAGCGACGTGATGATGGTCGGCATCGTGCTGCCGACCAGGTCGAACTTGTCCTTCAGGTCCGGCCGCAGCTGCGCCATCTGGAACCATGCCGAGCCGTTGGCGTAGTCCACCGGGAACGGCACCCCCTGATAGGTCATGGGGCCGTTGGCCGCCTCCGGCGACACCGTGAAGCCGGGCACCGCGGCGAGGTTGCAGGCCACGCGGGTCTGCTCGGCGGTCTGGTCCATCGCGAAGCCGTGACCGACCATCATGAACTCGGAGCGGCACGCGTCCTGCATGACGGAGTTGGCCTGGGTCATCGCTGCGTCGTAGTCGGTGCCGACGATCGTGCGCCCATTGATGCCGCCCTGGGCGTTGCACCAGTCGATCATCGCGGAGACGGCGTCCGACATCTCCTTGTTCAGGCCCGGGCTCTTGGCGTAGCCGCGGTCGTCGCCGTAGCCGATGCGGATCTCGGTGTCGGTCACGCCCTGGTCGGTGGCGCCCGCGGCGTCCCCCTCCCCGCACGGTGAGTCCAGGGTGCCGAATTTGTCCACCGCGACGGTATCGGCCGCGGCGGCCCCGGTCCCGGTCGCGCCGGCCCCGCCCGACGGGTCGGCGCCGCGTTCGCCGGCACAGGCCGAGAGCAGCGCCGCGGACGCCGTCAGCGCCAGCACGGTCCTGGCGAGTGTGTGCTTGTTCAAGGTCGGGTGTCTCCTTCGTCGCGGGGCTCCGTCCGGCGGAAGCTCCGGGGCGGTGTACTGCGGCGAAAGCTAGCCAGGGCCGGGAAGGGCGGGACGAGAGATTCCCGTTCAGTGAGACCTGCCGTGAAGCCGGTCACACGCTCCGCGCCGAGTGAAACTCCACACAGCGGGGAACCGGCGCACGCGGGCTGCCACCACCGGAAGGAGCCGGGGTGTCCGCGTTCACCTCGCCGTCGCTGTACTTTTACCCACCGGCTACCTCACAATCGGCAGATGTGACCGCAGAGCTTGTCGTCCTCCTGGTGGTGGTAGTCACTGCCCTCGCATTCGACTTCACCAACGGCTTCCACGACACCGGGAACGCGATGGCGACATCGATCGCCACCGGTGCCCTGAAACCGAAGGTGGCGGTCGCCCTCTCCGCCTCGCTCAACCTCGTCGGCGCGTTCCTGTCCGTCGAGGTCGCCGCGACGGTCGCCAAGGGGGTGGTCAACCTGGGCAGCACCGGCGGCGAGGCACTGCTGCTCATCGTGTTCGCCGGTCTCGTCGGCGGCATCCTGTGGAACCTGGCGACGTGGCTGTTCGGCCTGCCGTCGAGCTCGTCGCACGCACTGTTCGGCGGCCTCATCGGCGCCGCCCTCGCCTCCCTCGGGATCGACGGCGTGGTGTGGGACGGAGTGATCGGCAAGGTGATCATCCCGGCGCTGCTGGCGCCGGTGGTGGCGGCACTCGTCGCCACGGTCGGCACCTGGTCGGTGCACCGCATCACCCGCACGGTGCCCGACGAGACCCGCGGTCACGGCTTCCGCATCGGCCAGATCGGTTCCGCCTCCCTGGTGTCGCTGGCGCACGGCACCAACGACGCGCAGAAGACGATGGGCGTGATCTTCCTGGCGCTCGTCGCGCACGGCAGCCTCACCGCCGACGCGGAGATGCCGTTCTGGGTGAAGCTCTCCTGCGCCGTCGCGATCGCCCTGGGCACCTACCTCGGTGGCTGGCGCATCATCCGCACCCTCGGCAAGGGACTGGTCGAGATCGCACCGCCGCAGGGCATGGCGGCGGAGTCGTCGTCGGCCGCGATCATCCTCACCTCGAGCCACTTCGGTCTGCCCCTGTCGACCACCCACGTGGCGACCGGTTCGATCCTGGGGTCCGGACTCGGCACCCGCTCCGCGAACGTGCGCTGGGGCGTCGCCGGCCGCATGGCCGTCGCCTGGCTGATCACGCTGCCGTCCGCGGCGCTCGTCGGCGCGGTGTGCTGGGGTCTGGCCCACCTGATCGGCGGCCTGCCGGGCGTGATCGTGGTGTTCGCGGTGCTGTGCGCGCTGTCGCTGCTGATGTACCTGCGGTCACGCCGGCAGCCGATCGACGCCTCCAACGTCACCGCGGAATGGGACGGCAAGCTGGCTCCGGCCC